>NZ_BAABJP010000004.1:0-413518 GCF_039543365.1 Actinospineispora eucalypti
CGCCGCGCAGCCGCAGGAAACGGGCCATCCGGTTGGCCCAGCCGTCCAACTCCTCGTAACTGAGGGACTTCTCGCCCGCGTCCACCGCGAGCTGCCCGGGCCGCCCGTACTTGCGGACCCAGTCGCAGCGCTCCTCGAACAAGTGATCAAGACGCTCGTCCTGGCGGACCCGCCAACCCTGCGCCTCGTGCTGGTCAACCACGATCAGGTCCGACAGCGACTGTGCCTGCATTGGCCGGCTTTCGATGCTCGGAGCGCTCATCGGGATCACGCGGACCAGGAACGGGTGGGCAGCTCGGCCCCGCCGTCGATGCCGTCGAGCACGTCCTCGCCGTACAGGTCGTGGATCCAGGTGCTCTGGTAGACGGTGTCCAGATACCGCTCACCGAAATCCGGGGCGATGGCCACCGAGGTGAGGTGCTGGGCGCCGCGATCGGCCAGCCACTGAGTAGCGCCGCTGACCACGGTCCCGGTAGACCCGCCGAACAAGAACCCCCGCCGGGCCAGGCGGTGGCAGGCGCGGACGGTGTCCGCTTCCTCCACATACACCACCTCGTCCACGTAGGACTCGTCCAACTGGGGCGGGCGGACGCTGGTGCCCAGCCCGGGGATCATCCGGCGCGCGGGAGGGGCGCCGAAGGTCACCGAGCCCACCGCGTCCACCGCGACGATCCGCACGCGCGGGTGGTGGCGCCGGAAGTAGCGCGCGCAGCCCATCAGCGTGCCGGTGGTGCCCGCCCCGACAAACAGCACGTCCAGGTGCGGGAACGCGGACGCGATCTCGGGCGCGGTGGTCTTGTAGTGCGCCGCCGAGTTGTTCGGGTTGGCGTACTGGTTCAACCACACATACCGGTCATCCGAGTCACACAACGACCGGACGTAATCGATCCGGGCGCCCAGGAAACCACCGGCCGCGTCCGGCTCGGTGACCGTGTGCACCTCACCACCCAGAGCCTCCATCAACCGCCGGGTGGCCAGGTTGCAGCGCGGGTCGGTCACACAGATGAACCGGTACCCCTTGCTCGCGGCGATCATGCTCAACGCCACACCCAGGTTCCCCGACGAGGACTCCACGATCACCGACCACGGCGTCAAAAGCCCATCCCGCTCGGCCGCCTCGACCATCCCAGCGGCCGCCTTCAGCTTGATCGAACCGGCGAAGTTGAAACCCTCACACTTCAAGAACAACGAGCTGCCGAAGATCGACCGCAGGTCGACGAACAGACCCTCTTCGTTGTACTCCTGCGGGAGCGAAATGACCGTCACGACAACTCCCCCTCGTTTGTTGACCTGGAGTTCGTGTTGGTCACAAGGGTGCTGTGGCGGCCGGCTCCGAACCATGGTGAGCACACCCGAACCCGAGGGGGGTGATCCCGATCGGCAGGTAGGGTTGTCCCGAAAACCGCAGGTGAAACTCGCTCAGGCGGGCGGTCATCCCTCGCCGTGGAGTGGAAGGGGCGGGCGCCGGCCTAGGCGCGTTCGGCGTTGCGCAGCGCCAGGGCGACCACCACGTCCGCCACGGTGAGGCCGAGCATCCCGTACATGCCGCCGACGGCCTCGCGCCGGCCATCCGACCGCCGGGCCTCGGCCCGGTAGATGGTCGCCGTGGCCAGGCTGAACGCGGCCCGCGCGGCCATCCACGGCCAGCGCGGACGACCGCGCAGCAGGCCCGGTACCAGGGCCAGGTCCATCACCCCGACCGTCCGGGCGACCGACCGCCGGTCGCCCAGCCCCATCGCCGAGCCGACGGGACCGGGCGCGGCCACCAGCGCAGCTCCGGCCACCAGGGTCACCAGGCCGACCATCTTCGGCGCCCGCTCCAGTGCGGAAGGTCTCATCCGGTGATCCTAAACAGCGCCCGGGTGCTTCATGAGCCGGGCCGGGCGTCCTCGAGATCGCGCAGGGCGTCTTCGAGATGGACCAGCAGCCGTTGCAGGTGCGGGACCGACCGGTGACAGCCGGTGATGCCGAACGACAGCCGGTCGCGGTAGGAGACCAGGGTGATGTTCAGCGCCTGGCCGTCGGTCACTACGGAGATCGGGTAGGCGTCGGTGAGCGCGCACCCGTTGAGGTAGAGCGGCTTGGCCACGGCGGGGACGTTGGAGATGACCAGGTTGAACGCGGGCCGGGGCGGCAGCGGGCCGGGCAGCGTGTTGGGCAGCACCCCGCCGAGCACCGCGCCGCTGAGCGCCGTGGCGGTGACCGGGTCGAGCTCGGACATCAGGCGTTTGCCGCGTCGCATGGAGCAGTGGATGCCCCGCAGCCGGGTGAGGCCGTCGGGGATGTCCGTGCCGAGGTTGCACAGCACGGCGGCCCAGGAGTTGCCGTCACGGGCCGAGGCGGACGGGTCGGTGGAGGACAGCGAGACCGGGACCATGGCCACCAGTGACGACCCGGGCAGGGCGTCCCGCTCGATCAGGTACGCGCGCAGCGCACCGGCGCACATGGTCAGCGCCACGTCGTTCAGGCTGGTGCCGGTGGCCCTGGCGACGTCGACCAGCCGCGCGATCGGCCACGAGTCGCCGGCGAAGCGGCGCGCGGAGCCGACCCGGTTGTTCAGGATGGTGTGCGGCGCACTAAACGGCAGGGTCGGCCCGCCGTCCCGCACCGAGGAGACACCGGCGCCGGCCAGCGCCTTGACGGTGCCACCCAGCTGGTCGGCCACCCGGAGCGCACCCTTCCCGATGGCGGTGACCGTGGGGCGACGGGTCGCGGCCGGGGTGGCGGGCCGGCCGGGCCGGCTCGGCGTGATCCACGGGGCGGCGCAGCCCCGCGCTCCCGGGTCGGGCGAGAGGCCGCCCAGCACGTGCCGGGCCATGTTGACCCCGTCGAAGCTGGCGTGGTGCATCTTGGTGCACAGGGCGAACCGGCCGTCGGCCAGGCCCTCGACCAGGTGGGCCTGCCACAGCGGGCGGTCCCGGGCCAGCAGCGTGGCGTGGAAGTCACCCACGTGTTCCAGCAGCTCGCGGATCCGGCCGGGGCGGGGCAGCGCGACCCGGCGCACGTGCAGCGCCAGGTCGATGTCCTCGTCGTAGGCCCAGGCGTACTGGCCGGCGGTGGCCGCCGAGCGGTAGGGCCGGCGCCGGAACGCCGGTTTGACGGCGTCCCGGTCGGTCATCGCGGCGTACATCTCGTCCAGCAGCTCGGGTCCGGCGTCCGGCGGCGGTTCGAAGATCTGCAGGGATATGACGTGCGCGGGGCTGCGCTGCGACTCGGCCCACAGGTAGAGCGAGTCGGTGGGCGGTACCAGGCGCATCGCTCAGTCCCGGGGGGTGAACGTGACCGGCAGCCGCTTGATGCCGTTGATGAAGTTTCCGGCCAGGTACTCCGGCTCCCCCACCCGCAGGTCCGGAAGCCGGAACAGCAGCTCCCGGAACAGCGCGCGGAGCTGGGTGCGGGCCAGGTGGCTGCCCAGGCAGAAGTGCGGACCGCCGCCGCCGAACCCGATGTGGTTGTTCGGCTTGCGGGCGATGTCGAAGCGCAGCGGCTGGTCGAACACCGCCTCGTCCTGGTTGCCCGAGCGGTAGAACATCACGACCTTCTCCCCGGCGGCGATCTTCTGTCCGCCGACCTCGGTGTCGGTGCGCGCGGTGCGGCGGAAGGTCATCACCGGGCTGGCCCAGCGGACGAACTCCTCCACCGCCGCGCCGATCCGCCCGTCGTAGTCCTCCAGCAGGGCGGCCCGCTGCTCGGGGAAGTCCTGGAGCGCCTTGACGGTGTGGCTGGCGGTCTGGCGGGTGGTGTCGTTGCCGGCCACGCAGAGCAGCACGAAGAACGCGGCGATCTCGGCGTCGGTGAGCCGCTCGCCGTCCAGCTCGGCCTGGGCCAGCGCGGTCATCAGGTCGTCCGCCGGCTCCTCCCGGCGCCGCGCGACCAGTTCGGACGCGCCGCCGTGCAGCGTCACCAGCGAGTTGAACAGCACGTTGATCGGCTCGCCGTCGCCGATGAAGTCCGGGTCGTTCCAGGCGACCATCGCACCGGCGGCGGCGGTGATCCGCTCCCGGTCCTCCATCGGGATCCCGATCATCTCCGAGATCGTCCACATGGGCAGCCGTGCGGCGACCTGCTCGACGAAGTCGATCTCGCCCAGCGGGGCCACCTCGTCCACGATCAGCCAGGCCTGGTTGCGGATCTGCCCCTCGATCTGGGCCACCCGCCTCGGGGTGAACACCGAGCTGATCAGCCGGCGCTGGCGGACGTGCCGGGGCGCGTCCATAGCCAGGATCGAGTGCGCCGCCTCCAGCACCTCGGCCGGCACGTCTTCCAGCATCACCCCGCCGAACTCCTGCCCGGATGCGAACACCTCGGCGTTGCGGCTGGCCTCGACGATGTCGGCGTGCCGGGTCAACGCCCAGAACCCCGGGTCGTCCGAGTTCGGCATCAGATCGGTCTCGGCCGGGCGGTGCCAGGACACCGGGCGCTCGGCCCGCAGCCGCGCGAACCGCTGGTCACGCACCGCCGGCGGCTGCGCCCAGAACGAGTGCGACGAGATGTCCAGCGGGTCGAAGGTTCGCGTGGTCTCCACGGGCCTGCCTCCTCAGCTCGGCGATGGGGTCTGATTCTGACCATAACGTAACTTATGCTATAGTCAATCGGTGCAGGTCAAAGGACCTTGTGCAGCTGCTCACAGCAAGGAGTGCCAGCGATGCCGAGGGAGCCGCGCCACCTCAAGGTCACCCAGGACCAGTACTTCGCGGCCGCACTGGGCCAGCTGGCCGCACACGGGGCCGAGGGGTTGACGATCAGCCGGCTGTGCCAGGCGCTCGGGGTGACCAGCGGGTCCTTCTACCACTACTTCGGCGGCTGGGCGGGGTTCGTCGAGGCACTGCTCGCCCACTGGGAGGACGAGCAGACGCAGCGCATCGTGCGGCTGGCCCGCGCCGAAGCCGGGGTCGAGCAGCGCCTCGGCGTGCTGCGGCGGCAGGCCCTCGCCCTGCCGCACGACGCCGAAGCGGCCATCCGCGCGTGGAGCCGCAGCGACGAGCGGGTCGAGGCAGCACAGCGGAAGGTGGACGCACAACGGCACGCGACGCTGCGGGCGATCATCGTCGACCTGGGCGTACCGGCCCGGGACGCCGACCGCCTCGCCACCACCGGGGTGGCCCTCCTGGTGGGCATGCAACAGCTGCACCGCCCGGTGGACACCGAGCTGCTCAGCACGGTGTTCGACGAGTTCGAGCGCACCATCCGGACCCTCAGTCCTGCAGCGGACGGTTGTCCGCGCGCGGGGTGAGCGCGAACGCCGGGACGAGCTGGTCCCGCCACAACAGCGTGTTCTCCCGGCCGTCGATGAAGTGCATCGTGTAGGTCACCTCGCCCAGCCACTGGCCCCGCGACCCCCGCCACCACCTGGCCAGCAGGCCCCGGGCGCGCCGGTTCAGGTCCAGCCCGTCGACCACCACCTGGCGGCGCAGCTCGGGGTCGTCGGGAAACAGCCGGTCCAGGTGTACCCACACCGCCCGAGCCCTGCTCGGACCGGCCACCCCCGGCTGCCACCACGCTTCCTTGGCCGTCACGTACGGCGGTAACGGACCCTCATCGCTAGAACGCACGTTCGACATGATGACGGTCTCCCGGGTCAAACTCAACGGCGGGGTCCCGAGCTCGGGCCGCGTCCGGCCGACCTCGGATTCAGGACCGGGCGGCCGCGAACCGCTCGACCGACAGGCCGGCAACGCTCTCGGGCACTGTGCCGGAGGTCGCGATCCCCGCGAGGACCTCGCCCATCGCGGACGCGATGCGGAAGCCGCCGCCGGAGAACCCCGCCGCGACGATGACGTTCTCCCGGCCGGGCAACGGACCGATCACGGGGGCGCCGTCGGCGGTGAATCCCTCCATGGCCACGTGAATGCGGTGCGGGTAGTCGTGCAGGCCGGTCAGGGACTCGCGCAGGCGGGCCCGGTCGGTCTCGA
This sequence comes from Actinospineispora eucalypti, assembly GCF_039543365.1. Lineage (NCBI taxonomy): Bacteria > Bacillati > Actinomycetota > Actinomycetes > Pseudonocardiales > Pseudonocardiaceae > Actinospineispora > Actinospineispora eucalypti. The sequence continues at coordinate 5,913 of NZ_BAABJP010000004.1, forward strand.
TCACCGCGTCCTCGAGGTACTGGTCCAGCCGGTCGGTCGGGGCGACCAGGCCGTAGGTGTCCAGCTTGGCGAACTTGACCGAGCTGCCGTCGAGCGCCGGCATGCCGAAGTACTCGGCGCCGGAGCGCGCCCGCCCGGCGCTTTCCCGTACGAAGCAGGGGAACCGCTCCGGGGTGAAGAGGGCCGGGTCGTTGGCCGCCCACCAGGAGAGCGCGCAACGACGGGTGACGACGTGCGGCGCGAGTTCGGGAAGAAGCGTGCTCGTCCAGAGACCGGGAGTGACGACCGCCTTCCGCGCGCGGTAGGTCCGGCCCCCGGCCTCCAACGTCACGCCGGCCGGTCCGGATTCGATTCGCGTCACGGGGTGGCCGGTCACGAACCGCGCGCCGCGTTTCCCGGCGAGCCGCGCGGCCGCCACCACCGCCGGTTCCGACCTCAGCGCCCCGCCCTGGTTCTCGAAGACGGCGAGGTCGTCGGGCCCCACGATGTGCGCGGGATACCGCCGCCGCGTCTCGAGATGGTCGAGCACCTCGAGCCCGCGGCCGCCGCCGGCCAGATCGACCAGGGCTCGCATGCGCGCCGACGACCGCTTGCCGATCACCAGCGTGCCCGATCTGACGTAAAGGGAGTGCCCGCTTTCCTCCTCGAGCTGCTCCCAAAGTTGAATTGCCCGATCGACCAGTGGGGTTGGCCCGGTCCGCGGCTCGAGCGCGCGGAACAATGCGCGGGACTCACCGCCGGCGGCCGTCCGGCGGTCTCCGATCCCGAACTGTTCGAATGCCAGAACATCTGTCCCGGCCGCCGCCAGCTGCCATGCCGCCATCGAGCCCATCGAGCCCAGGCCGACGACCGCTACGTCCGCATCCACGACTGCTCCTAGCCGAAGAATGCGTTGGCCCGCTCGACCGTGCCGCTGTCCCGAACGTGGTTGGTCAGCGTGACCAGCCGCCCGTCGGGCGAGAAAGTGGCCCGGTCCGTGCTGGTCAGGTCCAGGGTCCGCCCGTTGTGACTACCGACGTCGCGGATCACGACCTCGAGGCTCAGCGGACCGGTGACCGTGGTGCTCAGAAATTCGGCTTTCAGTCCGAACCGCGCAATGGCCCGGCCACGCTCGACCGCCTGGTCCGGCCCGACCGTGACACCGGAGAGCAGGTTCGATCCCGGTATGGTCCAGGTGAAATCCGGAACGACCGCCGCCCGCATTTCCGACAAGTTCTGGGTTTCCATGGCACGGCCGAACCTGGTGAAAGACGCGACCATCTGCTCCAGCGTCAAGCCCGCACTCTCGCTCATTTATCCATCTCCTACAGATTTTCGGGCGGCGTGGGCAGTGGCGCGGTGGCCAGCTTCGAAGCTTCTTCGCGCGGGACACTGAGAGCGCACAGGACGAGTACGGCCGTACCCGTACCCGCCTCGCGCCAGGTCTGGTGGCCTTCGAGGACCATCCACATCGCGCTCACGACCGCACCGATCAGCAGCGACACGAAACTCAGCTTCATCTCCGGCGCGACGGCGTAGCGGCCGGCCGTCACCCCCGCCTCGAGGTCGTGCATCGGCGGGCCGATGAGGGCTTCCCGCAGCGACTCCTCGGTCAACCCGAACTGCACCAGGAACCGACCCACAGCGGGGTTCTCGTGCGCCCGGCGCACGATCATGCGGATCGCGGTGGCGAGCCGCAGTGGCGGGTCGAGGTAGCGGTGGTCGTCCATCACCCGCGCGTTGGCGTCATGAAGGTCGGCCACCAGTTGGGCACTGGCCTGCTGGAAGAGCTGTTCGATCGACCGCGCGTTCCGGTAGAGCGTCCCCCGGGCGACGTCGGCCTCCTCGGCCAGATCGCTCATGGTGACGTCCTTGCTGCCCCGCGCGGCGAACAGCCGCAACGCCGCCGCGTGGATGCGTCTCTCAGTTGTATTCACCGTTGACCTTACCCATGCCTGTCCTGTACGTGACATAAGCGTACTGAATGAGACATAGATGTTCAACCGTGAGGCTGGTCGCGCTTAGTACCGCGCGAGGGCACTGATCACTAGCGGGCGTCGCCGGAGGGGTCGGTGGTCGCGCTGGCGGCCCATCTCACCTGGGCCGCGCCGCGGTCCGCGTCCTCGGCCGCCACCGACCGGAGCTCCTTCTTGTCGATCTTGCTCAGCGTGGATCGCGGCAGCTCGCGCACCACATGCACCGCGCGGGGGACCTTGAAGTCGGCCAGCATCCGCCGGCAGGCCGCGCCGACCAGCTCCGCGATGCCGTCCGGGTCGGCGCCGGAAGCGGTGACGAAGGCGATCGGCACCTCGTCCAGCTTGTCGTCCGGGCGCGCCACGACCGCGGCCTCCACCACCCCCGGGACCTGCAGGATGACCCGCTCCACCTCGGCCGCGCTGACGTTCTCCGCGCCGACCCTGAGCATGTCCTTGTCCCGGTCGGCGAAGCTGAGGTGCCCGTCGCCGTGCCAGGTCACCAGGTCACCGGTGCGGAACCAGCCGTCCTCGGTGAAGCTCTCCGCCGTGGCCTCCGGGTTGTCCAGGTACTCGGCGAACAGCGACAGCCCCCGGATGCCGTGGACCTCGAGCTGGCCGGTCTCCTCCGGCTCCACGGGCGTGCGGTCGGCCCGCAGCACGCGCACGCCGTACTCCGGCGCCGGCCGGCCCATCGACAGCGGGCGGCTGGGCCAGTACGGGTCACCGACCACCACGGTGGCCAGCGTCTCGGTCATGCCCCACCAGCCGAGCGTCTTCACCCCGTAACGGGCGTCCGAGTCCAGGTCGCACACCGGGCCGCCGAACAGCCGGTAGCGGTGCCCGGCCGGCACCTCGCTGCCCAGGATGAAGCGCTGGGTCAGGCCCATCAGGGACAGCCAGGTACACCCGTGCCGCAGCGAGACGTCCCAGAACCGGCTGGTGGACCACTTGGGCACCAGCACCATCCGGCCCCCGGTCCACAGGGTGGCCAGCGTGGAGTAGGCCAGCGCGTTGGTGTGGAACAGCGGCAGGTAGGTGAGGTGGCAGTCCTCGGGCCGGAGCGTCTCGTGCGCGGCGTTGGTCCGCGCGGCCCACAGCGCGTTCGCGTGGGTCCACAGCACCCCCTTCGGGCGGGAGGTGGTGCCGGAGGTGTACTGCACGCTCACCGGGGCCAGCGGGTCGGACGGCGCGGCCACCAGGTCGTCCGGGTTACCGGCCAACCCGGCGAACGGGTCCTCGCCGGAGTCGGCCGGGACGCCGCTGTCGTGGTCGGTGCAGGCAATGAACCGCAGGCCGGGGGCCGCCTTGGCGACCAGCTCGGCGAACCGGGGCTGGGTGATCGCCGCGACCGCGCCGCAGTGCTCGGCGTAGTAGGCCAGCTCGTCGGGCGCCGACCGGGTGTTGGTGGTCACCGCGACCGCGCCGAGCGCGGCGCAGGCGAACCAGCTGAACAGGAACTCCGGCGAGTTCTCCAGGTGGATGAGCACCCGGTCACCGGGCCGGACACCCCGCCGGGCCAGCCCGGCGGCCACCGAGGCGGCCTCCCGCGCGAGCTCGCGGTAGGTCCAGGTCCGGGCGGGCGCGTCGAACGGCTGCCAGGTGACGAACGGCCGGTCACCCCCGACTCCGGCGCGGGTGGTCATCAGCCGCCACACGCCCATCCCGTTGAACGGGTGCGGCGAGCCGGCCTCCAGGCGGGGCGCGACCACTGCGCTCACTCCCTCTCGGTGACCGAGGCGCGCGGGTTCTCGTACCGCCGCCCCGGTCCCGTGCTGATGACCTCGACCGGGAAGCTCACGTCGTCCTCGCTCAGCCACGGCTGGCGGGTCAGCATGTCCTTCGTGTACACGTAGCCGGCCTCGATCTCGCCGGTGGCCGCGTCCACGATGCGGTAACGCTGCCGCTGGACGTGGATGGGCTGCGACTCGAGGAAGACCATCACCAGCTCGCCCGGCTCGTACCGGCAACGCTTCTGCACCGCCGCCAGCAGCTGCTCGTTGTGCAGGTGCCCGTCACCGAAGTTCCAGCCGATCAGCGTGCCGGTGATCGGTTCCCCGTCCTGCACCGTGTAGCGGTCGACGTCGTCCAGCGCGCGGGACAGCAGGCCGTTCAGCGCGCGGCCCTGCGGGTGCATGGACCGGAAGGCCCGGAACCGGAAGTTGGTCAGCTCCGAGGTGTCGGCGTCGAACAGTCGGGTGAGCTGCTCGGTCATCAACCCGGACGCCTTGGTGACGCACTCCCCCAGCCGCCGGTCGGCGCCGTCGCGGAAGCACCACAGCCCGATCGCCCAGTTCCCCGCGTAGTACCGCATCGCCGGCAGGAAGGACACCAGGTCGGGGCGCATGTTGCCGACCACCACCGGGGTGAGCAGCGCCAGCAGCACCAGCACGATCAGCGCGGGGTGCTGGACGGACGACAGTCCGAGGTCGGCGTGCGCCCAGAACAGGAACAGCGTTCCGAAGATCATGAACACGTTCCACTCGTTGGGCACGCCCACCGGGATGGTGGAGATGATGTGCAGGTGAAAGATGATCATGAGAGCGACGGCGGCCGCCGAGACCACGCCGCCGTCACCGAGCAGCAGCACCACGGGTAGGCCCAGCTCGATGACCGTGCCGGTGTGCGCGAGCACGCCGGCGGCCAGCGAAGGGCGGATGTCGTGGAGCGGGTCGCGGTACATCATCCGCTTGAACCACCTCGGCCGGAACGGCGAGTTGCTGATCATGACCGACACCACCGAGGGGAAGATGTGGGTCAGCTTCGAGACCCCGGCACCCCACCAGATGGCGACCAGGGCGAACTTCAGCCCGATCATCATGTCGGCGTAGGGGAAGAAGAAGATCAGGCAGGCGATCCAGTACATCTCCGCCCGCGCGGCCAGGTAGACGGTCTTGTCGCGCAGGCCGAGGGCGCCCAGCAGGATCACCACCGGCAGGATCACCGAGGGGGCCAGCAGGCCCACCTCGGCGCCCGGCGGGACCGGCCCGGACCCGGGTGAGAGCAACAGGTGGACCGCCGCCGCGACGAACCCGGCGTACAGCAGCACGTCGACGACCGACCGCCGGTCGCCCGAGGTGAACGGCACCCTGCCCGGCCACGGGGGCAGCCGGATGGTGCCCGGGCGGAAGAAGTGCAGGAAGGCGGTGAACGGCGGCAGGAACTTGAAGAACAGCGGGCCGGTACCGCCGCCGAAGCCGAGAACCTCGAACAGCATGGTGAACACGACCGCCTTCTGGTAGACGATCGGCTCGGTCCACCATTGCGGGAATTCGGTCACCCCGCCAAGGCCCGGTGTCGTGGCGATAATGGCGACGCCACCCCAGCAGTAAGCCACGATCTTCAGGATGTAGAAGATGTGCACCGCGCCCGGCGAGTCGGTGCCGTACTCCACCCACCGCAACACCAGCGGGCGTATCCGGCGGACGTGCGAGAGCCGTTTCCATTCGTCGACGTCGAACGGCGGCTTCGCCACTTTCAGGAGCGCCATAGCCCTTCCCACCTTTTCGGCGACACGTTGGCTCGGGACTCTAAGCGCGCGCCCCACTACCGACCATGGGCCGCTGACCAGTCATCTTGTGCGGCCGTCCAAATCGGCGCCCGACGGTGGGACACACTGGACGGCGACGGATACCGCCGGGCATCATGGCCGCCGTGACCGCGAACCCCGGGCAACCAAACCTGGCCGTCACGGCCGCGGAGCTCATCGCGCACACCGGACAGCCAATTTCCCCACAGGCCCGGGCGGCCATGGAGCCGCTGTCCCGAATCCTTTCCCGCGAGATGGCCCGGTACATCGACAACCAAATGGAGAACATCTACGCCCAGCGGCCGGAATTCTCCACCAATGAGCTATTCGTCGAGACGGTGCGCGAAATATGCCGGTACAACATCACCGCATTCGCCCGGATTATGGCCGGATCGACACCCGCCGAGGAAGCGGCGGCGATACGACCGGAGGCATTCAACAGCGGCGCGATGATGTCCAAGGCGGGCATCTCGCTGCCCGAGCTACTGGAGGTGTACCGGCGGGGCCAGGCGCTGCTGCTGCAGGACTTCCTCGGCCAGGCGTTCGGCGAGCTGGAGGCCGCGTCGCCGTTCAACGAGATCCTGCACCACTGCATGATCTGGTGGAGCGCCTACGTCGACGGCACGCTGGCCCACACGGTAGATGGCTTCGTCGAGGACTACGAACGGCTCCGGACCCACTTCCAGGCGCGGCGGCTGCGGGCCGTGGAGGCGGTCCTGCAGGGCCGGCTGACTGACGTGGCGCAAGCGTCCGCCGAGCTGTGCTACGAACTGCGCGCCGCGCACGTCGGGTTCGTCATCACCCATCCGTCCGGCGGCGCCCGGGGTGACTTCGAGTCCGCCGTCGAACGCTTCGTCGAGCACGCCGGCCAGGCCTTCGGCACCCGCCACACGCTGGTGGTCCCGTTCAACTCGGGGCAGAAGTGGGCCTGGGTGGGCGCGAGCGACCCGAGGGAAGCGCCTTCGCTGGCGCAGTGCGCGGCCGACCTGGACCTGCGGGTGGCCATGGGCGGCCCGGCCCGGGGCCTGCCGGGATTCATCACCACGAACCGCCAGGCCCACTACGCGAGCCTCACGGTGGAGGACCTCCCGGACATCCCGTCGTTCGCCGCCTACCCGGACGTCGCGGTGCTCTCGCTGATCAAGCCGGACCGGAACCGGATCCGCGCGTTCGTGCTGGACCAGCTCGGCGGGTTGGCCTCCCGGGACCCCCGGATGGCCGAGCTGCGGCAGACCGTCGCGGTGTTCCTGCACGAGGGACGCCACGCCCCGCGCACCGCCGAGGCGCTGCACACCCACAAGAACACCGTGCACTACCGGATCGCCCGCGCCGAGGAGGCCCGTCGCCGCCCGATCCAGGAGAAGGCCCTGGAGCTCGAGCTCGCCCTCCGGCTGGTGGCCGACTACGGCGACTGGACCCTGGCCGACTGAGCTAGGCAGTCGCCGGTTGCGGGGCCGGGAACAGCCGGCGCAGGGTCTCGAGCAGCTCCGGGTCGGCGTCCGTGCGGAGGTCCCCGGCGGCGACCAGCGCCGCCACCGACTGCTCGGGGCGCAGCAGCAGGGCGCGCAACGTGGCCGCGTCGGTTTCCAGGGTGGCGTCCGGGTTCTCGGGTTCGCCCCGGCCGACCGTGATCTCGCCGTGCGCGATGTACACCCCGAAGCGGTGCTCGCCCAGCCGCAGGGCCAGCCGGGCGGTGAACCCGGGGGACGCCGCCGGGTCGAACAGCGTCTTCAGCGAGAGCACGGCCGAGTCGACGCTCAACGGCGGTTCCACCGGCATCGTCGGCGACCGGACGCTCCACCGGGCCAGCGCCAGCAGGACCGGCTCCAGCTCGCGCCCCCAGTCGGTGAGCTCGTACACCCAGGACGCGGCGGGGGCGGGCAGCCGGCGGCGCCGCACCAACCCGGCCTCGGCCAGCTCCCGCAGGCGCTGGGTGAGCATGTCCGGGCTGGCCCCGGGCAGCCCCTGGTGCAGGTCGGTGAACCGTTTCGGCCCGAGCAGCAGCTCGCGCACGACCAGCAGCGCCCAGCGCTCCCCGATCAGGTCCAGCGCGTGCGCCACCGCGCACCCGTCGTCGTACTTCCTGCGCCCCGCCACCGCGTCAGCCTAACGGGTGTAGCTCCAGAAGACCACTTATCTACTTGTTTTTTCCAAGTAGCTAGTAGTAGTTTCCTACTTATGCAGGCCACAGCTATGATCGTCAAAGAAGAACCAGCCGTACAGGACTTGCCGGAGATGCCAGCGGCACCCGCTTCGGCACCGAAGCGGGTGCGCCAACGGCGGCGCAGGGAACCGTCCCTGGGCGGTCCGTGGGCCGACCCCGGCGGGCCGTGGGCGGTGCCCGACTAGGCCGGCAGGGCGAGGAAGCGCGCGGCGTTGCCGCCGAGCAGCAGGCCGCGCTCCTCCTCGGTGAGGAACTGCGCCTTGCGCACCACCTGCCCGGCCGGCCGCTCCCCCAGCGGGTACGGGTAGTCGCTGCCGAGCAGGACGTTCTCCACGCCGAGCACGTCGACCAGCAGCCGCAGCGCCGACGGGTCGAACACCACGCTGTCCACGGAGAACCGGCCGACGTAGCTGGACGGCGGCTTGGCCGAGCCACCGATCACGTCGTGTCGCTCGTACCAGGCGTTCTCCAGCCGGCCCAGCCAGAAGGCGAACGAGCCGCCGCCGTGCGCGAAGCAGATCCTGAGCGACTCGGGCACCTGGTCGAACACCCCGCCGAGGATCATCGCCAGCAGGGACAGGTGGGTCTCGGCCGGCATCCCGGTGAGCCAGCGGGACATCCAGCGGCCCAGCCGGGGCGAGTCCGGCATGTCCCAGGGGTGCACGAACACCGGCGCGCCGGCCGAGGCGCAGTGCCGCAGGAACGCCACGATGCCGGCGTCGTCCAGGTCGTGGTCGCCGACGTGGTTGCCGATCTCCACGCCGGCGTGGCCGGCGGCCAGGCACCGGTCCAGCTCCGCGCAGGCCAGGTCCGGGTCCTGCAGGGGCACCTGGCAGAACGGCAGCAGCCGCCCGCCCGAGGGCTCGCAGATCTCCAGCGCCAGGTCGTTGAAGATCTTCGCGATCCGGGCCGCCTCGGCGGGCGGGCGGTCGTAGGAGAAGAACACCGGCGTCGGCGAGACCACCTGCAGGTCTACCCCGTCCTCGGCCATCTCGCGGCGCCGCAGGTGGGCGTCCCAGCAGTTGGCCTGGATCCGGCGGAACTCGCGCGAGCCGGCCATGATCGTCGCCTCGCGCTCGCTCTCCACCCGCAGCCACGGCGCCTCGGGGTCCTCGGAGAGCCGGGGCCAGCCGCGCGGGACGAAGTGCGTGTGGACGTCGACCACCGGGGCCATCAGGCGGACCTGCCCGGGTGCACGGTGCCGCACCGCCGGCACTTGCGCGCGGCCTCGTCCGCGTAGAACCGCTCGAACACCGGCGGCAGGTCGGTCACGATGTCCCGCACCTGCAGCCGGGCCTCGTGCACCAGGGCCTGGCAGTTCCCGCAGTACCACTGGAACCGCTCCCGCGTGCCCTCCTCGCGGATGCGCTCGATGACCACGCCGATCGAGCCGGCCTCGGGGCGCTGCGGGGAGTGCGGCACGTTGCGCGGCAGCAGCCACATGTCGCCCTCGCGCACGTGCACGGTGCGCGGCCCGTCCCCGGTCATCAGGTTGACGTGCATGTTGCCCTTGACCTGGTAGAACCACTCCTCGTACGGGTCCACGTGGAAGTCGGTCCGCTGGTTCGGGCCGCCGACCACCTGCACGATGAAGTCGCCGGTGCGCTGCCACATCTGCTTGTTGTTCACCGGCGGCTTGAGCAGGTGCTGGTGCTCCTCGACCCACTTCACGAAGTTGAACACCGGGTTGATCTCGGTCATGACGGTCAGCTCCTCTCGCCCGGCACGTGGGCGACGGCCTGGATCTCGATGAGCAGGTGCGGGTGCGGCAGCTGGTGCACGGCGACGGTGGTGCGGCTGGGGCCGGTCTCGTCGAAGTAGCGGCCGTAGACCTCGTTGTAGCCGCCGAAGTCGTTCATGTTCACCAGGTAGCTGGTCACCTGGACGACGTCGGCGAGGCCCGCTCCGACCGAGGCCAGGATGTCGCCTATGTTGTCCAGCACGGCGGCGGTCTGCACGCGGATGTCCAGCGATGTCGTGCCGAGCTCGTCCACCTCCACGCCGGCGAACGTGTTGTCCGGCCGGCGGCTGCTGGTGCCGGAGACGAACACGAGGTCGCCCGCGCGCTTGAGATGGGGGAAGCGGCCGCGCGGGGTCGCCTTCCCGGCCACGGTCCTGGCCTCGTTGCCCGGGTTCATGTCAGTCATCGTCGCCACCTCTTGATATGCCTGACAAATACCAATCACTTAATTTCATATGTTCATCTGGCTATAGTGCGAACTGATGGCACCCAACCAGCTCCCCCGGCTGCTCGACGGCCGGATGAAGTTCCGGCACCTGGTGCTGCTGGACGCGATCGCGCGGCGCGGAACGATCGTCGGCGCCGCCGCCGAGCTGCACGTGACCCAGCCCGTGGCCACCCGGGGCCTGCGGGAACTCGAGGACATCCTCGAGGTGACGCTGTTCGACCGCGGCCCGCGCGGCCTCATCCCGACCGTGTACGGCGAGGCGTTCACCGAGCACGCCAGGGCGATCCTGGCGCAGGCCCGCCAGGCCGCGCGGCACGTGGTGGAGCTGGCCGGCGCCGAACGCGGCACGGCGGTCGTCGGTACCCACCTGTTCGGCTCGAACGTGCTGCTCCCGAGGGCCATCGCGGCGCTGAAGGCGGAGCGCCCGAACCTGACCGTGGCGGTGCGCGACGGGACACCGGAGTCGCTGCTGGTCGAACTGGCCGCCGGGCGGCTGGACCTGATCGTCGGCCGGCTCACCCAGATCTCCGACGAGGAGTTCACCCGCCGCAAGCTCTACGACGAGTACGTGGTGCTGGTGGTGCGGGACGACCACCCGCTGGCCGGGGCGGAGGCGGTGGACCTGGCCACCCTCGCCGGCTACCCGTGGATCCTGCCCGGCCCGGAGACCGCGTTGCGCCGCGAGCTCGAGCAGCTCTTCCACAGCAACGACGTCCCGCTGCCGGCCAACCGCGTAGAGGCGACGTCGTTCCTCACCGTGCGCCAGCTGTTGCGCGACACCGACGTGGTGGCCGCGCTGCCCCGGCTGATCACCGAGGAGGACCCGGGGATCGTGCGCCTGCCGCTTTCACTGGAGCCGATCGGGCACAGCGTCGGCCTCACCCTGCCCTCGACCCGCAAGCCCACCCCCTCGGCGTGCGCACTGATCGACAAGCTGGTGGCCGAGGCCGGCGAGGTGAACCGCCGGCTCAACCCCGGTCCGTAAGACCGGGCGCCTCCCGGTAGCCTCGCAGGAGGGGCAGCAGGACGAGATCGACGATCTCCACCACCACCGCCTCCGCGATGGGCGTGCCGTTGACCACGGCGTGCGACCTGAGCAGGTCCGGTCCGACCGAGGCGACCCGGGGCGTCAGGGCAGCCACCGGGATGTCCCCCCGGACGGCGGCCCGCCGCAGCACCTCGAGGACGGGCGGCAGGGCCGGGTCGGCCATGAGCGGGCCGACGGTCGACAACAGTTCCGGCGACCGCATCAGCTCGGCGATCAGGTGCCGCACCGCGAGCCCGGTCGGGCCACCCAGGTCGTCGGCCACCTGACGGAGCACCGCGAGCAGCTGACCGCGCAGGTCGCCGTCGTCCTCGGGGAGCTCGGTGCGCGACATCGCGGACTGCGCCGCGTCGACGACCAGCTCGATCTTGCCCGGCCAGTAGCGGTACAGCGTGGCCTTGCCGGTGCGCGCCCGGGCCGCGACCGCGTCCATGGTCAGCGCGGCGAAGCCGTTCTCCCGCAGCTCGTCGAGAACGGCGGCGTGGATCGCGGCGCGCAGCTCGTCACCCCGCTTGCGGCGCCGGACCGAAGGTGCCGCGTCGACCATCCGCACACCCTAGCCCTCGAGCGCCACAAGAAACCGTGACGGAGCTAATAAGAAACTCTCTCGTCTACTATTGCGTACGGATGGTGCCCTACTCCAGGCTTGACCGCATGGCTGACCTCGAGCTCGAACCCCGGCGGAACGAGACACGTCGCTCCCCCGGCCACCCGGCGGGGACCGCCGACCCGTTCACGCCGCATCCGGCGAAGGGCTGGGGGCTGCCGCTGGCGGTGCTGATCGCCGGCATGTTCATGTCGATCCTGGACACCAGCATCGTGAACGTGGCGATGACCTCGATCCGCAAGGACTTCGGCGCCAGCACCGAGAGCGTCCAGTGGATCAGCACCGCGTACAGCCTGACCGAGGGCGTGGTGGTGCCGGCGAGCGCCTGGCTGGGCGCCCGGTTCGGGCTCAAGCGGGTGTACATCTGGTCACTGGTGCTGTTCACCGTGGCTTCGGCGCTGTGCGCGCTGGCCGGCGGCCTGGGCAGCCTCATCTTCTTCCGGATCCTGCAGGCCATCCCGGGCGGAGTCATCCCGGTGACCTGCCAGACGATCCTCTACCGGATCGTGCCCCGGAACCGGCTCGGCGCCGCCATGGGCATGTACGGCGTCGGCGTGGTGGTCGCGCCGGCCATCGGCCCGACCCTGGGCGGCTACCTGATCGAGCACTTCGACTGGCGGGCCATCTTCTACGTCAACATGCCGATCGGCATCCTGGGCACGATCGCCGCCGTCGCGGTGCTGTCGAAGTTCCCCACCGACCGGGGCCGGCCGTTCGACCTGGCCGGGTTCGCCTGCATCGCCGGCGCCCTGTTCGCCCTGCTGCTCGCACTGGAGGAGGGCTCGAGCTGGGGGTGGACCAGCTACCCGGTGCTCATCCTGTTCGCCGTCGCGGTCAACCTGCTGGCGCTGTTCGTGGTGGTCGAGCTGCAGGTCGACCACCCGCTGCTGAACCTGCGGGTGTTCCGGCACTGGCCGTTCGTGAACTCGTTGGTGCTGGTGGCCGGGATGATGATCGGGCTGTTCGCGGTGATGTTCTACATCCCGGTGTTCCTGCAGAGCGTCCAGGGGCTGAGCGCACTGGACGCCGGCCTGGTGCTGCTGCCGCAGGGGATGGTGATGGCCGTGCTCATGCCGGTCGCGGGGCAGCTCTACGACCGGTTCGGCGCCCGCTGGCTGGCGGTCGCCGGGCTCACCCTCACCGGGACCGGGATCCTGATGCTCTCGGACATCAGCGTGGGCGTCCCCCGGGGCGAGGTGGTCCTCGGCACCGTGGTCATGGCGGCCGGGCTCGGCCTGGGCATGATGCCGGTCATGACCGGCGGGCTGTCCGCGCTGCCCAATGCGTTCACCGACGTCGGCAGCGCGATCAGCACCCTCACCCAGCGGGTCAGCTCGGCGCTCGGCCTGGCCGTGCTCACCGCGATCGTGACCGCCGACCGCGCACAGCTGTGGGCCGACCGGTCCGGTCTGCTGGCGGGCAGCGGCGCCGACATCAACCCGCGCGTCGCCCAGCTGCAACAACAGGGCGACCCGGGCCTGATCCAGCTCTGGCAGCAGCTGTCCAACCAGGTCCAGACGCAGGCCTACGGCAACGCGTTCGCCATCGCGGGGACGGTCACCCTGGCCGCCGTCGCATTCGCCTTCCTGCTCCGCTCCGGGCGCCCGGCGGCGGGCGCCGACAAGCCGATGGCCCACTGAGACGGGATCCGGACATGACCAAGCTGAAGCGGTCGACCAGGGTGGCGCTGGTGGTCATCCTGGCGGTGAGTCTGTTGGAGGCCCTCGCCTTCACCGGCACCTACCTGCTGTACTCGCGTCACTACGTGTCCACCGACAACGCCCAGGTGGACGGCGACCAGATCGCCATCAACGCCCCGATCACCGGGAACGTCACCGACTGGAAGATCGACGCCGGCGCGGCGGTCCGGCCGAACCAGGTGGTCGGCCGGATCCAGGAGACCGGCGGCGGTGCGCAGCCCAAGCGGGCCATCCGGTCACCCGGCGCCGGCACCGTCGCCGCGAACACCGTCCTGGACGGCCAGTACGTGGTCGCCGGCACCACCCTGGCCGTCGCCTAAGACCCCGGCGCCATCTTCATCACCGCCCGGGTCGAGGAGAACGAGATCAGCCACGTCCGCCCCGGCCAGCGGGTGGAGATCTCCGTCGACGCCTACCCACACGCGCACGCTCTCGGCGTGGTGACCGAGATCCAGCGGGCGACCGCCGGCCGGTTCACCATCTTCCCCAGCCCGGACAGCGACCCGACCAACCCTCAGAAGGTCGACCAGTACGTCCCGGTCAAGATCTCGATCCTGAACCCCGACGGCGCCCAGCTGCTGCCCGGCATGAACGTCGTCGCCAACATCCGCCGCTAGTCAAGCAACTCCACCGGCACCGGGAGCGGTTTGGACCGCAGGTACTCGCCGACCGCCTTGCCGATCTGGTCGACCCGGGTGTTGGAGGAGCCGCCCGTGCCCAGCAGGCCGCGCAGCACGAAGTGCACCGCCCGCAGTTTGGGCAGCTCGTGGCGGACCACGTCCAGCCCGGCCAGCTCGGGCATCAGCCGGCGCAGCTCGGCGGTGGACAGGGTGGCGCGCAGCCATTCCCAGGCCCTCGGGTCGGGCGCCCAGATGCCCACGTTGCTGTTGCCGCCCTTGTCCCCGCTGCGGGCGTAGGCCACGTCGCCCAGCGGCGCGGTTCGGGTCGCGCCGCCGGTCGGAACCGGCTCCGGTTCGGGGTGCGCGGGCTGGCCGGTCAGCGCGGTGTCCGGCGGCGCGGGCACGTCGAACGCCCGGTCGTCCAGCACCACCCGGTGGGCCAGCGCCGACTGCGGCAACAGTCCCGGCCAGTAGCCGATCACCGGGCGGGCGGTGGCCCTCGGCGGCACCGCGCCGTCCAGGAAGAACCCGGGGATGCTCTGCAGGTACAGGCTGCCCAGCCGGGTGGCCAGGCCGAACGCGTCCAGCGCCTCGCGGTCCCCGGCCGTGGCCATCACCCGCAGGCCGACGGTGGCCTCCCACTGGCTGGCCGGGTCCGGCGCGGCGGTGCCGATCGGGGTGAACTCCAGCTCGACGCCGTCCGGTAGGTCCCGGCCGATCTGCGCCCGCAGCAGCGCCACCTTGGCCGGCACGTCCGGCGCGGTCACGTAAACGGTGTGCACGGTCTGGTACCCGAGCTGGCCGAACATCGCCACCTTGGTGGTCGGCGGCGGCGGCGACCCGGTGGCGCCGGACATCCGCACCCGGTCCGGCCCCTCCTCGGTCAGCTCCACCTCGTCCAGGTGCAGGGTGACGTCGGAGTTCAGGTACACCGGCCCCTGGATCTCGTACAGCAGCTGCGCGGTGACCGTGTCCACGGTGACCGCGCCGCCGTCCGGGCCGTGCTTGGTGATCACCGCGGTGCCGTCGGCGGCAACCTCGGCGATGGGGAACCCGGGGACCAGCATGTCCGGGATCCGGGTGAACCCGGAGAAGTTGCCCCCGGTGGCGTGCGCGCCGCACTCGATGATGTGCCCGGCCAGCAGCGCGCCGGCCAGCGCGTCCCAGTCGTCGCGGCGCCACCCGTGCCACCAGGCCGCCGGCCCGACGGTCAGCGAGGCGTCGGTGACCCGGCCGCACACCACCACGTCGGCGCCTTCGGCCAGCGCGGTGGCGATCCCCCAGCCGCCCAGGTAGGCGTTCGCGGCGAGTGGCCGATGGCCCCACTCGGCCAGCGGCGCCCCGGTGTCCAGGTGGGTCAGCGGGTGGCCGTCGGCGGCGAGCTCGTCCAGCCGGGCCAGCACGTTGTCCCCCTCGACGTGCGCCACCCGCAGCGGCACCCCGTCGGCGGCGGCCATCCCGCGCAGCTCGCCGGCCAGCGCCGCCGGGTTGAACCCGCCGGCGTTGGCCACCACCTTCACCCCCCGCCGCTTCAGCGTGGCCAGGTGGGGGCGCAGCTGGTCCAGGAAGTAGTCCACGTAGCCCTTGCCGGGGTCCTGCCGGTGCCGGGCGGCCAGCGCCGCCAGGGTCACCTCCGCCAGGTAGTCCCCCACCAGCACGTCCACCGGGTCGCCGGCCATCACCTCGTCCACCGCCGAGTAGCGGTCGCCGAGATACCCGGAGAAGTTGGCAATCCTTATCGACCGTTCGCTCACGAACGCGACCGTACTTGCCGGCGACTCAGGATCCGACCGGTGCGTTTCGCGGAGCGCCGCACCCGAGCGCGCCCGGCGAGCAGGCGATGCAGGGCGACCGCTACGCTGCGTCACCAAATGTCGAGACGCGCGGGCGGACCCGGCCGACCGGCCGCGTCGAGTGCGACACCAGCCTGCTTCGATCTTGAAGAAACCAGAATGATGTCGCGCTCGACGAACAGGGCGAACCGAACCTGCCCAGCGCCGGTCACGCCCCGTAGCCGGGCCGGCGGCCGGTAGCCACAAACCGCGGCAGGGCAGCCGGCCCGCCGCCGTCCAGGCCCTCCTTCGAACCCGACCCCGCACCGAACCGGCGGCGGGCCGGCGGCGGGCCGGCGGCCCAGTCCAGCAGGTGCAGGCGCAGACGCATGTCCAGGCGGACCAGCTCGGTGCGCTGGTGCACGTCGGAGCGCCGCGGCCTCGCGGTCAATCACCAGCCGACGGCGGCACCGTCCTTGCGGTGGTCGGACGCCGCCCGGTAGATCCCGTTCACCGGACCGTTGGGCGCCGCCTGGCCCGGCCACTCGCCGGGCTGGGCGGGGGTGAAGTGGATGGCCTGGTAACCACCCGCGCTGGTGGTCTTGGGGTCCTGGAGCTTGTGGCCCATGGCGGCCAACTGGCCGCCGACCAGCTCGTGCAGCGCGGGCTCCAGCCCGACCGAGTCCTTGAACTGGTGGTGGTTGAACCGGGCGGCGTCGCCGGCGGCCTGCGGGTTCATCCCCAGGTTGATCATCTCCACCAGCTCGGTGGCCTGGGCCTGCGCCTGCACGTTGCCGCCCATGTTGCCGAAGGACAGCACCGGCCGGCCGTCCTTGGTGACGAACGCCGGGACCAGTGTGTGGAACGGCCGTTTGCGCGGCGCCACGATGTTGGTCGAGGCGGGGTCGAGCGAGAACAGCGCCCCCCGGTTGTGCAGCGGGAACCCGAAGCCGGGCACGGTCAGCCCGGAGCCGAAGGTGTCGTAGATGCTGTAGATGAAGGAGGTCATGTTCCCCCACCGGTCGGCCGTGGTGAGGTAGACCGTCCCGTGGGTGGCAGACGCCTTGACCGACGGCGGCGTCGCCTTGTTCGGGTCGATCTTGCCGCACAGGTCGGCGGCGTGTTGCTTGGACAGCAGCATGTCCAGCGGCACCTTTACGAAGCGCGGGTCGCCGTTGTACCGGTGCAGGTCGGAATAGGCGAGCTTCTTCGCCTCGATCAGCAGGTGCCAGAACTGGGGCGCGCGCGGGCCCAGCTGGGCCAGGTCGTAGCCGAGCACCGGGCCGAACTGGTCGATGACGCCCAGCATGATCAGCGTGGCGAAGCCCTGGGTGTTGGGCGGCAACTGGTGGACGTCGTAGCCCTGGTAGTTCACCTGGATCGGGTCCACCCACTCGGCCTGGAAGTCGGCCAGGTCCTCGGCCCGCAACGCGCCGCCGAGGCGCCCGTTCTTCTCCAGGATCGCCGCCGCGATCTCGCCCCGGTAGAAGACGTCGCGCCCGCCGCGCGCCAGCACCCGGTACGCGTTCGCCAGGTCGGGGTTGCGCACCAGGGAGTACAGGGCGGGGGCCTTGCCGTTGACCAGGAATGTCTTCGCCGAGTCCGGGTCCTTGGCCAGCAGCTCGGCGCCCTCCACCCAGTCGCTGTGGATGCGCTCGGTGAGGCCGAAGCCCTCCTCGGCGAGCTCGATGGCCGGCGCGAGCACGGCGTCGAACCCTCGGCTGCCGAAGCGTTTGAGCAGCTGGTCCCAGCCGTCGACCGCGCCCGGCACGGTCACCGAGTCGACGCCGGTGTAGGGCATCCCCGCGACCGGGTCGGTGTGGCCCCGGCTCCGGAAGTAGTCGGGGGTCCAGCCGCTCGGCGCCCATCCGGCGGAGTTGAGGCCGTAAAGCCGCCGGTCGGCGGCCGAGTAGTGGATGGCGAACGAGTCGCCCCCGATACCCGCGCTCTCCGGTTCGACCAGGCCGAGTATCGCGGCGGTGGCGATCGCCGCGTCCGCCGAGTTCCCGCCCTCCTGCAGGATGCGCAACCCGGCCTGCGCGGCCAGTGGATGGCTGGTCGCGACCACGCCGTTGCGGGCGAGCAGCTCCGAACGGGTTTGCTGTGGCCACCCCGAGATCCGGGAGCCGGGCACCGCGGTGATGGCCGAGCCGGGGTTGTTGTCCGGCCCGGTGGGCGCGCCGAACGGGTTCGCGCTGACCGTCGCCGGCCGTCGCGGTCCGGGTGGTGTCGCCGGCGGCGCGCCGGGGGCCGGCGCCGACGGGGCGCATGCGGATGCCGCGGCGAGGGCGGCCACGGTTCCGCCCGCCTTGAGTAAGGCCCGGCGAGACGGAGCTGAAGGCGATCCCATCCTGATGACCTCCGATTCGCCGGCGGAATCTTGATCGTATACAGGATACATACATACTGAATACTCACAACCCTAAGAAATAATCTCTCATTACCATCTGCCCCAAAGGTCGACTTCAACCACAGGAGCCTTTCTTCAGTTGGGCGGCGGTGCCGGTCTAGAGATCGGCTTGGACGGCGTGGCCGGGCGGTCTCCCGTGGCTCGGGTACGGCCCGTTGCCTTGCGCCCGCCTTTCGTGCCCTGGCTACGGACCGTGGTCGGATCGCGAACGGCCAGCGTGGCCGTCGTCATCGAGTGCAAGCTCAGTCCGGTTCCGCCCATGATCGAACCGAACTGAACCAGCACTCGGCGAGCACGGGCGGCGCGGACCCGCCCGGAAGCCGTGCCGGCCGTCACGGTGCGTAGCGAAAGGGCCGCCGATGCCCTGACCAAGCGCAACGGGCCGCACCGGGCGGCGGGAGACCGCCCGGGTGCGGCGTCCGAGCAATCTTTGGACCGGCACCCCAGAAACGGGGATTGACACACGTCGAAGCGTCCACCCACAAGCAGTAGATTCGGCGGGTGAGCTTCGACGTCGCGGCGGACGCCTACGGGCGGTTCATGGGTCGGTACTCCGAGCTGTTGGCGGCCGAGTTCGCCGAGCTGGCCGGCGCACAACGTGGTCAGCGGGCGCTGGACGTCGGCTGCGGTCCCGGTGCGCTCACCGCCCGGCTGGTCGACCGGTTGGGCGCCGAGGCGGTCACCGCGATCGACCCCTCGGAGTCGTTCGTGGCCGCGACCCGCGCGCGCCTCCCCCAGGTCGACGTGCACTCCGGCGCCGCCGAGCGACTGCCCTTCCCCGACGGCTCCTTCGACCTGGTGCTGGCCCAGCTGGTGGTGCACTTCATGGCCGACCCGGTGGCGGGGCTGGCCGAGATGGCCCGGGTCGCCCGGCCCGCCGGCCTGGTCGCGGCGTGCGTGTGGGACCACGCCGGCGGCACCGGCCCGCTGGCCATCTTCTGGCGGGCGGTCCGCGACCTCGATCCCGGCGCCCGGGACGAGTCGGAGCTGGCCGGTGCGCGGGAGGGCCACCTGGCCGAGCTGTTCACCTCGGCCGGCCTGCGGGACGTCGAGACGTCGCTGCTCACGGTCCGGGTCGGGTTCACCGGCTTCGCCGAGTGGTGGGACCCGTTCCTGCTCGGGGTCGGGCCGGCCGGCAGCTACGTCGCGGGCTTGGACGAGGGGCGGCGCGAGGCGCTCCGGGCCCGGTGCGAGCAGCTGCTCCCGCCCGCGCCGTTCGAGATCCACGCCTCCGCCTGGTGCGCGCGGGGCCGGGCGTGACCCTGCGCCGAACGGTGTAACAAGTGCGACGGCAGTGAAGAATCAGTAACAACCACTGCCCGTGGTGCGCCGGTGTGGCAGCGTGCGCTTCGCAGCGGCCAGGCGGCGGAGGGCGAAGGCATGGCCACGGGCGGACGACGGGCGAAACCGCGCGCCGCGGCGGTGATTCCGGCGCTGGTGTGCCTGCTCCTACTGCCCCTGGCGGCCTGCGCCGGAAGCGGCGGGAACCCGCCCGCTCCGGCTCCGGTCACCACGCCGACCGAGGAGCCCCAACCAACCGAGACCGTGGTTCCGGCTCCCGGCCCGACGCGACAACCGTCGGGCGACGCCCCGCACCAACCGGCGACGCGGGAAACCGCCGATGACCGGTTGAGGGCGTTCGTCGAGGCTTGCGACAAGGGCGTGGAGGACTGGCGGAGCGGGCAGTTCGACCATCCCGGCGAGATGACGCTGGAGGTCAACCAGAGCTCCACCTACGTGGCCGCGGTGGATATCCGGGAAACCCCGCAACCGGCCGAGCTGGTGCTGCCCGGCGTCGGTGCGCAGGGCGAACCGGTGGCCGTGCAGTGCGTGCTGAGCGCCCGGCTGATGCCGGTCGGGGACGGCCTGGAGGTCCAGGACGGGTCGTGGATCATGCGGCAGTTCACGCCGACCGGCGTGCTCAACTGGTCGTGGTCGGTCAAGGCGCTCCGGCCGGGCGAGAGCCAGCTGCGCCTCGAGCTGCAACCCGCGCTCAGCGCCCGGGAACCCGGGACCGGCGCGCTCATGCCGCCGGAGCATCCCTCACGGGTCACGGCCTTCGTCACCCGGGTACACGTGAACGCGAACGCCCTGCAGCGGTCCGGCCAGTGGTGGAAGGACAACTGGCCGATCCTGCTCATGATCGCCACCGGACTCGGCGCCGCGGTGCTCGGCCTCATCCGGTGGGGCGGCACGCTGGGCCAGACCATCCGCGAGGCGCGCCAGAAGTGGCGGGGCGACGGCGGCGCGGCACCCTGAGCAGTCTCGGTCGGCTACAGCAGGCCGAGCACGGTCGCCACGATGGCTTCCGGTGCGTCCTCCTGCACTAGATGGCCGGCCTCGGGAATGAGCCGGAACTCGGCGTTCGGAATTCGTTCGGCCAGTTGCCGGCCGCGGTCGTGGGGAATCCAGGCATCCTGTTCGCCCCACAGGATCGAGACCGGGCAGCGGATCTCGCCGTAGCGGTTCTCCACCTCGTCGGTGAACCGGTCGCTCATCTGCGCGACCTGGCGGTAGAACGCCGCCTGCCCCCGCTCGCCCAGCCAGGGGTCGAGGTACAGCCGCAGGTCCTCCTCGGCCAGCGGCCGGTGCGCGGCCCCCTGGATGTAGGCCCGAACCGAGGCCTCGTGGATGTACGCCGGCAGGCCGGTGAACGCCTCCTCGTGGTGCAGCGCCGCCTGCACGAACGGCGAGCCGGACGGGCCGATGGCCACCGGGTCGACCAGGGTCAGCGAGCGGTAGGCCCGGCCGTTCAACACCGAGGTACGCAGCGCGGTCGCCCCGCCGAAGTCGTGCGCCACGACGTCCGGCCGGTCCAGCCCCCAATGGTCGAGCAGCGCCGCGAACAGCCGGTTCTGCACGCCCAGCGAGACGTCCTGACCCGTGCGCATCTCCGAGCGCCCGTAGCCGAGCAGGTCGAAGTAGTACACCCGCCGGTGGTCCGCGAGGTACGGGGCGATCCGGCGCCACACCACCGAGGAGAACGGCGTCCCGTGCACCAGGACCAGCGGCGGCCCCTGCCCGATCGCGCCGAATCGGACCTGCTGGCCTTCGAAGTCGAACACCTCGGGCAACACCCAGCTCGGGGCCGCCACCTGCGCGGTTGATGCCATGCTAACCTCAATCACTATCGATTCCGGTTAGTACAGACGGTACGGCGAGCCGAGCCCCGGGCGCAAGCCCCGGCCGAGACGCGAGGTGGCGGTGACGACCTGGACGGCGAAGAACTTCGTCGGCGGGCACATCAGCCTGGACTTCGTCAACACCGCCGGTGGCCGCACGAAGGACCGGGACGCCGAGCGCCTGCCGCACTACCCGGACGCCGTCGGCTGGGCCCGGGCCGCCGGCGTGGTCGACCAGGCCGAGGCCGGGCGCCTACTCGGCTCACCCGGGCCCGGCGGGCCGGATGCCGTCGCCCGCCTGCGCGCCCAGAGGGAGGCGCTGCACGCCTACCTGCTCGCCGGGATCGACGGCGTCGAGGCACCTCCGGAGGCCCGCGCGCGGGTGGAGGCCGACCTGCGGGCCGCGCACGCGGCGGCGCGGCTGTCCCCGGACCCGGCCGGCCCCGACGTCTGGTCGATCCCGCTGACCTCGGCGGGCCTGGAAGTGATCGGACTCCGGCTCGGCCTGGCGACCAGCGCGCTGCTCATCGGGACGGACCGGCGCAACATCCGGATCTGCGGAGCCTGCTCGTGGATGTACCTCGACCCGTCGCCGAGCAAGCGGCGCCGCTGGTGCTCGATGGCCGCCTGCGGCAACCGGACGAAGGTCCGCCGCCACGCGGACCGGTCCCGCGGCACTGCATGATTGTCCGGTGAAGTCCCGTATCCCGCTCGGACTGTTGTTGCTCGGGGTCGTGGCCGGCTGCGGCACCTCGAGCCCGCCCCCGCCGGCCAGCGCCGCGCCCGCCCAACCCGGCCCCTGCTCCCCCTCGGTACGGATCGACGGGTTCTCCGACGAACTGGACCAGACCGACTTCCAGGGCCACTTCGTCGGCAACTTCTCCGGGTTGGCCACCCAGCCGGACGGCGGCATCCTCGCGCTGTCCGACCGCTCGGTGCTGTTCACCCTGGACGGCCGCACCCACCGACCCGTCGCCGCAGTGCCGCTGACGGACGAGAACGGCCAGCCGCTGGACTCCGAGGCGATCGCCAGGGACCGGGACGGCACCCTGCTGATCACTTCGGAGACCGAGCCGTCGATCCGCCGGTACACCGCCGACGGCAAGCCGCTCGACCGGCTGCCGGTGCCGGCACCGCTGCTGGTCGCCCCGGCCGGACGGGCGGTCACCAACGGGACCTTCGAGGGCATCGCGCCGCGGCCGGACGGCACGCTGGTCGCCTCGATGGAAGGCCCGCTGTCCGGCGACGACCCGATGCTGCGCCGGTTCCAGACCTGGACCCGGTCGGCGGACGGCCGCTTCACCCCGGCCGCCCAGTGGGCCTACCGGATGCACCTGCCGTCGGCGGGCGTCTCGGAGCTCGCCCCGACCGGGGACGGGCGGCTGCTCGTGCTGGAACGCGGCTTCGTGCGCGGCACGGGCAACACCGTCCAGCTCTACCTGGCCGACCCGGCCGGCGCGCCCGACGTGAGCGGCACCGACCGGCTCGACGCGGCTACCCCGTCGATCGGCAACACCCAGTTGGCCGACCTGGCCAGCTGCCCGTCCATGGGCGCCACCAGCCCGGAACCCCAGGTGAACCCGCTGCTGGACAACATCGAGGGCGCCACCGTGCTCGGCCGGGACCCGGACGGCGCGCTGCGGCTGCTGCTGGTCAGCGACGACAACCAGAGCGCGGACCAGATCACCCGGCTCTACTGGTTCACCGTTCGCCTGCCGCATCCGCCGGGCACAGGCGGGTGAGTAGCGCGAACGCCCGGTTGACCTCCGCGAGGGGGTCGGCCTCCCCCGGCGCGGCGCGCAGCCACTCGTCCAGCGCGGTACGGAAGGCAGCCACGGAGACCCGGGCCAGCAGTGCCGCCCGCATCGGGTCCAGCTCCGGCCGCCGCTCGGCCAGCAGCTCGGCCAGCGCGTCCTCCCAGCGCGCGTGTTTGAGCAGGCTGTACGGGCGGAGGCTCGGGCTGCGCTCGATCATCTCGATCACCGAGCGGATGTCCTCCGAGGAGCCGCCAATGCTCGCGCACATGGCGGCGAACGCCGCGTGCAGCGAGGTCAGCGGCTCCTCGGCGAGCGGGCGGGTGCGCAGCGCGGCGGTGAGGAGCGAGGTGGTGCCCCGCGCCCACTCCATCACGATGTCGCCCTTGCTGCCGAAGTAGCGGAACAGGGTGCGCCGGGAAACCCCGGCGGCGTCGGCGACCTCGTCCACCGTGGTCGCGTCGAATCCCCGTTCGGCGAACAGCCGCATGCCGGCCGAGACCAGCTCGGCCCGCTGCCGCCGTTGCCGCCGCTCCCGCAGCCCCAACTCGGTCATCTCAGGCGGGCGCGCCCATGACGGCCTTGACCTCGGTGAACTCCTCGAAACCGAGCTGGCCCCACTCGCGGCCGTTGCCGGACTTCTTGTAGCCGCCGAACGGTGCGGTCGGGTCCAGCGGGGCGCCGTTGAGGTGCACCATGCCGGTGCGGATCCGGGAGGCGACGCGGAAGGCGTGCTCCGGGTCGCCGGACTGCACCGCTCCGGAGAGGCCGTACTCGCTGTCGTTGGCGATCTTGATGGCCTCCTCCTCGTCGGAGTAGCGCAGCACCGAGAGCACCGGCCCGAAGATCTCCTCCTGCGCGATGCGCATGTCCGGGGTGACCCCGGCGAAGACGGTGGGGCGCACGAAGTAGCCCTTGTCCAGCCCGTCCGGCAGGCCGGTGCCGCCGGCCTCGACCGTGGCGCCCTCGTCGATGCCGGCCTGGATGAGCGACTGGACCCGGTCGAACTGGGTCTTGCTCACCAGCGGGCCGAGCACCGTGGTCTTCTCCCCCGGGTCACCCGTGGTGACCTTCTCGGCCTCGGCCTTGAGCAGCCCGACCAGCTCGTCGTACTGGTCGGCCTGCACCAGCAGCCGGGTCGGGGCGTTGCAGCTCTGCCCGGTGTTGAGGAAGCACTGGCTGATCGCGCCCTTGGCCACCGAGGCCAGGTCGGCGTCCGAGAGCACGATGTTCGCCGACTTGCCGCCCAGCTCCAAGGACACCTTCTTCACCGTCTCGGCGGCTGCCTTGGACACCTGGATGCCGGCGCGGGTGGACCCGGTGAAGGAGACCATGTCGATGTCCGGGTGCGAGGACAGCACGCTGCCCACCGTCGGGCCGTCGCCGTTGACCAGGTTGAACACCCCGGCCGGGACGCCGGCCTCGGCCAGGATCTCAGCGAAGATCACCGCGTTCAGCGGGGCCACCTCGCTGGGCTTGAGCACCATGGTGCAGCCGGTGGCCAGCGCCGGGCCGACCTTGCAGGTGATCTGGTTGAGCGGCCAGTTCCACGGCGTGATCAGCCCGCACACCCCGGCGGGCTCCCGCAGCAGCGTGGTGCCGCCCCGCTTCTCGGCGAACTCGTAGCCCTCGAGTACCTTGGCGGCCGTCATGAGGTGCCCCAGGCCGGCCGGGACCTGCGCCCGCTGCGCCAGCATCACCGGCGCACCCATCTCGGCGGTGACCGCCTCGGCCAGGTCGCCCATCCGCTTCTGGTACGCCGCGATGACCGCGTTGAGCACGTCGAGGCGCTCCTGCTTGGTCGTCCGCGACCAGGAGTCGAACGCCTTCTTCGCCGCCGCGATGGCCAGCTCCGCGTCCTTCTCCGTGCCGAGCGCAATCTGGGTGACCGGCTCCTCGGTCGCCGGGTTGATCACGTCCAGGCGCTCCGAAGAGCTGGGGGCGACCCACGCTCCGTCGATATAGAACTTGGTGGCGTTTGCGTAGAGGTCTGTCATGGGGTGGAGATTAGTGGCATCGAGTGCCACTTGTCACTGAATGCCACGAGAATGGGTCACGCTCAGCGGACCGGATCGCCGGCCTCCCAGGTGCGCGCGTGCTCCAGCAGTGCCTCCCGGAGGCGGACCAGCCGTCCGGCTCGGCGACGGTCTCCCGCGGCGCGTCGAGCCGGTGCGGCATGTCGAACAGCACCGCGTCCTCCTCGCGTTCGAAACAGGCGGAAGAAGGTGCTCGCCGAGTAGTCGGCGGTCAAGACCGAGTCGGGGCGACTGCGGTGCCCCTTTCATTTCGGCCTGGGCCGAAATGTTTCGCCGTTAGCGTGTACGCCATGACAAGATCGACCACACGGCCGACAGAAGCCGAAGAGTTCCTGACCGCGCTGCAGGACACGCCACCACACGCGCTGACCGCCTGCCCGGAATGGACCGTGCACGACACCGGCGCCCACCTCGCAGGCATCTACGAGGAAGTAATCCGCCACGTCCAAGCCTACGCCGCGGGCACACCGCTGACCACGACACGCAGCTTCGAAGAGCGTGAAGCACCATTCAGAGAACTCAGCGCACCCCAACTGCTCAACATCGTCGACCGCGAAGAACAGCGCATGCGCCAGGAGATCCACGCTGTCATAGACGAAGAACCAGACGCCACACTATGGTGGACCGGCCGATGGATGCGCGTCGACGCATTCCTTTCCCATCTGCGCAACGAATGCGCAATCCACCGATGGGACATATACGGCGACGACGAAACCAACATGAAGTTGCTACAACAATTCGACCTTTTCAAACACGCCGTAACCAACATCGGCCCCAAGCCACTGTGCGCACGCGGCATCAACAAATACGGAGCCGAACTGTCAGGCTTGTCAGCCCGGATACGAACCGAAGGCCTACCCGACCTACACATCACAATCAGCGGCACCGTACCCACAATGGAGATCGTCGACCCAACCGACGAACCCACCATCAGCGGCGACCAAGAAGCACGCCTCCTACTCCTCTGGGGACGCTCACCCACACCAGCCACCCGGCTCCAAGCCACCGGCCCCCACGACACCGTGCTCCGCCTACGACGCCTGCTCTCCGGCTACTAATGCTTCGATCCGACACTCTGCCCCGCCCGCTGGGCCATCGAGGTCACCTTCTCCGATGCCAAACACACCACCGGCGTCGGCGAAGCACGCAACCGCACCCGCGTCTACCAGGACATGCTCGTCAAGCTTCGTCGCGTGTTGATCGCCGCCCAATATCGTGCACACCAGGCAGCTGACGGCGACCCCGCTAGAAATCCAGGCTATCCGCCTGGCCTGGGCCGATGCCGCGGCATGACCACGAAACACAAGCTGTCGGTGGACCAGGTTATAATCGAACGTATGAGCGACGGCACCGTGCTCGGCGACTGGCTGGCGGGTCTCCCCGCCGGGCCAGAACTGGCTGCCGCCCTGGACTCGGCCGACCCGAGGTCGGTGCCGAACGGGTCGATCATCCAGTACCTACAGGCGTGTGACCGGCAGCTGGCGCACACCGAAGCGCTGCGCCTGGCCGCGATCGCGTCGGTGTTGGAACGGGACACGGACGCCGGGGCGGATTCGGTGGCGCGGTTACCGGAGCCGGACCGGTTCGCCCCTGACGAGGTGCGGGCCGCGCTGGCCCTGACTCCCCGACGGGCGGTGGTCGAGTCGGAGTTCGCGCACGACGTGTGCCGGGCGTTGCCGGCGGTGCATGCCGAGATGTTGGCCGGGCTGGTTGACCGGAGCCGGGCGTTGGTGTTCGCCCAGCATCTGGCCGGGCTGCCCGGCGACCTGGTGGCGAAGGTGTTGGGTGCGTTGCTGCCCGAAGCGCCGGGTTTGGCCACCGGGCAGTTGCGTGCCCGGATCTTGAAGATCATCCTCGCCGGCGACCCGGAGCGAGCGCGGGTTACCTATGAGCAGGCGCTGGCCGGGCGCGCGGTGGTCGGGTACCTGAACCCGGACGGCACCGCGACCATCACCGCTTCGGGGTTGCCCCCGGACGAGGCCGCCGCCGCGACCGAACGCATCGCCCAACTGGCCCGCGCGGCCAAACGCGCCGGGCACCCGGGTCCGGTCGACCAACTGCGCGCTGACATTTACCTGCGGCTGTTGGATGGCCGTTTCCACCACCTCACCCGCACCGAGATGATCGCGGCGCTGCTCGCCGAGGTCCCACCGGCCGACACCGCCGAGACCGAGAACTCGGCCAGCGCCCGACCCGACGGTGGCGAGCCGGAAGACGGCTGGCCGGGCGATCTTGAGCCGGCCGCGCCACCTCGGCCAGCGACCCGTGTGGGCGGGCACCCGGGGCCGGTCGCCGGGATCGAGGTCCGCGCCCGGCTCGACAGCTTGGCCGGGGTCAACGAGCTACCCGGAGAACTACCCGGGTGGGGCCCGATCCTGGCCTCGGTCACCCGTCGGGCGGTGGCCCGTCAGCATCGCGGGCAGTGGCGCTGGGTCATCACCGACCACGACGGCTACCTGATCACCGAAGGCCTCACCCGACACCGGCCGAGTACCGGCCCACCCACTCACCACGCCGACGGCGGGATCGTCGAACTCGCCATCCCCGCCACCGCACTGGCCCGGCTCACCAAAGACCCACCACCCGAGTGGGCTGCGGTGATCAACGACATCGCTACCCAGTGCGCACACACTCGAGGCGATCCGAAAGCCCGGTTGGATAACGCCCCTGAGCGGCGGTTCCCGGGAACCGCGTTACGCCGGCACGTGCAGATCCGCGACCGCACCTGCAGCGCACCGGGATGCCGGCGACCAGCCACGCAGTCCGAGCAGGACCACACCCACGGCCACCAGCACGGTGGCGCCACCACCCGCGCCAATCTGGGACCAGCTTGTCATCACGACCACCAACTCAAACACGACGGAGGCTGGAGGGTCGCCCAGCCCCGGCCGGGACGGTTCACCTGGACCAGCCCACTCGGCCGCCGCTACCACACCCGAGGAGAACGCATCACCGAACCAGAACCACCACAACCAGAACCCGAGCCACCGCCGTTTTAGGCACGGTGGTGGAATCTCGCCCGGGCCAGCACTAGTCGGGGCATCCACCTGCACGGCGGTACAGCTCACCCGGGAGCCGCCCCGAGGAGCTATCCGGTCGCGGCCAGTTCGTTCGCGGTGGCCGGGGCGAAGCGCAGCGCGGGGTCCTCGACCGGGCCGTGGCGCAGCCGGGCGGAGTCCTGCTCGTAGGCCATCGCCGCGGTCCACACGCCCCGGGTGCCGCCCCGGGGGAACAGCCCGATCCGCCGCTGCACGTAGCCGGAGCTGAGGTCGAACAGCGGCAGCCGCTCCATCTCGGGGTCGTCCAGCACCGGGACCACGGTGGCGTCGCCGGTGCGGTCCATGTGGTCCAGCAGGCGGCAGAAGTGCTCACACACCAGGTCCACCTTGAGCGTCCAGGAGATGTTGGTGTACCCGATGGCGAACGCGAAGTTCGGCACCCCGGTGAGCATCATCGACTTGTAGACGGTGGTCTCGGCCGGGTCCACGCGCCGGCCGTCCACGTGCAGGTCGATGCCGCCGAACGGGAGCATGTTCAGGCCGGTGGCGGTGACCACGATGTCCGCCTCCAGCTCGCGGCCGGACACCAGGCGGATGCCGGTCGGGGTGAACCGGTCGATCCGGTCGGTGGCCACCGAGGCGGCACCGCTGGAGATCGCCTTGAACAGGTCGCCGTCGGGCACCATGCACAGGCGCTGGTCCCACGGGTCGTAGTGCGGGCCGAAGTGGGTGTCCACGTCGTAGCCCTTGGGCAGCCGCCGGCGGACGTCGGCCATCAGCAGCCGGCGCATCAGCTTGGGCTGGTTGCGGCAGAGCCGGAACAGTGCCCGGTGCTGCGCGATGTTCTTGCGCCGGATGACCGGGTAGGCGCGGCGGTGCCCGAGCAGCCGGTTCAGCGCGTTGGCGATCGGGTCCTGGGCGGGCAGCGACAGCATGTAGCTGGGCGAGCGCTGCAGCATGGTGACGTGCCCCGCCCGGCCGGCCATCGAGGGCACCAGGGTGACGGCGGTCGCGCCGCTGCCGATGATGACCACGCGCTTGCCCGTGTAATCGAGGTCCTCGGGCCACAGCTGCGGGTGCACCACCTGGCCGGTGAACTCGTCGATTCCCTCGAAGTCCGGGGTGTGGCCGCCGGCGTGGTCGTAGTAGCCGGTGCCGGAGAACAGGAAGCGCGCGCTGAACCGGGCCAGCTCGCCGTCCTCGGTGCGCGCGGTGACCGTCCAGCGGCCGGTGGACGAGGAGAACTCGGCGGTCAGCACCCGGTGCCCGAAGTGGATGTGCCGGTCGATGCCGTACTCCGCGACGGTCTCCCGCAGGTAGGCCAGGATCGCGTCGGCCGGGGCGATGGAGCGCTCGTTGGTCCACGGCTTGAAGCCGAAGCCGAAGGTGGGCATGTCCGAGTCGGAGCGGATGCCCGGGTAGCGGAACAGGTCCCAGGTCCCGCCGATGGCCTGGCGCCCCTCGAGGATGGCGAACGTCCGGCCCGGCGCACCGGTCTTCAGGTGGTAGGCGGCGCCGATGCCGGAGATGCCGGCGCCGACGATCAACACGTCCACATGCCTGGTGCTCACGGTCGTCTCCTCCGCGTCGAGGGTTCGTTGCCTGCCTTCGACACTATGGGCGACGGGTCGCCTCGGACATGTACGACCGCTCATAATTGATGCATGGACATGGGCGAGCGCACAGTCCAGCTGCTCGGCGACGTGGCCGAGCTGCTGCTGGCGGACCTCGAGGAGATCGGCGAAGAGATGGACGCCGCCGAGATAGACCTGACCCCGGCGCTGGGCGCGGACACGGCGATCGCCATGGACATGTCCGCGAGCAACCGGGCCAACGTCCGGCGCATCCTCAGCGCGCTGGCCCGCCGGGACGGCCGGCCGCCGCCGGCCGGCGTGCCGCCCGAGGCGCTGGACGTGGCGCGCACCCTGGTCCGCCGGGGCGTCGACCTGGACGTGCTGTTCCAGGCCTACCGCCGGGGACAGAACGTGGTGTGGAACCGCTGGATGGACTGCGCGGCGCGGGTCGTGCCGCCCGGCCCCGAACTGGTGGAGCTGCTCACCAGCTCGTCGAAGTACGTGTTCGAGTACGTCGACCAGGTGCTGGGGCGGGTGATCGCCGAGGCGCAGCGCGAGCGCGAGGAGGTGCTCGGCGGCGCGCTGGCCCGGCGCACCGAGGCGGTCCGGCTGATCCTGGACGGCGCCCCCATGGACCGGCAGCAGGCCAGCGAGCGGCTCGGCTACCAACTGGCGCGCCGGCACACCGCGCTGGTGCTCTGGGCCGAGCCGGCCGGCGAGGTGCAGGGCGCACTGGAGGCCGCGGCGACCCTGCTGGCCCGGGCGGCCGGGGCGCACCGCCCGCTCACCTTCCCGGCCGGCACCTCCACGCTGTGGGCCTGGCTGGGCAGCCACGGCGAGCCGGCCACCGGCGCGCTGCGCGAGGCCATGACCCGGGCGCGGCCGAACGTGCGGGTCGCGGTCGGCCCCACGCTGGCCGGCATCACCGGGTTCCGCCGGTCGCACGCGTCCGCGCTGGCCATCCAGCGCCTGCTCGCCGGGCACCGGGACGGGGACCGGCTGGCCTTCCACCAGGACCTGGAGGTCACCGCGCTGGCCGCGCAGGACCAGACCCGCGCCGCCGAGTTCGTGGCGGGCACCCTCGGGCCGCTCGCCGCCGACACCCCGTCCGCCACCCGGCTGCGAGAGACCCTGCGGGTGTTCCTGGACGAGGCGGAGAACGCGCCGCGGGCCGCCGCCCGCCTGCACACCCACCGCAACACGGTGCTGCAACGCGTCGCCCGGGTCACCGAGCTGCTCGGCCACCCACCGGGCGAGCGTCGGCTCGCGCTGGAGCTGGCCCTGGAGCTCGCCCACCAGATCGGCCCCCGGGTGCTCCGCTGACGCCTCGGCCGAGGACCGACCGGGCCTCGGTGCAGATGCCCCCGCCGACCGACCTCGGTGCTGACGCCCCGGCCGGCGGACCGACCGACCTCGGTGCCGGGACTGAGCGGCGTCAGCCTTTGCGGCCCAACAGGTGGAAGACCCGGCTGAGCTGGCGGTACGGGTCGCGCCGGCCGGCTTCGAGCTCGACGGCGGCCACCCGCTCGGCATCGGCCGGGTCCAGCTCGGCCCCGCCGAACTCCAGCCAGTCGACGAACAGCCACACGCCGTACCACCGCTGTGGCTCCACACCACGCTCGCGCAGCTGCTCGCCCAGCTCCTCCACCGTGTCGGCCCGGGTGGGCAGGCCCAGCACACCGATCTCGCTCCGGGCGTCGAACGCGGCCAGCGCGTCCTCCCACCGCCGCTCCATCGCCGGGCGCACCGCGCCCGCCCTGGCGTTCCCGGCCATGATCGAGACGACGCCACCGGACTCGGCCGACCGGCACAGCTGGTCGAGCACCGGCTCCGGGTGGTCGAGGTACCCGAGCACGCCGTGGCACAGCACGCCGGCGAAACGCCGGCCGCTCACCGCCTCGACGGCGTTCTCCCCGCCGGCGTGCACCAGCTTCACCCGCCGCCGGACCTCCTCCGGCAGCCGCTCGAGGCGCTGCCCGGCCTTCTCCAGCATCGCCGGCGAGGGGTCCAGCAGCGTCACCTCGTATTCGGCCTGGGCCAGCGGGAACGACTGGTGGCCCGCGCCGCCTCCGACGTCGAGCACGGGTGCCGGCGGCGCCGGGAGATGCTCCAGCAGCTGCCGGTGCAGCACGTAGGTGCGCACGCGGCCCTTCACGGTGGCGTAAGCCCCGTCGGCAAATTGGTCGGCCAAGCCGGCCCAGGTGTCGTCAACCACGGCACCACCGTACAAGTAAGTAGTTAGTAACTAGTAATTAAATCTGGGAGCGGGACTGCTTGCGGTGGAGCCGCCGGAGGGATGTAATCCCGCCGTGGCTGCTCCTCAGGATGTCGTCGACGACGTCGTTGCGCGGCGCCGCGGACTGGCTCGGCTGGTCCCGGCGGCCGGCTTCGGCGCCTGCCCCTCGCACCCCGACCTGCGCGCCGAACCCCGGCCACCCGGCGAGACCACCGAGGGCGCCCGGCGCTGCCAGCGGTGGACCCTGGCCGTGGTCTGCCTGGCCTCGTCGCTGCTGCTGTTCAACGTCACCGCGCCGAACGTGGCCCTGCCCGCGATCGCCGACGAGCTGGGCGCCGGGTTCAGCGCCCAGCAGTGGGTGCTGTCCGCGTACGCGCTGGTGCTGGCGTCGTTCCTGCTCTGCGGCGGGGTGCTGGGCGACCGGTACGGCCGGCGGCGGACGTTCCTGCTCGGGCTGGTTGTGTTCGGCGCCGGCTCGCTGGCCTGCACGCTGGCCCCGACGGCCCCGCTGCTGGTCGCCGGCCGGGTGTTGCAGGGGTTCGGCGCCGCGACGCTGTTCCCCAGCGGCCTGGCCCTGATCGCCGCCGAGTTCTCCGGGGCGGCCCGCGCGCGGGCGATCGGGGTGTGGGGCGCGAGCGTGGCCGGGGCGATCGCCCTCGGCCCGCTGGTGGGCGGCGCGCTGGTGCAGACCAGCGGGTGGCGCGGCCAGTTCGCCCTCGCGGTGGTCCTGGTGCTGCCCACGGCCGCCGTGGGGCTGCGCCACCTGCGGGAGAGCCGCGACCCGTCCACCGCCCGGCTGGACTGGCTGGGCGTGGGCCTGCTGACCGCGTCGCTGGTGCTGCTCATCGTGCTCATCCAGCGGGGCAACGCGGTGGGTTGGCTCGGCCCGGTGACGCTGGGCATGGCCGGTGCCTCGCTGCTGCTGTTCGTCGCGTTCGTGGTGGTCGAGTTCCGGGTGGGGAACCCGCTCATCTCGCCCACCCTGATGCGCAACTCCACGTTCATCGGCGCAACCATCGTCGCGGTGGTGTTCGCCGCCGCCGGCTTCGCGCCGCTGGTGTACCTCACCCTGTTCCTGATGCGGGTGACCGGGTCCGGGCCGACGCTGGCCGGGCTGCAGGTCGCCCCGTTCGCCGTTGCCTCGCTGGTGGTCTCGCTGCTCGCGGCACGGATCGTCAGCCGGCTGGGCGTGCGCTGGACGCTGGTGCTGGGGCTCGCGCTGGGTGGGGCGGGGCTGGCCCTGATGCTCGGCCTCGACCAGGGCTCGGGAGCGCTGCGGCTGCTGCCCGGGCTGCTGCTGTTCGGCATCGGCGGCGGACTGGTCAACCCGACCATGACGGTGGCCGCGCTGAGCACGGTGGACGCCGCGCACAGCGGCATGGCCTCCGGGGTGAACAACACCGCCCGCCAGATCGGCATCGCCGCCGGCATCGCCGGGCTGGGCGCCGTGCTCGAGTCCCGGCTGTCCCATGGCATCAGCACC
This sequence comes from Actinospineispora eucalypti, assembly GCF_039543365.1. NCBI lineage: Bacteria > Bacillati > Actinomycetota > Actinomycetes > Pseudonocardiales > Pseudonocardiaceae > Actinospineispora > Actinospineispora eucalypti. The sequence goes on from NZ_BAABJP010000004.1 coordinate 39,105, forward strand.
GCGCTGGCCAGCGGCGGCGTACCCGCACCGACCGCGAACATCGCCGCCCACCTGGCCGCCTCCGGAGACACCTCGACCGCCGCCCGGACGCTCGGACCGGGTGGCGGCGCACTGCCGCTCGCCTACACCTCCTCGTTCGGCGACGCCCTGACCCTGGTGTTCCTGCTCGCCATCGGCATCACCCTGCTGGGCAGCCTGATCACCCTGGTGCTGATCCGCGCGCGGCGCGCACCGGCCGCCGGCCCGGGCTACCAGGTCGTGGGCGACGCCTCCTGCGCCCACCTGGAGCAGATCGCCGACATCCCTCCGGACACCCCGGACGGCTGCGAGGAGTGCCTGCGCGACGGCACCCGGTGGGTACACCTGCGCAAATGCCTGCACTGCGGCCACGTCGGCTGCTGTGACGACTCGCCCCAGCGGCATGCCACCGCCCACTGGGAGCAGACCGAACACCCCGTGGTCCGGTCCTACCAGCCCGGCGAGACCTGGGCCTGGTGCTACCCCGACGAAGCCCTGCTCGAACCCACCTAAACCCCGAGGGGCAGGGACGCACGGACCTGGCGCAGCGCGTCCAGGCCGGCGGCGACGGTGGGCTGCTCCCCCGAGCCGGCGCGCACCGCGGTGATCACGCGGCGGGCCGGAGCGGCGCCGACCGGGATGCGCCGGGTCGCGTGGCCGGGCGGCAGCCCGGCCAGGCGGGGCACCATGGCGACCCCGAAGCCCCGGGCGACCAGTGCCGCGCCGGTGTCCCACTCGTCGGCGTAGTGGGCGATGTCGGGCGCGAACCCGGCGCCGGCGCAGGCCAGCACGACCAGCTGGTGGTAGGCGCTGCCGGGGCTGCCGCAGATCCAGGGTTCGGCCGCGAGATCGCTCAGCGCGACGCCGTCGCGGCCGGCCAGCGGGTGCTCCGGTCCGACCAGGATGTCCAGCGGCTCGTCGTACAGCGGGCTCTGGTCGAACGCCGCCTCGGACGCCGGCGGGATGTCCGGCGTGGCGACCACGACCACGATGTCGCTGTGGCCGGCGGCGAGCAGGTCGAAGGCCAGCGCCGGTTCGGCCTCGCGCAGGTGCAGGCGCAGCGCCGGATGCGCCGACCGCAGGCGTTGCAGGGCCGGCGGGACGACGGCCGCCGCCGCGGTGGAGAAGCCGCAGAACCGCAGCTCGCCGCCCACGTCACCGGCCCGGTGGGCGGCGAGGTCGGCCCTGGCCCGCTCCCACTGGGCGCCGAGGACCTCCCCGTGGGCGAGCAGGATGCGCGCGGCCGGGGTGAGTCGCACCCCGCGACCCTCGGGCTCGAGCAGGACGACGTCGAGCTCGCGGGCCAGGGCCTGCATCTGGTGCGAGGCGGCGGACGGGGTCATCCGGCAGACCCGCGCGGCGGCGGTCACCGTGCCGTGCCGCTCGATCGCCCTGAGGACCCGTAGACGCCGGTCAATCATGTACGAAATGTACAAGATCAGCTGTTCAACTCTTCAATGGACGCGGACAGTCGCCGGTGCCGATACTTCCGGGATGACGCACGCCGAGCTTCCCGCGCGCCCGCTCGGACCGGCCCGGTTCACCGAGGAGGCCACCTACCGCCACACCCGCCGGCCGGTGGAGCTGGCTTCCACGCTGATCCCCGACGCGTACACGTCGCCGGAGTTCTTCGCCCTCGAGCGGGAGAGGGTGTTCGCCACCAGCTGGGTGGCGGTCGGGTTCACCGCCGACCTGGACCGCCCCGGGTCCTGCGTGGTGGTCGAGGTGGCCGGCCGGTCGATCATCGTCACCCGCGACCGGCACGGGCGGCCGCGCGGGTTCCACAACGTCTGCCGCCACCGCGCCACCCGGCTGCTGGACGCCGGCGCCCGCGAGGTCGGCCGGGGCGGGCGCATCCGCTGCCCCTACCACGGCTGGGCCTACGACACCGACGGAACCTGCGTGGGCACCCCACTGTTCGAGGGCGTCCCCGCCGCGGCACGGGCCGCGTTCGACACCTCGGCGGCCGAAGGCTTCGACCGCGCCGACTACGGCCTGCTCGAGGTCGCCGTGGACACTTGGGGCTGCTTGCTGTTCGTCAACCTGGCCGCGGATCCGGCGCCGCTGGCCGCGCAACTGGGCGACCTCGCCGAGCGCCTCGCCGGCCACCGGCTCGACCGGTGGCTGCCGCAACGCCGCCGAACCTACGACGTCGCCGCGAACCACAAGCTCATCGGCGAGAACTTCATGGAGTACTACCACCTCCCCTGGGTCCACCCGGAGCTGAACAAGGTCTCCCGGTTCGCCGACCACTACCGCTGGCAGGGACCGGGCATGTACACCGGCATGTGCACCACACCGGTTTCCCGCAACACCGACACCGGCGGCTGGGACGGGCTCCGGCCACTGGGCTCGCTGCGGGGCGAGGACGCGGAGAGCGGGCGGTTCGTCTGGCTGTTCCCCAGTACCGCGCTGGTCGTGCTGCCCAACCACGCCTTCGTGCTGCTCAACCAGCCGGTGGCGGCCGACCGCACGGTGGAGACCGCCGTACTGCTCACCCACCCCGAGGCCCTGGGCGACCCGGCCGCCGAGGAGGGCCTGGATCAGCTGGAGAAGTTCTGGGACCTGGTCAACCGCCAGGACCTGGAGATCGTCGAACGGGTGCAGCAGGGCATCCGGAACCCGGCCTACCGGGGCGGGCGGATGTGCTTCCGCTTCGAGGAGCCGCTGCACCGCTTCCAGAACATGGTGGTCGACAAGATGCTCGGCATCGACCGGGTGCCAGACGAAGAGCCACGATTCGACGCGGACGGCTAGCACCCCTATTGTCCCGGGAGCCAGCAGAAAGATCTCTTGCAGCCTCCCCGTTACCAATTTGTTAAGGTGTTGGACAATGTCCCGGGCGTATACCGACTTTCCGCGAGCCCTCGAGGACCCTGCCGTTTCCGTAGTCCTCCAATCTGAGCTGGATCCCGGGCTCGTCCGTGAGTGGGACCAGTGCGTCATCGACCATCCCGGCGCCGACATCACCCAGCACGTCGGCTGGGGCCGGCTGCGCAGCAGCGTCGGCTTCGAGCCCAGCTTCCTGCTGGCCTTCCGGGGTGCCCGGCTGGTCGGCGGGGCGCAGCTGCTGCGCCGGCAGGTCCGGCTGGCCGGCGGCATCGGGTACCTCCCGTACGGACCACTGATCTTCGCCGAGGACGGGCGGGCCGAGGTGCGGGACGCGCTGTGCACGGCGCTGCGCGACCTGTCCTGGCTCGGGCTGTCCGCACTGTTCATCCAGCCGCCCGACGGCGCGCACGACATCACCAACGAGCTGTACGACCTCGGCTTCCGGCCCTCGGAGGCCGGGATCGCGCCGCGCGCGTCCACCCGCATCGACCTGACCCAGCCCGAGCAGGAGCTGAAAGCCGGGCTGGGCCGGAAGCTGCGGCGCTGGACGAACCGGTGGGAGCAGCGGGGCGTGCGGGTGCGCCAGGGCGGCGAGGGCGACCTCCCGCTACTCGCCGAGCTGCTGGAACAGACGGCCGAGCGGCACGGGTTCAAGCCGCTGTCACTCTCCTACCTGCGGCGGCTGTACCGGGAGCTCGCGCCGGGCGGGCGGGCCAAGCTGTTCGTCGGCGAGATCGACGGCGACCCGGTGGCCGCGTCGCTGATGACCGCGTGCGGCGGTGTGTTGAAGACCCGGGTGAGCGGCTTCGAACGCTCCCGGTCCACCCTCGAGCTGCGGGCCCCGGCGGCGGTGCGCTGGAGTGCCATCCGGTGGGCCAAGGCCAACGGCTTCGACTACTTCGACTTCGGCGGGATCTCCGAACGGTCCACCGACGCGCTGCTGTCCGGCGAGCGGGTGGACACCGCCGCGCTGCCCGGACCCGACCAGTTCAAGATCAGTTTCGGCGGCTCGGCGTACCGGTACCCGACGCCGGTCGAGCTGATCGGCTCCCCCGCGCTGCGCCACGCCTACCACCTGTCCAAGCACGTGCCGGGCGCCGACCGCGTGCAGTCGGTGCTGCGGGCGGCGTTCCGCGGCGGCCTCGCCGCGCGGTGACCGACGGTCGGAGGCAGCCGGCGGTGGTGGTCGGCGGCCGCACCCAGGCGCTGGCGGTGATCCGTTCACTGGGCGCCGAGGGCGTGCCGGTGATCGTGCTCCGCTACCACGACCAGGACATGGGGCACGGCTCCCGCTGGGTGCGGGAGGTGATCGACTGCCCGCACCCGGAGCGTGACCCGGACGGCTTCGACCGCGTCCTGGACCGGGTCGCCGCGCGGTTCCCCGGCTCGTTGCTGGTCCCGCCATCGGACATCGCGGTGGCCGCCGTCTCGGCCCGGAAGCGGCGGCTGGGCGAGCTGGGTTTCGTCGTGGCGGCGCCGGAGTGGGACGTGGTGAGCACCTGCCTGGACAAGGCGGCCACCTGGGACTTCGCCCGCCGCCACGGGGTGGACGCGCCGGCCACGGTGGCCGTCCGGGAGGCCGGGGACCTGGAGCGGTTCGCCGACGAGGTCGGCTTCCCCGGCGTGCTCAAACCCACCGTCAGCCACCGCTACAAGGCCGTCTTCGGCCGCAAGTGGACCAGGGTGGACAACCTCGAGGAAGCCACCCGGCACCACCTCGAGGCCCGCGCCGCCGGCCTCGAGGTCGTGGCCCAGGAGCTGGTCCCGGGCGACGAGCTGTGCGGCGCGAACTACAACGCCTACGTCTGGGGAGACGACGGCGAGGTGGTCGAGATGACCGCCGCGAAGATCCGCAACTCGCCGTCCGAGACCGGGTCGCCGTGCGTCGCGGTGAGCCGGCGGATCCCGGAGGTGGCCGAGGCCGGGCGGCACCTGCTGCGCGCGCTGGGCTACCGGGGGTTCGCCAACGTGGAGTTCAAGCGCGACGCCCGGGACGGGACCTACAAGCTCATCGAGGTCAACGCCCGGCACAACCTCTCCTCGGCGCTGGCCATCCGGTGCGGGATCAACTTCCCCTGGCTGGAGTACCGCCACCGGATGCTCGGCCGGCCTCCCGTCCAGCCGGACTACGAGGAGGGCGTGTACTGGATCGACGTCACCCGGGACCTCCAGGCGAGCCTGTCCTACCTGCGCCGGGGCGACTACTCGGTCGGCCGGTTCGCCCGGCCCTACCTGTCCGGGCCGGTGTTCGCGGTGGCCTCCGCCCGGGACCCGCGACCGGCACTGATCCGGGCCGGGCGGACGGCCACCCAGGTCCGGCGGAAGCTGGTCGCGCGCATCCGCCGGTGACCGTCGTCAGGTGTGGGCGAGGGTGGGGATGCTGTTGCTCGGCGGCGGGATCTGGGCCTTGATGAACGCGATGGCGACGGCCTCGTGGATCGCCCGGCGGACCACGACCTGCTTGCCCGGCCGGGTGCGGACGGTGAGCCGGAGGGTGACCCCGTCCACCGTCACCGCCTGGACCCCCAGCATGGTGACCTCGCCGAGCAGGTGTTCGGCCATGGGCGACTCGGCCACCGCTGCCTCGGCGGCCTGCGTAGCGGTCTCGGTGGCCAGCGCGATGTTCGCGCCGTGGCCGATGGGCACGTCGACCAGGGCGACCGAGAAGTGCTGGCTGAAGTTGCCGACCCGGGAGATCGTGCCGTTGCGGACGTACCAGAGGGTGCCCTCCACGTCGCGCACCGTGCAGACCCGCAGGCCGATGCTCTCCACCGTGCCGGTGGCCTCGCCCAGGTCGACCACGTCGCCGACGCCGTACTGGTCCTCCAGCATCATGAAGATCCCGGAGACGAAGTCCTTGACCAGGTTCTGCGCGCCGAAGCCGACGGCAACGCCGATCACCCCGGCCGAGGCGATGATGGGCGCGAGGTTGACGCCGAAACCGCCCAGGATCAGCACGAACGCGGTCCCGTAGATAACGAATGTGGTGATCGAGCGCAGCAGCGAGCCGATGGTGGCGGCGCGCTGGCGGCGGCGGGCGAGCAGGAGCGAGCCCGAGCCCTGCCGGGGACGCGAGCTCGTGCGCTCCCGCAACGGGCGCAGCAGCGACGGGGCGCGGCCCTCGCCGATGCCCCGGGTGAGCTGGTGGATCGCCCGGTGGCACACGGCCCGCAGCGCGACCGCGATGACCACGATGAGCAGCAGCTTCAGCGTGCCGTCGACGACGAGGCCCGCGGTGCGGGACAGCCAGCCCTGCCCGGTGAGGTCGAGGGCGATCTGGCACCAGGGGCTCTGGCTGCCACCGCATCCCGGGTCCGGGTTCGGTGGTAGGGCGGGGACGGACGAGAACGGCATGGTCTTGCGACACCTCCGAGGAGTCGGCTGTCGGGGTACCGACTGGCCGGCGGGGAGCGACCAGCGGGCTCGCCGGCTGAGGTGATGGGCGAGCCGTCCCTCGAGGGTGCGCGTTCACCCGGGCGTGTCGCAAGGGCCGGGTGAGGTATTCCCTGAGCCGCTACTCGGCGTCCAGCAGGTGGTGCAGAAGCAGCAGTTGGGCGATGGCCAGCGGTTCGCTGCGCGCGCCGGGGCCGAGTTCGCCCAGGCAGTCCGGGGTACCGCTCTCAGGCTCGCCGATGGACGCCCAGATCGCCTTCTGCACCGCCAGGCTCTCCTCGGTCGGCACGTAGCCGTGGATGTGCAGCGTGTCCACGGGCCGGCCGTCGCTGTCCCGGGTGAGCTTGAGGTGCATGGCGCGGTTCAGCCCGGCCTGCAGCACCTCGCTCAGGTCCGGGTGCCGGATCGTGGGGCGCAACAGCAGCTCGGCCGACAGCGGGGTGCCCGGCGGCTCGTCCCGCCCCTCGATCGGGGCGAACCGGACCACGATGTCGGCGTGGTGGCGCTGCGGCCGGATGTACGCCTCGGACTCCGGCTCCCGCACCGCCAGCTCGGCGAGCACCTGCTCCGGGGCGTACCCGCGCTTGCGGGTGTCCCGCTGGACCTTCCACTCGCGGCGGATGTCCTCGTGCGGGTCGAGGAACACGGTGACGTCGAAGCACGCCCTGGCCAGCTTGCTGTACAGCGGGAACAGGCCCTCGACGATGATGAAGCTGTTCGGCTCCACCAGCTCGGGCCGGGTCAGCTCCCCGGTGGAGTGGTCGTAGACCGGCTTGAGGATCGGTTGCCCGCTGGCCAGCAGCCGCAGGTGCTGCTCCATGATCTCCATGTAGTTGCAGTCCGGGTGCAGCGCGGTGAACGGCAGCGAACGGCGCTCGGCCCGGTCGTAGCGGTGGTAGTCGTCGGTGCACAGCGAGACGCACCGCTCCCGGCCCAGCGCCTCGACCAACCCCGCCGTGAGAGTGGTCTTGCCGGATGCGCTGTCCCCGGCGATGGCCAGCATCACCGGCCGGCGGCCGGAGTCGCGCAGCCCGGCCCGGTCGATCCGGAGGGTCTTGTCGGGCATCACGGGTTCCTCCGTTCGTCGGTGGCCTCGGCACGCAGGGCCGCCACCCGCCCGGGCAGGCCGGACGGCCCGTCGGCGAACAGCGCGGAGCCGACGCAGAACACGGTCGCCCCGGCCTTCGCGGCGTGGCCGATCGTGCCGGGGCCGATGCCGCCGTCCACCTCCAGCTCCACGGCCAGCCCCCGCCGGTCGATCAGCGCCCGGGCATGGGCGATCTTGGTCGCCATGCCGTCCAGGTAGCGCTGCCCGCCGAATCCGGGGTTCACCGTCATCACCAGCAACAGGTCGGCCAGGTCCAGCACGTGCTCCACCGAGGCCAGCGGGGTCGCCGGGTTGAGCGCGACGCCGGCGCGGGCGCCCAGCTGCCGGATCCGGCCCAGCGTGCGGTGCAGGTGCCTGGTCGCCTCGGCGTGCACGATCACCAGCTCACAGCCGGCATCCACCCAGCGGGGCAGCATGGGGTCGGGGTCCTCGACCATCAGATGCGCCTCGAAGCCCAGCATGACGCGGTCCCGGCAGGAGGCGATGACGTCGGGGCCGAAGGTCAGGTTGGGCACGAACCGGCCGTCCATCACGTCCCACTGGATGCGGTCCACGCCGGCTTTCTCCAGCAGCTGCACCTGGTGGCCGAGCTCGGCGAAGTCCGCCGGCAGCACCGAAGCGACGAGCGTCATCGCGCCTCCCTGGGGATCGAGGCTGTGACAGTAGGTGCTCGGCGGGCGGCGGCGTCTCCCCCGCGTTGGGGGTCTGGTGGGGCAACCTGGGCAAATCGGGCGGTCTCGGCCTTACAGTCCATGACATGACTCTGTCTTCGGCCACGCCTTCGGGCGGCGCTGCGACCGGGCCGTTACGCATCGTGCTGGTCGACGACCACGAGATGGTGATCGCGGGGCTGAAGGCCATGCTGGCCCCGTTCCAGGGCCGGGTGCGGGTGGTCGGCTCGGCCATCGGCGCCGAGCAGGCCCTGCCGGTCGTCGCCAGCCTCACCCCGGACATCGTGCTGTGCGACGTGCGGATGCAGGGCGCCAGCGGCCTGGACCTGTGCCGTGAGCTGCGCGAGCGGCGGCCCGACCAGAAGGTCGTGCTGCTGTCGGTATACGACGACGAGCAGTACCTGTTCCAGGCGCTGCGCGCCGGCGCGTCGGGATACCTGCTCAAGAAGATCACCGGCGACGAGCTGGTCCGCCAGCTGGAGCTGGCCAACAGCGGCGTCACGGTGATCGACACCGCGCTGGCCGGGCGGGCGGTGGACACGGCGGCGCGGTTGCAGAGCAACGAGTTCTGGCCGGGGGCCCGGCACGGCCTCACCCACCGGGAGAGCGAGGTCCTCTCGCTGATCGTGACCGGGCTGTCCAACCGGGGAATCGCGGCCCGCCTGGTGGTGAGCGACGAGACGATCAAGAGCCACGTGCGGTCGATCTACCGCAAGCTGGGGGTCGGCGACCGGGCCGGCGCGGTCGCCGCCGCCCTGCGCGAGGGGATCTTCAAGTGAGCGAGGGCCCGCTGCTCGGCCCGACCGAGGCGCTGCCCTCGCTCGGACTGACCGATCCGCGCCGGGCCAACGCCCTGCTGCTGGCCATCATCGAGGCGACCTCGGGCGGGCCGGGCGTGGAGCCGCTGGCCGCCGCGGTGGCCCGCCTGATCACCGAGGCGACCTCGACCGACGTGTGTTTCGTGCACGTGCTCGACGACACCGAGCGGTCACTCAGCCTGGCCGGCGCCACCCCGCCGTTCGACCGCCAGGTCGGCCGCATCCGCCTGCCCCTGGGGTCCGGGGTGACCGGTTGGGTGGCCAGCCACCACGAACCGGCCGTGATCGTCGAGCACAAGGAGGAGGACCCGCGCTACCTGCCGATCCCCGCGCTGCGCGGCACCGAGTTCATCTCGATGGCCTCGGTGCCCATGGCGACCGGGCCGGCCGGGCTGGTCGGCGTGCTGAACGTGCACACGGTGACCCGGCGCCAGTTCACCGACCGGGACATCCAGCTGCTGCTGGTGATCGGGCGGCTGGTCGCGGGTGCGCTGCACTCGGCGCGGATGCACCGGCGGCTGGCCGCCCGGGAGCGCGCGCACGAGCGGTTCACCGAGCAGGTCATCGCCGCCCAGGAGATCGAACGGCGGCGGCTCGCGGCGGACATCCACGACGGGATCTCCCAGCGCCTGGTCACCCTCTCCTACCACCTGGACGCGGCCGGGCATGCGCTGCGGGCCACCCCCGACGTGGCCGCCGACCAGCTCGGGCGGGCCCGGGAGCTGGTGGACCTCACGCTGGACGAGGCCCGCGCGGCGATCGGCGGGCTCCGGCCCCCGGTGCTCGACGACCTGGGCCTCGCCGGCGGCCTGGCCAGCCTGGCCCGTTCGGTGCCCGAGGTGAAGGTGACCACGGAGCTGGCCGACGACCGGCTGCCCGAGCACGTCGAGATCGCGCTCTACCGGATTGCCCAGGAGTGCCTGCAGAACGTCATCAAGCACGCTCACGCGAGCACCGCGCTGCTGCGCTTCGAGCTGGTCGGCAGCGCCGCGCGGCTGGAGGTGACCGACGACGGCGACGGGTTCGACGCCACCACCGCCGCCGAGTCGGGCTACGGCATGCGCTCGATGGCCGAACGGGTCGAGCTGGTCGGTGGCTCACTGCGGATAAGCTCCCGCCCCGGCTCGGGCACCACCGTCACCGCCTCGGTGCCGGTGAGCGTGCGCTGAGGCGCCGGGCCCGAGGCCCCGGATGCCCCGAAGCAGCACCCATGCCCTGTTGATCAGCGTCCACGTGATCAGCTCAGACGCGGGCGGGCTCGCCCAGACCACGCAGGGCGGCCCAGTTCGCCGCGACGCGGGCGGCCAGGGCCGCGCGGCCGGCCGGGACCCGGCGGGGGGCACCCCGCCAGGCCGCCAGGGCCGGGTCCACCAGCGCTCGGCCGAAGGAGAAGGTGAGCGGCCATGGCGTGGTGTGGCGCTGCATCGCGGCCAGGTTGGCGGTGGCCCGCTCCGGGGGCTGCCCGCCGGAGAGGAAGGCCACCCCGGCCAGCTCCTCCGGCTGTGCCCGCAGCACGTCCACCGTCGCCTCGGCCACCTGCTCGGGGGTGGCGCGGCGGGGGTGGCGGTTGCCCTCGACGACCATGTTGGGTTTGAGCACCATGCCCGCCTGGTCGACCCGGAACGCGACCAGCTCCTCGGCGACGGCGGCGTGCACGCGGGCGGTGATCTCGGCGCAGCGCTCCAGCGAGTGCTCCCCCTCCGTCAGCACCTCGGGCTCGACGATCGGCACCAGGCCGGCCTCCTGCGCCGCGGCGGCGTAGCGGGCCAGGGCCTGCGCGTTGGCCCACAGCGCCACGCCACTGGGCAGGTCATCGGCGATCACGAACACCGCCCGCCACTTGGCGAACCGGGCACCCAGCGCGGCGTACTCGGCCATCCGCGCGGGCAGCCCGTCCAGGCCCTCGGTGACCAGCTCGCCCAGCCCGGGGCAGGCGTAGGCCCCGGTGTCCACCTTGATGCCGGGCAGCATGCCCAGCTGGTGCACGGCCTCCGGGAACGTCCGCCCGTCGGCGAACCGCTGGCGCAGGGTCTCGTCGCAGAAGATGATCCCGGCCACCCCCTCGGCCAGACCCGGGGTGCCGGCGAGCAGCTCCCGGTAGGCGCGCCGGTTCTGTTCCGTCGCGGGCACGCCGGCGGCGTAGAGACGTCGGTTCATCGTGGCGATGCTCTCGTCGGCGGCGAGGATGCCCCGGCCCGACCGAACCAGTTGCGTGGCCAGCTGCCTACATACGGTCATGGTGCATGACGGTAGGAAATCCGCAGGTCGCGCGCCTCCCCCCTGCGGTGGATAGGCAAGGGTATTAGACAATCACCTAATGGTCACCGGTAAACACTTGATGGACAGGCTTAGTGTTATCCGCGCACCATTGCCGCCATGACGGACCGCTGGAGCGCCGGAGTCATTCCCTACGCGGACATGGGCTACTGGCAGCCTGACTACATCCCCAAGGACACCGACCTGCTGTGCGCGTTCCGGATCACGCCGCAGGACGGGGTGCCCTCCGAAGAGGCCGGTGCCGCCGTCGCCGGCGAGTCCAGCACGGCGACCTGGACGGTGGTGTGGACCGATCGGCTCACCACCTTCGAGCACTACCAGGCCAAGTGCTACCGGATCGAGGCGGTGCCGGGCAGCCCGGGCCAGTGGATCGCCTACATCGCCTACGACCTCGACCTTTTCGAAGAGGGCTCGATCGCCAACCTGACCAGTTCGATCATCGGCAACGTGTTCGGGTTCAAGCCGCTGAAGGCGCTGCGCCTGGAGGACATGCGCATCCCGACGCAGTACGTGAAGACGTTCCAGGGACCGGCGCACGGGATCGTCATGGAACGCGAGCACCTGGGCAAGTTCGGGCGGCCGCTGCTCGGCGCCACCACCAAACCCAAGCTCGGGCTGTCGGCGCGCAACTACGGCCGGGTGGTGTACGAGGCGCTAAGGGGCGGGCTGGACTTCACCAAGGACGACGAGAACATCAACTCCCAGCCGTTCATGCGCTGGCGGGACCGCTCCCTGTTCTGCATGGAGGCGGTGAACCGGGCGCAGGCGGCGACCGGCGAGGTCAAGGGCCACTACCTGAACGTGACCGCCGGGACCATGGAGCAGATGTATGAGCGCGCCGACTTCGCCAAGGAGCTGGGCAGCGTCGTCGTGATGATCGACCTCACCGTCGGCTACACCGCGATCCAGTCGATGGCCACCTGGGCCCGGCGCAACGGCGTACTGCTGCACCTGCACCGCGCGGGGCACAGCACCTACACCCGGCAGAAGACGCACGGCGTGAACTTCCGGGTGATCGCCAAGTGGATGCGCCTGGCCGGGGTCGACCACATCCACGCCGGCACGGTGGTGGGCAAGCTGGAGGGCGACCCCAACTCGGTGCGCGGCTACTACGACACGCTGCGCCTGGACTCGGTGGCCGCCGACCCGGCCAAGGGGCTCTACTTCGACCAGGAGTGGGCGTCCATGCCCGGCGTGATGCCGGTGGCCTCGGGCGGCATCCACGCCGGCCAGATGCACCAGCTGATCCACTACCTGGGCGAGGACGTGATCCTCCAGTTTGGCGGGGGAACCATCGGGCACCCGATGGGCATCGCGGCCGGCGCGGAGGCCAACCGGGTCGCCCTGGAGGCGATGATCAAGGCCCGCAACGAGGGCGTCGACTACCTGGCCGAGGGCGAACAGATCCTGCGCCGGGCCGCCGGGCGCAACCGGCCGCTGGACACCGCGCTGGCCACCTGGGGCGACGTCACCTTCAACTACGAGTCCACCGACACCCCCGACGTCGTGCCCACCCCCACCCCTGTCTGAGGAGCCGCACATGCGCATCACCCAGGGCACCTTCTCCTTCCTGCCCGACCTCACCGACGAGGAGATCACCGCCCAGATCCGCTACGCGCTGGACAACGAGTGGCCGCTGTCGGTCGAGTTCACCGACGACCCGCACCCGCGCAACACGTACTGGGAGATGTGGGGGCTGCCGATGTTCGACCTGCGCGACCCGGCCGGGGTGCTGATGGAGGTGAACGCCTGCCGCACGGCCAACCCGCACGCCTACATCCGGCTCAACGCCTACGACGCCCGGCACGGCCGGCAGACCACCGCGCTGTCGTTCATCGTCCAACGCCCGAGTGACGAGCCCGGTTTCCGGCTGGACCGCCACGAGCTGTCCGACCGGCGGATCGGCTACCGCACCCACTCCTACGCGACCGAGCACCCCACCGGCGCCCGGTACCCCGGGAGCTGACGTGCGCCAACCGTTCGGCGCGCCGGTCGAGGAACCCGGGCCGGCGCCCCCGCTGCCGCCGGACGCGGCGGTCGACCTGGCCGCCGCCCGGCGGGAGTCCGGCGTGGACGAGGTGCTCGGCGCTCTCGAGCGGGAGCTGGTCGGCCTGGCCCCGGTGAAGACCCGGGTCGCCGAGATCGCCGCACTGCTCCTGGTCGACCGGGCCCGGCAGCGCTTCGGCGTCTCCGCCACCCGCCCGACGCTGCACATGTGCTTCACCGGCAACCCGGGCACCGGCAAGACCACGGTGGCCCAGCGGATGGGCCAGCTGCTGCACCGGCTGGGCTACCTGCGCATCGGGCACCTGGTCACGGTGACCCGGGACGACCTGGTCGGACAGTACGTCGGCCACACCGCGCCCAAGACCAAGGAGGTGGTCAAGCGGGCCATGGGCGGGGTGCTGTTCATCGACGAGGCCTACTACCTGCACAAGGCGGAGAACGACCGGGACTACGGCGGCGAGGTCATCGAGATCCTGCTGCAGGTGATGGAGACCCACCGCGACGACCTGGTGGTGGTGCTGGCCGGCTACCAGGACCGGATGGACGGCCTGTTCTCGGCCAACCCGGGCATGCAGAGCCGCATCGCCCACCACGTCGCCTTCCCCGACTACACCCTGGACGAGCTGGAGAGCATCGGGGCGCTGATGGCCGGGGAGCTGGGCTACCGGTTCTCCCCGGACGCGCGTCAGGTGCTGCGCCGCTACCTGCGGCTGCGCATCGACCAACCGTGGTTCGCCAACGCGCGCAGCGTGCGCAACGCGGTGGAGCGGGCCCGGCTGCGGCAGGCCCGGCGCCTCCTGGAACGGCCGGACCCCCGGGTCGGACTGGCCGAGCTGACCACGCTCGAGCCCGACGACCTGCTGGCCAGCCGGGTGTTCGCCGGCGGCATGAACAGCACCGGCGGCACCGACGGCGCTGTCGGCACCAACGGCACCGACGGCCGGGTGCGGACGCCGCCGGCCGGGTCGGACATGCTGGTGCGGTGACCACCCAGGCCCGGCTGCGCGCACTGGTCGAGCTGGCCGACACCGGCTCGGTGCGCGCCGCCGCGCGCCGGCTGGTGGTCACCGAGGCGACCGTGTCGGCCGCCGTCACCGCGCTGGCCGCCGAGGTCGGCGTCCCGCTGGTGGACCGGGACGGGCGGGGCATCCGGTTGACCCCGGCCGGCGCGCGCTACGCCGACTACGCGCGCCGGATACTCGGCCTGCACGCCGAGGCGCTCGCCGCCGCGCGCGGCGAGGCCGACCCGGAGCGGGGCACGATCCGGCTGGCGGCGGTGACCACGGCCGGGGAGCATCTGCTGCCCGGCCTGCTCGCGTCGTTCCGCGCGGCGCACCCCTCGGTCACGCTCAGCCTGGAGGTGGCGCCCCGGGGCGTGGTCTGGCCGATGCTGGCCAACCACGAGGTGGACCTGGTGGTCGCCGGGCGGCCGCCTTCCGGTGCGCCGTCCCTGGTCCGGGCGGTCAGCCCGAACACGCTGGTCGTCGTCGGTCGTCCCGCGCCGGACTTCAACCCGGCCACCGCCACCTGGCTGCTGCGCGAGCGGGGCTCCGGGGTGCGCGCGACCACCCGGAACCTGCTGCACGGGCTGGACATCGCCCCGCCGGAGCTGGCCCTGGGCTCGCACGGGGCGGTGGTCGCGGCCGCCGTGGCCGGGCTGGGCGTCGCACTGGTGTCGCGCCAGGCGGTGCGGCGGCACCTCGAGTCCGGCACGCTGGTCGAGCTGCCGGTGCCCGGCACTCCCCTGGACCGGCCGTGGCACGTGGTCAGCCACCCCACGGCGACGGCCGCCACCGAGCTGCTGGTCGGACACGTCCTGTCGCACCCCGAGCTGGGTTGGCACCCGCCGGCGGGCTGAGCCTCAAACGACCGGGCCCTCGCCGCGCCCCGCCAGCCCGGCGTCCACCGGGCACGGGCCGGCGGTCTCGCACACCGGCACGTCGCAGAGGCGACAGAGGTGGCCACCGGCCGGTTCGTCCGGCGCGGCCGCCCGGAGCAGCTTGTCCAGCAGGTGCCCGAGGGTCTGGGCCTCCTCGCCGGTCAGCCCCGTGAGCACCCCGGCGAGCGCGTCCCGGCGCGCCTTCGTGACCCGCTGGACGGTGGCGCGGCCCGCCTCGGTCAGCACGGGCACCACGGTGCGCCGGTCCGGCCCGGGTTCCCGGGTGACCAGGCCGTCCTGGCTCAGCCGGTCCACCAGCCGCACCGTGGCCGGGTGCGAGAGGTGCAGCTCTCCGCGCAGGTGCTCGATCGGCCGCCGGCGGTCGCGGGACAGCGAGCTGAGGGCGGCGGGCGCCATGGCGCCGCGTCCCGCCGCCGCCTCGGTGGCCTCGGCGATCAGGTCGGTGACGTGCAGGGCCAGCGCGCCCAGCCGGTTGACCAGTATCTCCCGGTCGACGTCCATCGCTTCCCTCCAATACATGCACCTTGCACATAAATGCTAATGTATGCATCATGCACAGAAACAGCGTAACGGGTGCTGTGGCGGTTCTGGTGCTCGGCCAGATGGCCTACGGACTGGCGTTCGTGGTGCCGGAGGTGCTCGACGAGGTCTCCCCGCTGGAGCTCAGCCTGGGCCGCTACCTGGTGTACGGCGGGCTGTCCGTCGCGGTGCTGGCCATGCTGGCCCCGGCGCGGCGCCGGACCCTGAACGGCCGGGCCTGGCGGGCGGCCTCGGTGCTCGGCCTGGCCGGCAACACCGGCTACTACCTGCTGGTCGTCCTGGGCGTGCGGTACGCCGGCGCACCGGTCACCACGCTGATCGTCGGCGCACTGCCGGTGACGCTGGCCATCGCCGGCAGCCGCGCGGGCGGTATCCGGCCCCGGTCGCTGGTGCTCCCGCTGTCGATGACGGTCACGGGTCTGATCCTGGTCAACGCCGACGCCCTGCTGTCCGCCCCCGACACCGGGGGCTCGGTCGCCATCGGCATCGCGGCGGCGGTCGCGGCACTCGCCGCCTGGACCGGGTTCGGGCTCGCCAACGCCCGGTTCCTCGCGCGCCACCCGGATCTCGACCTCACGGCGTGGACCAGCGCGCTCGGCGTGACCAGCATGGCCTGGGCGCTGCCCGCCCTGGCCTTCGTCGGCCGGTCGAGCACCGCGCTGGAGCAACCCGTTGCGTTCCTCGCCGGCGCCCTCGCGCTGGGGGCCGTGTCCTCCTGGGCGGCCACCGCCGCCTGGAACCGCGCCGCTTCGCGGATACCGGTGTCCCTGGCCGGCCAGCTGGTCGTCATCGAGACGGTCTCCGGCATCACCTACAGCTACCTGCACCGCGCCACGACGCCGAGCACCGCCGTCCTGGCCGGTGGCGCGCTGCTCGTCGCCGGCGCCCTCGTCGCGGTGCGCTCCTCGACCTCCGGCCGCTCAGCCGAGCAGGGGCAGCCCCCGGGTCATCGCCGAGACGCGGTCGCGGGGGCCGACGATGCCGATCGCGGCGTAGCGCAGGTCGGTTGACCGGGCGACGGCGTTGAGGTAGTCGTCGTACACCCGCACCCGCTGGGCGGCCTCCGGCATGTCCGCGACCAGGCAGCCCTCGGTCACCGCCGCCTCAGCCCGCAGCCGGGACAGCTCACCGGCGGGCGCCCGCAGCACCACGCAGCCCAGCCACGGCAGGCCCGGGTGCACGGAGCCGCCGCCGTCCTTCGCGGCCTCGCCGAGCAGCCCCGCCACCAGCGGCGAGGTGGCGGCGCCCACGCAGACGGCGGCGTTGGCCGCCCGACCAGGCGTAAGGGCCTCGTCGACGACCAGGACCCACTTCAGCCGGGCCTGCCCGGTCGGCCGGTCGGTGCGGATCTCGTCGGCCTCGAACCCGGGGTAGCTTGCGTAGATAGCACGGCTCATGGCTCCAACAGTAAGCAGCAAGACGAAACTACTGTCCGAGTTCCGTACTAAGTACGGGTAAACTCGGCCCGTGCCCGGTCTCGACGAACTTGATACGGCGATCCTGCGGGAACTGCAGCGCGACGCACGGCGCACCAACCGCGACATCGCGGCCGCCGTCGGCGTCGCGCCGACCACCGCGCTGGACCGGACCCGGGCGCTGCGCGAGCGCGGCGTGATCCGAGGGGCCCAGCTCGTCGTCGATCTCACCGCCGTCGGGCGGCCGGTACAGGCGCTCATCGCCGTCCGCATCCGTCCGCCCTCCCGACCGGTCATCGAGGGCTTCCGCAACTGGGTGTCCCAGTTGCCGGAGGTGCTCAGCGTGTTCGTCACGACGGGCTCGGAGGACTTCCTGCTGCACCTCGCCGTCGCGGACAACGAGCGCCTCTACGCGTTCGTCATCGACCGGCTCACCCAGCGCCGGGAGGTCGCCGACGTGCGCACCTCGGTGGTGTACGAGCACCTGCAAACCGGCATCGCCGGCGCCTGAACCATCCGGCCTCGCGGCTACGCTCACTGTCTGTATCCGCGTTTTCGGGTAGCTCGTGGGGGTTTCATGGTCAAGTCGCCATTAGAGACGGTCTACTGACCAGTAACGGCTCTCAGCGCGACTTGACCACGAGAGGTTCCGGCCGCTCGCCAGCGCACGCCGCGATTGGTCGCAGACAGTAACCGTTCGGGTCGGCCGGCGAACCACCGAGGGCTCGAGCCACCGAACCAGCGCAACGGGCCGCACCCGGACCGCGGGAGACCACCCGAGCCGCGCCGCCCTGACCGTCTTTCGAACCGGACCGCGCACGACCGCCGGCCGCTCGCGACCTAACCGGCGGGCACGGAGCGGTACCAGACCTCGGGGCGGCCGACCTGGCCGTAGCGGGGCACCCGGGTCACCACCCCCTGGTCGGCCAGGTACTCCAGGTAGCGCCGCGCGGTCACCCTGGCGACCCCGGTGGCCGCCGCGACCGCGTTGGCCGAGACCCCGTCCGGCTGCTCCCGCAGCACCGCCGCGATCGTGCTCAACGTCTGCTCGCTCATGCCCTTCGGCAGCGCCGCCCGGCTCGGGGCGCGCAGCGCGGAAAGCGCCCGGTCGATCTCCCCCTGGTCGGCCGCCTGGCCCGAACCCTGGTCGAACTGGGCGTGGAACTGGGCGTAGCGCTCCAGCTTGTCCCGCAGCGAGGCGAACGGGAACGGCTTGAGCAGGTACTGCACCACGCCGAGGGACACCGCCGAGCGCACCATCGCCAGGTCCCGGGCCGAGGTCACCGCGATCACGTCCACCGGGTGCCGCCCGGCCCGCAGCGCCCGGCACACCGCCAGCCCGTGGATGTCCGGCAACCCGAAGTCCAACAGCACCAGCCCGACCTGGTTCCGCTCGCAGAACCGCAGCGCGTCGGCGCCCGTGTGCACCACCCGCGCCAGCTCGAACCCCGGCACCCGCCGCACGTACGTGCCGTGCGCCTCGGCCACCACCGGGTCGTCCTCGACGACCAGTACGCGGATCACGGGGCCTCCCGGGGCCGGAACGGCAGCCGAACGGTGAACACCGCGCCCCCGCTGTTGACCAGGTCGATGCTGCCACCGTGCTGCCGCACCGCCTGGCCGACCAGCGCCAGGCCGATCCCCCGGCCAACACCTTGCCCGGCTTCCCCCTTGGTCGACCAACCCCGGCGGAACACCTCCGCGCGCGCCACGTCGGCAACCCCCGGACCGGTGTCCGCCACGCGCAGCAGCAGGTCGGTGCCGTCCGACCGGATGGTGACCGTCACCCGGGGCGGCCCCTCGGCCTCCAGCGCCGCGTCGACCGCGTTGTCCACCAGGTTGCCGACGATGGTGACCAGCGCGCGGGGGTCGATCACCGGGTCGCCGACCTCGCTGTCCTCGGTGATCACCAGCTCGACGCCCCGCTCGTGCGCCTCGGCCGCCTTGCCGAGCAGCAGCGCGGCGAGCACCGGGTCGTCCACCGCGCTCACCACCCGGTCGGTGAGCCGCTGGGCGATGGCCAGCTCGGCGGCGGCGAACTCGACCGCCTCGTCGGCGCGGCCCATCTCCACCAGGGAGACCACGGTGTGCAGCCGGTTCGCCGCCTCGTGGGCCTGCGCCCGCAGTGACTCGGCCAGTCCTCGGGTGGTGGTGAGCTCGCCGGACAGGCGCTGCAGGTCGGTGTGGTCGCGCAGGGTCACCACGGTGGACGCCTGGTTCCCCGCCCGGACCGGCGCACTGTTCAGCACCAGCACCCGGGTGTCGGTCAGGTGGATCTCGTCGGTGCGGGGCTCCGCCGCGCGCAGCGCCTCGACCAGCGACTCGGGCAGGTCCAGCTCGGCCACCTCGCGGCCAACCGGGTCGGCAGGGTCGGCGCTGAGGCCGAGTAGCTCCCGCGCGCCGTCGTTGCACAGGGCGACCCTCCCGTCGGCCTGGATCAGGATCAGCCCCTCGCGCACGGCGTGCAGGGTCGCCTCGTAGGAGGTGAACACCCGGCTCAGCTCGGCCGGGGCCAGGCCCCGGGTCTCCCGGTTCAGCCGCCGGCTGATCAGGACGCTGCCGGCGGCCCCGACGACCAGTACCGCGGCGGCCACGGTGAGCAGCGGGCGCAGCCGTTCGGCCAGCTCGGCGGAGATCGCGGTGATCCGGATCCCGACCGCGACCAGCGCGACCACCCGGCGAGAGTCGTCGAAGACCGGGGCCACGGCCCGCATCGAGGGGCCGAGCGTGCCGGCGTAGGTCTCGGTGAACATGTGTCCGCGCAGCGCCTCGGCGGTGTTGCCGATGAACCGCTGGCCGATCTGCGCGGGGTCGGGGTGGGTGAACCGGATCGCGTCCGGGTTCATGATCGTGATGAAGTCGACGCCGGTGTCCGCCCGGACGCGCTCGGCCAGTGGCTGGAGCACCTGGGTCGGCGCCGGCTCGACCACGGCGGTGCGCAGCGTGGGCGTGTCGGCCAGGGTGGCGGCCACCGCGATCACCTGCTCACGCGCCCGGTCATCCACCGCCCGCACGGCGTCCAGGTAGGCCAGGCCGCTGCCCACCGCGACCAGCACCACGAACCCGCTCAGCTGCACCCACAGCAGCTGGCGGGCCAGGCTCCAGCGCCGGGCATGGCGTACACGCACGCTGGAGAACTCTATGACCACAACGGTGACCTGGCTCACCGCGTGCCGAATAGTGCTGCGCAACGTGCCAGACGAACTGGGAGGCATCGGTGCCCACAGCTCAGCCCATATCACCGCCGGCGCGGCGGGACCGGACCCATTACCTGTATCTGGCGGTGATCGCGGCGGTCGTGCTCGGCGTGGTCGTCGGGCTCGCCGCCCCCGACTTCGCCAAAGCGCTCGAGCCGCTGGGCAAGGGCTTCGTCAAGCTGATCACCATGATGATCTCGCCGATCATCTTCTGCACCATCGTCCTGGGCATCGGCTCGGTGGCCAAGGCCGCCCAGGTGGGCCGGGTCGGCGTGATCGCGCTGAGCTACTTCATGGTCATGTCCACCTTCGCCCTGGCCATCGGACTGGTGGTCGGCAACCTGCTGCACCCCGGCTCCGGGCTGCACCTGGACCCCTCGGCGGTCAACAAGGTGCACCAGCAAGCAACCGGTGCGGAGGGTGGCACCGGGTTCCTCATCGGACTGATCCCCGACACGCTGTTCTCCCCGCTGACCGGCAAATCGGTGCTACAGACCCTGCTGGTCGCGCTGCTGTGCGGGTTCGCCCTGCAACGCATGGGACGCGCCGGCGAGCCGATCCGGCGCGGCATCGAACACCTGCAGCGCCTGGTGTTCCGGGTGCTGTCCATGGTCATGTGGGCCGCCCCGATCGGCGCGTTCGGCGCGATCGCCGCCGTGGTCGGCGCCACCGGCTGGAAGGCACTGCGCGACCTGGCCCTGCTCATGGTCGGCTTCTACATCACCTGCGTGGTGTTCGTGTTCGTGGTGCTGGGCGCGGTGCTGTGGGTCGGCGCGCGGGTCAGCGTGCTGCGCCTGCTGCGCTACCTGGGCCGGGAGTTCCTGCTCATCCTGTCCACCTCGTCCTCGGAGTCGGCGTTCCCCCGGCTGATCGCCAAGATGACCCACCTGGGCGTGAGCCGGTCGGTGGTGGGGATCACCGTGCCCACCGGTTACTCCTTCAACCTGGACGGCACCGCGATCTACCTGACCATGGCCACGCTGTTCGTCGCCTCCGCCCAGGACAAGCCGCTGGGCCTGGGCGAACAGATCGGGCTGCTGCTGTTCATGATCATTGCCGCCAAGGGCGCCGCCGGGGTGAGCGGCGCCGGGATCGCCACCCTGGCCGGCGGCCTGCAGTCCCACCGGCCGGACCTGGTCGACGGCGTCGGGTTCATCCTGGGTATCGACCGGTTCATGTCCGAGGCCCGCGCGCTGACCAACTTCGCCGGGAACTCGGTCGCCACCGTGCTGATCGGGGCCTGGACCGGAGAGTTCGACCGGGCCAAGGCCGAGGAGGTGCTTGCCGGGCGCGACCCGTTCGACGAGGCCACCCTGCTCGACGAGGCACCCGCGGCGGAACCCACGCCCGAGCTGGCCGAAGCGTCGAGCACCCGGTGATCTCGCCGACCTCCGTCCGCGCGCTGGTGCTGGCCTGCCTCACGGCGGCCGGCACCGCCTGCGCGCCGGCCGCCCCGGCCGAGCCCGCCGCCTCACCCGGCTGCGGGCGCCCGGCCCCGGCCCCACCCGGGCAGAGCGTCACCCGGACCGTCGACTCCGGCGGGGTGAAGCGCTCCTACCTGCTGCACCTGCCGGCCGACTACCAACCGGACCGGCCGCGCTGGCTGGTGCTGTCCTTCCACGGCCACAAGCGCACCCCGGAGTACCAGGAACAGCTGACCGGGATGTCCGCGACCGACGCGATCACGGTCTACCCGCAAGGCCTGGTGGGGACCGACGGCGAGACCGCCTGGAGCGGGGCGCCCTACTCCGCGCCGGTGGACGACGTGCGGTTCACCGCCGACCTGATCGACGCGCTCCGCGGCGAGCTGTGTGTGGACCCGGCGAGGGTCTACGCCACCGGCAAGTCCAACGGCGGCGGCTTCGTCGGCCTGCTGGCCTGCCGGCTGCCCGACCGGATCGCCGCGTTCGCCCCGGTGTCCGGGGCGTTCTACCCGGAGGGCGGGCCGTGCAACCCGCCCCGGCCGGCGTCGATCCTGGACTTCCACGGCACCGCCGACCCGACCATCCCCTACCGGGGCATCCCGGCTAAGGGCCTGCCCGCCCTGCCCGAGTGGCTGGCCGGCTGGGCCGCCCGCGACGGCTGCGCGACCCCGCCCGGGGAACGCACCGAGCACGGCGGCACGGTCCGGGTGTTCCGCTGGCAGCCGTGTGGCCAGGGCACCGAGCTGGAGCACTATCGGGTCGAGGGCCTCGGCCACGACTGGCCCAGCACCCGGCCCAACCTCGACTCCGAGGTGCCCACCGTGCTGGACGCCACGCCGGTCATCATGGAGTTCTTCGCCCGCCACCCCCTGCGCCAGACCCAACACTGACCCGAAGTTCAGCGGTGACCAGCGCGGTTAGGGCGGCCGGGCCACTCCTCAGACGCGGTCTCAGGGGCCGCCCTCGGGGTCCGGGCCGTTGTAGTCGTCCTCGGAGGAGTCGTCCATGCCGACCTCGTAGCCGACCTTCGGACTGATCTTGTTGTCCCGGATGGTCGCACCGGTGGAGTCGTTCTGCAGGGAGAACGCCTTGTCGATCTTGCCGACGACCTCGTTGCCGGTGAGCGTCACGTCCGAGATGTCGTCGAAGAAGAACGCCTGGCCGGCACCGTTGTCGCAGTAGTTGTTGGTGACGGTGAAGTCGCTGGACTTGCCCTCACCCGTGCCGTCGCCGGCCTCGCTGTCCGGCCCCTCGGCGATCAGACACATGTTGTCGATCTCCTCGAACCGGTTGCCGTCGATCAGCACCCGCTGGCTCGGACCGTTCTCGTCGGACGTGGCGAAGGTCTGGATCGCGTCGCCGTGGTTGCCCTTTTGACCGTTCAGGTTGACCACGTTCCGGACCAGGTTGTTGACGATCTTGATGTCGTTGCCGAAGAACCGGATGCCGTCGCCGTCGTCGCCCTTCTTCACGACCTGAGGGCTGTCCACCACGTTGGCGCGCACCGTGATGTCGTTGCCGATCAGCATGAAACCGGGCGAGCGCGGCTTGTTCATCCGCACGCCGTCGACCACCACGTGGTCGCCGCGCACGGTGATCTGCCCGGTGGTCGCGGTTCCGCCGCCGAGGATGGTGATCGGCTGCTTCTCCACCCCGGACCGGCGCAGCTGCAGCTCCTCGTTGCCCAGGTCGCCGTTGAGACAGATCCGGTCGCCCGGCTTGGCCGCCTCCAACGCCTGCCGGGCGCCCGACGCGTCGACCACGTTGGCGGTGCAGTTGGTCAGGGCCTCGGGCTTGCCCGGCGTCGCGCCGGCCCCGCCGGCCTGGGGGCTGCCGGTCGAGCCGCCGGTGCCCGCGACGATCAGGTAGCCACCGGCCAGGCCGATCAGCACGACCGCCACCAGGCCGAGCACCAACCAGAACGGCCGCCGGCCACCCGGGCCGCCCGGCGAATTCGCGCGCCCCCCACCCCGGCCGCCGGGGGGAAGCGTGATGATCGGCCGAGTGGCGGACGCCGGTCCGCCGTACCGCTCGCCGGCCCGCGACTCACCGGCGTCGGGCACCCACCGCCGGGCGGTCACCCGGGTTCCGCCGGCACCGCCGCCCCGGAGGAGGCGTCGCGCCGTCGGAGAGGCGACCAACCGGTCGAACCAGCGCGGGCGAGCTGTAAGACGCATGACGGCCTCCTGGTTCGGCGCGAGCAGCAACCCCTACCCAGTGAACGTCGAAGGGCCTTCCGGCGTCACAGCAGAACCAAGATTCACAGCCGATCCACAAGTAGCCGGCCGGCGGGGTTACCGGGTCGGCTGCCGCATTGCCGGGATGAGGCGCGCCAGCACTCCCGGGCGCTGCCGCTCGGACTCGCCGCCGAACCGGCGGATGGCGTCCTCCCGGCTCACCGCCAGCAGCGCGGCAATCGGCGACCACTCCCAACCGGCGCCGCGCGCCTCGGCGACGGCTTCGGCCAGGTCGGCGTGCGAGGCGCCCTCGCATGCCCGGGCACTCAGGTCCCAGAGCAGGTCCTCCGCGTCCGTGCGCTGGGTGGGGAGCTCCAGATCGTCGGCGTCCATCCTGGACAGCCAGTCTTCGACAACATTTGCGCCGTGTTCGAGCTCGATGTTGGAAGTCACGGCTCGAGACTAGCCATCCCCGGCCTCGGCTGGCCTCAGTAAAAGCCGGCCCGTCCGGTGGAGATGCGGGTCACACCCCGTAGTGCACTCGTTCGTGAACTCCCCCGAGGCGGTGTGGTGACGTTGCCCCGGGCGGGTAGTTCGATCACTATCTGCGTCTGTGGACCAACCCGAGCGGGTAATGCTCCGCGCGCCGTGGCTGGCCCCGGCCCTTCGGCCGGGCTGGGCCGCGCTGCGGCGCCGCGAGTGGCCCTCGGTGCGCGGCGACCTGACCGCCGGCCTGACCGTCGCCGCCTACCTGGTGCCCCAGGTGATCGCCTACGCGACCGTCGCCGGGCTGCCGCCGGTCACCGGGCTGTGGACCGCGATGGCCGCCCTGGTCGGCTACGCACTGCTCGGCACGTCGCGGCTGCTCTCCATCGGGCCCGAGTCCAGCACGGCGATCATGACCGCGATCAGCGTGGCCCCGCTGGCCGCCGGAGACCCGGCCCGCTACGCCGCGCTGTGCGGCGCGCTCGCGCTGATGGTCGGCGTGGTGTGCGTGCTCGGGTGGGCGCTGCGCCTCGGGTTCCTGGCCGACCTGCTGTCCCGACCGGTGCTGGTCGGTTACCTGGCCGGCATCGCGCTGATCATGATCTCCGGCCAGCTCCGGAGCATCACCGGTGTGCCGGTGGCGGGCGACACGTTCCTGGCCGAGGTGGGCTCGTTCGCCACCGGCCTGGACCGCCTGCACCTGCCCACGTTCGCGCTCGCCGCCGCCGTGCTCGCCCTGCTGCTCGCGCTGGCCCGGTTGGCCCCGCGCGCCCCGGGGCCGCTGATCGCGGTGCTCCTCGCGGCCGCGGTGACCGCCGCCTTCTCGCTGCGCGAGCACGGCATCCGGGTGGTCGGCGCCGTGCCCAGCGGCCTGCCGGTGCCCGGGTTGCCACTGGTCACGGCCCGCGACCTCGCCGCACTGGTCGCGCCCGCACTGAGCGTGGCCATCGTGGCCTACTCCGACACCGTGCTGACCGGCCGGGCGTTCGCCACCCGGGGCGACCACCGCCTCGACGCCGACCGGGAGATGCTCGCCCTCGGCGCGGCCAACCTCGCCGCCGGCCTGGTCCGCGGCTTCCCCGCCAGCAGCAGCGGCAGCCGCACCGCGCTGGCCAACGACGTCGGCGGCCGCAGCCAGCTCTACTCGCTGGTCGCGCTGGCCGCCATCGTGGTGGTGTCGTTCGCCGGCGCCTCGGTGCTGTCCGCGCTCCCCTCCGCCGCGCTCGGCGCACTGGTCGTCTACGCCGCGCTCCGCCTGATCGACCCCGGCGAGCTGCGGCGGTTCGGCCGGCTGCACCGCTCCGAGGCCACCCTGGCCCTGGCCACCACCGTGGCGGTGCTGGTTCTGGGCGTGCTCGGCGGCGTCCTGGCCGCGATCGGCCTGTCCATCCTGGACCTGCTGCGCAAGCTCTCCCGGCCCCACGACGGCATCCTGGGGTTCGTCCCCGGCCTGGCCGGCATGCACGACATCGACGACTACCCGGACGCCCGACGACTCCCCGGCCTGGTGGTCTACCGCTACGACGCGCCGCTCAGCTTCGCCAACGCGGACAACTTCCGCCGCCGGGCGCTCGCCGCCGTGGACGCCTCCCCCACCCCCGCCCGGTGGCTGATCCTCAACACCGAGGCCGTCGTCGAGCTCGACATCACCGCCGCCGATGCGCTCCGCAACCTCAACGACGAGCTGCGCGGCCGGGGCATCGTGCTGGCCCTCGCCCGGGTGAAACAGGACCTGCGGACCGACCTGGGCCGTACCGGCCTGCTCGAAACCATCGGCCCCGACCGGATCTTCCCCACCCTCCCGACCGCCGTCGCCGCGTTCCAGGCCGAATACCCGCCACACCACCTACCCGAGGGTCGGTGAACGCCCGCTCATCACGGCCCCAACGTCCGGCCGGGGCGTCAGACGCTGCGCAGCACCGAGACGATCACGCCGAGCACGACCGCCTCGTCGCCGTCGATGACCTCGTAGGCCTCGTTGCGCGGCTCGAGCAGGACGTGGCCGCCGCGCCGGCGGAACACCTTGACCGTGGCCTCGCCGTCGATCATCGCGGCCACGATCTGGCCCGAGTGGGCCTCGGACTGCTGGCGTACGACGACCGTGTCGCCGTCGCAGATCGCGGCATCCACCATGGAGTCCCCGCGCACCCGCAGCGCGAACACGTTGCCCCGCCCGGCGAGCTCACGGGGCAAGGTCAGCACCTCGTCGACGTGCTCCTCGGCGAGGATCGGGGTACCGGCGGCGATGTCGCCGACCACCGGCACCGGCACCGCGTCCTCGGAGGCCGCCCGCTCGCCGGGCTCCCGTAGGAACACCCGCACGTCGATCGGCCGGGCCATGCCGGTGCCCCGCCGCAGGAACCCCTTGTCCTCCAGGCTGGCCAGATGCTTCAGCACGGACGACGACGACCGCAGGCCGACGACGTCACCGATCTCGCGGGTGGTCGGCGGGTACCCGTACCGGACCACCCAGTCCCTGATGGCCACCAGGATCCGCTGCTGGCGCGGCGGCAGTGACGAGGCGTCCAGCTGGCCGAACGGATCGAGGTCATCGACGAAAGACACCCGCCGATGGTAGGAGTAGGCGTTCGGGGACGTGACGACGCCCGAGGAACATCGGTCGGCCGCTAATCGTTCTGGTTGGTGGTCCACCGAGGGAGAGAGGCGCACGATGCGGTCTGAGACAGCGATCCTCGCCGGCGGTTGTTTCTGGGGCGTGCAGGAACTGCTGCGGCACAAGCCGGGTGTCATCTCCACCCGGGTCGGCTACTCCGGTGGCGACACGCCGAACGCCACGTACCGCAACCACGGCGACCACGCGGAGGCGGTGGAAATCGTCTTCGATCCGGAGGTCATCTCGTTCCGGGACGTGCTGGAGTTCTTCTTCCAGATCCACGACCCGTCGACGCGCAACCGCCAGGGCAACGACATCGGCCGCAGCTACCGCTCGGCGATCTTCTACACCAGCGAGGAGCAGAAGTCCGTCGCGCTCGACACCATCGCGGACGTCGACGCCTCGGGCCTGTGGCCGGGCAAGGCGGTCACCGAGGTGGTCACGGCCGGCCCGTTCTGGGAGGCCGAGCCGGAGCACCAGGACTACCTGCAGCACTACCCCAACGGGTACACCTGCCACTTCCCCCGGGCCGGGTGGGTGCTGCCGCACCGCAAGACGCAGAACGCCTGACCGGTTGCCCTCAAGCCGGGTTGAGCGCGCAGACTGCGCGCATGAGCACCCGACAAGCCGACCGGTCGTCGATCACGGAGCTGATGACCGCCTGGGGCAGCCACCGGGACGCCGGGCGCTGGGACCGGCTCGAGAGCCTCTTCGCTCCCGAGGCGACTCTCGAGCTCACCTGGGTCCAGGCCACGGCGAGTGACTTCGTCGCGGCCGCCCGGCGGCACGCCACGGGCGCGTTGCGGTCGAAACACGTCATTTCCAATCCGTACGTGACCGTGGCCGGCGACCGCGCCATCGCGGAGACGAATGCAATGCTGGTCACCGACCAACCCGACCTGGACCTGGGTGCGATCACCCATATCCGCTATCTGGACCGGCTCGTGCGCATCGACGGCCGTTGGGCCATCGCGCATCGCGTATCGATCTACGATTCGTGCGGCCTCACCTTTCCCTACGGACCGGTTGATGTGGACCGCGCCGTCATCCGCCGATTTCCTCGCGAGTACGCGGGACTGGCCTATCTGCTCCAGCTCAGCGGCTACGAGCCTTCGGACCGTTCCCCCACCCGAGGCAGCGCCCGCGAAGCCGAGCTTCAGGAGCGCGACTCCGCCTGGCTGGGTTGGTGTTGGGGTCGTCCCGGCGACGGAATTCTGGTGCGGAATTCCCCGGCGGCACACTAGTGTCCGGCCGCGGGATTCGAGCTTGGGTCGGAGTTTGAACTTTCAAGTTCTCGGGAGGCGCCATGAACACCGATACGGAGCCCAACCAACCGGTGGTCGAATCGCCCGCTGCCGCACGGCAACGGGTCAAACGGCGCCTGCTCCGGGAACGCCTCCCGAACTGCGTCGAGGAAAGGGCACTCGCCACGATCGAGCTCGATACGATAAGCAAGACCACCCGCGGCGCGAGAATACGCTCGGCGTGTTCGGTCCTCATGATAATTACCGAAGCAATGCTCACGCTGTCATTGTTGTCCGAATTCACCCGTGACTATCCCACCGACAACGCCACGGCGCCGATGCAGTTGCTGATCCTGATCGGCCTACTGCTCCTGCATCCCCGGGTTGGGGCGCCGTCCTACGACCGCGACCGGGAGTGGCGCGCGAAACACCTGAAGGACCGAATCAACGGATTGGTCAGCTGGCAGTGCGAGTTGGAGAACTACGCCGAGCTGGAGAGAATTCCCTACAAGGACATCACCCTCCGCCACCCCGATGCCAAGGAATAGCGGCACCCGCCAGACAGGTACTAGGACGTTTTTCGAAGTGCTGACCCGCCGGGTTCGAACGGAGTCGAAGGTCGCCTGGACGATACGGCGGGCAGTTCCGCCGCGGCCGCGGCGGCGCCTCGTGTGTGCCACACGGACGCCGGTAACCGGACACTTCTTGATCATCAGGCAGCCGGGGTCGTTTCCGGCCACCAATCCACGCCGACTGCCTGATGATCACCGACCACCTGGCCACCATGACATCCGGGCCGCCGCGCACGGCAGGCCGTTACCTCATCCGGCAGCCGCTGCCTACCTCATCCGCCACTGGCAACGGCGGACCGGGGCCAGGCGGTGGGTGATCGTCGTTTCTGGCGGCAGAGCCGCGCCCCGGCGACCTTGATCACTGCTCGTGGCGGATCAGCGTCGAAAATCGAGGCTAATCCGCCACAAATGACGATCACCCCCCACCACCCCCGCCCAGCCACCACCGACAGCGTCAAGGACAGCGCGGGGCGGCCAGGGGCCGTGGGTCCTGGTCGTGGAACGAACGGGAACCCGCCGGGCAGCACCCCGGCTGCGGCAAAGTTCCACGCCGCGCCGTCCAACTCGGTCTCCGAACCGGCACCGACTCACTCAGCACGGACCGAAACACTTTGAAACAGGCTCTAGCCATCGCTGGGCTGGGGGCCGCAGTTCACCCGGCGCCACCAGTGGGTGCCGTCCTCGAACTCGCCGTCGTCCAGGGTGGCCGGCATGACGTCGCGCGGGTAGCAGGAATGCTGGAGGACGTACCCGCCGGCCGCTTCCAGGGTGTTGAAGTGGCAGACCCCGTCGGTCTCGATGCAGTAGCGGGTGAACGGGATCCCGCCGAAGTCGGAGCGTCCCGGCCCGGGCGAGGTCATGGCCAGTGGCGGCGGCACTCCCACTCCCTTCGGCACGTTCGCCCCCACCCCGGTGCCGGGCTGCATCGGGTCGGCGTAGAGCTTCGCGTCGAAGCGCTCGGCCGGGATGTCGATCACGCCGTCCGCGACGTCGTTGAGCACCAGGTTCGCCACGTGGGCGCCCTGCGAGTAACCGGCGACGGTGAACCGGGCGACGCGGTCGTCGGCGTAGATGCGCTCGATCGCCTTCCGGGCGTGCGCGTGGCCCGCCGCGACGCTCTGGTCGTAGCTGGTGGCGCCGCAGGCCGGAGCGCACGCCGGATACTCCACCGGCACCGCCTTCCCGTCGTGCACCGACGGGAAGTTGGACGAGTCCGGATCGCCCGTGCCACCGATCAGGATGTAGTAGTGGTGCTCGTCCGGCCGCTCCCGCGCGGAGCCGGTCGACGGGACCCAGAGCGACACCGCCAGGAGGGCCACCAGCAGAGCGCCGGTCCAGAGGTACCCAGGTTTGCGCACGGCCGGTGCCCTCCAGATCGGGGAACAATCTTGTTCGCCGGGCGAACATACCGGTTACCCCGAGTGGTCGCGCGAGCGCCCACAGTGCAGGCGGCGGCGCGGCCCCGCCGGATGGTGGAGGGGCCGCGCCGCGGCTGATTTCAGGACCTCGCCGGCATGAGGACCTTGTCGATGACGAACACGGTGGCGTTGGCGGTGGGGATGTTGCCGCACAGCACATTGGCGGTGTTGCCGGCGGCGTCGGTCACGGTCATGCCGGCGCCGGTGTTGGCCACCTTGAGCTCCCCGCCGGGCAACGGGCTGACCTGTCCGGCCTGGGCGAGCCCGTCGCGGTCGTAGCGTTGGCCGACGACGTGGTACTGGAGGATTCCGCCTAGCGCCTGCTTGTCCTTGAGCAGGGCGTTGAACCTCTGCTCGCCCATGGCCGACTTCACCTGGGCGAACGCCGGGTCGTAGGGCGCGAACACGGTGATGGCCCGCTGCTGGTTGAGGGTTTCCACCAGCCCGGCGGCCTTGACCGCGCCGACCAGGGTCTTCAGCAGCGGGTTGGTGGATGCGGCGCTGGCCACCGGCTGGGGACCCATCGCGTTGAGCGACCCCGGCGCATTGCCCTGCGGCAGCTGACCGCAGGCCGGGCCGAACGTGTCGGACGCGGTGGTGACCCCGTCACTGGCGGCCACCGCGGCGATGGGTCCCGGGGTGGGGTGTTCGCTTCCGCAGGCGCTCACGCCCAGGGCGAGGGCGGTGGCAGCGGCGGCGGCGAGCAGGCGCTGGATGTAGGGCATCGGGAAACATCTCCTCGGCTTCGGTCGGTTTGGTGGATCCACCTCGGCGTTCGCGGCCGGGGGCGGGACGGATCGGTCCGGGTTTGCGATCCACCCGCCCGGGTGAGCGGCCGAGGTCAGCGAGCGGTGAAGTTGATGACCGGCCAGCCCTGGGCGCCGTCCGGGATGGGCGGGGCCGGTTCGGCGGGCTGCCGGAGCCCCCGCCGGTCGGTGGCGCGGCAGGAGATGAAGTGGCTGCCGGGCGCCACCCCCAGGTCGGCCCGCCACATGCGCCAGGTGTGCCCGCCGACCTCGGCGGACAGCGTGGCCGGCCGCCAGGGGCCGTCGTCGAGGCGGACCTCGACCCCGGCGATGCCGTGCGGTTGGGCCCAGGCGATTCCGGCGGCGGTGAGCGGCCCGGCGGGGATTACCTGGAAGCCGCGGGGCCGGTCGATCCGGGACTGGGTCTTGATCGGCGCGGCGCGCGCCCATCCCCGGTCCAACCAGTAGGCGCGCCGGTCGGCGAACGTGGTCAGCTCGAGGTCGGTGAGCCACTTGGTGGCCGAGACGAACCCGTAGAGCCCGGGCACCACCATCCGCGCGGGGTAGCCGTGCTCGGCGGGCAGCGGTTCACCGTTCATCGCCACCGCGAGCAGCGCTCCCCGGCCGGGCTCGAGCAGCACGTCCATCGGGGTACCGGCGGTCCAGCCGTCCACGCTGGTGGAGAGCAGTTGGTCGGCCCCCGGGCGCGGCCCGGCCTCGCGCAGCAGCGGCGCCAACTCGACACCGGTGAACACGGCCGTGGAGATCAGCGGGCCGTTGACCTCGTTGGACACGCAGGTCAGCGTGATCGGGCGGTCCACCAGCGGGCGGGCCAGGAGCTGGCGGTAGTCCAGCCTCAGCTCGCGCTCCACCATCCCGTGCACCCGCAGTGACCAGTCCGTGGCGGACAGCGCGGGTACCCGCAGCGCGGTGTCGATGCGGTAGAAGTCCGGGTTCGGGGTGAGGAACGGGGGCGTGCCGGCGGCGGCGAAGTCCGCGCCCGGCGGGATCGGAGTGGCCGGGCGGGCGGCGGCCAACCGCGCGGCCAGCGCCCGCGCCGCCGGGTCGGCCCGGGAACCGAACAGCCGGCCGAACGCGTCGGCGCCCACCACGGCGCGGACCGAAGCAGGGCCGGCGACAGCGGTGCCGGCCGCAGCCAGCCCGACCCCGGCCGACCAGCGCAGCAGCGTCCGCCGCCGCACCCCGCGCCACCCCGCCCCGCCCGGTTTCGGCCCGCCCGGTTTCGCGCCGCCCGGTTTCGGGCCGCCCTCCGGGGGACGTCCCCGCCGGTTGAGCCAGCCCAGCGTGGCCAACCCGACGCCGAGCGCGGCCGCCGGGGCCAGCAACTGGGGCGGCCGGAACACCGGTGAGGTGGCCGCCGCCGCGAGCCCCAGAACCCCCAGCAGCCCGACGACCACCGCGCCGATCACCGGCCGCCGCCGCGCGCCCAACCCGCCGATCACCGCCGCGGCGAGCAGTAACCCGGCGATGCCCAGCTGCAGGGCGAGCTTGTCGGCGACGCCCGCCGCCAGGCCGGGCACGGTGAGGCTCTTGCCGAACTCGACCGCCCAGGGCGGGGCGAGCCGCACCACCGCATCCCCGACCGCCCCGAACGGGGACGACCCGGGGGCGACAACCGCGGCCACCAGTTCCCCCGCCCCCACCGCGGCGGCCACGGCCGAGGCCGTCACCACCACCCCGCCCGGAACCCGTGCGTCACGCGCCGGCCTGGGCCGGTCATCGGCGGTACTGTCCATGTTCTCCACGCGAGTCGTTCGCCGGGCTCGGGCCTCCGGATTGCCGACCGGGCGATTTCCGGCCGGACACCAATCCGCGGGCCCAGCCGCTCCGAAGTGCTCTGGACGCCGCGGAAAGGGGATCCATGGACGGCACCACCTGGCCGGGGCCCGCCGGACGGCGCGCACCGGACCCGCCGGCCGACGCGGCCAGCCCGGAGGAGCTCCTGCAACAGGCGGCCCGGGGCGACGAGCGCGCCTTCGAGCTGCTCTACGACCAGCTCTGCCGGCCGGTGTTCGGGCTCGTGCGCCGGGTCGTGCGCGACCTGCCCCAGTCCGAGGAGGTCACCCAGGAGGTGTTCGTCGAGCTGTGGCGCACCGCCTCCCGCTTCGACCCCGACCGGGGCAGCGCGCTGAGCTGGACGTTGACCCTGGCGCACCGGCGCGCCGTGGACCGGGTCCGCTCCGACCAGGCCCGAGGTGACCGCGAGCGACGGGCCGGCCAACTGGCCCAGGAACGCGACTTCGACACCGTCGCCGAAGCCGCCACCCGCAGCCTCGAGCGCGAGCAGCTCCGCCGTTGCCTGAACTCACTCAGCGCGCTGCAGCGCCAGTCCGTGCAGCTCGCCTACTACGACGGCCGCACGTATCACGAGGTCGCCGCCCTGCTGGACCGGCCGTTGGGCACGATCAAGACCAGGATGCGGGACGGCTTGATCCGGCTGCGCGACTGCCTGGGGGTCACCCGGTGAACCCCGACGCGCACACCCTCACCGGCGCCTACGCCCTCGACGCGCTGGACCCGGCCGAACGCCGCCTCGTCGACGAGCACCTGCGGGACTGCCCGCCGTGCCGGCAGGAGGTACGCGAGCTGCGCGCCACCGCGGCCCGGCTCGCACTGGCCGTCGCGCAGGACCCGCCCGGGCAACTGCGGCACCGGGTCCTCGCCGAGGTTCACCGCACCCGCCAGCAGCCCCCGGCGGCCCCGGCCGGCGAACCCGGCCCGGGGAAGGCGTGGCGCTGGAGCGCCCGGACCAGGCGGGCGGCCACCGCCGCCGCGGTCGCCGCATCGATCGCCGTCGCGGTCGGGACCGGCGCGCTCGCCGTTCGCAACCAGGCCGAGCTCGACGGCGCCCGCGCGCGGCTGGCCCAGGCCCACACCCAGTACGAGCAGGTGGCCTCGCTGCTGGCCGCGCCGGATTCGCGCGCCACCACCGTGCCCGCCCCCGGCGGCACCGCCACGCTGGTCACCTCCCGCCGGCTCGACCGGGCACTCCTGATCACGACCGGCCTGCCCACCCCGGACCCCGCCCACGACTACCAGGTGTGGCTGATCGGCAGCGACGGGCCTCGCCCGGCCGGGCTGATCTCCAGCGGGCCGTTGCTCATCGGCGGCCTGGTCGACGGCGAGATCGTCGCGGTCACGCTCGAGCGGGCCGGCGGCGCCCCGCAACCCACCACCCAACCGATCCTGAAACTCGAACTGCCCACCTGAGCTACTGATCGCTGAGGGTCCGGGGCAGCCCGAAGTGGGGGGCGACCGCCGTCTCGAACTTGACCAGCTCGTGGACCCGGTCGCCGGCGAGGGTCACCACGATCAGCCCGATGAGGCGCAGGTTGCCGGTGACCGGGTCGCGGACGTACTCGCCCCACGCGGGCTGCCCGTTGGCCCGGACCGGCACCAGCCGGTCGATCCGCCGCAGGCGGGCGCGGATCACGCCGAGGAACTCGCGCACGGCCTCGCTCCCCCGGTACTCGAACGGCAGCGGCGGCATCCGCAGCCAGGCGTCGTCGGTCATCAGCGCGACCAGCGCGTCGACGTCGAGCTCGGTGAAGGCGGCCACGAAGCGGTCCAACAGCGTGCGCTCCTCGGGGCCGCCCGGCTCCGGCGGCGGCGCCTCGCGGGATTGAGCCGCGTTCATCTTCGCGCGGGCGCGCTGCAGGGCGCTGGTGACCGCGTCCTCGGTGAGGCCGAGCAGCTCGGCGGTCTCGCTCGCGCGGTAGCCGAGCACGTCACGCAGCAGCAACACGGCGCGCTGGTTCGGCGGCAGCAACTGCACGACGGTCACGAACGCCAGCGAGATCGCCTCGCGCGACTCGTACCGGGCCTCCGGCCCGGGTGCCTGGTCGGGCGGCTCCGCCAGCAGCGAGTCGGGGTACGGCTGCAGCCACGGCACCTCACCCCGGCTGCTCGGCTCGGGCAGTGCCGGCGGCGCGTCCGGGGCCGGCGGCCGCCGGCGCGATGAACGCAGCAGGTTGAGGCAGCGGTTGGTGGCGATCCGGTAGAGCCAGGTCCGGAGGGACGCGCGCCCGGCGAAGCCGTCCAGGCCGAGCCAGGCCGCCAACAGCGTCTCCTGCAGCGCGTCGTCGGCGTCCTGCAGCGAACCGAGCATGCGGTAGCAGTGCACGTGCAGCTCGCCCCGGTGCGGCTCGACCAGGGCGGCGAACGCATCGCGGTCGCCCATGCGCGCCCGTTGAAGCAGATCCACCGACATCCGCCACCTCCAGATCCTCACCGGTACAGACACCGGCGGCGGGCGGAACTGGTCGCTTCCGGGGTGACCAGTTTGCGGCGGGCGCGGTGTCTACCCGGTAGGTACATGATGATCAGACCGAACCGACCCGGAGGGGAACCATGACCACCGACCTCAAGGCCCAGGCCGACCAGCTCCGCCGGCTGCACCACGGCCCCGAGATGCTGGTCCTGCCGAACGTCTGGGACGCGGCCAGCGCCGAGATCGTCGCCGGGGCCGGGTACCCGGCGGTGGCCACCGCCAGCGCGGCGATCTCGGCGATGCTCGGCTACCCCGACGGCGAGGGCGCGCCCTGGCGGGAGATGTTCGCCGCCGCCGGCCGGGTCGCCCGGGCGGTGCCGGTCCCGGTCACGGTGGACGCCGAGGCCGGGTACGGCCTGCAACCGCGCGAGCTGGTCGACCGCCTGCTGGAGATCGGCGTGGTCGGCTGCAACCTGGAGGACAGCGACCACCGCTCGGGCGGGCTGGTCGACCCCGGCGCGCAGGCCGAACGGCTGGCCGCGATCCGCGCCGCCTCGGAGGACGCCGGGGTGCCCATCGTCATCAACGCGCGCACCGACGGCTTCCTGCCCCGGTCCGGGGTGGCCGAGCCGGAGCGGGTTGCCGAAGCGGTGCGCCGGGGCCGCCGCTACCTGGAGGCCGGAGCCGACTGCGTCTACCCGATCGGCGTCGGCGACGAGCACGACATCGCCGCGCTGGTCACCGAGCTGCCCGGGCCGGTCAACTCGAACACCCGCCCCGGAGGCCCGGACCTGGCCCGGCTGCGCGAGCTGGGCGTGGCCCGGGTCTCCTACGGTCCCCGCTTCTACCGCCAGGCCCTCGCCGACCTGAAGACGGCGGTCGAGCTGCTCCGGCCGTAAGCACCTGACAAGTTAGTTAGGGATACTTTATTAATCCCGGCAATACCGGCCTTGATCTCATGGGTACAGTGGTCCTCTTTTGTTGTCCCAATTTGGTGGTGGTATTGCTTATGGCGCCCAAACATCAGGCCGAAGTCGCGACCGGATACGGGCTGGCCGGGTCGAGGTTCTGGTCGGCCCCGGAGTCCGAGCGGCTGGACGCGTTCACCCGGCTGCGGGCCGGCGAGGTCTCGCGTTGGATCAAGGTGCCGCACATACCGTTCATGGCCGACTCCAACGACCGCGCGTGGGCCCTGGTACACCACGCCGAGGTGGTGGAGGCCAGCCGGCGGTCGGACCTGTTCAGCAGCGAGCCGACGGCCAACTCGGTGCGCGACTTCCCCGGCTTCCTGGACAAGTACTACGGCTCGATGATCAACATGGACGACCCGAGGCATTCCCGCAACCGCACCGTGGTCTCCCGCGCGTTCACCCCCAGGGTGCTGGCCAAGATGGAGGTGGACCTGCAGCGGCGGGCGTCCGCGATCGTGGACGACATCCTCAAGGAGGGGCCGGACGACTTCGTCACCCAGGTCGCCGCCCGGCTGCCCATCGAGGTCATCTGCGACATGCTGGGAATTCCGGAGAAATACCGGGAGGAGATCTATCCGCTGACCAACCGAATTCTGGGTTTCAACGACCCGGAATACAACGGCGGAATCAGGCGGTTCGACGACGACACGACGCTGCTGGACGCAACGAAGTTCGTCACCGGCCTGGCCGGCGCCGGGCTGCGGCTGTTCAAGATTGCCAACCAGCTCGCCAAACAGCGGGTGAAGGAACCGACCGACGACGTCACCTCGATGCTGGTCGCCGGGCAGGACCACGACAACCTGACCCCGCAGGAGTTCGCCTCGTTCTTCCTGCTGCTCGTGGTGGCCGGAAACGAGACCATCCGCACCGCGCTGTCCCATGCCGTGCACCTGTTCACCCAGAATCCGGACCAGCTGCGCATGCTGCGGGCGGACTTCGAGGGCCGGATCGGCGGCGCCATCGAGGAGATCGTCCGCTATTCCACGCCGGTGATCTGGTTCCGGCGCAACGTCACCCGGGAATGCTATTTCCACGGCAAGGAGCTGTTTCCCGGGAACAAGGTCTTCCTCTACTACAACTCGGCCAACCGGGACGAGAAGGTGTTCGCCAACCCCAACCGGTTCGACATCACCCGCACCCCCAACCCACACGTCGGCTACGGCGGCCCCGGCCCGCACTACTGCCTGGGCGTGCACCTGGCCCGCCGGGAGATGACCGTGATGCTGCGCGAGCTGTACACCCGCCTGCCCAACCTGCACACCACCGGCGAGCCCGCCCGGCTCACCTCCTACCTGATCAACGGCATCAAACACATGTCGTACGCCTACTAGTGCCGTGTCGCGGCTGGTTTTGCGTGGTTGCCGCTGGTTTGGTGGTGGCTGGGTTCGGCTGACGGCTTGGACGGCGCGGCCTGGCTAGTCTGCCGGGGCCTCGAGTGCCGCCGGTGACGTTCCAGCCGGGTTGCCTCCCACCGTTGTTACGGTGGGTGATGATCGGGTCGGCGTCCGGCACGGTGCGTTCCTCGACATCGACGTCAATCTGGTTTCGGGGCGCGACTGACCAGACTGCTGTCGATGTCGATGAACGATTTCCGGGCAGCCTTAGCTCGGACCTCATCGACGTTACGGCGCGTGACCGACAGCGGGCATCCACCCCGGCGACGGTGTACCAGGCAGCGGGGTCGTGCTCTAGGCTTGATCGCCAGCCGCGGTGGCCCGGGTAATCCGCGTTCACCGACCGGCTCCCCGCCGAGTTCATCTCCAGAGACCTTTTCCCAAGATCGAACGTCTCTCATGTGGAACTCGGCGCGGTCCTCGCTCCCGGCGCAAGCCACGGCGACGCCTCGACAGGCTCCAGGCGCATACCGCTCGTCACGTTCACCCCAACTGTCACGGCAAGTGAGTTCCGATTAGCCGCCGTTACGTATCTCGACTAGTTGTCGCGAGTGCCTGCCCGGGGCGTCATGGTGCCCGTGGCGGAGGTGATCGTTGTTCGTGGCGGTTGGGCCGCGAAAATCGCGGCTGGACCTCACGGCCGGCGATCGTCGGTGATCTTCAGGTGCTGGGCTATCGCGATGTGGGAAGGTTGTGAACGCGCGGAACTACTTCGGCGCCGATGCGCCGGAACGAGTCGAGCATCAGCTGTTGCTCGCCCACGATGTGCCGCACGAGCACATGTTCGAAGCCCAGCGCCCGGTACTCCTCGAGCTGCTGGACGACCGTCTCCGGCGCGCCCACCAACAGCTGGTCCATTCCGACGCCGCGATAGCCCTCGGCGAGAATCTTTTCCACGACACTCTCGGCCTCGGCGTCGGACGAGCCCACGAAGATGTCCCGCCGGAGCACGGGAAGCGGTTCACGGCCGTGGCGGGCCGCCGACTCCCGGTAGGCGTCGAGCTGCTCGACCAGATCGGTGCGGGTGGCGTTCTGCCCGGTCAGCCACCCGTCTCCCAGCCGTCCGGCCCTGGCCGCCGCGGTACGCACGGTGCCGGCGACCCAGATCGAGACGGGGACCCTCGGAGTCGGCCCCGCCTGCACCCGGTCCAGGGAGTGGTACCGCCCCGGCACCGTGGCCGGTTCGCCGTCCAGCATCGCGCGCAGCGCCGCGAGGAGCTCCTCGAGCCGCCCGACCCGGCTGGTCTCCTCCATCCCGAACGCCGTGAACTGGCGTTCACCCTGACCGAGCGCCAGCGCGATGGTCAGGGGCGCCTCCGCGAACGCGGCGAGCGTGCCGATCTGTTCCGCGAGCAGCACCGGGTTGTAGAACGGCGCGAGCAGGACCATGCCCAGCGGCATCCGGCCCGCCGACGGCATCAGGCGCGCGAGCGTCGGGACCGGTGAGAACGCGTTCGCGTATCCGGGCGGCACCGCGTGGTGGTCGCCGACGAGCAGCATGTCCAGCCCGGCCTCGCGCGCGGCCACCGTCGCCTCGACCAGGTTCCGCGCCTGGTCGCCGGTCGACATCGCCCCCATCGGGCGCTCGATGAACCCACCCTTGGGTAGCGCGTCGAGGGCCGCGCGAAATGTCGGGTAGGTATCCGGAGATGTCGGAAAGACGAATCGAAGCGACGTCCCGAGCTTCATTCGAACCACCCTAATGGTCGCGCTGTGGCTGAGCTCACAAATACACCGCACGGGGCTACCAGGAGTGATTCACGCGGCGAATCAGCCGATCCAAGACATCATCGAGCCGCCTCCTTGCCGCGCGGTACCGGGCGTGGACACGGTGTTCACGACGAGCATGGGTGCCCGCCGGAACGGAGATCCACGAGCATGTACACAGTCACCAACCCGGCGACGGGCGAGCTGATCGAGACGGTCCCGAACTCGACCGACGAGGAGGTCCGGGCGGCGATCGAGCGCGTGCACCTCGGCTACTCGTCGTGGCGGCGCCGGCCGGTCACCGAGCGGGCGAAGATCGTGTCGCACGCCGCCGAGCTGTTCGCCGAGCGCGCCGACGAGCTGGCCGCGATCATGACCCTGGAGATGGGCAAGCGGGTCAACGAGGGCCGGGGCGAAATCGGCGTCGTGGTCGACATCTTCAACTACTACGCCGACAACGGCCCCGCGCTGCTGGCCGACGAACCGCTGTCGATCAAGGGCGGCGAGGCGGTGATCACCAAGGGGCCGATCGGCGCGCTGCTCGGCATCATGCCCTGGAACTTCCCCTGCTACCAGGTCGCCCGGTTCGTCGCGCCCAACCTGGTGCTCGGCAACACGATCCTGCTCAAGCACGCCTCGATCTGCCCCCGGTCGGCGCTCGCCATCGAGCGGGTCCTGCGCGACGCCGGCGTGCCCGAGGACGCCTACGCCAACATCTTCGCGTCCAGCAAACAGGTCCCGTGGATGCTCGCCGACCCGCGCATCCAGGGCGTCTCCCTGACCGGCAGCGAGCAGGCCGGCATCGCCGTGGCGGCCGAGGCCGGGCGGAACCTGAAGAAGACGGTGCTGGAGCTCGGCGGGTCCGACCCGCTGATCGTGCTCGACTCCGCCGACCTGGACGAGACCGTGAAGGCCACCTCGACCGCGCGGATGCGCAACTGCGGCCAGTCCTGCAACGCGCCGAAGCGGATGATCGTGCTGGCCGACATCTACGACGAGTTCGTCGACCGGCTGAGCGAACGCGTGTCGAGCTTCTACCGGCCGGGC
This sequence comes from Actinospineispora eucalypti, assembly GCF_039543365.1. Lineage (NCBI taxonomy): Bacteria > Bacillati > Actinomycetota > Actinomycetes > Pseudonocardiales > Pseudonocardiaceae > Actinospineispora > Actinospineispora eucalypti. Next base: position 79,312 of record NZ_BAABJP010000004.1, read on the forward strand.
GACCCCGCCGACCCCGCGACCAAGCTCGGGCCGCTCGCCTCGGTGGCGGCCGCCGACGAGGTGGCCGACCAGATCGACACCGCGGTCCGGCAGGGCGCAAAACTTCGGGCCGGCGGCCGCCGCATCGGCGGACCGGGCGCCTACCTCGAGCCCACCGTGCTCACCGACGTGACCCCGGAGATGGCCGCCTACTCCGAGGAGATCTTCGGCCCGGTGTTCCTGGTGTTCCGCGCCGAGACCGAGGCCGAGGCGATCGAGCTGGCCAACGACAGCCCGTTCGGGCTCGGCGCCAGCGTCTGGGGCACCGACCGGGAGCGGGCCCGCCACGTCGCCGAGCAGATCGAAGCCGGCATGGTCTACCTGAACAGCGCCGGCGGCTCGCAGGCCGACCTGCCGTTCGGCGGCATCAAGCGCTCCGGAATCGGCCGCGAGCTCGGCCCCGCCGGCATCGAGGAGTTCATGAACCAGAAGTCCATCCGCCTCTAGGGCCGGCCATCGATATGCACAAATAGCTATGTGACCACCGCGGATAGGCATTAGTCGGGCATACGTCGGCCCGGAGAGGATGTGGCCTCCGACACTGGAGTGGGGAGCCCGACATGGACACGCTCAGCCCGGCCCGACCGGCCGACGCGACCGGCTTCTTCACCGTCCGGAACCCCGACGCATACCACCCGGACTGGGCCGGGTTCTACGCCTCGGCGCTGGCCGGCCGGGAGGCGGTGCGCCGCCGATTCCCGCACCGGCTCGACCTGAAGTACGGCGCCGACCCCTACCAGCTGGCCAACGTCTACCACCCGGAGCGCGGCACCGGCTGCCCGGTGATCGTGTACTTCCACGGCGGCCGCTGGCGGGAGGGACACCCGGCGTTCTACGACCAGCTCGCCGGACCGTGGGTCGAGGCGGGAGCGGTGTTCGTCTCCTGCGGCTACCGGCTGACCCCGGAGCACACCATCGCCGACGCGGTGGACGACGCGGTCGCCGCCGTGCGGTGGGTGGCGGAGAACGCCGCACGCTACGGCGGCGACCCCGCCCGGATCACCGTCGCGGGCCACTCGGCCGGCGGCCACCTGGCCGCGATGGCCACCATGACCGACTGGGCCGGCTCCCCCGTACCCGCGCGGGCGGCGGTCTGCATGAGCCCGCCCGTGCAGCTGGCCGAGCCCGGACAGCCCGGCGCCGAGGTCAGCCCCGCGCTGCGCATCACCGGGGCGCCGGGCCGGGTGGTCGTCTCGTTCGGCGATCCGGAGCCCAACCGGAAGGCCGACGACGACCGCTTCCTCACCCGCCAGGGCCAGTTGCTGGTCGACGCGCTGACCGCCGCCGGTCATCGGCCGGTCCGGGTCACGCTGCCGGACACCGACCATCTGGGTACGGCCACCGCGTTCGCCGACCCCGGCTCGGCGCTGTTCACGGCGGCGCACCGAGCGGTGTTCGGCCTGGACGGGGGCTCTCGATGACCACGCCGGAAGCCCGGCGGGCGATCCACCGGCCGGTGCTGGCGCTGGCGTTCCTGGCCGTGCTGCTGGACGGGTTCGACACCGCGACGCTGGCGTTCGTGGTACCGACCCTGGCCGCCGAGTGGGGGGTGAGCCCGGCCAGCTTCACGCTCCCCCTGGTGCTGACCAACCTCGGCGTCGTCGTCGGCTACCTGTGCTGCGGCGCGCTGGGCGCCCGGATCGGCCGCCGCGCTGTGCTCGTCGCGGGCGTCACGCTGTTCGCGGTGACCACGCTGCTGGTGGCGGCCGTGTTGCCGGCCCGCTCGATACTCCTGCTCGGGGCGGTGCGGGCGCTCACCGGGCTGGGGCTGGGCGCGGTGCTGCCGGTCGCGGTCTCCCTGGCCACCGAGTTCTCCCCCGCGCGGCGCCGCGAGGTCGTGTCGGTGACCGTCACCCTGGGCCTGGCCTCCGGGGCGACCCTGGGCGGGTTCTTCGGCGGCCGGCTGATCACGCTGCTCGGCCCCGAGGGGGTGTTCGTGTTCGCCGGCGTGCTGCCGCTGCTGCTGGCCGGGGTGATGGCGTGGCGGCTGCCGGCCGAACCACCGGCCGAAGCGACGGGCCGGCACGCGGCCCGGGTGGGCCGGCTGTTCGACCCGGGGTGGCGGGCCAGCACCGGGCTGCTGTGGGCCTTCTCCTTCCTGGTCTTCGTGGCGGCCTACACGCTGACCTCGTGGGTTCCCACGCTGCTGACCGGCTACGGGTTCAGCCCGACCCAGGCGCCGCTCGGGCTGGCGTTCGTCAGCCTCGGCGGCGTGCTCGGCGGAATCCTGCTCATCCCGGTCGCGGCGCGCATCGGCATCGCGCCCGCCCTGATACTGATGCCGCTGATCGGCATGGCCTGCATGGTGCTGGTGGCCCGCGCGCCGCTTCCCGACAGCCTGCTGCTGCTCGCGCTCGGCGGGGCGGGGCTGGGTGTGACCGCCAGCCAGATCGGCCAGCTGACGCTCGCCGTGGCCCTCTACCCGACCGGCACCCGGACCACCGGCGTCGGCTGGGCCGCGGCGCTCGGGCGGGCCGGCTCGATCGTCGGCCCCGCGGTGGCGGGGATCCTGATCGGCCTCGCGCTGGCCGGCCGGGACATCATCCTGCTCACCGCCCTGCCGGTCGTGGCGGCGGCCATCTGCGCCGGTCTGCTCTGGCGCGGCGGGGTCCGGACCCCCCGGGCGGAACCGCCCGCGCTGCTCGACCAACCGCGCTCGGCGTGACGACCGGTTGGTACGACCTCGGTGACGTCACCGTGGTGCCGATCGTGGAGACGCCCCGGCTGCTGATCGCGCCGGCCGAGTTCTTCCCCGGCACCCGGGTCGACCGGGACGAGTGGTGTTTCCAGCAACCGTGGTTCGACGCCGCCACCGGCAGCCTGGTGTACGCCATCCGGTCCTACTGCGTGGACCCGGCGGCCGCCGCGCGGGCGCGCAACCGGTTGCTGGCCGGCGCCGCCGCCTCCGGCACGCCGATCGTGCCGACCCACTTCGCCCATCCCGCCCCGGGCCGGGTCACGCCGACCACCACCGGCTACACCTTTCGCCCGGCGTCCGACCTGCTGCGGAAAAGCTCGAGCATGGTGGTCCAGTCGGGGCCCCGGCGGGTGGCGTGCGCGAGGCCCTCGGCGCGGCGCCGCGGTGGCTGCCGATGAGCTCAAGAGCCGCGTCGGCCAGCCGTAGCGGCCGAGCCCGCGACCGCCGAGCCGGAATGGCGGCGCTTCTTCCCCGGCCTGGACTACCGGCCGCCCTGCCCCGGCCGACGCCGGTCACCGGAACAGCGGCCGGCCGAACGTCTCGCCGAACGTGATCTCCTCGACCGGAGCGCGGGTGAGCCGCCCGGGGAAGGGACGCTCCGGGTAGCCGACCGCGATGTGGCCGGCGGTGGCGTACCCGTCGGGGATCTCCAGCAGCGCCTTGACCGCCGGTTCCTCGGTGCACAGCAGCGTGGTGAACGCGCTGGCCACGCCCTCGGCGCGCAGCGCGAGCAGCAGATTCTGCACCGTGGGGTACACCGAGCCGCCGCCCACGATGGACAGCCGGCCGAGCTGCGCGTCCGTGGCGTGGAGTGCGGCGATCTCGGCACAGGCGACCACGATGACCGGCACACCGGCCAGGCCGCGTGCGAAGTGGTCGGCGTCGCGCACGATCGCCGGTGGCGCACCGACCTGGACCTGTCCGGCCGTCACCGCCTCGTGGTAGGCCGCCCAGTGCGGGAGGTACAGGTCGGCCAGGGCCTGCTTGCGCCCGGGGTCGCGGACCACCACCCAGCGCACCGGTTGCCGGTTGCCGCCCTGCGGCCCGAACCGGGCCATCTCGAACGCCCGGTACAGCACCTCGTCCGGCACCGGGTCGGCCCGGAAGTACCGGCAGGTCCCCTGGGTGCGCATCGCCTCGCTCAGCTCCATCGCCGCGCGCCCGCTCAGCGTTTGCCGGCGGCTCGGAGCTCGGCGATCGACTCGCCGCCGACGAACCAGTGCTCGGGTTCGCACTCCCGCAGCACCACTCGCACGGTCTCCGGTTTGGCGCCGATCGACTCCTCGGCCGCCTTGGTCAGGGCTCGGCCCAGTGCGGCCAGTTGTTCGGGGCTGCGGCCCCGGGCCAGCGTGACCTGGATCAACGGCATCGGCATGCTCCTTCGTCGTCCGTCCGATGGCAGTATCCGGCACCCGCCCCAGGCTTGATCGCCAGCCGTGGCGTCGGGCCGCAACCGCAGCTCGGCCGAGTCGGCGCGGCGCCGCCCGGCCCGGTCAGCGGAAGCGTTCGGTGAGCGTGGCCAGCTCGTCGAGGTCGCGCAGGGTGTCCGGCTCCGGCGCGGTGCGGAGGGTGAAGGTGACCCGGTCCACGCCGGCATCGACGAAGGCCGCGAGCTGGTCGGGGTCGGTGGGCGCGCCGCACAGGGTGGCCGGGATCGGGCCTCGGCCCTGCTCCGCCAGCCAGGACAACACCCGGCGGACCTCGGCGGGCGCGGTCCGGGCCCTGGGCAGCCAGCCGTCGCCGTACCGGACCAGCCGGGCCAGCGCCGCCGGGCTCTCACCGCCGACGTAGACCGGCGGGTGCGGCCGTTGCACCGGCTTCGGCCAGGAGAAGATCGGGTCGAAGTCGACGTACGTCCCGTGGAACTCGGCCTCGTCGTCGCGCCAGATCTCCTTCAACGCCGCGAGTTTCTCGTTCAGCAGCTTTCCCCTGGTCCTCGGGTCGATCCCGTGGTTGCGCATCTCCTCGAGGTTCCAGCCGACCCCGACCCCGAACAGGACCCGCCCGTCGGAGAGCTGGTCGAGGGTTGCCACCTCCTTGGCCGCCTGGATGACGTCGCGTTGCGCGAGCAGGGCGATGGCCGTGCCCAGCTTCAGGGTGGAGGTCGCGGTTGCCGCGGCGGCCAGCGCCACGAACGGGTCGAAGGTCCGGTAGTACACGTCGGGCAGCACGTCCCCGCCGGACCACGGGCTCTCCCGCTTCACCGGTATGTGCGAATGCTCGGTGAGGAGCAGGGCGTCGAAGCCGCGCTGCTCCAGGGCCGTGGCCAGTCGGTCCGGGCGGATGCCCTCGGTCGTCACGAACGTGTCAACCCCGAACTTCATCGCACTCCCAGGTTCTCGAGGGCCGCTCCAGCAGCGCGCCCACGGTCAGTACCAGTTCGTCGTGGTGCCTCGGCCCGACGACCTGCAGCCCCACGGGCAGGCCGCGCGAGGTGAACCCGACCGGGACGCTGAGGGCCGGCTGCCGGGACATGTTGAACGGGAAGCTGAACGGTGCCCATTGCGCCCAGCTGGTCATGGCGCTGTGCGGCGGTACGTCATGACCGGCCGCGAACGGTTCGATCGGCACCGTCGGAGTGATCAGCAGGTCGAAGCGGGTATGGAACTCGCCCATGTGGATGCCCAGCCGCAGCAGCTCACCGTGGGCCTCGAGGTAGTCGGTCGCGGAGTGGTGCGCGCCCCGCTCCACCAGTGCCCGCAGTCCCGGATCGACATCGGCCGCGCGGCCGCCGGTGCTCACCGCGAACGAGTGGGCATAGCCCGCCGACCAGAGCACGTCGAAGGCCGGGAACGGGTCGGCGAAACCGGGGTCGGCCTCCTCCACGACCAGCCCGTGCGCCGCCAGGCCGGCGACCGCCCGGGCGACGATTTCCGCCACCTCCGGGTCGACGTCCACGTAACCCAGGGTGGGCGAGAACGCCACCCGCAGGCCGGCCCATGCCCTCCCGTGGAAGCTCGCCGCCCGGGGTTCGAGCGCCGTCGGGTCCCGGGGGTCCGGTGCGGCCAGCACGTCCATGATCAGCGGAATGTCGGCCACCGAGCGGGCCATGGGTCCGGCGTGCGCCAGGGTCCCCAGCACGCTGGGCGGGTACAGCGGGATGCGGCCGTAGGTGGGCTTGAAGCCGACGACCCCGCAGAAGGCGGCGGGAATCCGCACCGAGCCGGCCGCGTCGGTCGCCACGGACAGCGCACCCATGCCGGTCGCCACCGCCACCGCGCTGCCGCCGCTGGATCCGCCCGCCGTCCGCGAGCGGTCCCACGGGTTGCGGGTGATGCCGTCGATCGGGTTGTCGGTCACCCCCTTCCAGCCGTACTCCGACGTCGTGGTCTTGCCCAGCAGGACCAGGCCGTTCTCCCGGAGCCGGGCGGCGACCGGGCTGTCCACCGCCCACGGCTGGCCGGGATCGACGCGCTTCGAGCCGCGCAGGGTCGGCCAGCCCCGGGTGAGGAACAGGTCCTTGATCGAGGCCGGCACCCCGTCCAGGCGCCCCAGGGGGCGTCCCGCCCGCCAGCGCTCCTCGGAGGCCCTGGCCTGTGCCAGGGCCGCGTCGGGGTCGACCAGGCAGAAGGCCCGGTGGTCGTCGTTGTGCCGATCGACGGCCCGCAGCGCGGCCCGGGTCGCCTCCACCGGGGACAGCTCGCCGGTGGCGTAGGCCTCGACCAGTGCGGTCGCCGTCCATCGGGCGATGTCGTTCACGGCCGCACGACCGGGTTCTCCGGGTGGGCCTGCCAGGCGAACTGGGGGTTCCCGGCCAGCAACCCGCCGTCCACCGGCAGCAGCGCCCCGGTGATCCACGACGCGTCGTCCGAGGCCAGGAACAGCACGGCGGCGGCGATGTCGTCGGTCGTCCCGACGCGGCCCAGCGGGTAGAAGCTGGCCAGGCGGTCGAGGATGTCCGGGTCGATCCGCTGGCGGGCCTTCCAGACGTCCGTGCGGAACGTGCCGGGGACGACCGCGTTCGCCCGGATCCCGTACGGAGCGTGTTCCACCGCCAGGTTGCGGGTGAGCGCCTCGACGCCGGCCTTGGCCGCGCTGTAGGACGACGCGCCGACGTGGGTGTGCGCGTTCACCGAGGAGATGTTGACGATCGCCCCCTTGCGCCGGCCGATCATCCCGCGCAGCACCCGCTGCGAGCAGAGGAAGGTGCCGTTCAGCACGACGTCGATGTCCCGCACCCAGTCCTCGAAACGGGCCTCCAGTATCGGGGCGGGATTGGAGGTGAACGCGTTGTTGACCAGTACGTCGATGCGGCCGAACTCGCCGATCACCGTGTCAACCATGGCGTCCACGTCGTCCTCGCGCCGGACGTCGGTCCGGACCGCCAGCGCCCGCCCGCCATCCGCCCGGACGGCCGAGGCGACCGCCCGCGCGGCGTCCTCGTCGGCATCGACGACGGCCACCCGCGCGCCTTCGGCGGCGAAATGGTGGGCTAGTGAGCTGCCCAGCCCGGTGCCGCCGCCCCCGGTGACCACGACCACCCGTTCCGTGAAACGCATCCCGGACCTCAATCGAGCAGCTTGGCGCGGTCCTCGGCGTACCTCGCGCCGACGACCTGCTCGACCGGTACCGCGTTCTCGATCGCCGCGATGTCGTCCGGGGACAGCGCCAGGCCCACCGCCGCCACGTTCTGCTCGAGGTACTTGCGGCGCTTGGTCCCCGGGATGGGCACCACGTCGGGGCCCTGGCACTGGACCCAGGCCAGCGCCAGCTGGCCGGCCGTCACCCGGCGTTCCTGTGCCAACGCCTCGAGCGCGCGCACGAACGCCAGGTTCCGTTCCAGGTTCTCCGGCGTCATCCGCGGCTGCGAGGTGCGCCGGAAGTCGCCCTCCTCGAAATCGTCCACCGACCGGTACCGGCCGGTCAGGAACCCCCGCCCGAGCGGCGAGTAGGGCATGATCCCGATCCCCAGCTCCCGGCACACCGGGACGACCTCCTCCTCGATCGACCGCGACCACAGCGACCACTCGGTCTGCACGGAAGTGATCGGGTGCACCGCGTGGGCGCGGCGGATCGTCTCCGGGGACGCCTCCGAAAGCCCGACATGGCGCACCTTTCCCGCCGCCACCAGCTCGGCCAGCGCGCCGACCGTCTCCTCGATGGGGACGGCAGGGTCGACCCGGTGCTGCTGGTACAGGTCCACGTGGTCCACGCCCAGGCGGCGGAGCGAGGCGTCGCAGGCCTGGCGCACGTACTCCGGGTCGCTGCGCACCCCCCGCGACAGGTTGTCCGCGAAGCGGACCACGCCGAACTTGGTGGCCAGCACGACCTCGTCCCGCCGGCCCCGGATCGCCCGGCCCACCAGCTCCTCGTTGGCGCCGTAGCCGTACATGTCCGAGGTGTCCAGCAGGGACACCCCGAGATCCAGCGCGCGATGGATGGTGGCCACGGACTCGGCCTCGTCAGCGCCGCCGTAGAACTCGCTCATCCCCATGCAGCCGAGTCCTTGGGCGCCGACCTCGAGCTCACCCAATCTTCGGGTGGGCATGGTCATTGACCGCCTCCTGTTCGTGTTGTTCCTCGGGGACATCGATGTCCTTGGTGTGGGTTTCCGGCATCAGCAGCACGGCGCCGAAGGTGATCGCGCACACCAGCGCCATGTACGCGGTGATCGAGAAAGAGGTTCCGGTGGCCGCGAACAGCGACGTCGCGATCAGGGGCGCGAGACCGCCGCCCAGAACCGAACCCAGCTGCAGGCCGAGCGAGAAGCCCGAGTACCGCAGCCCGGTGGAGAACGCCTCGGCGAAGAACGCGCCCTGCGGGCCGTACATCACGGTGTGCAGCAGGCCCAGGCCGACGATGAACGCGATCATGATCAACGGCGTCGACCCGGTGTTCAGCAACGGCCAGAACGCGAACGACCACACGGCCAGCGCCCCCGAACCGGCGAGCAGCATGACCCGGCGGCCCACCCGGTCGGACACCGCGCCGGACACCGGCAGCATCACCAACTGCACCGCCGCCGCGACCAGCACCGCCAGCAGGGCGGTGTCCCGGGAAATGCCGACAACACTGGTGGAATAGGAGACCGCGAACGTCATGAACAGGTAGTACGTGACGTTGATGCCGATATAGGCGCCGGCGATTATCACGATCCGCCGGAAGTTGCCCCGGAACACCCGCAGCGCCGGAGAGGACTTCATGTCCCGGGCCGGTTGTTCCTGCTTCGCCTTCCGCAATGTCTGGAAGGCGGCGGTTTCCTCCAGCGTGAACTGGAGCCGGATCGCCAATGCGATCAGCACCGCACTGGCCAGGAAGGGGACCCGCCATCCCCAGGACTCGAACGCCTCGGGGGCGGTGGACCGGATGACCGCGATGAACGCCAGGTTGCCGAGGATGATCCCGGCCGGCCCACCGGCCTGGGCGAAGCTCGAGTAGAAGCCCCGCCGCCGGGGCGGGGCGTTCTCCAGCGCGAGCAGCACCACGCCGCCCTGCTGGCCGCCGAGGGCGATTCCCTGCAGGAAGCGCAACAGCACGAGCAGCAGCGGGGCGGCAATCCCGATGACCTGGTGCGGGGGCAGCAACCCGATCAACGTGGTGGCCAGCCCCATCCCGACCAGCGCTCCGATCAGCGCCCGCCGGCGGCCGTAGACGTCGCCGATGTGCCCGAAGAGAATTCCGCCGGCCGGCCGGGCGACAAAGCCCACCGCGAAGGTGGCGAAACTGAGCATGGCGCCGGTCAGGGAACTCTGGTTCGGAAAGAAGATCCGCGGAAAGACCAGTGCGGCGGCCGTTCCGTAGATGAAGAAGTCGTAGTTCTCGATGCTCGAGGCGGACAGAGCGGCGAACGCAATCTTGCCCATCTTGTTGGTGGGGTGACCCGGCTTGGGCTGCTCCGTCGCAACCATTTGATCACTCTCTCAATCTGTTCCACCAGATGAAACAGTCAATTCATTCTGTGGAGTATGTGTATCCGACGCCCCACAGTCAGTCAACCGATCCGCCGGTCATCCGAAGGACCTCGAGAATGCCGTCGACCGCTTCGCCCAACGCCGGTCCGTGCAGGTGCCGGGGCGGCATCAGCTGGACGTGGTCGAGACTCCCGGCCAGGGTGCGCAGCCGTTCCGCCACCTCCCGCGCGCCGCCGGCCACGCCGATGCGCTCCACCAGCGCGTCTGGCACGGCGGCCAGCGCACCCTCGGTGTCGCCGGACCCGGCGAGCCGCCCGGCCGGGGTCAGATCGAAGCCGGCGTGCTCGGCCACCCGGTGGAAGTAGGGCACGCGCAGGTGCCCGGCGAGGGAGCCGCGCAGCCAGGACCGGGCCTCCCGCCGGTCGTCGCCGACCGCGCAGCACAGCAGCATGCCCCGCTCGACCCGCCGCCCCTCGGCGCGTTCGCCGGCCCGGACGGCCGGCAGCACCACCTGGTCCAGCCAGTCCGGCGTACACACGAAGTTGACCAGAACGCCGTCCGCCGCCTCCCCGGCCAGCCGGGCCATCGCCGCGCCGGTGGCCCCGAGGTGGATGGGCACCTCGGAACGGACCGGCGCCGTGGGCAACCGGTAGCCGCGGACCTCGAAGAACTCCCCCCGGTGGTGGAAGGGTTCGCCGGCCGAACCCAGCGCGCCGCGTACCACCCGCACGTACTCCCGCATCCGGGCCACCGGCCGGTCGGCGCTGATCCCGTAGTAGTCGCTGCTCCAGGCGCGCGGCATGGTCCCGAGCCCGAGCACGAACCGGCCGCCGCTGAGCTCGTCGACGGTGGCGGCGGCGCGGGCGGTGGCCACCGGCGGGCGGACCCAGGTGGCCACGCCGGAGAACAGCCTGGCCCGCGCGCTCTCCCCGGCGAGCGCCGCCGCCACGGCGAACACGTCGTGACCGGCTTCCAGGCTGGACAGCGAGTCCGCCCCGGCCCGCTCCGCGCGCCGGGCCACGGCGAGCTGTTCTCGCAGACCGAGGCCCGCCATGCCGAGCGAGATTCCGAGGCGCATCGCGGTCAGAAGCGCAGCGTGGGCAGGCCGAGGGGATCACCCCTGGTCCAGCGGACGGCCAGGCAGCCGGCCTCCGAGCCGGTGCCGGCCCCGGGGTAGACGAAGGTCTCGGGATCACACAGGTAGCCCATCGGGCCGAGGGTCATGGAGGCCCCCCGGTCCAGGGTGAGGTCGCCCTCGAGCACCAGGAACTCGTCGCCGCCCGGGGTCGCGGCGGCCGGCCCGGTCCCGGTCCAGCCGGCGGGGACGCGCATCAGCCAGGTGGTCCAGCCCCCGTCCAGGTCGTCCCAGAGGTGCTTGCCCTCCATGCCGGTCGGCGCGCCGTCCGGGTCGAGCACCGGCTCCCAGGGGATGTCCGCCATTTCCACCCCGGTCACCGGCCGGCTGCGGGTGACGTGCGGATACCCGTCGGCCAGGTACTCCGTCCGGTCCCAGTCGGGCGGGATGTCCGCGTACAGGAAGTCCACCGGCGCGGAGTTCTTGATGAACAGGTCCACCCCCTCGGGCGCGTGCTGGTGCGCCGGGTGCAGCCAGTACGGGGGGTGGTTGAAGTACCCGAAGTTCTTGATCTCGTACCAGTCGTCGAACTTGAACACCCCGTTGAGGACGAACAGCTCCTCGTGGCAGGTGTGGTACTCGAACCGGCCGCGCGGGTTGTGCCGCAGGTACTCCAGCTCCTGGGGCCGCGCGTAGCCGGGCGGGAAGTTCAGCAGGAAGGTGCTCGCGTCGGTGTTCCCCTCGTCGCGGGCGTAGACCCGCCGCCGGGTGCCCTCCGGCCAGGTGTCCTGCCACAGCCGACCGTCGGACGGGGAGGCCTGCACCGGGAGGTCCGCCAACGACACCGGTCCGGTAGCTACGCGTCTCATCTTTTCAGTAAACCATACAGTGGTTTCTATATACCATCACGTGGTACGGTCCCCGCTCATGAAGGACCAGGTGCGCGTCTCGCTCGTCCAGCTCGATGCCAAGCCGCTCGAACCGGCGGCCAACGCCGAGCGCATGGCCGGCTTCATCGAGCGCGAGGGCCGCGAGCACCGGGCCGAGCTGGTGGTTTTCCCCGAGCTGAGCAGCACCGGCTACGTGCAATCGGCCCGGGACGACCGGTTCGCCGAGCAGCTCTACCGGGCCTCCGAGCCAATCCCCGGGCCGACCACCGAACGGCTCGCGGCGGCCGCCCGGGCCGCCGGCTGCCACGTGGTGGCCGGCATCTCGCAGACCCATCCGGTGATCCCGGAGGTGCTCTACAACAGCGCGGTGCTGATCGGCCCGGACGGCGCGGTGATCGGCGTGCACCACAAGGTGCACGCCTGCCGGGACGAGAAGGAGTACTACATCGCCGGGGACACCGTGGACGTCCACCCCACCGAGCTGGGCAACATCGCGTTGAACCTCTGCTACGACGTGCGGTTCCCGGAGCTGGCCCGGGTGCAGACGCTGCGCGGCGCGGAGATCGTCGTCTCGCTCTGGGCGTCGGCGGTGCAGCCGGGCAAGGTGCCGCCGGACAGCATCATCCAGCGCTGCGCCACCAGGGCGATGGAGAACGCGGTCTTCTTCCTCGGCTGCAACCGCACCGGCACCGACGACACGATGACCTTCTACGGCCGCAGCGCGGCCGCCGGCCCCAGTGGGGACACCCTGGCCAGCTCGGACACTGACCAGGAGGAGGCGGTCCGGGCGGTGCTCGCCGGCGCCGACCTCCGGGCCCAGCGGCGCTACCTGACCCTGTTCCGCGATCGCCGTCCCGAGTTGTACGGCGCGCTCACCGAGTCGCTGTCCTCGGGCGCGACCGGGACCGGACTATGAGCGCGCTGCTGCGGTTGACCAGCCTCGCCGCGCCGCCGGCCGAGCCGACCCCGGAGACGCTCTTCCAGGTGCTCGAGGGCCCGGGCGCCTGGCAGTCCGCGCTGGAGGTCGCGGGGCCCGAACCGGCCGAGGGAACCGGCGACTGGTACCAGGAGATCTTCGCGGTGCCGGACGCGGTGCCGCTGGCGGAAAGCGCCCGCCACGTCTTCCAGATCGAGATCGACGTCGCCCCGGACATCGACCTGGCCGAGTTCGACCATTGGTACAACGCCACCCACGTTCCCGAGGTGCGCCCGGCCGGGCTGCTGGGGGGCCGCCGGTTCCGGGCCCTCGGCCACCAACGGCGCTTCCTGGCGCTCTACGACATGACCCACCGGAACGTGCTGACCAGTGAGGAGCTGGCCCGGGTGCGCGGCTTCGCCCGGTTCACCCCGGGCGTGGAGATCCGGTACCGCGCGGTCCTGCAACGAACCACCTGAGCGGCTGGAGCGACCATGTCCGAAGCGACCACCCCCCGCGAGCCCGTGACGCTCGAACCGACCTCGGTGTCCCGCCGCAAGGTGGTGTTCGCCGGGGCGGTGGGCTCCGCCGTGGAGTACTACGACTACGGCATCTACGGCTACCTGGCGACCACCTTCGCCGCGCGGTTCTTCCCCTCCGACGAGCCCACGGCCGCGCTGCTGGCCACCTTCGCGGTGTTCGCGGTGTCGTTCCTGGTCCGGCCGCTGGGCGGGGTCCTGTTCGGGCACCTGGGCGACCGGTTCGGGCGCCGCACCGCGCTGGCCACCGCCGTCCTGGTCATGTCGGCGGGGACCTTCGCCATCGGCGTGCTCCCCACCTACGCGTCGATCGGGGTGGCCGCACCGCTGCTGCTGGTGGTGGCGCGCCTGGTGCAGGGCCTCTCCGCCGGCGGGGAGAACCCGGGGGCCGGGTCCTACGTCGCCGAGATCAGCCCGCCGGAGCGGCGCGGGCTGCTGTGCAGCATGCCGCAGGTCGGCTCCATGGTGGGCCTGCTCATCGCCTCCGGGCTGATCGGGCTGCTGAACCAGGTGCTGAGTCCCGAGCAGCTCGCTGCCTGGGGCTGGCGGCTGCCGTTCTTCCTGGCCCTGCCGTTCGGCCTGATCGGGCTGTACGTGCGCATCCGCCTGGAGGACTCGCCGGCGTTCCGGGCGCTGGAGGCGCGGGGCGAGGTCGCCGAGCTGCCGATCGTGGAGGTGGTCACCAAGTCCGCGCGATCGGTGGTGCGCACCATCGGCATCGCCCTGGTGGACTTCTCCGGCTACTACATCGTGTTCATCTATCTGACCATCTACCTGCAGCGGGAGGCCGGATTCGGCGCGGCGGCCGCCAACTGGTCCACCACCGGAACCCTGGTCGTGGCCACCGTGGCGATCCCGCTGTTCGGGCTGTGGTCGGACCGGATCGGGCGCAAACGCATGCTGGCCATCGGCAGCGTGGGCTTCATCGTGCTCACCCTGCCGATGTTCCAGCTGATGCAGCTCGGCGGGCTGGTTCCGGCGATCATCGGCCACTGTGTGCTCGGGCTGTGCGAGGCGGCGATCATGGGGCCGCTGTTCGCCACGCTGGCCGAGGTGTTCGGCACCCGGATCCGGTACAGCGGCTTCGCGCTCGGCTTCAACATCGCCGCGATCGCCACCGGCGGCACCGCTCCCTACATCGCCACCTGGCTGATCGCCCACACCGGCAACGCAACCTCCCCCGCCTACTTCCTGATCGCCACGGCGGTGTTGACGCTGCTCAGCCTCATCGGTCTTCGCGAGACCGCCGGCATGCGGCTCTAGTCCCAATGCCGTTCAGTTAGGGCGCCGCGCCCGTCGTCAACACCGGCGCGCCGGTTCGGCCGGGGGTCAGGTTCGAAAACAGCCTGTACGGCGGTGCGGTAGCGGCCCTGCCGCGGCGTCCGCTCCCGGCCGCCGGCCTCGTTACGGGGCGTGGCTGGTGTTGGTCAGGTTTGCCGCGTCCGGCTCCTCGAGGTGGAATCGCCCGCACGGGCATTCAGCTAGTGGTTTGGGACTGTCGTCGGCCCAGACGCGCCGGTTCGTCGCGGCTATTCGGCGTTCCAGGGGTCGATGAAGATCGACATCATCCTCACTGACGTTCTACTCGCGGGTAACGTCTCTATCGATGATGTTGATCTACCGCCAGCCCGACCGCACTCGTTGCCCAACCCCGAACCCGACCAGCACCGGCCACGCTCCGCAACCCACACCGCCGGCCGGGCACGCAAAGCTCGCCACCGCGCCGCCGTCCAGGCCATCTTTCGAACCCAACCCCCACCGACACCGCACGCCGACATTGACGACGGGCGCGGCGCCTTAACTGAGCAGCATTGGGGCTAGTTCCCGTCGGCGGTGACTTCGAAGAATTTGGCGACCACGTCGGCGATGGGTTCGCCGGGGCCGAAGTGGTGGGTCACGCCGGCGTCCAGGAGGGCTCGCACCTCGGCGTCCTCGGCGATGCCGCCGCTGATGACCGGGATGTCCGCGGCGCGGTCGGCGAGCAGGCGCACCACCTCGATGCCGAACTCGCCGAGGCCGCCGCTGAGCGAGCTCACCCCGACGGCGTCGGCGTCCTCGGCGATGGCGGCGGCCACGATGGCGTCCGGAAGGTTCCGTTTGCCCAGGTAGACGACCTCTGCCCCGGCGGCGGTGAGCCGCTTGGCGATCAGCAGGATGCCGGCGTCGTGGCCGTCCAGCCCGACCTTGGCCAGCACCACCCTCGGCGCGCGGCTCATGGGGCTTCGTCGAAGCCGGCGCGGGTGGCGTCCAGCAGCTGCTGCATCGTCGCTCCCTCGCGCAACGCGTCGACCGTCGGGGGCACCAGGTTGTCCGAACCGGCCGCCGCCCGGCGGACCCCGGCGAGGGCGGCGTCCAGCACGGGGCCGGCGTGCCGCTCGCGGTGCTTGCGGACCCGTTCCACCAGCTCCGGCTCCACCCGGTCCAGTCCGGAGGTGGGCTGGGTGGACCCGGCGAACAGCTCCCGGTGGTGCGCCGCGGTCACCGCGTTCTCCCCGATGAAGGTGCGCTCCCCGGTCTCGAGCTGGCGCTGCCGGGTGCCGCGCCCCCGGTCGAGCACGCTGGCCAGGTAGCCGTTGTGCAGGCAGGCCAGCGCGCCGCCGCGTTCCTCGATGCGTTCCAGCTCGCCCTCCACCTCGCCCCGCACCGCCGCTTCCACCTCGGTGAACTTGTACCCGCCGGCGAGCGGGTCGAGCGAGGCGGCGGCGCCGTGCTCCTCCCCGACCACGCGCAGGGTGCGCACGGCCAGTGCCGCGGCGTCCGGCGAGGGCACCCGCAGCGCCTCGTCGTAGGACGCCGCGCACAGGTAGTCGGCCCCGCCCATCACGGCGGCGAGCACGCTGAGCGTGCAGCGGGGCACGTTGACCAGCGGCTCGTTGCTGGTCTCCAGGCCGTGGGCGTACCCCATCAGCGCCACCGGCGGGACGTCGGCCGGCGCCACCCCGAACCGGTCCGCCAACAGCCGGCCCCACAGCGAGCGGGCCACCCGGAACACCGCCGCGCCGACGAACAGGTCGCTGCGCTCGTTCACGAACAGCATGATCCGCCGGGCCGCGTCGGCCGCCGGGTAGCCCCGGGCGACCAGCTCGGACAGGTAGGCGACCCCGTTGGCCAGGGCGATGGCCAGCGCCCGCACCGGTCCGGCGCCGGCCACGTCGTAGTGGTTGGAGCACACCGTCATCGCGTAGCCGGGGATGTCCTGATCGATCGCGTAGGCCACCGCGTCGCAGGCGATCCGCACCGCCTGCTCCGGGGTGAACAGCTCGGTGCCCCGCGCGGTGAACTCCTTGAGCGGGTCGTTCTGCATGACCAGCCGGACATGCTCGGCGCCGCGCTCGCGCAGCACCTCGTGCACCATCGGCAGGCCGACGTGCCCGACGCTGTTGGCCAGCATGCCCAGGCTGTCCAGGCGCTCCAGGTCCAGCGGCGCGCAGATGGCCCGCAGGTCGTCCAGGGTTCCGCAGGACACGCCGGCCCGGCCCACCTGCGCGCGGGAGAGCCGGTGGTCCGGGTCGTACCCGAGCTGGGCGGGCAGGTCGCAGGCCAGCAGCACCGACTCCGCGCCGACCTCCTGCAGCAGCCGGACCCGCTCGCCGGTCATCTCCGGGCTGCCCTGGCCGGTGTAGACCATGGCGCGCGGGCGGAACGGCGCCGGCGACTCGGTCCGGCGGGCGACCCACTCGGCCAGCGCGGGATCCGGGGGCGGCGGCCCGTAGTGCCGGTGGATCGGCACCTCGGAGTCGTTGGCCCGGCTCGGCTCGGCGCTCACGACGGCACCTCCAGCAGCCGCCGCCGGTCGATCTTGCCGTAGGAGGTGCGGGGCAGGCCGGTGACGACCACGATCGACCGGGGGCGGCGGAAGCCCAGCTCCGGCCGGCAGAACTCGGCCAGCCCGGCCTCGTCCAGGGTCACCCCGGGCTCCGCCGCGACGTACACCCGGACCGCCTCGCCCCAGCGCTCGTGGGGCACCCCCACCGCCGCCACCTCCCGCACCCCGGGATACCGGGAGACCACGTCCTCGACCTCCTTCGGCGCGATGTTGAAGCCGCCCGAGTTGATCATCTCGTCGCGGCGTCCGCGCAGGTAGAGATAGCCTTCGTCGTCGCGGAACCCCATGTCCCTGGTCCAGATCCAGCCGTCCCGCATGACCTCGGCGGTCAGCTCAGGCTGCCGGTAGTACCCGGTCATGGTGTGCCCGCCGGCCACCACGATCTCACCGGTCTGGCCGGCCGGCAGGGAGTTGCCGTCCGGGTCGACCACGTCCACCCGGACACTGCGCCACGGGCGGCCGGCCGAGCGCACCCTGGGCTCGCCGGGCCGGTGGTCCGCCCGGCCCAGGTAGCTGATCGTCATGGGCGCCTCGGACTGGCCGTAGAGCTGGGCCAACACCGGGCCGTAGCGGTCCAGGGCCTGGCCGAGCACCGCCTCGGAGATCGGGGCGGCGCCGTAGACGATGTTGTCGAACGCCGGGGTGTCGGGCACGTCCAGCATGTCCAGCAGCATGGTGGGCACCAGTTTGAGGGTGCGCACCCGTTCGCGCCGGCTGAGCCCGACCACCTCCTCCGCGTCGAAGCCGTGCCGGACGTGCAGGTGTCCGCCGCAGGCCAGGTAGGGCAGCGTGAAGTACCCGGCCCCGTGGGACAGCGGCTGCACCAGCAGCACCGAGTCCGAGGTGGTCTCCACCCCCAGCTCGACCATCAGGTTCACCGCCACCTGGGCCAGCGCGCCCTGGCTCAGCATGACGCCCTTCGGCCGGCCGGTGGTCCCCGAGGTGTACGCGATCCAGGCCAGCTCGCCGGCGTTGGCCGGGGTCGGGGGGAGGTCCGGGCTGGCCGCCGCGAGCAGGTCGGCGTAGTCGTGGGCGCCGGAGGGTACGGGTGGGCGGGACTGGACCGCGTCCCCGTCGGCCACGCGGATCCACCTCGGCTCGCCGTCGGCGACCAGCTCGGCGACGGTCTCGTCGAAGCTGGCCTGGGTGAGCAGCGCCCGGGCGGTGCAGTCCCGGAGGATGTAGCCGAAGTCCGCGCCGGTCATCCGCACGTTCAGCGCGACCCGGACCAGCCCGGCGTAGGCCAGCGCCACGTCGACCACCGGGTACTCCAGCCGGTTCTCCAGCAGCACGGCCACCCGGTCGCCCCGGCGCAGGCCCAACCCGGCCAGCGCGTTGGCCAGGCGGCACGCCTGGTCCTGCAGCTCGCGGTAGCTCAGCCGGCCCCGCCCGGTGCTCACGGCCGGCCGGGCCGCGTTCTCCCGGATGCCCCTGCGCAGCAGGTACGCCAGATCCATCAGCTCTCCCCCGGAACGAACCAGAACGGCGGGGCCGACGACTCCGCCACCCGCAGCTGGACCGGGGTCGGCACGGTGGCGTCCTCCGGCAGGTCACGGATGTGCCCGAACACCCGCACGCCGGCCAGCCGCACCAGGCCGAGCAGGTAGGGCGGCGTGATCCCCTCGACCGGCACCCACACCCGGGTCCAGCTGTAGAGCACGCCCTGGGTGGGCAGCGCGGCCGGCTCCACCCGCACGCCGTGGCACAGGGGGCAGCCCGCGCGGGGCGGCCAGCTCAGCCAGGCGCAGTCCAGGCAGCGCGATCCGACCAGCAGGCCCCGCTCGAAGTCCACCGGCCGGCGCTGCCCGGTGGGAGTGGCGTCAACCGCGCGCAACAGGTTGGTCATGCCACCCGCTCCAGGATGTGCACGCTGCAGACCGCGGAGTCGCCGTCCATCCACCCGCCGCTGTTGTGGGCCAGCGCGAGGCGGGCGCCCGGCGCCTGCCGGTCCGCCGCCTCGCCGCGCAGCTGCCAGGTGAGCTCGGCGATCTGCGCCACCCCGGTGGCGCCCACCGGGTGACCCCGTGAGGAGAGCCCGCCGCTCGGGTTCACCGGGTGCCGCCCGCCCGGGCCGGTCACCCCCTCGCGCAGCAGCCGCCCCGCCTCGCCGTACCCGCACAGGCCCAGCTGTTCGTAGTAGAGCAGTTCTCCGGGGGCCATGGCGTCGTGCACCTCCAGCACGTCGAGGTCCGCCGGCCCGACGCCGCTCTGCTCGTAGGCCGCCTCGGCGGTCTCGGTGGCGACCGTGGGCTGGGCGTCGGTCCGGGTGGAGCGGGCGGTGCGCATCGCGCTGGCCCGCACCCGCACGCGGGGCCGGTCGCCGGGCACCACGCCCGGCCGGGCCACCACGGCGGCGGCCGCCCCGTCGCTGATCGAGCCGCACATGAGCAGGGTCAGCGGGTCCGCGATCATGCGGCTGGCCAGCACCTGCTCGGCGGTCACCTCGTTGCGGTACTGCGCGTAGGGGTTGCGCGCACCGGCGGCGTGCGACTTGACGGCGGCCGCCGCCAGGTCATCCAGGGTCAGGCTGCCCTCGTCCAGCCGGTTGCGCAGCCGCATCGCGTAGACGGCGGTGAACTGCAGCCCGAGGCCCCGGGTGGCGTCCAGGTCGGCGGCGGTGCGCAGCGCCTCCAGGCTCCGCCCCCGGTCCCCGACGCACATCTTCTCGTGCCCGAGCACCAGCACCACGTCGGCGAACCCGGCCGCCACCGCCGCCACCGCCTCGCGGAACGCGGTGGAACCGCTGGCGCAGGCGTTCTCCACGTTGGTCACCGGGACGCCCTCGATGCCGAGGTCGCGCACCACGGTCTGCCCGCGCACCTGCTCCTGGCCGGTGAGCAGCCCGGCCAGGCTGTTGCCCGAGTACACCGCCTGCACGTCGGCCAGGGTCAGCCCGGCGTCGCGCACCGCCCGCACCACCGCCACCCGGCACAGGTCCTTCAGGGACAGCTCCGGGAAGCTCCCAAAGGGATGCATCCCGACTCCGACGACTTCAACGTCCATGCCGGCAACGTACCACGTACCGGAACTGTTGGACTGTCAGATGAAACGCATCTTGGCCGCAGCTGCTTACCGGCAGCGCGCCATGACTTACCTCAGAGGGGCCGGACGGTCAGCCCGCCACCGGTTGCCGGGTGTCACCCAGGGCCACCAGCCGCTGGGTGATCCGCTCCGCCGTGGCCAGCACCTCCGGCAGCACCTCCTCGGCCCGCTGGTCGGTCAGCCGGGCGGCCGGGCCGATCACGCTCAGCGAGGCCAGCACCCCGCCGGCCGCGTCGCGCACCGGAACGCTCACCCCCACCGCGCCGTCGATCCGCTCACCGTGGCTGAGCGCCCAGCCCCGCTCGCGGACCTCGGCCAGCTCTCCCATCAGGACCTCGCGGTTGGTGATCGTCGCCGAGGTGCGGGGCACCAGGGTGATGCGGTCCAGCAGGTGCTCGAGGTCGTCCGGGTTCAGCCAGGCCAACAGCACCTTGCCGGCGGACCCGGCGTGCACCGGCTCGGCGACCCCGATCCCGGCGATGTAGCGGATCGGCCGGGCACTCGGCAGCTCGGTGACGCAGATGCGCTGGCCACCCACCCGCACGTGCAGCGCGGCGGTCTCCTCGGTCTCCACCCGCAACCGCTCCAGCTCCGGCCGGGCCACGATCTCCAGGCCGTTGCCCGGGCTGCTCAGCGCCTCCAGGAACTGGAAGCACCCGGGCCCGAGGCTGTACATGCCGCCCTTCGGGTCCTGCACCACCAGGTAGCTGCCCGCCAGCGTGCCCAGCAGGCGGAACGCGGTGGTCTTGGAGAGCCCGGTGGCGGCCGCGAGGTGGCCGAGGGTGCGCGGCCCGTCGGTCAGCGCGACCAGCAGTGCCACCGCCCGACTGACCGCCCGCACCGGGACGCCGTCGTTGCCCGTCTCCGGGACTGTCGGATTCATCCGGCCTCCGTCGGTTCGCCCAGGCCCAGGCCCTCGGCCAGCGCCACCAGCAGGTCCACCCCCACGGCCGGGTCCAGCTCCGGCCAGTGACAGCGGATCACCACCGTATCCACGCCGTCCGCCGCCAGCGCCAGCAGCCGGTCCCGACACTCCGCGAGCGGCCCGACCACCAGCGGCTCCCCCGGCGGGTTGGACCCGGCGTCCGGCGAGTACCAGCGGGGATAGGCCGCGCGGTGCGCGCGCACGGAGCGCGCAACCTCGGCCGCACCGAGCAGGTCGGTGACCAGTACATCCCGGCGCAACACCACCGACTCGACCGGAGCCGCCGACCCCGCAACCAGGTCCGCGACCGCCGCCCGGGACACCTGGCCACCGATGAACGGCACGTAGCCCCTGGCCACCGCCCGGTCGAAGGTGCGCCGGCTCGCGGCGGCGTACCAGATCGGCGGGCGCGGGCGCTGCACCGGCCGCAGCGGACCGTCCGGCGGATCGGCCGCCCACAGCCCGGTCAACCGGTCCAGGACCGACAGCTGCCGACCCAGCCGCTCCGCACGGGGCACCCCGAACGCGTCGAACTCGTGGTCCCGGTAACCCTGGCCGGCACCGATCACCAGCCGCCCGCCGGACAGCACGTCCAGCGTGGCCAGCTCCTCGGCCAGCACCACCGGGTGCAGAAACGGCATCAGCAGCACCCCGGCCACCAGGCGCATCGACCCGGTCTCCGGGACCAGCCGGGCCAGCAGCGGCAGCGGTTGCAGGTAGGGGCCGGCCAGGAAGTGCTGCCCGGCAACCACCGCCGCGTAACCCGCGTCCCGCGCCGCACGGGCGGTGGCCAGCTGATAGCCGGCCAGCGCCGCCGGATCGCTCGCGCCGATCCCGTGCAACGCGGCGGCAAACCTCATGCGTTTCATACTACAGAACGACAATTCCAGAACTGGACAACCTCTCGAAAGGCAACCCAACGGCGAGTTGCCGCCGCCGCACGGCGCGGAGTGGCTGATCTTTGTTTGCGGCGGTTGAGGTGCGCCGCTTGGACACGGAGCCGAATGTGACCGCGGTTACAGTAGTGTGGTCACCTCTCCTGACGCGGGGGTGGCGAATCGCGATGCGAAACCCGTCCTGGCTGGCCGAGCTGCACCGGCTCTACCTCGAGCATGCCTCGCCGGACGGGTTGGGCGTGCGCGGTCCGGCCGAGGCGGAGGCGGCCCTGCGGCGGGCGGCGGGAGCGGCGGCCGCGTTGGCGGCCGAGCGGGTGCCGGGCCGGCCGCTGCTGCTGGTGGGCGAGGCGGCCGGTGACCGGCGCGGCACCGTGGTGCAGATCGTCACCGACGACATGCCGTACCTGGTCGAGTCGGTGCTGGCGGGGATCGGCCGGGTCGGCGGGCGGGTACGGCGGGTGATCGACCCGGCGGTGCCGGTGCGGCGGACGCTGGCCGGCGAGCTCACCCAGGTGCTGGCCGGCCCGGACGCGGCGCGGGCGGAGGTGGTGGAGCGCTGGATCCATGTGGAGCTGGACCCGTTCCCGGCCGACGAGGCGGACGACCTGGGTGACGAGCTGCGCGGCGTGCTCACCGACGTCCGGGATACCGTCCACGACCGCGACCGGATGATCGCGGCCGCGCTGGAGGTGGCCGGCGAGCTGGCCGCCGCCTCGGCCGGGCGCGCGAGCACCGAGCCGGGCAAAGCGGCCGAGTTGGGCGAAGCGGCCGAGTTGCTGCGCTGGCTGGCCGACGGGCACTCCACGTTCCTGGGCTATCGCCGATACCGGGTGCACCCGGGGAACGGGTACCCCCGCGTACGGGCCGAGCTGGCCTCCGGGCTGGGGGTGCTGCGCGGGGACAGCCTGCGCTCCCGGCCGCCCTCGGACGCGCCGGCCCCGGACATGGACGGCGCCGGAGACGGCAACGGTGCCGGATACCGCGCGTTGGTGCTGACCAGGGCCGGGTTGCCCAGCCGGGTGCTGCGGCCGGTGTTCCCGTACCAGCTCGGCATCGCCATCACCGACGGGGCCGGCCGGGTGGTCGGCGAGCACCGGTTCCTCGGGCTGCTCACGGTGGCCGCGCTGCGGGCGGACGTGCTGGACATTCCGTCGGTGCGGGGGCGGGTCCGGGCCGCGCTCCACCGGGCCGGACACCCGCTGGAGTCCTACGCCGGCCAGCGCATGCTCGAGGTGATCTCCGAGTACCCGCGCGAGGAGCTGTTCTGGGCCAGCGAGCGGGGGCTCCGCGAGGTCGCCACCGGGATGCTGTCCCCCACCCAGCCCCGGCGGCTGCGGCTGTTCCTGCGCCGCGAGCCGTACCGCCGGTTCTTCTCCTGCCTGGTCTACCTGCCCCGGGACCGCTACTCCACCCGGACCCGGCTGGCCATGCAGCAGGTGCTGCTGCGCGAGCTGGGCGGGCGGCGCATCGAGTACACCGCGCGCATCGGCGAGTCCAGCCTGGCGCTGGTGCACTTCACCGTGCTGACCGACCCCGAGACCCCGCCACCCGACCAGCAGCGGCTACAGGCCCAGCTCGCCGCGGCGATCCTGACCTGGGACGACTGGGCGCTGGACGTGGCCGGCGCGGGCGAGCCCGACCTCGTCGACTACCTGGCCGGGCTGCCGGACGGCTACAAGGACGACGTCGACCCGCTGCGCGCGCTGGCCGACCTGCGCCGCGTCCGCGCACTCGGCGGTGCCGGCGCGTCCGACCTGGTTCTCGAACCGGGAACCGAGCCGGGCGAGTTCCGGTTCCGGCTGTTCCTGACCGGCAGCGGGGTCACCCTGTCCTCGGTGCTGCCGGTGTTGCAGAGCCTCGGGGTGGAGGTGCTGGACGAGCACCCGTACGAGATCCTCCGGCCGGACGGCCGGTCGTGCTGGATCTACGACTTCGGGCTGCGCGTGGACCCGGCGACCGCGCTGACGCTGTCCGGGCAGGCCGGGGCGCGGCGGGAGTTCTGCGCGGCCTTCCTGGCCGCCTGGCGCGGTGACGCCGAGGTGGACCGGTTCAACGCGCTGGTGCCCCGGGTCGGGCTGCGCTGGCGGGAGGCCGCGTTGCTCCGCGCCTACGCCGGGTACGCCCGCCAGCTGGGCGGCCCGTTCGGCCCGGACTACGTGGCCGACACGCTGATCGAGCACGCCGGGGTGAGCCGGGCGCTGCTGCGGCTGTTCGCCGCGCGCTTCGACCCGGCCGCCGCCCCCGGTACCCGGGCCGACGCGCTGGAGGAGGCATCGGCGCTGGTCGATGCGGTCGCCGGGCTGGACGCCGACCGGATCCTGCGCGGCTACCTGGGCGCGATCACCGCCACCCTGCGCACCAACTACTACCGGGACCGCCCGTTCCTCTCGTTCAAGATCGATCCGGCCGGGGTGCCGGAGATGCCCGCGCCACGCCCCCGGTTCGAGATCTTCGTGGACTCGCCGAGGGTGCGGGGAGTGCACCTGCGGTTCGGGCCGGTGGCCCGGGGCGGGCTGCGCTGGTCGGACCGGGCGGCGGACTTCCGCACCGAGATCCTGGGGCTGGTCAAGGCGCAGGCGGTGAAGAACGCGGTGATCGTCCCGGTGGGCGCCAAGGGCGGTTTCGTGGTGACCGCGCCCGACCCGGGCCCCGACGAGGTCACCGCCTGCTACCGGACGTTCATCTCGGCGCTGCTGGACGTCACCGACAACCGGGTGGACGGAAGGGTGGCGCCGCCGCCCGGGGTGGTGCGGCACGACGGCGACGACAGCTACCTCGTGGTCGCCGCCGACAAGGGCACCGCCCGGATGTCCGACGTGGCGAACGCGCTGGCCGTCGAGCGCGGCTTCTGGCTCGGCGACGCGTTCGCCTCCGGCGGCTCGGTCGGCTACGACCACAAGGCCATGGGCATCACCGCCCGGGGCGCCTGGGAGAGCGTGAAGCGGCACTTCCGCGAGCTGGGGGTGGACACCCAGAGCCAGGAGTTCACCGCGGTCGGGGTCGGCGACATGTCCGGCGACGTGTTCGGCAACGGGATGCTGCTGTCCGAGCACGTCCGACTGGTCGCCGCGTTCGACCACCGGCACGTCTTCCTCGACCCGACCCCGGACCCGGCCACCTCCTACGCCGAGCGGCGGCGGCTGTTCCGGCTGCCCCGGTCCTCCTGGGACGACTACGACCGGGCGCTGATCAGCCCCGGCGGCGGGGTCTGGGGGCGCGCGGTGAAGTCGGTGCCGATCGGCAAGGAGGCCCGCGCCGCGCTGGGGCTGGCCGACGAGGTGACCCGGCTGAGCCCCCCGGAGCTGGTCCGGGCCATCCTGCTGGCCCCGGCCGACCTGCTGTGGAACGGCGGAATCGGCACCTACGTCAAGGCCTCCGCCGAGACCCACGCCGAGGCCGGTGACAAGGCCAACGACGCGGTCCGGGTGAATGGCGCCCAGCTGCGGGTGCGGGTGGTCGGCGAGGGCGGCAACCTCGGGCTGACCCAGGCCGGCCGGATCGAGTTCGCCCGGGCCGGAGGCAAGGTCAACACCGATGCGCTGGACAACTCGGCCGGGGTGGACTGCTCCGACCACGAGGTCAACATCAAGATCCTGTTGGACCGCCTGATGCGGGCCGGCGCGCTGGGCCGTGAGGACCGGGACGGCCTGCTGCGCGCGATGACCGACGACGTGGGGGCGCTGGTCCTGGCGGACAACATCAGCCAGAACGCCACGCTCGGGCTGTCCCGCTCGCAGGCCGCCGAGACGGCCGGCGTGCACGGGCGGATGGTCGCCGACCTGGAGGCGCGGCGCGGCCTGGACCGGGCGCTGGAGCTGCTGCCCGACGCCGCCGGTTTCGCCGCGCTGGAGGCCGCCGGCGAAGGCCTCACCTCACCCGAACTGGCCACCCTGCTCGCGCACGTGAAGCTGGACCTGAAGGCCTCGGTGCTGGAGTCCGGGCTGCCGGACCTGCCGGAGCTCGCCGACCGGCTGACCGGGTACTTCCCCGCCGCGCTGACCGACCGGTTCGCCGACGCCCTGGCCGGGCACCCGCTGCGCCGGGAGATCGTGGCGACCGTGCTGGTCAACGAGGTGGTCGACGGCGCCGGCACCAGCTTCGCGTTCCGGCTGGCCGAGGATCTGGGGGTCGGCGCGGAGGATGCGGTGCGGGCGTTCTGCGTGGCGACCGGGGTATTCGGACTGCGGCGGTTCTGGTCGGACGTCACGGCGCTGGGCCCGGCGGTGCCCACCGGGGTGAGCGATGGGATGGTGCGCGACTCGCGGCGGCTGCTGGACGGCGCCGCTCGCTGGCTGCTCACCCGCCGCCCGCTCCCGCTGGCGATCGCCGGCGAGGTCGGGCGACTCGGGCCGGAGATATCGGTGCTGCTCGCGCGGCTGCCCGAGCTGCTGCGCGGGCGGGACGCCGAGCAGGTCCGGCGGCGGGCCGCCGAACTGGTCGCGGACGGCGTCCCGGCGGACCTCGCCCGGCGCGCCTCGGTACTGCCCCGGGCGGCGGGGCTGCTGGACGTGGTCGACGTGGCCGGGCAGCCCGGCCGGGCCCGGCTTCCGGTCGAGGACGTCGCCGAGCTGTACTTCACCCTGTCGGAGCGGCAGGACGACCACGGCTCGAGGCGGTAGCCCGGTGATCATCCCGCCGCGTCGGCGCGGGCCGGCAGGGCGGCGGGCAGGCAGATCACGACGATGCGGCCGCCGCCCGGGTGCCGGTCGGCGGTGAGGGTGCCGCCCATCGCGGCGGTCAGCCCTCGGGCGACGGCCAGGCCAAGCTCGTCGGTCTCCTGGTCGCCCTCGGGACCGGGCTCGGTGATCTCGAGCCGCACCCCGTCCTCCCGCGCGCCTCCCCGGACGACGACCGCGCCGCCGCCGGCCCGGCGCAGTGCGCCGCGCACGACGTTGCCCACCACCCGCTCGAGCAGGCCGGGGTCGCCGAGGACGTGCGGCAGCGTTTCGTCGAGCTCCACCGCCACCCGCCGGGTGTCGCCCAGGCCGGTCAGCGCGAGCGCCACCACCTCGCCGTACCCGATGGGCCTCGGCGCCGGGTTGATGGCGCCGGCGGCGATGCGGGAGGAGTCCAGCAGATCGTCCACCAGCTTGGTGAGCCGGTCGGCGGACTCCTCGACGGTGGCGGCCAGCTCGGTTTCGTCGTCGCCGGACAGGGTCAGGTCCGGGTCGCGCAGGCTGCTGGTCGCGGTCTTGATCGCCGCGAGCGGGGCCCGCAGGTCGTCGCCCACACCGGCCAGCAGGGCGGCCCGGGCGGGGTTCCCCTCGGCCTGGCGGCGCGCCTCGACGGCCTCCTCGGCCATGCGGTTGCCGCGCAGCGCGAGCAGCGCCTGGCCCCCGACGGTCTCCAGCAGCCGGCGGTCCGCCGCCGCGAGCGGGCCGCCGGTGCCGACCAGGTGGTGGTCGTCGTCGACCTCGACGTCGATCTCGGCGTCCTCGGGCCGCACGCAGTCGGGCGAACCGAGGCAGGCGACGTAGATCCACCCGTCCGGCTCCTCGTCGGAGCGCTCCAGCAACGCCACCGAGCTCAGCGCGAACACCTCGGCCGTCTTCTCCAGCAGCTGCCGCAGCGGGTCGGCCGGGCTGAACGAGGTGCGGGCGAAGGAGGCGAGCAGCGCGGCTTCGGTGCGGGCCCGGTTGGCCTGTTCGGCGCGCCGGGCGGCGGTGTCGACGACGAGGTCGACCGCGATCGCCACCGCGACCATGGCTCCGAGCGCGATGAGACTCCCCCGGTCCAGGGTGAACGCGAAGATCGGTGGCGTGAGCAAGTAGTTGAGCATCAGGCCGCCGGCGGCCGCCGCGAACAGCGCCGGCCGGAGCCCGCCGACCAGCGCGACCACCACGGTGACCGCCAGGAACAGCACCACGTCGCTCGGCAGCCCCAGCACGCCGCCGAACGTCATCCCCGCCGCGGTGGCCACCGTGGGCAGCAGGAACGCGAGCAACCACCCGAGCACGCGACGGCGGGCGGGCAGCGGGCTGCGCCGAGGACGCCGGCGGGCCCGGACGTCGCCCTCGGTGTGGGTGACCAGGTGCACGTCGATCGGCCCGCAGTCGCGCACCACGATGGCGCCGATGCTCCCCCGCAGGAGGCGGGCCAGCCGGGATCGCCGGGAGGTGCCGAGCACCAGCTGGGTGGCGTTGGCCCCGCGCGCGAAGTCGAGCAGCGCCGCCGGCACCTCGTCGCCGCCGACCACGGTGTGGAAGGAGGCGCCGACGTCGTCGGCCAGCCGGCGCAGCTTGGGCAGGGCGTGCGGCGCGACGCCGAGGCCGTCCGGGCGCAGGATGTGCACGCACAGCAGGTCGGCGTCGCCGGCGCGCTGGGCGATGCGGGCCGCTCGGCGGATCACCGTCTCGCTCTCCGGGCCGCCGGTCACCGCAACCACCACCCGCTCCTCCTCCGCCCCGGAGTCGTCGCGGCCCGGTTGCTCGGCCTCGGCGCGGTAGCGGCGCGTCGCGTCGTCCCCCGCGCCGGCCACCCACAGCAGCGCCATCTCGCGCAACGCCACCAGGTTCACCGGTTTGAAGTAGTGCGACAGCGCCGCGTCGATCTTCTCCGGGCGGTAGATGTGACCCTGCGCCATCCGCTGGCGCAGCGCCTCCGGCGTGATGTCCACCAGCTCGATCTGGTCGGCCTCGCGCACCCAGTCATCCGGCACCGTCTCGCGCTGCCGCACCCCGGTGATCTTCTGCACCACGTCGTTGAGCGACTCCAGGTGCTGCACGTTCACCGTGGACAACACGTCGATCCCGGCCGCCAGCAACTCGTCGATGTCCTGCCAGCGCTTCTCGTGCTTCGAGCCGGGCGCGTTGGTGTGCGCCAGCTCGTCCACCAGCACCACGGCCGGCTCGCGGGCCAGCACCGCCGGCACATCGAGCTCGGTGAGCTCCGTGCCCCGGTAGTTGATCACGCGGCGGGGCACGACCTCCAGGCCGGCGAGGACGGCATCGGTCTGCGCCCGGCCGTGGGTCTCCACGATGCCGGTCACCACGTCGGTCCCGCGCTCCACTCGCCGGTGGGCCTCGCCGAGCATGGCGTAGGTCTTTCCGACGCCCGGGGCACACCCCAGGTAGATCCGCAGCCGACCGCGCCGCCGGGTCCGTTCCTTGGGCACCCCGGGTTCTCCATTCGGACGCGGAACTCCTCCGCAGCGTGCCTCGGACCGGGCCGCTCACGGCGGCGGCCGCACATCTCCTTGATGCGGCCGGCGCCGTCCTTGACGGGTTCCTAACGCGGCGCGGTGTCGCCCTAGAGGACCGGCTCCCGGCCGGCCTGGACCGCATCGGGTTCCACCGGGTCCCCGGCGGCGGGCAACGCACCTGGCTGGAGGCCTCGGGACAGCCGCCGCAGGAGGCTGTCCAGCAGGTCGGCGTCCGCTCCCAGGATCTCCCGCAGCCGCAGCTGCACCTCGGCCACCGCGACGTCCCAGATCTCGAGAGCCGCCCGCCCGCGCGCGGTGGCGAAGATCAGCACGCGCCGGCGGTCGTCGTTGTCCACCCGCCGGGACACCAGGTTGGTCGACACCATCCGGTCCACGAGCTTGCTCAGCTTGGGCGCCAGCAGCATCGCGTGGTCGGCGACCGCGTTCATCGGGCAGGCGCCCTGTTCGACCAGCAACGAGAGGATCCGCCACTGGTCGACTCCCGAACCATGGACCTTGAGCGCCTCGTCCAGACGCTGGGTGACGGCACGCTCCACCATGGACAGTCGACGGAGGGACTCGTCGCCGACCTGCGGTGTTCGGTCCGGGCGTACTGTCATCGGCCGATGTTATCGCAGATCAGAGTGACCTTATCGTGACGATTCGACTCACACGATCGTGTCGATAGTGGCTACCGTATCGCCATGACGCACCCGGCGCCGCGGCACCTCACGGTGCCGCCGTCGCGTGGACGCGACGTGCTCAACATGGCACTCGTCATCCCGTTGCAGGGACCGGCGGGCATCTTCGGGCCGTCCTGCGAGTGCTGCGCCACGCTGGCCATGGAGGAGATCAACGCCGAGGGCGGCGTGCTCGGCCGCGAGCTGAACCTGGTGCCGGTGGACGGGGGCGCCACGCCAGCGAGGGTCGCCACGGATGTCGACGCGCTGATCCGCGCCGGCGTGGTCGAGGCGGTCACCGGGTGGCACATCTCCGCCGTCCGGGAGGCCGTCGCCCCCAGGATCGGGGGCCGCGTCCCGTACGCGTACACCGCCCTCTACGAGGGGGGCGAGCACCGGCCCGGGGTGTTCCTCACCGGCGAGACGCCCGATCGGCAGCTCGGACCGACGCTGTCCTGGTTCGCGCGCTGCGCCGGCGTCCGGCGGTGGACCATCGTCGGCGACGACTACGTCTGGCCGAGGGTGTCCGCCCGGGCCGCGCACCACTACCTGCGGCAGATCGACGGAACGGTCTGCGACGAGATGTACGTCCCGCTCGGTACCAGCGACTTCTCCAAGGTTCTGGCCCGGGTCGAGGCCAGCGGCTGCGAAGCCGTGCTGATGCTGCTCATCGGCGACGACGCGGTCGAATTCAACCGTGCCTTCAGCGCCAGCGGCCTGGACCGGGACATCCTGCGGTTCAGCTCGCTGATCGACGAGAACGTCCTGCTCGCCTCGGGAGCGGAGAACACGCGCGGGCTGATGACCTCCGCCGGGTACTTCGAGGATCTGGCGACGACGTCGGGGATGGACTTCGCGGCCGCCTACTTCCGCCGCTTCGGCCAGGACGCGCCGGTGCTCAACAGCCTGGGCGAGTCCTGCTACGAGGGCGTGCGGCTGCTCACCAAGCTGATACACCGCGCGGGGTCGGCGCGGGTCCCGCAGATGACCGCCGTGTCCGAGGGGCTCGCCTACGAGAGCCCGCGCGGCACGGTCGAAGTTCGCGACCGGCATCTACGGCAGCGGGTGTTCCTCGCGGTCGCCGACGGCCTGCTCTGGAACGTCGTCCAGGAGCTCTGAGGCGCACCGCCACGCTCCGTGGCGAACCGCCTCCGCACCGCCACCAAGCTGGACTTCTCTTGACACGACCAGGCACGCAAAGTAGTTTCCATGGAAAATATTTCCAGCGGACAGTGCTGTCGGCGGAGGAGTCCCCATGGCAACCTACGGGTTCCGGTGCGACCTTGACGGCTCCTTCGACGTACGCCGGCCGATCGGCACGGCGCCGGCCACACTGGCCTGTCCGAGCTGCGGCGGGCCGTCCGCGCGAGTGATCACCGCGCCGATGCTCCGGCGGGCCGACCGGGGCCGCATGGCGGTGATCGACCGCTGCGAGGCGTCCGGTTCCGAGCCGGCCGTCGTGTCCTCCCTGCCCTCGGCAACGAGCCGGAAGCGTCCCACCTCGCCCGACCCGAGAACTCGCGCCCTGCCCCGGCCCTGAGCCGCCGGAACCACCCATCCCTTCGGTACGGATCGTTCCTCGACGGTGTCCCAGATAAGGAGTGCTGATCCCCATGCCCGAGGTCGTATTCCCGCTCGACTCGCAGAAGAAGTTCACCGAGCAACGCATCGTCGGCCACAACCGCTGGCACCCGGACATTCCGGCGCTGGTGCAGGTCAGGCCGGGTGACGTGTTCCGCGTGCACTGCCGGGAGTGGTTCGACGGCGCCATCCAGAACAACGACTCGGCCGACGACATCCTGAACGCGCCGCTGCCCGGCGTGCACGTGCTCTCCGGCCCGATCGCCGTGCTGGGGGCCGAGCCCGGTGACCTGCTGATCGTGGACATCCTGGACGTCGGCCCCATCCCGCAGGAGGACTCCGGCCCGCTGGCCGGCCAGGGCTGGGGGTACACGGGCGTGTTCGCCACCCGCAACGGCGGCGGGTTCCTGACCGAGCAGTTCCCCGACGCCTACAAGGTGATCTGGGACTTCCAGGGCGGAGTGGCCACCTCGCGGCACGTGCCGGGGGTGTCGTTCACCGGAATCGTGCACCCGGGGCTGATGGGCACCGCGCCGTCGGCGAACCTGCTGCGCACGTGGAACGCACGCGAACAGGCGCTGATCGACACCGACCCGAACCGGGTGCCGCCGCTCGCGCTCCCACCGCTGCCCGACTCGGCGATCCTGGGCAGCCTCACCGGCGACGAGTTCGACCGGGTGGCCCGCGAGGCCGCGCGCACCGCCCCGCCCCGGGAGAACGGCGGCAACCAGGACATCAAGAACCTGACCAAGGGATCACGGGTGTTCTACCCGGTGTTCGTGCCGGACGCCAAGCTGTCCATGGGCGACCTGCACTTCTCCCAGGGCGACGGCGAGATCACCTTCTGCGGCGCGATCGAGATGGGCGGGTTCATGGACCTGCACGTCGACGTGATCAAGAACGGCATGGAGCTGTACGGCGTGCAGGAGAACGCCGTGTTCATGCCCGGACGCACCGACCCACAGTACAGCGAGTGGCTGGCGTTCTCCGGCACCTCGGTGACGCTGTCCGGCGAACAGCGCTACCTGGACTCGCACCTGTCCTACCAGCGGGCCTGCCTGCACGCGATCGACTACCTGCAGCGGTTCGGCTACTCCGACATCCAGGCCTACATGATCCTGGGCGCCGCGCCGATCGAGGGCCGGCTGTCCGGCGTGGTGGACATCCCTAACTCCTGCTCGACCGTCTACATCCCGACCGAGATCTTCGACTTCAACGTCCGGCCGGGCAAGGACGGGCCGACCAGGATCGACCCCGGCATCGGCGTTCCGCGGTCGGCCGCCTGACCTGAGCAGCGCTCGGCCGGTGGGCGGGCCTCCGCCTGTGCCCGCCCACCTCCGGGACCCATGCACGTGAGCAGAAAGGGCTGGACCCATGGGATCTGTGGGACTGCTGTTCGTCGGAGCCGTACTGTTCATCAACGGGATCATGCTTCTGGGCTGGGTCGAACCGAAATCGGCCGCCCCGATGAACTACTTCGTGGGTGGGCTCCAGATCATCACGCCCACGTACCTGATCTTCACCGCCAACGGCAACGCCGACACCATCCTGTCGGCGGCGGGGCTGTACCTGTTCGCGTTCACCTATCTGTACGTCGCGCTGAACCTGACGTTCGACCTCGACGGAACCGGGCTGGGCTACTTCTGCCTGTTCGTCACGATCTCCGCGCTGGTCTACTCGGGGTTGAACTTCGTGCACTTCAAGGACGCCGGGTTCGGGGTCATCTGGCTCTACTGGACATTCCTGTGGCTGCTGTTCTTCCTCGTCCTGGGCCTGAAGAAGGAGAGCCTCAGCCGCTACACCGGCGCGGTGTGCGCGATCCAGGGCTGGGTCACCGCCTGGCTGCCCGCGCTACTGCTGCTCACCGGGCGCTACGACGACTACAAGGACCAGCTGGCGATCACGCTCGCCGTATTCGCCGTCCTGGTGTTCGGCGGCCTGTACGCCACGATGGTGCGGGGAGCCAAGCAACCCGCCGCATCCAGCGGGCCGCCGCCCAGCAGCCACGTCCCCGCCTAGGCCTCTGACGCGAGCCGGATCAGCCGTCTTCCTTCGGCGGGTCCGGCTCGTCCGGGGCGAGCAGCTCGACACCGCTTTCCATGATCTCCACCAGGCCGTCACCGCGGTTAGGGACCACCGGATACCCGTATCCGTTGTCATAGATCGCCCAGGCGATGACCGGCTCGATCCACACGCCCCCACCGGTTTCCTTGCCCATCGCCCGCCACCCGGGCGGCGAGCTCACCGCCCACCCGGCCGGACGCCCGCCCTCGCTCTGCTCAGCCATCCCCGAAGCATGCCGCACGCTCCCCACCGCCCACGCCGAGGGCCTCCAGGAGCGTCTGCCGGTGGGTGAGGAGTGCCGGGTCGCCGTGCGCACGGGGTTGGCGCAGCTCGATCGACCGGTCGACGACGATGCGGCCGGCCTCCAGCACCAGTACCCGATCGGCGAGCAGCACGGCCTCGTCCACGTCGTGGGTCACCAGGAGCACGGCCGGTCGGTGCCGCTGACAGAGCTCCCGCAGCAGCGTGTGCATGCGAATCCGGGTGAGCGCGTCCAGCGCGCCGAACGGCTCGTCGGCGAGCAGCAACTGGGGCTCGCGGACCAGGGAGCGAGCCAGCGCGACCCGTTGCTGCTCGCCGCCGGAGAGCTCGGACGGCCAGGCGCGTTCCCGGCCAGCCAGGCCGACCTCGGCCAGCGCGGCCCGCCCGAGCCCTAGGGCCCGGGGCCTGTCCAGCCCCAGGACGACGTTCTCCAGCACCCGCGCCCAGGGCAGCAGCCGCGAGTCCTGGAAGACCACGGCCACCCGCGAGTCGTCGGGCACACGCAGTTCGCCGGAGCCGGCCACCCCGGCGTCCAGTCCGGCCAGGGCGCGCAGCAGGGTGCTCTTGCCCGAGCCGCTGCGGCCGAGCAGCGCGACGAACTCCCCCGGCGCGATGTCCAGGTTGACCCCGTCCAGCACCGCCCGCCCGGCGTAGCCGCGGGTCAGGCCCCTGGTGCGGACCGCCGTCAGCTGCCCAAGGTGCGCTGCCACGCCAGTGCCTTCCGTTGTACCAACCGGACCGCGGTGTCGCCGACCAGCCCGAACACCGCATAGACCACCAGCCCGACCACGATGATGTCGGTCTGCCCGTAGGTGCGGGCCTGGGTCATCAGGTAGCCGATGCCGCTGGTGGCATTGACCTGCTCGACCACCACCAGCGCCAGCCAGGACATGGTCACGCCCAGGCGCAGCCCGGTGAAGAACCCCGGCAGCGCGCCGGGTAGCGCCACCCTCCGGATGAACGCCCAGCGGGACAGCCCGACGGTCTCGGCCAGCTCCACGTAGCGTTCGTCGATGCCGCGCAGCGCGGCGTGGGTGTTCAGGTAGATCGGCACCAGCACGCTGGTCAGGATGAGGATGATCTTCATCTGCTCGCCGATGCCGAACCACAGGATGGCCAGCGGGATCAGTGCCAGCGTGGGAATGGCCCGCTTGATCTGGATCGGGCCGTCCACGATCGCCTCCCCGACCCGGCTCAGCCCGGCGATGAGGGCGAGCACCACGCCCAGGGTCACGCCGAGCAGCAGGGCGAGGCCGGCCCGCTGGACCGAGGTGAGCAGGTTGGACTGCAGCCGGCCGTCGGCGGTCAGGTCGACCGCCGTGCTCACCACGGTCCAGGGCTCGGACAGCGTGCGCGGGTCGAGCACCCCGGTGGCCGAGGCGACCAGCCAGGCCGCGAGCAGCAGCAGCGGCCCGAGCGCGAGCGCGCCGGGTATCCGCCGGCCGGGCCCGAGCCGCCGCCGGGCCGAGGGGCGCGGGGCCAGGCGGTCCCGTTCGGCAAGCGTGCCGCCCGCCGGAGCGACGCGGCGCACGGACAGGTCGGTCATGACCCGCTCCCGCTCACCGGCGGGGTGGACGTGACGACCTGGTCGAAGCGCAGGTCGAAGCCGCTCGCCGCGCTCACCTTCCGGGGCAGCTGCCCGGCCCGGTCGATCACGTCGATCGTGCTCTGCTGGCGCCCGACCAGCGCGGCGTCGAGCCGGGGATAGCCGAACCGGCCCAGGGAGTCCACGATCCGCTGCCCGTCGGCGGCGGGGATGCCCTGGTTGCGCACGTAGTAGCCCTGTACCCAGTCGGCCGGGTGCTCGTCGACCCAGCGCAGCGCGCGCAGGTAGTGCCCGACGTAGGCCCGCAGCGCGGCGGCCTTGGCCGGATCGGCCAGCGCGGCCCGGCGGGCGTACAGGTAGTTCAGCCCGGTGGAGATGTCCGCGGTCTCCGCCGGGTCGATCACCCCGCCACCCCGGGGCGCGGCCTCGGCCAGGAAGCGGGTCAGCCGGGGTTCGTTGAGCGGGGCCACGTCGACCTGGCCGAGGCGTACCGCGTCGTTGAACTCGGCCAGCTGCAACCGCACCAGTTGCACGTCGGCGGTGCGGAGGCCGGCCTTCTCCAGCGCGCGCAGCACCATGACCTGTTGCGCGGTGCCTTCCGCGTAGGCGATCTTCGCGCCGCGCAGGTCGGTCAGGTGCCGGATGCGGCTGCCCGGCGTCACCGCGAGCTGGGTGCTCTGCGGCGCGGTCTGCCGGGCGAAGATGATCGGTACGTCCTCGCCGGCGGCCAGCGCCTGGATCGGCGGGGTGTCCCCGACCCACGCCACGTCGGCCGCGCCGGCCCGGAACGCTTCCAGGATCGCCGGGCCGCCGGTGAAGTTGGCGAACTCGGCGGTGAACGGCAACCGCTGAAGCTCCCCCGACTCCCGCAACGCGACCTGCTGGTACTCGGCCTGGTCGGCGATCACCAGCTTGGTGGCGGGCGGGATCTGGGTGGGCAGCGGGGCATCGGCGGCCAGGCCGCCGGCGGTACCGCCGGAGCCGCCGCACGCGGTGAGCAGGGTGGCGAGAGCGAGGGCCAGCACCAGGGCGCGCGGCCGGTGGGCGTAAAGGTTCATCGTCCTGGCTCAGTCGGCGACGACGGTGTGGTCGGCGGTGAACTCCCGGCCGGCGATCAGCTCCGACTCCCGGCCGTCCGGGCCGACCGGCCGCTCCCCGATCAGCGTCACCCGGTGCAGGGTCCGCTCCACGTCCAGGTGGTCCAGGTCGGTCGGCGCCAGATGCGCGGTGGCCCGGTTGTCCCAGAACGCCACGCTGCCCGGCAGCCAGCGGAACCGCACGGTGTACTCGGGCCGGGTCAGCTCGGCGTAGAGCAGGTCCAGCAGCGCCCGGTTCTCCCTCGGCGAGAGGTCCAGGATGTGGCTGGTGAAGCCGGGGTTCACGAACAGCGCCCGCTCACCGGTCACCGGGTGCACCCGCACCACCGGATGCACGGCGACCAGCAGGTTGTCGTTCACCCGCCGGCTGTAGCGGTCGGTGGTGAGCTGCTGCTCGCTGCCGCCGTAGCGGTGCTCGGCGCGCAGCGTGTCCAGGAACCCGCGCAGCGGCGCGGACAGGCCCTCGTAGGCCGCGACCAGGTTGGTCCAGGTGGTGTCGCCACCGAACTCGGGGACCGTCTCGGCGCGCAGGATCGACGCGGCCGGTGGGTTCACCGCCGCCGTGACGTCGGTGTGCCAGCCGGCGAAGTAGCTGTACCGGCGGCGCGTCCGCACCGGATTGTCCTTGCCGTAACGCTGGTCGTAGCGGCGCGGGTCCACCGTGAAGATCTCCGGGTAGCCCTCCGGCGGCGCCTCGTCGTGCGGGTGCGCATAGGTCAGGTCGCCGAACTGGCGGGCAAACCGGATCTGCGCGGCGTGGTCCAGGTGCTGGTCCCGGAAGAAGATCACCTTGTACCGGTGCAGCGCGGCGGCGAGGCGACCCACGGTGTTCTCGTCCAGTGGTCGGGAGAGGTCGACGCCGTCGATCTCGGCGCCGATGTGGCCGGCCACCGGCCGTACGGACAGCTCGGTGTGTTCCGGTGCGATCGTCACTATGAGTCCTTCGGTCGGCCGGGGCCGGCGGACAGCCCGCTTCGGGGCACGGCGGTGCCCCGGGGGTTCAGCTGTCCGGCGCCGCCCGGCGAGTTCGGGTGGATGAGGAGAAAGCTGGGTGCGCGGTCAGGCCCAACAGAGCGCGGTGGCCGTGCGGCAGAAATCCACATGCCGCCGGCTGCGCAACAGCGTGACGGGCAGCGGGGCCACCAGCGGCCCTCGGCGCGACCGTCCGCCATCACTCATGCGGGTGACGCTAACACGCGGCTTCGCGAAAAGTCCATCAAAGTAGTCAAGTTTACCGGAGCCGGCGGATCCACACTTCGGATCACGTGCCTAGAACGGTGGTGGGTCGGGTTCTGGGTCGGTGATGGGTTCTCCTCTGGTGTGGTAGCGGCGGCCGAGTGGGCTGGTCCAGATGAACCTCCCGGGTTGGGGTTGGGTGACGGTCCAGCCTCCTTCGTGTTTGAGCCGGTGGTCGTGTTTGCAGCCGGGTCCGAGGTTGGTGTGGGTGGTGGGGCCGCCGTGTTGGTGGTCGTGGGTGTGGTCCTGTTCGGACTGGGTGGCGGGGCGCCGGCAGCCCGGGGCGGTGCAGGTGCGGTCGCGGATCTGCACGTACCGGCGTAGTGCGTGGCCGGGCAACCGCCGCCCCGCCTGGCCCTCTGAATCCGCGTCGGGCGTGGTGTGGGTGTGTTGGTATTGGGTGGCGATGTCGCTGATCACCCCGGCCCACGTTGGTGGAGGGTCTGTGGCCAGTCGGGCCAGGACGGTGGCCGGGATGGCCAGCTCGACGATCCCGCCCCCGGCCTCGTACGGAGGCGGGCCGGTGGCGGGTCTTCGCCGGGTGATGCCCTCGGCGAGCAGGTAGCCCTCCTGGTCGGTGACCGCCCACCGCCACTGCCCGTGGTGTTGGCGGGCCGCTGCCCGCCGGGCGGTGTGGGCGAGGATGGGTCCCCAGCCGGGTAGTTCACCGGGTAGCTGGTTGACCCCGGCGAGGCTGTCGAGTCGAGCCCGGACCTCGATACCGGTCACTCGCCCAAGCGGTTCGCGCTCGCTGCCCGCCGGTCCAGGCATGGGAGCCGGCTGGTGGTTGTGCGGGCTGCCCTGGACTGGTTCAGCGTGGTCTGATCCGGCACTGACCGGCTCGGCACTGACCGGCTCGGCACTGTCCGGCTCGGCACTGTCCGGCTCGGCACTGTCCGGCTCGGCACTGTCCGGCTCGGCACTGTCCGGCTCGGCTGTGCCCGACTCGGCTGTGTCCGACTCGGGGAACGCTGAGCTTTCCGCCGCCACAGCTTCGCCCCTTCGGACTGCGACCGTTGATGCTTCGTCGGGCGAGGCTTCGGCCGGCGACGCTTCGCCCGGTGAGACTTCGTCCCGGGAGACTTCGGTCGGTGAGACTTCGGTCGACGCGGCTTGGGCCGCCGCGGCATCGCTCGGGGTGGCCTCAGCGGTTGGGGTTTGGGTCCGCGCGGCCTCGGCCAGCAGAGCGGCGATCATTTCCGCCCGGGTCAGGTGATGGAAACGGCCATCCAGCAGGCGCAGGTAGATGTCCGCGCGCAGCTGGTCGACCCGACCCGGATGCCCAGCCCGTTTCGCCGCCCGGGCCAACCCGGCGATCCGATCGGTCGCCGCGGCCGCCTCATCCGGCGGCAAACCCGACGCGCTGATCACCGCCGTGCCGTCCGGGTTCAGATAACCCACCACCGCCCGCTCCGCCAACGCCCGCTCATAAGCATCCTGGGCATGATCCGGATCCGCGGTGATGATCAACTTCAGGATCCGGGCACGCAGCTGCCCCGTGGTCAACCCCGGCGCCGCCACCAACACCGCGTCCAACACCGTGGCGACCAACTCAGCCGGCAGGCCAGCCAGGTGCTGGACGAACACCAACGCCCGATCCCGATCGACCCGACCGACCAGCATCTCCGCATGCACCACCGGCAAACCCCGACACAGCAGGTAGGCGAACTCGGACTCACTCCACCCCTGGCGCCGCGTCATCACCAACGCCGCCCGCACCTCATCCGCCGCAAAACGATCCGGCTCAGCCAGACACGCCACCGAATCCGGCCCCGCGCACGGATCACGCTCCAGCGTCGAGGCCACCGCCCCGAGATACACCCCGTCGGTATACGCCCGCTGCCGCGCCGACGCCTGCAACACATCGACGACCGAACCGTTCGGCACCACCGTCACATCGACCGAGGCCAACAGCGCGCCCAGCGCTGGGCCGACGGGAGTCTCCGCCAGCCGCTCACCAAGCCCGCCGCCGTCCATGCATTCGATTATATGTTCGAGCACCGACACTTTCGGCGCCCCGAAGCACCCTAGGCCGGTTGACGTGCGCCGAGGGCGAGGTCGGCCAGCTCCCGGCCGATCGCCGGCGCCGCCGGGATCGCGCGGTCGGAGAACCCGTACCCGAAGGCGACCGGGCCGAACGAGGCGAGCACCGGCCGTCCGTCGGCGGTCTCCACCCGTGCGCGCTCCAGTTCGGTCGGCGCCGTGGCATCCAGTCCCGGGAGCCACTCGGCGACGTAGTCGAGCAGGCGCCGCCGGGCAACCGGTTGCTCGCCGGCATCCTCGAGCGCCACGACCACCTGCCCACACGGGTCGGGAACACCCGCAACGGCGGCGGCCCGCCGGTGGTCGGCGAAGATCGGCCAGTTGTTCTCCAGCGGGATACACGGGTTGATGCCGAGCGGAGTGAAACCGGCGACGCGGGAGGAGATCACCCTCGGCGACGGGACCGGCAGGTGCGGCAGCAGACCCACCGACGCGGCACCCGCCGCCACCACCAGTCGGCGGGCCCGGATCGGGCCGGCACTGGTCCGCAGCCGCACCCGGTCGTCGCCGTCCACCGCGACGGAGCGCACCCGAACCGCTGGCTCGACCACCGCACCCCACCCCACCGCGGCGGCGCGCAGCGCTCGTGCCGCCTGTGCCGGCCGGAGCCGGCCGGCGGTCCCCGGCTGGTGCAGCACCGGTCCCCCGAAGGCCATTCCCGCCCACCGGCGCTCCGCCTCGTCCGGTCGCAGCCAGACGTGCGGGACGTTCGCCTCGGTCAGCCGGCGGGCGAGCGCCGCGGTGCGCAGCGGCGCACCGTGGTCAACGCCGTCGGTCAGGCTGAGCAGCGCCGCGCCGGTCTCCGCCTCGACCCGCCGCCACCACCGCGCCGACGCCACCACCGGCGCCGACGAGGCCAGATCCTCCGGCCGCACCGCCACCGGCGCCGCCGACTCCCCGGGGCCGGTCCCGGGCTGGGGCAGGATCAGCACCCCACGGCCCTCCCGGGCGAGATGCCAGGCCACCGCTGCCGCGACCGCGCCCTCCCCCACAACCACGACCTCGACATCCGAACGCGACACGACCGCCATCACGCCTTCCCTTCGGCCGGAGCGGCGGCGAGCCGCCGGGACACCCTCCAACCTAAGCGGCTCGGCCAGCTGACGTAACCCCTTAAATTGATAGAAATAACCAGGTTTCACGTCTTCAAACAGGCATTTATCAGTCGATTAGCGGCAAGATAACCGCCGAAGACCGCGGCTTCCACGCTCGCCGGTACCGCTCCTTCGGGACGGGTCGGCCTGAGCCCCGGGATTCGAGGGGCGAAGGGTTTATCCTCTGCTGATCGGCCGCGCGCCGTGCTGTCGCAGGGAGGCGAGGGTGGCTGCAGCTCCCGAGACCGGCTGGTCGCACCGACGGCGTGGCTGGTGGCGGCCCGCCGCGCGGGAAGGCGACCCGATGGCCGCCGTGGCCGAGGCCCGGCGGATCGCGGCCGCGCTGCGCGGCGGGGTGGACGGGCCGGGCGCGGTCGCCGCGGTCCGGCGGCTGCGGCGGTTGCTCGGCGCGGATGCCGTCGGTATCAGCGGCCTGGCCGGTGAACCCGTCTGGTCGGGCCAGGCGTCGAGCCCGGCCGAGGCCGCCGACCTGGTGCGCCGGGTGCTCCGGACGGACAGCCGCGCGTCCTCGGGTGCGCTCCTGGTACTGCCGCTGCACGCCCGCGACGAGCTGGTCGGCGCGCTCGCGGTGGAGGGCGGGGTGAGCACCTCGGCGGCCAAGGAGTCGGCGGCGCTGGTGGGTGAGGCGCTGGAACGGGCGCGGCTGGAGGCGTCCGCCGAGGCCGCCGAGCAGGCCGAGCTGCGGGCGTTGCGGGCCGAGATCTCGCCGCACTTCGTGTACAACAGCCTCACCGCGATCGCCTCGTTCGTGGCCTCCGATCCGGAACGGGCCCGGGACCTGATGCTCGAGTTCGCCGCGTACACCCGGCACAGCCTGGCCCGGCACGGCGAGTACACCACGGTCGCCGGGGAGTTCCAGGCGATCGAGGCGTACCTCGCGCTGGCCCGCGCGGTGCTGGGCGAGCGGCTGCGGGTGCAGGTGCGGATCGCACCGGAGGTGCTCCCGGTCGCGCTGCCCTATCTGGCCCTGCAGCCGCTGGTGGAGAACGCGGTGCGCCATGGCGTGGAGCTGACCGACGGAAGCGGCCTGGTGCAGGTGAGCGGCGAGGCCGACGGCGCCGAGTGCGTGATCAGCGTGGAGGACGACGGGCCGGGCATGGACCCCGACTACGCCGCCGACGTGCTGGCCGGGCGCGGGGAGCCGGACAGCCTGGGGCTGGTGAACGTGGACCGGCGGCTGCGCACCGTGTTCGGCCCGAGCTACGGGCTGGTGGTCGAGACCGCCGTCGGGGCCGGCACCCGGGTGGTGCTCCGCGTGCCGCGCTTCCAGCCCGGGGTGGCCGCCCAGTGACCGGCGGGCTGCGGGTGCTGGCCGTGGACGACGTCGCCCCGGCCCTCGACGAGCTGCGCCGGCTGCTGCTCGCCGCGCCCGAGGTCGCGCACGTCACCACCGCCGGAGACGCGATCACCGCGCTGCGGCTGCTCCAGGCCAACCCGTTCGACGCGGTGTTCCTGGACATCTCCATGCCGGCGATGGACGGGATGGAGCTGGGCTCGCTGCTCGCCCGGATGACCGACCCGCCAGTGATCGTTTTCGTCACCGCCTTCGAGGAGCACGCGGCGTCGGCCTACGGCCTGGGCGCCGTCGACTACCTGCTCAAACCGGTCGGGCGGGAGCGGTTGCGCGCCGCGTTGGACCGGGTACGGCGGTTCCTTGCCTCGGGCGCCGGTCCCCCGCCGGAGCCCGGCGGGGTGGACGAACTGGCCGCCGTGCCGGTCGACCTGGGCGGCCGCACCCTGTTCGTGCGGCGCGACGACGTCCGGTTCGCCGAGGCCAACGGCGACTACGTGCGGCTGCACACGCCGTCGGCGGCGCACCTGGTGCGCATCCCGATCTCCCGGCTGGAGCGGCACTGGCACTCGGCCGGCTTCCTCCGGGTACACCGCAGCTACCTGCTGGCCATCACCGCCGTGCGCGAGCTGCGCAGCGACATCGGCGGCGGGCTGCTGGCGCACACCGACCTCGGGGACGTCCCGGTGAGCCGCCGCCACGCCCGGGAGCTGCGCCAACACCTGCTGGAGGCCGCCACCCGGGGCGAGTTCGACGCGCCGAACCGAGGGGAACGCGGGTGAGCCGGCTGCGCCGGGTGGCGGTCACCAGTCCCCAGACCCGGCTGGCGATGGCCCGGCACCACCCCGGTGTCCGGCGACACCTGCCCCACCTCGCCCCGTCCGACCTGGAACGGGCCCGGCGGGTGCACCGGGCCCAGCTGCGCCGCGCGCTCGTCGCGGTGGGGCTGCTCGCCACGCTGATGATCGGGCTGCCGGCGCTGCTGGCCGGGTTCCCCGAGCTGGATCGCGTGCGGTTCGCCGGGGTCCCGGTGTCCTGGCTGGCGTTGGGGGTACTGCCCTACCCGCTGCTGGTGCTGCTCGCGTGGTGGCAGCTGCGCCGGGCCGAGGACGTCGAGCGGCGGCGGGACTCGCCGTGATCATCTCGGCGATCGTGCTGGTCCTCGTGATGGCGCTGCTGATCGGCGCCCGAGGGGTCGCGGCGATCCGCAGCACGTCCGACTTCCTGGTCGCCTCGCGGCGGATCTCCCCCGCGCTGAACGCGGCGGCGGTGTCCGGCGAGTACATCTCGGTCGCCTCCTTCCTCGGCGTGGCCGGCCTGGTGTTGAAGGACGGGATCGGCGCGCTCTGGTACGGGGTCGGCTTCGCCGCCGGCTACATCGCGATGCTGTCACTGGTCGCGGCGCCGATGCGGCGGACCGGGGCGCTCACCGTGCCCGACTTCGCCGAGGCCCGGTTCGGCTCCTCTGGGCTGCGGCGGCTGTCCGGCGCCGTGGTACTGGTGATCGCCACGCTGTACCTGGTGCCCCAGTTCAAGGCGGCCGGACTGGTGCTCACCGTGGTGAGCGGGACCCCGTACTGGGTGGGGGTGGTCGTGGCCGGGGTGGCGGTCAGCGTCACCCTGGCGCTGGGCGGGATGCGCGCCGCGACCTACGTGCAGGCCTTCCAGTTCGGCCTGAAGCTGCTGCTGTTCATCGTGCCGGCGGTCTGGCTGGTCCTCCAGGTCGGCGGGGACGCCCGCCGGGAGGCGCTGGCCCCGGTGGAGTTCACCCGGTTCGAGCGCCCGACACCGGTGGAGTTCCGGCTCGGCGTGGACCTGACGATCGGCGCCCCGACCACGGTCTCCGTCGCCGGCCGGCCCCCGGAGGAGCTGGCTCCCGGCCGCTACCACGCCGAGGCCGGCAGCACCTGGACGTTCGCCGAGGGTGCCGCCGTGCCGAGGGTGGACGGGGCACTGCCGCCCGGCGGGGCGGACTGGTCACGCCCGCTGCTCGACGCCGGCGGCCCCGGCGGCCCGGTGCTCGCCACGTTGTCGCTGCTGGTGGCCACGGTGCTGGGCGCCATGGGGCTGCCCCACATCATCGTGCGGTTCCACACCAGCTCCGACGGGCGCGGGGCCCGGCGCACGGCGGCGATCACGGTGGCCCTGCTGAGCGTGTTCTACCTGTTCCCCGGCGTGTACGGGGCGCTGGGCGCGGTGCTGTTGCCCGAGCTCTACCTGTCCGGCGGGACCGACACGGTGGTCGTCGCGCTGCCGGCCCGGGTGGACTCCGGCTGGGCGGGTGGGCTGCTCACCGCGATGCTCTCGGCCGGCGCGTTCGCCGCGTTCCTCGCCACCTCCCTCGGCCTGCTGCTCGCGCTGTCCGGCGCGGTGTCGCACGACCTGCTCCCCGGGGCCACGGTGCGTCGGCTGCGGCTGACCACCCTGGGCGCCGCCCTGTGTGTGGTCGCGCTGGCGCTGCAGGCCGCGCACCTGGACGTCGGCGCGATGGTGACCTCGGCGTTCACCGTCGCCGCATCCACCTTCTGCCCGCTGCTGGTGCTCGGGATCTGGTGGTCGCGCCTGACCGCACCGGCCGCGGTGGCTGGCATGCTGGTCGGGCTGGCGGCCTCCGCCGGGGCGATCGGGACGGGCCTGCTAGGAGCCCCACCACCGGGGATCGTGGCCGCGCTGCTGGGCCAACCGGCGCTGTGGTCGGTACCGCTGGCCTTCCTGACGATGGTGCTGGTGTCGCTGCGCGGGCGGCCGCCGGCCTGGGCAAACGCGGCGATGCTGCGGCTGCACCTGGACGAGACGCGGAACTCTCCCTGACCGTTCGTCGGATATTACGACCGCTCGTCAGCCGTTCGTCGCCCCCTCTAACGACGCGTCGTACGCCACCTTTCAACTTCCTTAAGAGGAGCTTTAGCTGTGCACCCCTGAGGAT
The DNA here is from genome assembly GCF_039543365.1 of Actinospineispora eucalypti. Lineage (NCBI taxonomy): Bacteria > Bacillati > Actinomycetota > Actinomycetes > Pseudonocardiales > Pseudonocardiaceae > Actinospineispora > Actinospineispora eucalypti. The sequence continues at coordinate 123,990 of NZ_BAABJP010000004.1, forward strand.
TCGCACAGTGCAAGGAGGCACCCGTGTCGAGTGAACCACCGACACAGACGCGCGACTGGGCGGCTGTACAGGCCAGCCCCGAGTTCCAGCGGCTGCGGCACCGGCTGCGCAGCGTCGTGTTCCCGGTCTGTGCGCTGTTCCTGGGTTGGTACCTGCTGTACGTCGTCATGTGCAGCTACGCGCCGGCGCTCATGTCGACCAAGATCGTCGGCAACGTGAACCTGGCCCTGGTGTTCGGCCTGCTCCAGTTCGTGTCCACCTTCGCCATCACCACCTGGTACGTCCGCTACGCGAACCGGAAGCTCGACCCGCTGGCCGGCCAGCTGCGCGACGAGCTCGAGGAGGCACGGGCATGAGGCTGCTCGCGGCGCAGGGCGTGGAAGGCAGCAGCCCGCTGCTCAACATCGTCATCTTCGGGGTGTTCGTGGTGATCACCCTGGCCATCGTCGTGCGGGTCAGCCGGCGGGCCACCCGCAGGGCCGCCGACTTCTACACCGCCGGCGGGGCGTTCTCCGGCCAGCAGAACGGCATCGCCATCTCCGGCGACTACCTCTCGGCGGCCTCGTTCCTGGGCATCGCGGGCGCCATCGCCCTCAACGGCTACGACGGGTTCCTCTACTCGGTCGGGTTCCTGGTGGCCTGGCTGGTCGCCCTGCTCCTGGTGGCCGAGCTGCTGCGCAACACCGGCCGCTACACCATGGGCGACGTGCTGGCCTTCCGGATGCGGCAGCGCCCGGTGCGGGCGGCGGCGGCCACCTCCACGCTGACCGTGTCGTTCTTCTACCTGCTCGCCCAGATGGCCGGCGCCGGTGGCCTGGTCGCGCTGCTGCTCAACGTGACCAGCAAGGCCGGGCAGGCGGTGGTGATCGCCATCGTGGGCGCGGTGATGATCGCCTACGTGCTCATCGGCGGCATGCGCGGCACCACCTGGGTGCAGATCATCAAGGCGGTACTGCTCATCGCGGGCGCCGGAGTCATGACGCTGTGGGTGCTCGCCGCCTACGGGTTCAACTTCTCCGCGCTGCTCGCCGACGCGGTGCGCCACGGCGGCGCGGCGGGCGAGGCGCTGCTCAACCCGGGCAAGCAGTACGGCAAGACCGCGCTGACCCAGATCGACTTCATCTCCCTGGCCCTGGCGCTGGTGCTCGGCACGGCCGGCCTGCCGCACGTGCTGATGCGCTTCTACACGGTGCCCACCGCGCAGGAGGCCCGCCGCTCGGTGGTCTGGGCGATCTGGCTGATCGGCCTGTTCTACCTGTTCACCCTGGTGCTCGGCTACGGCGCCGGCGCCATGGTCGGCCCGGCCGAGATCAAGAACGCCCCCGGGGGCGCGAACTCGGCGGCACCGCTGCTCGCCTACGAACTGGGCGGCACGCTGTTGCTCGGGGTGATCGCGGCGGTGGCGTTCGCCACCATCCTCGCGGTGGTCGCCGGGCTCACCATCACCGCGTCGGCCTCCTTCGCCCACGACATCTACGCCAACGTGATCAAGCGTGGGCAGGTGGACGGCAAGGACGAGGAGGTCAAGGTCGCCCGGATCACCGCGGTGGTGATCGGGGTCGTGGCGATCCTCGGCGGCATCCTGGCCAACGGGCAGAACATCGCGTTCCTGGTCGCGCTGGCGTTCGCGGTGGCCGCGTCGGCGAACCTGCCCACCATTCTCTACTCGCTGTTCTGGGGGCGGTTCAACACCTCCGGGGCGCTGTGGAGCATCTACGGCGGGGTGGGCAGCACCGTTCTGCTGATCGTCTTCTCCCCCGTGGTGTCGGGCAAGCCGGTCGACCCGGCGACCGGGCGGAGCCCGTCGATGCTGCAGGGGGTGGACTTCAGCTGGTTCCCGCTGGACAACCCCGGACTGGTGTCGATCCCGCTGTCCTTCCTCCTCGGCTACCTCGGCACGGTTCTCAGCAAGGACCGCGCCGACCAGGAGAAGTACGCGGAGATGGAGGTCCGGTCGCTCACCGGCGCGGGCGTGGAGCCGGCTTCCGTGCACTGACCCGCCCGAACGCACTGCCAGCCCGGCACGGCCGCTCAGTCGGCCGTGCCGGGTATTTCTTTGATCGACTTGGTTCTCCCGGGCAGTATTCATGGTGTCGCGGTACGGAAGGAGGGAACAACCTTGGACAGATCGGCCCGCTTCCATCCTCCGCTTCTCACCCGCGATCAGCAGCGGCATCTCTGGAAACTGTCGATCGTGATCATTGCCTTGGCCGCCGCGGGCGGGGCGGCGGCGTCCGTTCTCCTGCCGAAGACCTACATGGCGCGCACGCTGATCGAGTACCGGCTGTCCGACGAGGACAACGCCCGCAGGGCTCCCGACGGCACGTACCCGCGCGCCTTCGCCACCGAGACGGCCCTGATGCAGAGCCGGGCCGTGCTCGGCCCGGTGGCCGAGTCGAACGGCGTCCAGCCGGACCGCCTCGCCGGGCAGGTCCGGGTGGAACTGCTGCCGGACAGTTCGGTGATCCAGGTGGACGTCCTGAGCGGGGACCAGACGTCCGGCGTCAAGCTGGCCGGAGACATCGCCGACCGGTACCTGGCGGTGGTCTACGAGCGGTCGCCCAGGAAGTACATCGAGGATCAGCTCCGTGCCGCGCAGCGGCAACGGGCCGCCGCGCTGCAGGGGCGCAAGGACATCCTGAACCTCACCGGCGAGCACGCGGCCGTGGTCGAGCCGGCTCACCCGGTTCCCGCCGAAACTTCGCCGAGCCCGGTGACCACCGGGGCCATCGGCCTGGTCTGCGGACTGCTCGCCGCCGCGGGAGTCGCCTGGATAGTCGCCGCACGCTATCGCCGGCGCAACGCGAACCGCGGCTACCGCAGGCCGGCCCCATGAGGCTCGACCGGGACGGCGCCGCCATGCTCGAGCCGTTTCCGCTGGTCCCAGCGCGCACCGGCGACGACCGCGAACGCCGAGACGAGGAACATGAGTGACACCGGCCAGTAGGCGTGTCCGGGTGTGACGGTGATGAGCGCGAAGCCGAGCAGCGGCGCCAGGCCGCCGGCGATGCCCCCGGTCTCCTTTCCGGTGCCGAGGCCGGATGCCCGCACGCTGGTCGGGAACTGGCGGGCGAAGTACGCCCCGGATGCGGCGAGCATGGCGGGGATGATGATGCCGGTGCTGGCGATCAGCACGGCCCAGATGGCCAGCGGTGCGCCGGTGTCCAGCGCCCAGAAGAACGGGAACGCAATGAGCGCGATCCCGGCCGCGCCGACCAGCAGCACCCGCGCCGCGTCGTACCGGTCGCAGAGCCAGCCGGCGACCGGGACCGCGGCGATGGCGACGGCGCTGGCCAGCGTGACGCCGAATGCCCCGACGTTCGCCGGCACCCCCCGGAACTCGGTCAGGTAGGACAGGCTGAACGTCTTGAACAGGTAGCTGGCGCTCAGGTAGCCGATGGTCACCAACCCCACGGCGCCCACCCCGCGCCAGTGGTGTCGCAGCAGGTCGCGCAGCGGGGTGGCGTGGGTGCGCCGGTCGTCGTCATCGGCCACCCGGGCGAACTCGGGTGTCTCCGGCATCCGGGTGCGCACCCAGTACCCCACTCCCACCAGCGCGAAGCTCGCCACGAACGGGATGCGCCAGCCCCAGGTCTCCAGGAACTCGCGGTCCAGGCTGGTGAGCACGGCGACGGTGAGCGATGCGGCGAACAGCCCGATGTTGACGCCCAGCGCGGGCAGGGACCCGAACCGGCCCCGGGTGCGGGCGCCCGCGTGCTCGTAGGACACCGCCACGGCGCTGCCGAACTCGGCCCCGGCACCCAGCCCCTGGCCCAGCCGGAGCACGACCAGCAGGATCGGCGCGAAAACGCCGATCGAGCCGTACGACGGGATGAGCCCGATCAGCCCGGACGAGACGCCCATGAGCAGGAACGTGAGGGACAGGACGCGCTTGCGGCCGATCTTGTCGCCGACGTAGCCGAAGAAGATCCCGCTCAGCGGGCGGACCACGAAACCGACGGTGAACGTGGCGATCGAGGCGAGTGTCCCGGCCACCGAGCTCTGCCCGGGGAAGAAGACCTTGCCGAAGACCAGCGCGGCCATCGAGGCGAACAGGTAGAAGTCGTACCACTCCAGCGCCGAGCCGATGACCACGGCCGGGCCGACCGTGCGCGCAGAGGTGTCGGACTGACTCATGGGCGCTTCCGTCCTTCTGCGTCGTTGCCAGCGGACCAGCCTCAGATCGTACCGTCTAGTGAAACAGTCATTCTGCTCCGTGGTCCTTGCTTCATACCCTGATCGAGTGAACAGGTCAAGTCGCCCCGCGGGCGGCCCACTTGGACATGATCGCCGACGGTGGCGGTACAACCGCGATTTTCGCTGCTCAACCACCACCGACAGCGATCAAGGTCAACGCGCCGCGGTCTAGCGGCCAACCTCGTCGGGCGTCCGCGACGACTCGAGGTGGTAGAGCTCCGGGAGGTGGACCATGACCGGCTCCTGGGAGCTCCGCGCGATCACCACAACCGCCGGCTCGTCGGGGTCGGGGTTCTCCTCCCGGTGCGGGACGAACGGGGGCACGTAAAGGAAGTCACCGGGGCCGGCGTCGACGCGCACCTCGCCCGTGCCGTCGTGGAAGTAGAACACCGGGTGGCCGCTGACCACGAAGACCGCGGCCTCGGTCGGGCCGTGGTGGTGGTTCGGCGTGGAGCTGCCGGGCGGGTTGCTCACCATGCCCATCCACAGGGCGGACGATCCCACCCGCTCGCCACTGATCGCGGTGAACCCGTCCAGTTGGCCCGCGCGCACGTGGTGCACCCGATTCTGAGTGGTCATGACTTCCTCCTTCTCCGGACCTTGCTGACCTCCTCAGAGTGCGTTCGTCCCGGCGAAACCGGCGAGGATTGTTGCCGTTTCCGGGACGAGGTCCGCCCACGGTCGGGCCGGCGCGGCTCCGGTCCCGCCCGGCGCCTTTTCGCTCGGTGCCGACGAACCGAACCCAACCAACACCGATCACGTTCCGTAACGAGGCTGGCGGGCGGTGTGGTCTCCCACTCCGAGCGGCCAGAGCGCCGAAGGGCAGCCCAGTCGTCTCGATCCATGATCAAAAGGCGACTGCGCTGCCACTCGGCGACCGCCGGGGCGGGTTGAGCGGCGCCTGGGGCCTGTGCGGCTCACAGCGGAGCTCGCTCAGAGCGTGTCCCGCGGCTGATCGAGCCGGAGCAGGGTGCCGGCCAGCACGCGGATACCGGTCTCGATGTCCGGAAGGTCGGTCCACTCCTCGGGACAGTGGCTGCGCCCGCCCCGCGACGGTACGAAGATCATCCCCATCGGGCACAGCCGAGCCAGGTGGACGGCGTCGTGGGTCGCCCCGCTGGGCACCGGCAGCCAGGGCTCACCGAGCGACCCGGCCACCCCGGCGATCACCTCGTGCACGTCGGCGCTGACCGGCCGGCGCTCGTTGTCCCGCGACCAGTCGATCTCCACATCAACCCCGGAGCGGCCGGCCAGCTCGCGGATCTCCTCGGCCAGCCGCAGCTGCGCCGAGGACAGCCACCCGGTGTCCACGCTGCGCATCTCGGCGTGCATGCGCACCGCCGCCGGCACCACGTTCGGCGAGCCGGGCTCCGCGACCAACCGGGAGGTGGTCGCCACCCCGTGCACCGGGGCGCCACACGCGGTCCGCCGTACCGCGAGCACCGCCTCCGCCGCCGCGACCAGCGCGTCCCGCCGGTCCCCCATCGGCATCGTGCCGGCGTGGTCCGCCCGCCCCCGGAACGTGGCCAGCAGCCGCTCGATCCCGGCGATCGCGGTCACCACCCCCAGCCCGACCCCGCGCTCCTCCAGCACCGGCCCCTGCTCGACGTGCAGCTCGACGTACCCGGCCAACCGGTGCCGGGCGAAGGCGGCCGCCGACCCGAGCACCCCGTCCGGCTCCAGCCCGAACCCGGCGTACCGCTCACCCAGCCGCATCCCGGCCGCATCCCGGCGGTCCAGGTCGGACGCGGTCAGCTCGCCGGCCAGCGCGCGGCTGCCCAGGCAGCTCAGCCCGAAGTCGTTGGACTCCTCGCCGAGGAAGTCCACCACCAGCAGGTCCCGGCGCAGCCGGATGCCGCGCTCGCGCAACAGCCGTACCGTCTCCAGGGCGCCGAGCACCCCGACCACCCCGTCGAACCGCCCACCAGACTCCACCGTGTCCGTGTGCGACCCGGTGACCAGCGCGGGCGCGGCCGGATCCAGGCCCGGCAGCACCCCGACGACGTTCCCCGCACCATCCAGGCGCACGTCCAGCCCGGCCTCGCGCATCCGCCGGCGCACCCAGTCACGCGACGCCCGGTAGGGCTCGGAGAAGACCGTCCTGGTCCAGCCACCGCTTTCCGGCGCGCGGATCCCGGCCAGCTCGCTCAGGTCCTGCTCGACCCGCTCACCCACCGGTCGCAGCGCCTCGAAGTCGGCGCCGGCGGTCACAGCGTGGCCCGCCGCAGGAACCGGCCCCGGCCGTCGGCTCCGACGTACTCGCCGTTGCGGGCGATCAGCTCACCCCGGGAGTACACCGCCTCCAGCGCACCCGGCAGTGTCCACCCCTCGTAGGGGGTGTAGTCCATCCGCTGCTGTTGGGTCGCCGCGCTGATCGTGGTCGCCCCGTCCGGGTCCAGCACCACGATGTCGGCGTCCGCGCCGGCCACGATCGCGCCCTTGGCCGGGAACAGGCCGAACTGCCGGGCCGGGGTGGTCGCGGTCAGCTCGACCAGCTTCTCCAGCGAGATCCGGCCGGCCCGCACACCCTCGGCGTACATCACGATCATCCGGTGCTCCACCCCCGGCCCGCCGTTCGGGATGGCCCGGAAGTCGTGTTCGCCGAGCCGCTGCTTCTCGGTCAGGCAGAACGGGCAGTGGTCGGAGCTGACCACGCCCAGGGTGCCGGCGCGCAGGCCGCGCCACAACGCGTCGCGGTGCTCCCGGGTGCGCAGCGGCGGTGTGAGCACCACCTTCGCCGGCTCGAAGCCCGGCGCGTCGTAGAGCGAGCGGTCCAGGGTCAGGTAGTGCGTGCAGGTCTCCCCCGCCACCGCCCACTCACGGGCCCGCGCCTCGGCCACCGCCGCCACGGCACCCTCGGTGGACAGGTGCACGAAGTACAGCGGCGCGTCCGCCATGCGGGAGATCCGGATGGCCCGCTGCACCGCTTCCACCTCGGTGGACGGCGGCCGGGCCAGCTCGTGCGAGGCGGGCCCGGTGCGGCCGGCCGCCACCAGCTCGGCGGCCAGCCGGTCGATCACGTCACCGTTCTCGGCGTGCACGCACACCTGACCGCCCAGCGCGCTGGAGCGGCGCAGCACCTCGAACAGGTCCCCGTCGTGCAGCATCAGGGTGCCCCGGTAGGCCATGAAGACCTTGAAGCTGGTCACCCCGGACTCCACGATCTCGGGGAACTCGTCGGTCGCCCCGTCGTAGAGGTCGGTCACGCACATGTGGAAGCCGTAGTCGACGACCGCCCGCTCCTCGGCCCGCGCCCGGTGCGCCTGCAGCGAGGACACCAGCTTCTCCCCCGGCGGCTGCATGGCGAAGTCGACCACGGTGGTGGTGCCGCCGCAGGCCGCGGCCCGGGTCCCGGAGGCGAAGTCGTCGGCCGTGGTGGTGCCCATCATCGGCGAGTCGATGTGGGTGTGCACGTCCACCCCGCCCGGCAGCAGGAACCGGCCGGTGCAGTCCTCCCGCCGCACATCGGTGATCGGCAGCCCGGCCAGGTCACCGATCGCCTCGACCTTCCCGTCCCGCACCAGCACGTCGGCCCGCACGGTCCCGCCGCTGTTCACCACCTGCCCGCCGGACAACAACAAGTACCGCACCTGGGCCTCCCCCGCTGGTCAGTCGCGCAAAGGCGCGCACGCAAACGTTTGCGTCAAATTATTCCCAAACGTTTGCGCAGAGTCAAGAGCCGCACCGCGAGGCGGCTCGGCCCATCCGGCAGACTCTCCGCCATGGCGCCACCGAACCGGCTTTCCCGGACGGGCGCGGTGACCCTCGCCTCGCTCGCCGAGCGGCTGGGCGTGCACGTCTCCACCGTGTCCCGCGCGCTGAGCAGCCACCCGGAGGGCGTCGGAGAGGCGACCGTGCAGCGGGTCCGCGCGCTGGCCGAGGAGCTCGGCTACCGGCGGGACGAAGCGGCGCGCTCGTTGCGCACCGGCCAGACCCGGATGATCGGCGTGCTGGTGCCCAACCTGACCGACGTCGCGCACGCCACCATCTACGACGGCATCGACCAGGCCGCCGCCCAGGCCGGCTACAACACGGTGGTGTCCAACACCCGCGACGACGTGGACCTGCGGCGCGCCCGGCTGGATCTGCTGTTGTCCCGGCGGGTGGACGGGCTGATCGTGGCCGACTCGCGCAGCGACTCGAACCTGATCCCCGAGCTGGAGCGGGCCAAGGTGCCGTTCGTGCTGGTGATGCGGCGGCTGCCGGGCCAGGTCAGCGTCACCACCGATGACGTGGCGGGCGGCCAACTGGTCGGGGCGCACCTGTGGGAGCTGGGGCACCGGCGGGTCGGGGTGGTGGCCGGTGACCCGTCCGCGAGCACCGGGGCCGAGCGGACCCGGGGTTTCCTGGACAGGTTCGCCGATGCCGGGGTGCCGGTGCCGGACGAGTACGTGATCGCGTCCAGCTTCCACACCGACGGCGGCTACCGGGCCGCCGCCGAGCTGCTGCGCCTGCCCGAGCCACCCACCGCGATCTTCGCGGTCAACGACTTCACCGCGATCGGGGCGATGGGCGCGGTCCGGGACGCCGGCCTGCGGGTCGGCGTGGACGTGGCGGTCGCCGGCTACAACGACCTCGACCTCGCCCGGCACCTGCCGATCGGGCTCACCTCGGTGGCCTCTCCGCTCACCACCATGGGTGAGCTGAGCACCCGGACGCTGTTGCGCCTGCTGGCCGGCGGGTCGGCCAGATCGGTCCGGCTCCCGCCGACCCTGCGGGCGCGCGGGTCCACCCTCAACTCCCGCCGGCCACGACCATCGGACGGCTGACCAGCCGGGATTCGAGGCGCGGCAGCACTTCCCGGGCGAACAGCTCCATGGACCGTTCGCTGGCCTCCGCCGGCGGTCCGGGGACGTGGAAGCAGATGTCCAGTCCTGACTCGCGGCATCCCCACCGAACCGCCAAGATCAGGGCCGGACCACACGCGCACACCGCTCGGGAGGACGATCATGGGCAACCTGGAGGGCAAAGTCGCCTTCGTGACCGGAGCCGCTCGGGGCCAGGGCCGCAGCCACGCGGTCCGGTTGGCCCGCGAGGGCGCGGACATCATCGCCGTCGACGTCTGTCGCCAGCTGGAGACCGTGCCCTACCCGATGGCCACCCCGGAGGACCTGGCCGAAACGGTGTCCCAGGTGGAAGCGCTGGACCGGCGGATCGCGGCGGTCCAGGCCGACGTCCGGGACACGAAGGCCCTCGGCGCGGCCGTGCGCGACGGGGTGGCCGAGCTCGGCTCGGTGGACATCGTGCTCGCCAACGCGGGCATCCTCCAGGTCAGCGCGTCCGAGGCGGTCGACCCCGACGCCGTCTTCCGGGAGGTGATCGAGGTGAACCTCACCGGCGTGTGGAACACCGTGCACGTCAGCGCCCCGATCATGATCGAACAAGGCCGCGGCGGCGCGATCGTGCTGACCAGCTCCACCCAGGGCCTCACCGGGCGGGGCGGCGACGGCGGGCCCGAGATGAGCGGCTACTGCGCGGCCAAACACGGAGTGGTCGGGCTGATGCGGAGCTTCGCCAACTGGCTGGCCCCGCACAACATCCGGGTGAACACCGTGCACCCCACCGGGGTCAACACCGACATGATCATGAACGAGGCGGTCGGCGCGGCGATGGCGGCCCGCCCGGAGGCGGCCGGCGCGCTCACCAACCTCATGCCGGTGGACATGGTCGAGCCGATCGACATCAGCAACGCCATCGCCTGGCTGGTCTCCGACGCCGCCCGCTACGTCACCGGGGTCACCCTGCCGGTCGACGCCGGCTTCTGCGTCAAGTAGTCAACTCAGCGGCTCGTTCTCGGCTATCTCGGTGAGCCGCTCGCGCGGCTCGCCGGCGACCGGCGCGCCGAGCACCGCGTTGCCGACCGAACCCTAGCGGAGCAGTGGTAGCGAGCCGACGAGTTTGTTGACCTGCTTGCGCGGGCCGTAGAGGCCGACACCGACGCTGGCCAGGCCGGCGGTCGGGGTGGCCGCCATCTTGTCGATGTACTCCTCGTAGGTCCGGCAGGCCTGGGCCAGGGAGCTGAAGCTGGCAAAGAACATCCGCTCCTGCGCCGCGGCGGCCTGGACGATGACATCAACGCGCTCGCGCGGCGCCACCAGGATCGGCAGCGGGGTGTGGATGATGCCGGGGTGGGTCAAGCCGTCGGCGTCCTTCACGTCCACGCCGACGAGCCCTTCGATGCGATGCCCCATGGTCAGCGAGAGCACGCTCGCCGCGTTGACCGCGAGTCCCGTGGGCAACTCGCCGCTGACCACGATCGCGCACTTGGACTCTGTCTGGCCTGTCATACGTTCGCCCTCATCTCAGCATGCACGGATGTCGTGCCCATACCTAGCAGCCACCGCGAATACTCGACTGCATTACTGCGATAGATTCGGCTAATCGCCAAATATCTCGAATTCTGAACGGACTCGGAGGGGCCGACGATGGTGCTGGACGAACTGGACACGGCGTTGCTGACGCTCATGCAGGAGGACGCCCAGCTGACGAACAAGGAACTGGCCGCCCGGCTGCACGTGGCCCAGTCCACCTGCCTGGATCGCATCCGCCGGCTGACCAAGCGCGGCATCCTGCGCGGCCGGCACGCCGACGTGGACCTGCGGAAGATCGGCCGAGGCACCCAGGCGCTGGTGGCCGTGCAGCTGCGCCCGCCGGACCGGAAGGTGATCGAGTCGTTCCAGGCCTTCGTGACTGGCCTACCCGAGGTGCTGTCGTACTTCGTCATGTCCGGCAGCGACGACTTCCTGCTGCACATCGCGGTGGCCGACAACGATCAGCTCAGCGCCTTCATCCTGGACCGCCTCACGCAACGGCGGGAGATCGTGCACGTGCGGACCTCGGTGATCTTCAGCCACGTCCGGCGTTCCGTGGTCATGCCCCTGCCGGACTCGTGAACCGGCAACCCGCGCGGGCAGCGGACTCGAGCAGACGACGCTGGTGGCGACGGCACCGAGACCGCTGATCCGGCCGGTGATGGGCCAAGTATTTGCCTGCGTCAGTCAAATGATGCATCGTGATGGGCATGGCCCGACTGGAGAACCTGCTGGGCGCATTGGCACTGAGCGTCAGCGACACCGTGCTGCGCCCGGGACCGGCCGCCGAAGGCACGGCGCTGACGAGCTCCGAGCGCGCGGCGTTGGTGACCTTGCGCGCGCATCCGGGACGTGGGTTGGGCTGGCTCGGCGAGGTGCTCGGGCTCACCAGCTCCGGCGTCACCCGGCTGGTCGCCCGGCTGGTGCGAGCCGGCCTGGTCAGCTCGGGCACCGCCGCCGACGCTCGGGCACGCGTCCTGAGGTTGACGCCGGAGGGCGTGCGACGGGCCGAACTGGTCCTCACCCACCGGCGGAGGGCCATCGACCACGTTGTCGCCGTGCTCTCCCCCGCCGAGCGGGTGGTGTTCGAAGGTCTGCTGGACAAGATCGTCGCGGCCGCGGCGGCGGACCTGCCCGAGGCGCTGCGGGTGTGCCGGATGTGCGACCGCGCGGCGTGCGGAGCCGGCCGGGAGTGCCCGCTCGCCCCGGTCGCCGCCGGCCGAGCCGAACCCGGCGGCCGATGACCGGCTCCCGGCCGGACGTCCGGGTGGCAACCTGGCGGGTGGTGGTCCCGGGCACCGGGATGATCGCGGTCACCTTCGGGCTCGCTCGCTACGGCTACGGCCTGCTGCTGCCCGACATGCACCGCGAACTGGGCATCGACCCACGCGCCGGAGGACTGATCGCGTCCGGCGCCTACCTGTCCTACCTGGCCGGGACCGCCTTCGTGGTGTGGGGGATCGCCCGGTTCGGCACGCGGGCCCCGATCGCGGTCGCGGCGGCGCTCGCGGCGGCCGGCATGGCCACCGTCGCCACCGCGCACGGCCCGGTCCAGGTCGCGGCCGGGGTGTTGGTCGCCGGGGCATCGGCCGGCCTGGCCTTCCCGCCGTACGCCGACGTGGTGGCCCGCGAGCTGCCGGCCGAACGGCGTGCGGTGCCCTGGACGACGATCAGCTCCGGTACCGGTTGGGGTGTCGCGCTGGCCGGGCCGGTAGCCATCGCGTTCGGCGTGCACTGGCGCCTGGCCTGGTTGGTGTTCGCCGGGCTCGCCGCGGTGGCCGGCGTGGTCGCCGTGCTGGTCACTCCCCCGGGGCGTGCGCCGTCGTCGGCCCGGTTGCCCCGGTTGAGCTGGAGCTGGTTCGTCTGCCCGCGTTCGCGGCCGCTGCTGGTCGGCGCGGTACTCATCGGGGCGGGCAGCTCGGTGTGGTGGGTGTTTGCGGTGGACGCACTGCGCGCCGCCGGGGTGGGGCCGGATGCGGCGCGGATCTCCTTCGTCGCCTGCGGGATCGCCGGTGTGCTCGCCTCGCTGACCGGGACGCTCACCCGCCGGATCGGGTTGCGACGCGGGTATCTCGCGCTGTGCCTGGCGCTGGCGTGCGCCGTCGCCGTGTGGGGCTTCACCAGCTCGAACACCGCCGCGATCATCGCGGCCGCGGCGTTCGGCGTCTCCTACAACGCCGTCGTCGGCACCCACGGGCTGTGGAACGCCGACGTGTTCGCCACCCGTCCGTCGGCCGGACTGGCGGCGGTCAACACCGCGCTGACCGCCGGCATGATCACCGGGCCGGCCCTCGGCGGACTGGTGATCCACGTCTACGGCTACCCCTCCGCGTTCCTGGCCGCCTCGGGGGTCATCGCCCTGGCCATGCTCCAGCCACCCGGCAAGCGGTGACGAGGTTGTTTCGGCCGGGAAAGGGGGTATCGCATCCCATGTGCTGAACTTGTCGGTGTTGTACAAAGCGCCGGTCGAGTCGCTTCCGTCGATCGTCGCGACCGGCCTTCTACCGGAAACCCCGGACAAAGAGACCCAACAAACCAACCAATACCTTGATCAATGGCGCCCGGCCGAATTGGTCGATCAAGTCCCACAACGACAAAAAAGTATCTACTGCTATTTGGGAATCAACGGTTGCGTGCTCGACGTGGATTCCGGCGAGCTGGTCAGGCAGAGTCATTGGCAGGCCGGCCCGGGCACCGTGCGGCTGCGCCTGGTGACGCCGCCCGAGACGGCCTTCGTCAGCGACCTCACCGCCTACGACCAGGTGCGCAGCCACCTCGCGAGGGACCGGAGTGATCCCCGTCTGCCGACGTTGGCCCGTCGGTACTGGTTCCGGTTGCTGAACGCCGCCGTCGTGCGCGACCACTACCGAATCGACCAGGGCGCGATCGTGGCCGCTCCCTCCTGTCCGCCCGGTCTGCCCAAGCACCTGCGGAGGGTGGAGGTGCTGCTCGCCTCGAAGGTGGGTAGCACCGACATCCAGACCCTCAGCGGACGGCCGATCATGGCCTGAGCGCGGGCTCGTCGCGGGGCGGCAACACGCAGAACTCAGTCACGGGCCAACACCGCCCATCCCCCGACGCGGTAAACGCCGGTGTTTACCGGTCCCGGTTGCGGGCATGCACGGAACATGGCTCAAACCAAAACCGACCGAACCGCGGCCGAACTGGCGCGGCGACGGAACACCCTGCGCAAACGGCAGACCGGCGCGGAGCGCACCGGCCGTCAGGTCACCGAGCTGGACAAGGCCCTCGAACGCAACACCGTGCAGGCCGGCGAACAGGAGGCCGAGCTGCGGACCACCCTGGACCGCGTGGCCATGCTCAAGAAGACGATCAAGGCCGGCAAGAAGCACCGCGACAAGCTGCGCACCGCCCGCAAGAAGGCCCGCGACCGCGACGCCGACGCCCGCCAACGGGCTTCCACCGCCGAGGCCAAGTACGACAAGGCCGTCATGGCGGACATGGTGCGCCGGGAAAAGCAGCGCGACCTCGCCCAGCACGACCCCCGGGCCGGCGTTGCCTCCGTGCCCGAGCTGACCGAGTCCCAGCCGGCCGCCGCCCTGCCACCCGCCGGCGGCGACATCGCACGGGAGACACAGGCCCGCAAGACCGCCACCCGCGCCAAGCCCCGGAAGCCGACCACGACCCTCTGACCGCCCCGGCACCTGGTACCCCCGGCGCTAGGTGTACTGCCCCGGGAGGTTGCACGGAGTTGAAGGTCGCCTGGACGATACGGCGGGCAGTTCCGCCGCGGCCACGGTCCAGCCTCGTGTGTGCCACACGGGCGCCGGTAACCGGACACTTCTTGATCATCAGGCAGTCGGGGTCATTGTCGGCCACCACAATCACGCTGACTGCCTGATGATCACCGATCACCTGGTCACCATGACATCCGGGCCGCCGCGCACGGGGAGGCCGTCACCTCATCCTCGGGCGGCCGGGGCCTGCCTCATCCGCTACTGGCAACGGCGGGCCGGGGCCAGGCGGGTGGGTGATCGTCGTTTCTGGCGGTAGAGCCGCGCTCCGGTGGCCTTGATCGCTGCTCGTGGCGGCACAACCGCGAAAAGCGCGGCCACACCGCCCGAGACGACGATCACCCACCGCCTGGCCCCGGCCCAGCAACCACCGACAGCGTCAAAGACAACGCGGGGCGGCCAGGGGCCCTGCTGACCAGCAGGGAACACCACGATCGTGGTGATGGTGTTGATCACCAGTTGCCAGGTGTCGGTGCTGTCCAGGATCAGCAACGACGGCGCCCAGAGCAGCACGCACAACAGGGACAACGCCGGATGCGGCGAGGTGCCCAGCGCCAGCGGCGCGGCGCCAACCGACCTCGGGCGCCCGTCCTCGGGACCAACCAGAAGGGACTCAACACCGATCGTGCGAAGCGCCGCTCCGCTGATAACGGGTCAGTAGTACCACTTTCGACCGGCCAATGGGCGGCCCACGGCGCCGAGCAGGAGCAGGATCAGGCCGACAACCAGCAGAATACTACCCACCGTGGAGATGATGGGAATGTGAGTAATCCAGCCGACCAGCAGGAGAATAATTCCGAGAATAATCATTTCTTCTCCGCTCCGGAATTGTAGTCGAAACGACGTTACCCCGGCCGACCGACGCTAAAACGGCACGCCACTCTCCGTAGTTGCTGCCCGGTCAGGCCCTGGTCAGCAGCGAACGCTTCGGGCGGCTGAGCTCGAGCGCGGCCCCGATCGCCGAGACCAGCGCGCCGACCAGCGCGAACCAGAACCCGCTCCCGGTGAAGGTCGCCGCGCTGATGCCGAGACCGGAGGCACCCGCTTCCTGGATCTCGCTCTCCAGGGCATTGAACGGCACCAGGTAGGCGAGCGCGATGAACGCCGAGCAGGCCAGAACCACAATTCCGGCTGTCCGCTGCCCGCCTCGCCCCAGCGTCACCACCATCACGTACACGCCCACGGCCAACGTGACCAACGCCGCCAGCGGCACGAACGGGATCAGCGCCAACGAGGCGTACTCCGAGGCCAGTTCGTTCAACGCGGGCGCGGCGACCTCGCCCACCAGCGGCACCTTCGCCACCGGTAGGAGCAGGTAGGCCAGCCCGATGAGCAGGGCACCGAGCACGACGAGCACGCCCCCGGGGTCCACCGCCTTCGAGACCCGGTTGGTTCGTCGGAAGATACTCATAATCCCTGGCTACCCCGTCGGCAACGGCGCAACCCCGGTGAACAACCGCCGGTCACATTTCGCCGCATACCGGGGCGCTGCCGGGGTAGTCCACCAGGTATGGACGACAGCGGGACCACGCATCTCTCGGCCGAGACCCTGCTCGCGGGCACCGACCTGCCCGGCCCGCTGTGGAGCCTGCCCGCGGCCCGCCGCATGGCCGCCGCGATCTCGGCGGACGCCCACGCCGATGTACTGCCCATCATCGAGGCACTCACGCTGATCGACCGGGTGTGGCAGCACACGGAGGAGCCGCGCGACCGGCCGCACCGGTTGGACCAGTGCTGAGCTCAGCAGCCGAGCCGGTCGGCGAGGTCGCGGAGGTCCCGCACGTGCAGCGTGGTCGCCGGCTCCGGTGACACGTCCTTGCCGTCCGGGCCGAACTCCAGCGGCCGCTCGACGTAGGCGGTGAGCAACCCGTGGCTGCGCGCACCCTCGAGGTCGTCGTGGTGGGCCGCCACCATCAGCACCCGGGACGGCTCGACGCCGAACACCCGCCCGACCCCCAGATAGGTGGCGGGGTCGGGCTTGTAGCGCTGGAAGTTCTCCGCCGACAGGATGCAGTCCCACGGCAGCCCGGCGTGCTTCGCCATGCGGGTGAGCAGCCCGATGTTGCCGTTGGAGAGCGTGCTGATCACGTAGCGCCGCTTCAGCCGGGTCAGCCCCTCGACGGAGTCCGGCCACGGCCGCAGGCGGTGCCAGGCACCGGTGAGGTGTCGCTTCTGCTCCTCGTCCAGCTCGTGCACGCCGAACTCGTCCAGGCATTCCTCGAGCATGATGCGGTGCAGTTCGTCGAGCGGCGCCCAGCCCAACTCACCGGCGGCGACCCGCCGCAGCGTCGGGGCGTACCGGGCCCGCCACGCGAGCGCGAACCGGCTGCCGTCGACCGGCAGCCCGAGCTCCGTCACCTCCGCCGCGACACTGGAATGCCAGTCCACCACCGTGCCGAACACATCGAACGCAAGAACGTCTACCCCGGCGAGATCCATGTCCTATCTTCACCCGGGCGGCCCGCCGTCGCGCAGCTTGCTCAGTCAGGTTGCGGCCTCCGCCGGTTCGCGCAGGGCCGCGCGCAGGCCGGCGCGCAGTTCTTCACCGTCGGCGTGCCCGTGCACGTCGACGGCATGCGCCATGCCGGCTCGCAGTACCTCGGCCTCCTCCCCGATCAGCGTCAGGGTGCAGCCGGACTCGCTGGGGAACTCACGACAGTCGAGCATCTTCCGGGCCATGGCGGCCTCCCAGATATTGAGCGAACTGTGAGGTGGCTCACCATAGAAGGCCGGTCGGCCGAGCGTGAGCGGCCTTTCGGGTGGACTCGTCCTACCCCCTCGACCGTTAGGCGCCGTGCCCCACAGGGCGGCTCCACCTACCTCGGCCTGGCCCCCCGGATCGCCGGCAAACAGATGATGCCGTTCGTGCTCTACCCGCCGCGGACCGCGGCCCGGTGCACCTTCAAGGAGCACCACGGGGACGAGTTCGTGGTGGTGCTGTCCGGCGAGGTCGAGCTGCGGTTCCCGGACCGGGTGGAACGGCTGGCCGCCGGTGACTCGGCCTACTTCCGGGGCGGAGTGCCGCACTACCTGAGGTCACTCGGCCCCGAACCGGCCGAGGTCCTGGCCGTGATCACGGCCCCTCCCGCGAACTGAGGCTCCCGGGGCGACCACCAGTGGCAGCAGGACCTCGTCGACGATCCCGTTCACCCGCGAAGGCGGGATCGGGCCGGTACTGAGCAGGAACGTCATGAACAGCAGGTGGGGGCCGGCGGTGGCCACGTTCTGGGTGAGCGCCCCGGGGCGGACCTCCCCCCGGACCACGCCCCGGCGCAGGATCTCGAAGAACGGCGCGCCCAGCCGGGTGAGCAGGTGCTCACGCAGCCGCTCCACCAGCTCGGGGTGTTGGACGGCGGCGGCGACCAGGTTGCGGGCGAGCGCGCCGTTGGGGCCGTTGAGGTCCTCGGCGCCCTGGGCGAGCACCGCGATCAGCTGATCACGCAGGTCACCGGTGTCAGGGGGAACCACCAGATCGGGCATCGAGTGGCTGACCGCGTCCGCGACCAGCTCGGGCAGTGCGGACCAGTAGCGGTATATCGAGGCCCGGCCGGCCCCGGCACGGGCCGCGATGCCATCCACGGTCAGGTTCGCGTACCCGGACTCCACCAACTCGTCCAGCGCGGCCCGCCGGATGGCGTCCAGCAGCTCCTCGCCTCGGCGGCGACGTCGTGCGGCGTCTCCTTTAATATTCATTTCTGGCTACTATTGAGATCATGCCGTACTCTATCTGGGTATGGCGACGGGGTTGCGTGGTCGATCCCAAGAGGCCTCCAGAAACTGGGTGGTCCCGCTTGCGGTGCTGATCACCGGCATGTTCATGTCGCTGCTGGACATGAGCATCATCAATGTTGCCCTGCCCACCATGGCGCGCGACTTCGCGGTCACCAACGAGGACATCGAGTGGGTGGCCACGGCCTACACGCTGGCCCTCGGGGTCGTCGTGCCGCTGTCCGGCTGGCTGGGTGACCGGGTCGGGCTGGCGCGGGTCTACACGGCGTCGATGATGCTGTTCGCGCTGGCGTCCGCGCTGTGCGGCCTCGCCTGGGACCTGGGCAGCGAGATCCTGTTCCGCGTCCTGCAGGCGGTGCCCGGCGGCGTGCTCCCGGTGGCCACGCTGTCCATGGTCTACAAGATCGTGCCGCGCGAGCAGATCGGCACGGCGATGGGCATGTACGGCATCGGCGTGGCGTTCGCCCCAGCCATGGGGCCGACCCTGGGCGGGTACCTGGTGGAGTACGTGGACTGGCGGCTGATCTTCTTCATCAACGTGCCGCTCGGCGTGGTCGGCGCGGTGGCCGCCCACCTGCTGCTGCCACCGATCGGCGCCGCGCAACGGGTGCCGTTCGACTGGTGGGGGTTCCTCACCGGCGGATACGGCCTGTTCGCGCTGCTACTCGCCACCTCGGAGGGCGAGTCGTGGGGCTGGGACTCCTACCCCATCCTGCTGCTGGCGACCTCCGGCCTGTTCAGCCTCGCGCTGTTCGTGGTGATCGAGCTGGAGGTCGAGCACCCGCTGATCGAGGTCCGGGTGTTCGCGCACTGGACCTTCGTGAACTCGCTGCTGCTGATCTGCGTGCTCTCCGTGGGCCTGTTCGCGTTGCTGTTCTACGTGCCGCTGTACCTGCAGGACGTGCAGGGCATCCAGCCCCTGCGCACCGGGCTCATCCTGCTGCCCGAGGCGCTGGTCATGGGCGCGCTCATGCCGGTGGCCGGCAAGCTCTACGACCTGGTCGGCCCGCGCTGGCCGGCGATGGTCGGGCTGGCCGTCGCCGCCTACGGCACCTACCTGCTGTGCGGCATCACCCCGGACACCCCGGAAGGCGACATCGTCCTGTGGACCTGCGTCCGCGCCGCCGGGAACGGCCTGGCCCTGATGCCGATCATGACCGCCGGCCTGGCCGCGATCCCCGCCGCCCACGCCAGCTCGGGCAGCGCCGTGAACAACATCGCGCAGCGGGTGTCCTCGGCGCTCGGCCTCGCCGGGCTCACTGTGATCGTCAGCAACCACGCCGACCAGCTGCTCGCCGACCGAACCGCCCTGCTGCCGGCCACCACCGACCTGCCCGAGCTGGACGCGCTGCTCGAGCAGGGGCCGGTGGGGCTGTACGCGCTGTACCGGGAACTGCAGGGCGCCGTGATCACCTCGGCCTACGCCGACGCGTTCCTGGTCTGCACCCTCATCACCATCGGCGGGGTGTTCCTCGCCGCCATCATGCGCAAGCCGACCGAGCCCGCCCCGGCCGACGCACCAGCGGTCGAGCCGCAACCGACCCACCGGCGCGAACACCTGGCGGTCCACTGACCGTCACCGCGGTCGGCCGAGTTGCCGGAACGGGACGACCACCTCGACGAGGGAGGGCTCGTACTTCTCGATCACCGGCCCGACCGCGGCGGCGCCGAGCCGTCCGAGGGTGTCGAAGGCCGCGCTGTAGGCCAGCGGAAGACCCGCCGGACTCCCCTGATGGAGGACGCTGATCGCGCGACCTCCGGGCAGCAGTTCGGTCCCGGCGGGATCGGGAGACCCCTCGGCGACGGTGGCGAACACGAACCCGCTCACCTGGTCGGTGATGTCGAGCGGGAACGCGGCCCCCCACGGCCCCGCCCGGGGTCGGCCGCCGCGCCGCAGCGCGGAACGCAGCGTGGCGATCGCCCGTGTGACGCCGGCCTCCAGCTCGGCGGCCGGCAGGGAGAAGCGCAGCGCGGCGACCTCGCACGGGGCCAGATCCACGACCCGCGCCCGATAGGCCCTCGGCGGTCCTTCCGCGAGGAGCTCGTCGAGACCGCGCAGCCGCTCGCGGCCGCGCTCGATCTGTGCCGAGGCGCGCTGCCTCTCCCGGGCCAACGCGGTGGCCGCCTCGGCCCCGCCGAGGAGGACATCCGCGATGGCGTCCGGCGCCACGCCGAGCGACCGCAGGCGGGAGATCAGCACCGCGACCGGTAGCTGGTCGACCGTGTAGCGCCGGTACCCGGTGCCCGGGTCCACGACGGCCGGGACGAGCAGGCCGATCTTGTCGTAGTAGCGCAGGGTCGACTCGGGCAGCCGTGACCGGCGCGCGAACTCGCCGATCATCAGCTCGGTCCGCACGGTCACGACCGGGACGGGACGGTCAGGTCGATGCTGGGGCGCCGGGCAACGATCGCGGCGACGCCGGCGGGTTGGATGCCGAGCGCGAGCAGGGCGGCGGCCCGGTCGAAATGCTCGCGGTACGTGTGGCACAACCCGCGCGCGGTCTCGAACACCGACACCCCGGGGAAGGTGAGCGTGCGGCCGGCGCTCGCCGGGACCGCCTCGCTCACGGTGAACGTGAAGGTCCACTCCCCGACGGTGCACTCCCGGTCCGCCACCACCCGGGTCATGGTCCACTCGTGGCGGTCGCCTTCGGAGTACATCCGGTCGAACAGCGAGCGGATCTGGTCGTGACCGGCGAACGTCCCGTAGAACAGGTCCCGGTAGGTGGCGTCGGGGGCGAAGCAGGCGAGCACGGCGTCAGTGTCGCGGGTGTTGAACGCGGCGGCGAAGCGGTCGGCCACGGAGGCTGGGTTGGTCTGCATGGCCACCGAGGTTCGGCCTTCGAGTCGGGTGAGAGTCAAGGGCGTTCGAACTCGCGCTTGAAGTCGGGGCAGTCCACCAGCGGTTCGTGGGTGCAGGTGGCCGCGTGCCGGAGGCTGGCGTGCATCCGGGTCAGCCGGGCGATGTCCTCCTCGAGCTCGCGCGCCTTGGTCGCCAGCCGGGCCCGCAGCTCCGTGTCCTCGGGTGTGGCCCGCAGGAACCGGGCGATCTCGGCGATCGTGAACCCGGCGCCGCGGGCGCAGGCGATGAACGTCAGGCGCCCGAGAACGTCCGGCTCGTAGGCGCGGCGCAGGCCGTTGCGACCGGCGGGAGCGATGAGTCCGCGCCGCTCGTAGAACCGCAGCGCGGACGGTGCCAGCCCGGACCGTTCGGCCACCTCGGCGATATCCAGCAGTTCCCCGATCACCATCGCTCCTTGACTTGAACCGCGCTTCAAGTACCAGGCTAGCCGCTATGACCATTCACCACCTCAACTGCGGTTCGGTCCGCCAGATCGAGGCCACGTACGACGGCCCGCCCCCGACGCACGCCGTGAACCACTGCCTGCTGGTCGAGACCGACGGCCACGGACTGGTCCTGGTCGACACCGGCCTCGGACTCGGGGACGTGCGCGACCCGCATGCCACCCTCGGCGCGGACTGGGTCGCGTTGTCCCAGCCCGTCCTGGCCGAGGAGGAGACCGCCGTGCGCCAGGTCGCCCGGCTGGGATTCGCCACCGAGGACGTGCGCCACATCCTCCTCACCCACCTCGACGTCGACCACTGCGGCGGCCTGCCCGACTTCCCGGATGCCCAGGTCCACGTCCTGGCCGCCGAGCTCGACGCGGCCGTCGCCGAGGCGCCCAGCTACCGCTACCGGCCGGCCCACTGGGCGCACCACCCGCGCTGGGTGCCGTACCCCGTCGACGACGGCGAGGACTGGTTCGGCTTCACCTCGCTGCCGGTCCGGGGCCTTCCGCCGGAGTTCCGGCTGGTCCCGCTGGGTGGCCACACCGCCGGGCACACCGGGGTCGCCGTGCACGGGGACGGCCGCTGGCTGCTGCACTGCGGCGACGCCTACTACTACCACCGTGAGCTGGACACCCACCCGGAGGCGCATCCGCTGCTGGACATCGTCCAGGCCCGCTCGGAGGTCCATCGCGACCTGCGGCTCGGCACCCAGGCCCGGCTGCGCGAGCTGGTGCGCGACCACCGCGACGAGGTCACCGTCATCAGCGCCCACGACCCGTGGGAGTTCGAGCGCCGCCGCGGCGCCTCGACCGGAGAACGGTCAGCGGCGGCTGCTCGGAGCGCCAGTCCAGGAATCGCGCCACGTGACTGACGCAGCGCTCACGTTCCTCGTCGGTCTGGCGGTGCCGGCGGGCCAGCCAGGCAATGAACCCGGCGACCGTGGCATCGACCGACGGAGCATCCCCCGGGGTGGCCATGGTCATCTCTCTCCTGCCGGGCGTGCGGATGGTGCGGTGGGCTCAAACGGTGGCTCTCGGCCGGTCGCGGGTCGCCAGCCGCTGCCACATTGCCCGCGCGACCTCGGCGGCGCGGTAGTCGCCGGCGGGGGCGGGCAGCCCGGAGGGTTGTTCGACCGGTTCGTTGCCGAGGTACTCGACCAGGGCGACCGCGAGTGCGCGCAGCTTGACGTTGTGGTTCTGGCTGGTCTCGCGCAGCATCCGCCAGGCCTCGGTACTCCCGAGGCCGGTGGCGGCGACGATCGCGCCCTTGGCCTGTTCGATGATCGCCCGGCTGGTGAGCAGCCGCAGCACGTGTTCGGGACCGTCGGCGGCGGTGGCGTTGGTGACCGCGATCGCCGCCTCGACCAGCTGCTTGTAGCGGTCGAGCACGTCCAGGGTGTGTTCGTCGGCGGGCTTGGCAGCGTGCAGGACAGCAGGATGGTGCTCTGCTCCAGGTGCCCGACCGGGAGAACCGCCATGCCCTGGATCCGCGCCCACGCCCCGGCCTGCTCAGGCAACAGCGCGGTCACCGCCTCGCGGGTCAACCCCGGCCAGCGCGGATCCGACCAAAGGTCGGCGACCACGATCGGCAGGCCCGTGGTGATGGCATCGGGGACCGGCCCCCCGAGCCGTTCGGCCTGGGCCTCGACGAGTCCGGCCCCGTCGCCGAGGGTGATCAACCGCAGCACGCCGTGCTCCGACAATGTGCTCACCGACAGCGATACCGGCGGCGGATCACCCATCGCGGCATGGATCCGCACCAAGATCGTATGCAGCAGCCGCTTGAGTGGCGCCCAGTCCGGCGACACCAGGCCCTGGTCCACCGCAACACCCCCGACTCGGCCGAAACACGCTGACCCGGCGCCTCGCGACCGGTTACCAGCAGCGTAAGGAGGCCACCGTTACACGTCAAGAATTACACGCAAATTATTACGTGTATGAGGGATCGTGTGCTTCGACTCGCGCGTATGAACTCGCGGGTCTAAGCTCACGGAGCATGTCCGCGGGTGAGCAACAGGGAAACTGGACCTTGCTGACCGCGCACGGCCGCACGCTGGTGGCGATCGCGCAGGACCCGGACGCGCGGATGCGCGACCTCGCCGCGGTGATCGGGGTGACCGAGAGAACCGTGCAGGCGATCGTGGCCGACCTGGAA
The DNA here is from genome assembly GCF_039543365.1 of Actinospineispora eucalypti. Lineage (NCBI taxonomy): Bacteria > Bacillati > Actinomycetota > Actinomycetes > Pseudonocardiales > Pseudonocardiaceae > Actinospineispora > Actinospineispora eucalypti. The sequence continues at coordinate 147,427 of NZ_BAABJP010000004.1, forward strand.
GCCGCCGGCTACGTGACCCACACCCGGGTCGGACGGCGCAACAGCTACACGGTCGACGAAACTCGCCCGTTCCGCCATCCCGCCCAGGACGGCCACCTGGTCGGTCCACTGCTGGACCTACTCGCCGGACACGCGTCCCACGAACAGCTCACCCAGTAGCAGACCGAGACAGCTGATACCTGGGACTGGAAGCCAGCCCCGCGGCTTTCCAGGTCGGCGCCGCGCCTCGGCATGCCGCCACGTAGTGTTGGACCGCGACCGTCCGGCGCCGCTCCAGCGGCCCCGATGTCGCACTCGGACTTCGGAGGGACCGGCAGGATCCGGGTCGACCAGCGACGGCCGAACCCCCATCATCGCGAGCCGCACGGCAGTGACGGTCTCGCTAGGAGAGCCATGCCGGACAACTCCCCGCCTCGCCATGAGCAGGACCGCTGATCAGCATGGCGCACCGACCTCTCAACGTGCAGAAGACGCCGAACGAAGATACCCGCCACGCCCGGGCACAAGCCGTCCATGAGCACAATCTCGCGATCCAGAACGACAAAGCCGCGCAGGTCATCGCGTCCCACGCCAGCGGCATCGACGACTGCATCGAGCTGCTGGCGATGCTCGGGCTCGACGCTCACGCGGCCAAACGCCGGCGCTAGAGCGTGATCCGTACAATTGGTGGCAGGTCGTTCAGTTTCGGTGCGTGTGCAGTGCACGTTCGCGGGAACAGTCTGGATCCCGCGCCGCATCCCATTTGCCGGTCAGCGTTACCAGGCTCGGCCGGGCCCCACACAGGGTGAGGCCCACCAACCTGCTAGGAGCAGACCACATGGCACAGGGAACCGTGAAGTGGTTCAACGGCGAAAAGGGCTTCGGCTTCATCGCCCAGGACGGCGACGGACCGGACGTCTTCGTGCACTACTCGGAGATCGACGGCGCCGGCTTCCGCAGCCTCGATGAGGGACAGCGCGTCGAGTTCACCATCGGCCAGGGCGCCAAGGGACCGCAGGCCACCGCCGTCCGCGCCGTCTGAGCCACCGCCGGCCCCGTGCCGGCGACAGGAGCCGAGCGGCAGCGCAGTCACCTTCCGATCATGGTGTGGGGACTGGGCTGCCGCTCGGCGACCAGGGCCGGCACGGCTCGCAATGGAGTGAGCCGGAGTTTGAAGGTGCTCCCTCAGGCGATGCCCTGCCAGGCGGACGTGGCGAACATGTCGTCCCAGCTGGGCAGGCCGGCGGAGGGCCGCATCCGGTGGACGAGGTCGGCGGGGAATGTCCCCGGCACGGCCTTGCTGGGCCTGGCGACCGCCTGGTCGATGATCGTTTCGGCGATGGCCTGTTCGATTCCCAAACGGGGATAGACGGCGTGTACGGCCTCGGCCAGGCCGGGGGCCAGCTCGTCGGTCCGCTGGCCGAAGACGTCGATGAACGTGCCGGCCTGCAGCAGTCCGATCTCCGGGCGTTTGCGGTTCGGGATGCCCGGGGTGGTGTGCAGAGCGATGGCGTCCCACACGACCTCGATCCGGTCGCTGCTCATGCCGTGCTCCCGCAGGAACCGGACCGCGAGGTCGGCCCCGTCAACCTCGAAGCGGTCGGCGCCGTTGCCTTCTTCGGTCAGCCCGAGGTCGTGCAGGACGGAACCGACGAACAGCAGTTCCTCGTCGTAGTCGGCTCCCGCCTTGAGCCCCGACGCCTCGCCGGTCGCCCGGGCGAAGTAGAAGGCCCGAATGCTGTGGTTGGCCAGCGCCGTGGCCTCGATCGTCTGCGCGTACCGCCACGCCTCGCGGCAGAGCTCGGTATCGGGAATGTCCAGCGTGATGGAAGATTGGTCAGGCATAGGACGAGCCTGCTGCGGATACCTGGAAGGCAGCAAGGACGCGCATCCCACGTTTTCGGACATCGGCGAGGAGTGATCGGAACATGCGGAAACTCTCTCTGGACGCGCTCGCGCGCGAGCAGCTCGAGGTCGCCAAGAACAGCTCGAGCCACCGAGGCGCGCGCACCGTGTTCGGGGGCCACGAGCACATGCTGAGACAGACCCTCATCGCGCTCGACGCCGGCAGCCAGCTCGCCGAGCACGACAACCCGGGCGAGGCGACCCTGCACGTGCTGCGCGGGAGGGTGCGGCTCAGCTCCGGAGAGGAGTCCTGGGACGGCCGCCAGGGTGACCTGCTCATCGTCCCCCAGGCGCCGCACAGCCTGGAAGCACTCGAACCCGCCGCGGTGCTGCTCACCGTGGCGAAGAGCCGCGACCGCCAAGGCTGATCCCCCACGATCCCGCCGAACCACGGATGGAACGATCGATCCAGTAGGCTGGCGACGGTGAGTGAACACTCCGAGCCGGCGACCACGCCCAGGCGGACCTCGCCCACCCGGGAGCGCCTGGTCCGGGAGACCGCCGCGCTCCTCGAGCGACGGGGATACCAGGCGACGGCGGTCAAGGAGATCGTGCGCGCGGCCGACGTCACCACGAGCTCGCTCTATCACCACTTCCCGGGCGGCAAGGAGGAGCTCGCGGCCAGCGCGCTGGCCTACGCCGGAGAGCGCTTCGCCGCCCTGCTGCGCACGGCACTGGCCAGCGAGGAGCGCACCCCGGACGCGATCGCCGCCTGCGCGAACGACCTGGCCACGGACCTTGCCTCGACCCACTGGACCGACGGCTGCCCGGTGGCGGTGACCGCCCTGGAGAGCGTGAGCGACGCTCCCCTGCTCCGGACGACCTCAGCCCGGATCCTCCTGGAATGGCAGGAGATCATTGCCGGGCGCCTGCAATCGGCCGGCCTGGACGGCCCGGCGGCGGCCGATTTGGCCTGCACGGTGCTCTCCGCGCTCGAGGGGGCCGAGCTGCTGAGCCGGGTGACCGCCGATCCGTCGCCGCTGCACACCACCGGCCGCTACCTCGCCCGGCTGGTGTCCTCGGAGCTTGCGGCAAGCCACGCCTCCGCCTAGGGTTCCTTTCATTCCAGCACATAATTATTTTGTGCTAGCACAATCGCGACTCACGCTTGAAGGGCAGTGGCTGATGCGGGACGGCGAATCCGCGCGGAGGATGCTGCACGGCGTCGTGGACCAGCTGGTCGACGCCTGGCGGATTCGGCCCGAGCACGGCGTCACGCCCGTCGACGCCGACGCGACCGAGATCCGCGGCTGGCTCGACCGGTACCCGCTCGACCAGGCGCACGACATCGAGGATGTGGTGCCCGACCTGCTCGCGGCGCTGGACCGCTGGACCGTGCACACCGACCACCCGGGCTACTTCGGGCTGTTCAACCCCACTCCGACCTGGGCCGGGGTGGCCGGCGAGCTCATCGCGGCGGCGGTGAATCCCCAGCTCGCGGCCTGGAGCCACGCGCCGTTCGCGGTCGAGGCGGAGCAACGCTGCGTCGACCTGTTGGCCGCCCGGCTGGGCCTGCCTGGCACCGCCGGCGGTCACCTGACCAGCGGCGGCGCCGAGGCCAACCTGACCGCCGTGCTGACCGCGCTCACCCAGGCGTTCCCCTCGTACGCGACCCACGGCCTGCGGGCGGTCGATGCCGCGCCGGTGTTCTATGCGAGCACGGAGTCGCACCTGGCCTGGCTCAAGATCGCCCACGCCACCGGGCTGGGACGCGAGGCGTGTCGCCTGGTCCCGGCCGACGACCGGGGCCGGCTGGACCCGGCCGTGCTCGAGGCCGCCGTCGCGGAGGACCGGCGGAGTGGAAGGGCGCCCTTCCTCGTGGTGGCCACCGCCGGCACCACCGGCGCCGGCGTGATCGACCCTCTGCCGCGGATCACCGACGTCGCCCGGGCGGCCGGCCTGCGCGTTCACGTGGACGCGGCATGGGCCGGCGCGGCCTGCCTCTCGGACCGCCTGCGCCCCGTGCTGGACGGCATCGAGCGCGCCGACACGGTCACCGTGGACGCGCACAAGTGGCTTTCGGTCCCGATGGGCGCCGGGATGTTCCTCACCCGGGACCGCGCGGAGCTGGGCTCGACGTTCAGCGTGTCCACCTCGTACATGCCGGCTCGGGTCGATGACACCGCCGACCCCTACACCACGACCAACCAGTGGTCGCGCCGTTTCGCCGGCCTGAAACTCTGGCTGAGCCTGCTCGCCCACGGCGTCGCCGGCTACGGCGCCCAGATCGAGCGCGACACCGAACTCGGCCGGTTGCTGCACGCGGAGGTGACCCGGGCCGGATTCCGGGTCATCAACGACACCCCGCTACCGGTTGCCTGCGCGACGCACCCCGACGCCCCCGACGACGCCGAGGAGTCCTGGCGCTGGCACTGCGACGTCGCCGCGCGCATCAACGCCTCCGGAGCGGCGTGGGTGAGCCCCGTGCGGTTCTGTGGCCGGCCCGCGCTGCGGGCCTGCGTCATCAGCTGGCGTACCGGCCCCTCGGACATCACCCGCCTGGGCCGGGCCATGGCGGAGGCCATCCAGCTCACCTCACCGGACCGGCTCTCCCGGTAGCCCCGGCTCAGGACCGGGCCAGGTGGGCGGCCCGGGCGGCCATGCCGGCGTGCCGGGGGTCGGCGATGGGCAGCGCGTGGGCCAGCCGCTCGGCCAGCTCGAGGTCGTCCGCGCCGGCGCGGGTCTCGGCCAGCAGCCACATGGCTTCCACGTCACCGGCGTCCAGGACGGCGCGGCGCACGGTCGCGGCGAGCAGTTCCCGCTCCTCGACCACCGCCGGCGCCTCGGAACCCGGTAGCAGCTCGCCGGTGTAGGCCGCGACGGCCCGCCGGACCCGGCCCGCGCGCAGCTCGTCGCGCACGCGCAGGAAGTCCGCGTCCAGCGGGGCGGACAGCCGGTACGGCCCGGAGCCGAGCACCGACGGGCCGAGACGCGTGCGCAGGCGGTGGATCTCGGCCCGCGCGGTGACCGGGTTGCCCCGCTCGCCGTACACCTCGGTGGCCAGTTGCTCGGCGCTCACGCCGGCCGGGCGCAGGGCCAGCAGCGTGAGCATGTCGGCGTGCCGCGCGCTGAGGCGGATCAGACGCCCGTCGAGCCCCGCGACCGGCGGCCGGCCGAGAAACCGCAGCACGAGATGGTCGGGCGGGGCTGCCCGGCTGGCCACCGGCGCCCCCAGAACCGGGGCAATCAGGGCACCGCGGGCCCGCAGCTGATCCCGCAGGAACCCCTCGGCGAGCTTTGCCGCGGCGCCGACCAGGGCCATGGTCGAGGGGTGGAACCCTCGCGCGGGGCCGGTCAGGTCGACGACGCCGATGATCCGCCCGGTGTCCGGGTCGTGCACCGGGGCGGCGGCGCAGGTCCAGGCGTCGTAGCGGCGGACCAGGTGTTCGGCGGAGTGGATCCGCACCGATGCGCCCTCGGCCAGCGCGGTGCCCATCGCGTTGGTGCCGATCGCGTCCTCGGACCAGCGGGTGCCCTCGGTGAGGCCGACGTCTTCGGCCGGTCGCAGCAGGGTGTGGTGCCCCTCGCGCCAGAGGATGTGCCCGCCCTCGTCGGTAACGATCATCATGTGGACCGCGTCGTCGGCCAGCAGCGTCTCGCGCAGCAGCGGCAGAGTCGCCGCCAACGGGTGCCCCGCGCGGATCTCCGCCGTCTGTTGGCGGTCGAAGGCGATGGGCGGGCCGTCACCGCGTTCGGGATCGACCCGGGCGGCCAGCGAGCGGCGCCAGGACTCGAACACGACCGGCCGCGCCCTGGCCCGAGGCAGCGCCCCGGCGATCACGCACTCGCGGATGTCCGCGAGCTGCCGGGCTGTCCGCACCGGCTCCCGGGCCGGCCGCCTCACCCGGAGCCGGCGGCCAGTACCCGCTTCGTCGAGGCCGGGTACTTGTCCAGGAGCGCGGTGGGTCGGGACGGGCGGTGGGTGAACGAACCCCCGCAGTTGGGGCAGACTCCGCGCAGCTCCTGGGCGACGCACTGGTCACAGAAGGTGCACTCGAAGCTGCAGATCATCGCGCCGCCCTGGTCGGCGGGCAGGTCTCGGTCGCAGCGTTCACAGTTGGGGCGCATTTCGAGCATGGGCTGGTTCCTCCTTCGACGTGGCCGTCGGTGTGGTCGCCGGTGTGGTCGTCGCCTTCGCGGCGCGCGCGACCGCGTCCACGGTGGCTTCGAACGCCTCGGTGGCCGACTGCCCGATCGCCGGATAGGGATAGGCGGTGAGCTCGGTAAGGCCACTGTCGCACAGCCGCAGCAGGGCGTCGGCGATGTCGCCGGCGTTCCCCGACGCGGTGAAGGCGTCGATCATGGCGTCGCCGATGGCCGGCGCGGCCGCCTCGGGTGTGCCGGCCTGCCAGGCCCGCTCGAGTGCGTGCGCCTCCCGTTCGAACCCGGCGGTGCTGAAGATCTTCCGATAGGTGTTGAGCCGGCCGTAGTAGATGAGCGTCTCGCGGGACGCGTCCCGGGCGCGCTCGCGGTCGTCGTGCACACAGGTGAACACGTAGGTCGAGGCGGCGATCGCGGAAGGCTGCCGGCCGGCCTCGACGGCGGCCGCGTGGACCTCGCTCAACGCGGATCGGATGATCGCCTTCGAGGCGAGGATGAGGATCACCCCGTCGGCGGCCCGTCCGGCCAGCCGGAGGGCCTGTGGCCCGGTCGCGGCCAGGTAGATCGGCACCCTGCTGTCCGGCGCGGGATGGCTGAGCTGGGCTCCCCGCAGGTTGAACACGGTGCCGCTGTAGTTGACCACATCGCCGGCCAGTGCGGCGCGCACGATGTCGATGGTCTCCTCGATGCGGGCCAGCGGCCGCTCGTAGGTCAACCCGTGGCGGTCCCGCACCACGGCCCGGTGGCCCGGCCCGAGGCCGAGCAGGAACCGGTCGGCGCCCAGTTCCTCGAGCACGTTGGCGCCCATCGCGACCAGCCAGGGGCTGCGGTTGAACACCGGCAGGATGCCCGCGCCCACCCGGATCCGGGACGTGCTCATCAGCAGCGCGGCCAGGGTCGCGAAGGCCTCACCGCCGCGACCTTCGGCGACCCACACCCCGTCGAGGCCGGCGCGTTCGGCGTGCCGGGTGATGTCGATCATCTGGGTGATGTTCAGCTGGACCTCGGCCGGGAAGGCGACAGCGTGGCGCATCAGACCTCCCGCCCCTCGGGGTCCCGGTGGTAGCCGTAGTTGTCCTGCCACATGGCGTGGACCTGGTCCGACGGGGTGTCGGTGAACAGGTAGACCGGGCTGTCGACCGGGCGGACCTCGGTCACCGCGATGCGCACCGCCGCCCGGACCGGGTAGTCGTGCCCGAGCCCCTGGCCGACGACGGCGAGCACCTCCGGGTCGTCGACCACCCGGCCGGTGCCCTTGATCCGGTACCCCCGGCGCAGGAAGGGGTCGACCAGGTTGATCTCCAGCCGCGGGTTGGTACGCAGGTTCGCCACGGTCCGAGGCGAGGCCATGTCGGCGAACGCCAGTTCGTGCTCGGACAGGACCTTCAGCGACCCCTTGGGGCTGAGGTTCGGCTCGCCGTCCGGGCCGACGGTCGCCACGTAGCACAGGCGCTGGTACTCGATGAACGCGCGCACCGCGCCGGTGACCGGGCCTTCGTGGCCGGTCACGACACCACCTTGCGGTAGGAGCGCTTGCCGGTGACCTTGCCGGCGTCCAGGCTGAGGATGTCGCAGGCCTGGTAGTTGAGCTTCTTGCCCTCGCCGTTGGTCCCGGTGACCAGGACCTCCATGGTCAGGTGCGTCGGCGCCGCGTGGTAGCGCACCACCTCGTAGTGGATGTCCGGGATCGCGGTGAACACCGCGCCGATCGCCTCGCGGAGGGCCTCCCGACCGGTGTAGGTGCGGCCCCACGGTTCCGAGCCCACGGTGAACTCCCAGAACCCGTCCCCGCTGAACGTGGCGATCGCCGCCTCGACGTCGTGGTCGTTCCACGGCGCCAGGAACTCCGCGCACAGCCGGTCGGGGTCGTAGCCCAGGTCAGTCCGAGCCGACATCATTGCCTCCATTTTGTTCTAGTACATACTTTATTCTGTGCTAGCTCAATAGAGCCAGAGGGTTTGGGGCCGCGCAAGGCGGCTATCCCAGCTCGGCCGCGCGGGTCTCGTCCAACAGGGCCGTGCAGACGAACGCGATGGCCGAAAGCACGACGATGTAGCCGGAGATGGCCAGCGTGCTCCCGCTGGCCTGCTGGAGCGCGACTCACACCAGCGGCGAGATCGCCCCGCCGACCAGCGCGCCGAGCTGGTAGCCGAGGGAAGCGCCGCTGTAGCGGATCTCGGCGCCGAAGAGCTCGGCGAAGAACGCCGCGAGCGGGCCGTACATCATGGCCAGGATGCACTGCCCGACCACCAGGGCGACGGCCATGGCGGCGGTGCTGCCCGAGTCGGCCAGCCAGAACAGCGGGAACGCCCAGAGGGCGGTGCCGACGGTGCCGGCGAGGTAGACCGGGCGCCGGCCGATCCGGTCGGAGAGGGCCGCGAACCCGGCCAGCGCCGGGATCTGCGCCAGCGCGGCGACCGCCAGCGCGAGCAGCATGGCGCCTCGGCTGAGCCCGACGGTGGTGGTGCCGTAGGACAGCATGTAGGTGATGTAGATGTAGAACGTCGCGTTCACCACGGTGAAGGCGCCGCCGGCGAGGACGACCCGGCGCCAGTGCCGGCGCAACACCTCCAGAACGGGCGAGCGCCGCGCAGTGGCGTCGGCGGCGGCCAGGCGTTGCAGCCGCTGGAACGCGGGGGTGTCGTCCAGGGTGTTCCTGGCGTAGAGCGCCACGGCGACCAGCCCGGCACTGGCCAGGAAGGGCACGCGCCAGCCGTAGCTGTCGAACGAGGCGGGGTTCATCGTGGTGCCGACCAGGAAGAACGCGACCACGCCGAGCAGCACCCCCATCGGCACACCGATCTGGGCGAAGCTGCCGTAGAAGCCGCGCCGCGAGCTGGGCGCGTGCTCGGTGGCGAGCAGCACCGCGCCGCCCCACTGCCCGCCCACGGCCAGCCCCTGGGTGAAGCGGAGCAGGGTGAGCAGCAGCGGCGCGGCCACACCGATCTGCCCGTAGGTGGGCAGCACGCCGATCAGCACGCTGGCCGCCGCCATCGTGAGCAGGGCCGCGACGAAGGCGCGTTTGCGGCCGACCCGGTCGCCGAGGTGACCCCAGACGATTCCGCCGATCGGGCGGGCCAGGAACCCGACGCCGAGCACCGCGAACGAGGACAGCAACGCGATGAACTCGTCGCCGGCCGGGAAGAACAGGCGGGGAAAGACCAGGGCGGCCGCGGTGCCGAAGAGGAAGAAGTCGAACCACTCGACGCTGGCGCCGACCAGGCTCAACCCGGCAATTCGGCGGATCTCACCGGCCCGTAACGGAGGGGCGGACTGCTGGCTCACGCTCATTGAGGTCTCCAGGTTTTGATACAGGTGTCCCACTGCATGGATTCTCGAAATGTGTCGCGGAACCGAATGGAATTACCATTCGATGCCTTTTTGGTCCTCGATGCACCTTGCCGACTTGACGAACTGGAACACCCCGATCGACCAGCCCTGCGCCCAGCCGCGCAGCGCGAGGCCGAAATGCGGCGGTGGACTTGCCCTTCATCTCGCCGGTGTGCACGACCACGAGCGGGCGATTGCGGCGTTCTCGGGTGGTGAGCCCGTCGTCGGGGATCTCGGCGACCCGCCCGCGCGGCGCCTACTCCCCCTCCCTCGGCACGTCCAGGGCGGGGTTGCCGGCGAAGAAGCCGCTGGGCTTGAGGTGGAACCCGAGCCGGAGCACCGGGGTGACCGGCCAGTCCTCCGGGCGGACCACGTGGTGGGAGCCGAAGTTGTACCAAACCACGACGTCGGTGTTCTCCGTGGCCCGGTCCTTGCCGGCGTACGCGGGCAGGCCGTTGCCGCCGGGGTTCTGCGCCGGATAGTCGCCGGCGGCGTACCGCTCGTCGGGGTCGTAGGCGGTGACCCACAGGTGCTTGTAGGCGAAGCCGCCTCGCCGGCCCACCTGGGAGTCCGGCCCCTGGGGCGGCAGCACGTTCTCGCCGGGGACCAGTTTGTAACCGACCGGCCCGCCGAGCGCGTTGAGCACGTTCGGGTTGGTGACGGTCCAGCTACGGCCGCTCGCGGTGTTCACCACCCGTTGCGCCCGGGCCTCCGTGGTCAGCACCTCGGCCTGGTCGAGCCAGGCGTTGCCGGTCGGGTTGTCGGGGCCGGCGGGCAGGGCGACGGCATTGTGCTCGACGACCGAATTCCCGTCCCCGTCGACCTCGACGTCCAGCCGCGTGCAGAAGTAGTGCTGGTGGTGCGGGCCGTACAGGTTGGGGGCGACCAGGCCGCCGTGGCCGGGGGTCTGCCCGTCCTCGATGGCGCCGGTGGAGATGATGCCGGTCAGCTTGACCTCGAACTCGATGCTCGCGTCCTGGTAGAGGTACCAGTAGAAGCCGTAGTCGTAGTTCCCGGCGGTGGCGAAGAACGACACGACCAGCCGCCGGGACCGCCGGACTTCGGCGTGGCCGGTGCGGAAGTCGGTGTGTTTCCAGCCGATACCGGCGTCTTCCTCGTGCAGGCAGATCGCGTTCGGGATGTCGACCGGGTTGCCGTCCTGGTCGTGCACGACGGCGTCCAGGTACTGGATGTGGCCGACGCAGTCACAGCCCAGGCGCAGCGAGTTGGCCAGGAACCCCAGCCCGTACTCCCCCTCGTCGAAGACGTTCTTGTTGGCGTGCATCGGCGCCGGATCGGCGTAGGGGACGTACATCTCGGCGAGTGAGGCGCGGTGCAGGATCATGCGGCGGCGTCCCCGGTCGTGGTAGGCGACCCGGTGCAGCACCAGGCCCTCGCGCGGCGTGAACCCGATGCGGAAGTCCCAGTTCTGCCACCGGACGTGGTGGCCGTCGACGGTGAAGCTCGGCCCTTCCGGTTGGCTGATCGACACGGGCTTGAGGCCGGTGCGCGGTTCGGCGACGTGGGGCCAGTTCGCCGGGTCCCGGGCGAGCTCGGGCCGGTAGTTCCCGGGGCGGGGCGGCACGAGCGCCGGCCCGTGGTCGACGACTTCGACGACCTCGCGCCGGTCGAGGTCCACGACGCAGACCAGACCTTCGGCGGGGCGGGCGTAGCCGTTGTCCTCGGGATCGGTCCGGATAAAGGTCACCGGGCGGGCGATCCGCCGCCGGCCCGGGTCGTCCTCTGGACCGGTGTGCCCGGCGGCCCACGGGTCGATCATCGGGAGCGAGAAGTCGGTCACCCCTCGGCGACGCATGGCCTCGCGCCAACGCGGGTCGGCGCGCAGCAGTGCCTCGCACGCCACGAACTCCTCACCCAGCATGAGCGGCTGCACGTCGTCGCGCGTCCGCCAGGAGAGCACCGCATCCCGGTCGAGCGAGACCACGGCTTCGACGGTTTCCCCGCTGGCCGGCAGATACCCGATGACCTCGGCGCGGCGCTCGATGGGTCGCGGGTTCCGCTCGGCGGCGCGCAGCTCGTCCTTCGCCGGCTCGTGCAGGGCGATCACGGCGAAGCGCAGGCCGGGCGGGCACGCGGGCCAGGAGCGGACCGCCCGGGCCGCCGCCACGATCTCCGCCCCGCCCAGCGGGGTGAGCGGATGCGGGACGAACCCGTTGGCACCGAGTCCCCGTGCGGGGGCTTCAGGGGCGTGAGCCTCGGTCATCGAGCACCTCTTTGTACTAGTACGTAATAGTTACGTGCTAGAATATTAGTGCGTGATTCCGCGCACGTCCAGCCGTTCCGACCCATTGGACCGAACGCTCCATCTGATAGATCTAGATGGAACGATCGATCCAGGAGGCGTGATGAGTCAGAAGAACACCGGGACCGGGGTACTCGAGAACGGCGCCGGGAAGCCGGAGTGGGCGGGGCGGTTCGCGCACCATCCCGGTTACCGGCGCATGTTCGCGCCGGGCCGGCTCACGGTGGGACTGTTCCTCCCGCTGTGGCAGTACCCCGGGGAGCTGGAGGCGATGCGTGGCCAGGGCGACGTCGTCCGCCGGGCCGACCGGGGTGGCCTGGCGGGGCTGTGGGTGCGCGACATACCGCTGCACGACCGCCAGTTCGGTGACGTCGGGCAGGTGTACGACCCGTGGACCTACCTCGCGTGGCTGAGCGCCCACACCGAACAGATCGCGCTGGCTTCGGGCAGCGTCGTCACCACGCTGCGGCATCCGATCGACGTCGCCAAGCAGGCCGCCTCGATCGACCGGCTCTCCGGCGGGCGGCTGGTGCTCGGCGTGGCCAGCGGGGACCGCGCATCGGAGTTTCCCGCCTACGGCATCCCGTTCGACCAGCGCGCCGGCCGGTTCGCCGAGAGCCTGCCGCTGGTGCGGCGGCTGCTCACCGAGAGCTTCCCCAGGGTGAGCTCCCCCCTGGCCCACCTGACCGGCACGACCGACCTGCTGCCGAAGCCGACGGTCGGCGACATCCCCCTGATCGTCACCGGCTCGAGCCGGCAGAGCGAGGAGTGGATCGCCGAGCACAGCGACGGCTGGCTGGTCTACCCCGGCATTACGCACACCGCCGAGGGCCCCGCCCAGCTGGGCGCGAAGATCGCCGGATGGCGATCCAAGATCCGCGGCGGCGAGTTCAAACCGGTGATCACCAATGAGTGGATCGACCTGGCCGAGGACCCGGCCCATCCACCGACCCCGTTGCGGGGCGGGTTCGTCCTGCGGACCGGCCGCAACGCCCTGATCGAGCAGCTCGGGCGATGGCAGGACCACGGCGTCAACCACGTCGCGCTCGGCGTCCAGCACGGCAGCCGTCCGGCCGCCGAAGCGGTCGCCGAGATCGTCGAGTGCGTGCTCCCGCACTTCCCCACCCTGGACGCACCGCCGGCCCGGCCCGCGCTGTGGTAGGGGTGGCTCAAGCCGTGTAGCTCCGGCCGTCGCCGTGCAGGATGTCGTGGAGCGCCCGGGCGAAGTCCTCGGCCTCATCGGGCAACAGGCTGGCGAAGGTGACCCGCAGGCCCGGCGGGCTGTGCGTGCGGAACGACTCGCCGGCGCGCACCGCCCAGCCGCGGGCCAGCAGCGCCTGGGCGACGGCCCCCTCGGCCGGGGTGGGGATCCAGGCGTTGAAGCCGGAACGCCCGGACACGCGGATCCCGTGGCGTTGCAGGGCGTCGGCCAGGGCCTGGCGTCGCTCCCGGTAGGTCTCGCGCGCCGCCGCGAGCAGCGGCGGCGTCGCGGGGTCGGTGAGGATGGTCGCGGCCAGCTCCTGCAGGACGTGACTGACCCAGCCGGCGCCCACCTGCTGCCGCCGGATCACCCGGTCCACGGTGAGCTGGTCACCGCTGAGGCCGCCGATCCGGATGTCGGGGCCGAGGGTCTTGGTCAGCGAGCGGATGACCGCCCACCGCCGGAGGTCTCCGCGCCCCACCACGGTCACCGGGTCGGCCCCCGAGATGGCCCCCGCGTGGTCGTCCTCCAGCACCAGGAGGTCGTCATGGCCCCGCAGGACCTCGAGCAGCTCGGCGGCTCGCCGCTCGGTGAACGCGGCACCGGTGGGGTTGTGCGCCCTCGGCGTGAGGATGCAGGCATCGGGGCGCTGCTCGAGCGCTCGGCCCAGCAGGTCGGGGCGCATGCCGTCGGCGTCCACCGGCACCGCGATCGGGCGCAGGCCCAGGGCCGGCACGAGGTCGAGCACGCCCCCGTAGCCCGGGTCTTCCACCACGATGGCGTCGCCGGGCCGCAGGTGCGCCTGCAGCGCCCGCTCCGCGCCGTCCATCGCGCCGCCGATGACCGCCAGGTGGTCAGCGACCAGGCCGTCGCGTTCGAAGTTGTGGCGGAACCAGTCCAGCAGCGCGGGCAGGCGGCCGCCTTCCCCGTAGAGCCAGTGTTTTCCGGTGAGCCGGGCGCAGGCCGGCCGCAGCGGTGGCAGCAGCTCGGGATCGGGGTTGCCGTCGGCCAGGTTGCGCACGCCCGGCCCCACCGGCGCGGCCAGTCGGCGGCTGGCCGACGCGCCGCTCTCGACCACCCGGGTTCCGGCCCGGCCGGACCCGGCGACCAGGCCGCGGTTGCGCAGTGCCCGGTACGCGGCGTTGACCGTGGCCGGGCTCACCTCGAGCCGCGCGGCCAGCTCGCGCACCGTGGGCAGCCGCTCGCCGGGCGCCAGCCGTCCGGCCGAGATCGCCCCCTCCACCGAGACCGCGATCTCGGCCGCCGTCTCGCCGGACAGCGCACCCTCCTCGGTCAGGCCGCCCATGCCGTCACCTCCATGTCGCCGCGGAACATCAAACCGCGGGCGCCCCCTTGTCGCGTCGTGCACACTCTGTTTACATTTTAGCTAGAACGTAACTAGTACGTACTAGCACAATATGTGGCAAAGGTCGATCTATGAACAGGTTTTCCGCGCGAGCCTGGACGATCCGGAGACCTTCTGGCTCGACGCGGCGAAGGCGATCGACTGGGGGTGCCACCCACGCGGGCGCTGGACGGCTCCCGGCCGCCGTTCTACCGCTGGTTCCCCGATGCCGAGCTCAACGTGTGCCACAACGCGCTGGACCGCCACGTAGAGGCCGGCCGGGGCGAGCGGGCCGCCCTGGTCTACGACTCCCCCGTCACCGGCATCCGGCGCACCTACAGCTACGCCGGGCTGCGCGACGAGGTGGCCCGGTTCGCCGGGGTTCTCGCCGGGCTCGGGGTCGGGCGCGGCGACCGCGTGGTGATCTACCTGCCGATGGTCCCCGAGGCCGCGATCGCCATGCTCGCCTGCGCCCGACTGGGCGCGGTGCACTCGGTGGTGTTCGGCGGGTTCGCGCCCCGGGAGCTCGCGGCGCGCATCGACGACGCGACGCCCTCGGTGATCGTCTCGGCGTCCTCCGGCATCGAGGGCTCGCGGGTGATCGAGCTCGCCACCCACCCGGACAAGCACGCCACGTTCCGAGCCGTCGGCTTTGTACGGGGTGTGACCGGTGGCGGTCGGATTCGGCCCGCCCGGTTCTTCGAGGTCGACACGAGTCTGGTCTCTTCGAGATCGAACCAGAATGGTGTCGCACTCGATGAGGTCCAGCCGTGGAATTGCCCGCGCGGGCTCGGCGGTTGGCGACGCTGCGTGACGAAGGGCGCCACGCACACAGCCGCTTGCCGTGGGCCCGGGCGGCGAGCGGGACCCGAGCCGCGGCGGATTGGCTGGCCAGGTGGGTTCACGCTATT
Source organism: Actinospineispora eucalypti (assembly GCF_039543365.1). Classification (NCBI taxonomy): domain Bacteria; kingdom Bacillati; phylum Actinomycetota; class Actinomycetes; order Pseudonocardiales; family Pseudonocardiaceae; genus Actinospineispora; species Actinospineispora eucalypti. The sequence goes on from NZ_BAABJP010000004.1 coordinate 162,462, forward strand.
CGCGCGATCCCGCCGGCGTGGGTGCGGGATGCCGGGGCGAAGCGCCGCAGCACCAGTGGGTCGTGCCCGGCAACCACGAGCTCCGGTCCGTCGGCGAGCTCCGTGATGCGGTCGAACGCGGCGTAGGCGCCGGGGATGCTGTTCAGGATGGCGAACGGGCGGTCCCGCTCGATGTTCTCGTAGAAGTGGCTGGCGTCCGAGGCGAGTACGACCCACCCCCGGGCCGTGCGCACGCGGACCACCTGCATTCCCGCCGTGTGCCCACCGACGTGGTGCACGCTGAGGCCCGGCACGACGTCGTGGTCGCCGTCGACGATGCGCAGGCGGTGCCCGGCCCCCGGGTCGAGCAGGTGCCCGAGGTCGTCCTCGGAGACCAGCCACCGTTCGGCCCTGATCCGCTTCGCCCAGTGCCCGGTCCAGTAGTCGATCTCGGTCCGTTGCAGGACGTACCGGGCCGAGGGGAACGCGGCGGCCGTGCCGGTGTGGTCGTAGTGCAGGTGGGTCAGCACGAGGTGGTCCACGTCGCCCGGCGAGACCCCCAGCTCGGCAAGCGCATCGACCGGCGAGCAGTGGTAGTCCAGGCCGGCGAGCGTGGCGGCGCGCGCCGGGTCCATGCCCGCGTCGACCAGCACGCACCGCCGGGGCGACACCGCGAGCCAGACGTAGTAGGCGGTCGGGTGCGGGTCCGCCCAGGTCTCGTCGTAGCCGTGGAAGTGCTCGCCCCGCCTGCCCTCCCTGGACGCGTACCGGATCGCGTACACCTGGAACTCCTCCGGTGTCGCGGTCACAGCGCGGGGGTCGGGGCCTGCGGCCGACGGGCCCCGGGCCGCGTGCCGAGGTCCTCGGTGGGGGTGCGGTAGTTCTCCCGCCCGGTCGCCACGGCGAGGACGTTGACCAGGCAGACCCCGGCCACGTACCCCGCGACCGCGATCCAGTTGCCGCCGCCCGGGCCGGACAGGGCGGCGGCAATCGAGGGCGCGAACCCGGCCACGGCGAAGCCGATCTGGGTGCCGATCGCCATCCCGGACAGGCGCACCCGCGCCGGGAACAGCTCGCCGTAGAAGGCGGGCCACACGCCGCCGGTGGCGCTGTGCACCACGCCGAACATCAGCACCCCGGTCAGGAAGATCAGCGGGTAGTTCCCCGTCGAGATGGCCCAGAGGTAGGCGACCATGAGCACGGCGCACCCGAGCGACCCGCCGATGAACACCGGTTTGCGCCCGACGCGGTCGGCCAGCGCGCCGAACGCCGGCAACGCGGCGAGCGCGACGACGTTGGCCAGCACGCCGACCCAGAGCATCGCGGTGCGGGACAGCCCCACGGTGTTCACCGCGTAGGACAGGGCGTAGACGGTGAAGATCGTGCTGACCGTGGCGATCGTCGCGGCGGCGACCACCCTGGCGACGTCGCCGCTGTGCTCGCGGAACAGCGTCACCAGGGGCAGCCGGTCAACCTCGGCCCGGTCCTTCTCCCGTTCGAAGACGGGCGTCTCGTCCAGGTTCCGCCGGATCACCAGCCCGGCCACGACCACCAGCGCGCTGAGCCAGAACGGGAGGCGCCAACCCCAGCTCAGCAGGGCGTCCTGGGGCAGGGCCGCGACCGGCAGGAACACCGCCGTGGCCAGGATCTGCCCGCACTGGGTGCCGCTCAGGGTGAAGCTCGTGTAGTAGGCCCGCCGGTGCGCGGGCGCGTGCTCCAGGCTCATCGAGTTGGCCCCCGCCTGTTCGCCCGCCGCGGACAGGCCCTGGAGCAACCGCAGCGCGACCAGCAGCACCGGCGCCGCGACGCCGATCTGGCCGTAGCCCGGGAGGCAGCCGATCAGGAACGTGGACAGGCCCATCAGCAGGATGGTCGCGACCAGCACCCGCTTGCGCCCGAACCGGTCACCGATGTGGCCCAGCAGGAACGCGCCGACCGGGCGGGCCAGGTAGCCGACGCCGAAGGTCGCCAGGGCGAGCAAGGTCCCCGCCGCCGGCTCCGAACCGGGAAAGAAGATCTTGTTGAAGACCAGCGCGGCGGCGGTCCCGTAGATGAAGAAGTCGTAGTACTCGAGCGCGCTGCCGATCCAGGCCGCGAGCGCCGCCTTGCCCGGCTTGCCTTCCGCGAGGACGTCTCGTTCCGTCACCTGGTGCTCCTTTGCACTGTGCTCAGACCACGCCCCGGCCGGCCGGCAATGTACCAACTAGTTACGTACTAGATAGTGAGTTAGCCCACCAGTGCTGTCAAGCCGCCGGGACGGTCAGGCCCGGGCGACGTGCGCGGTCAGGTACTCCAGGACGAGGTCGCCGAGCATCCGCCGGTAGTGGTCACGGCGGCCGGGCTCGAGCATGTCCCGGTCGAAGATGGCCTGGAACGTGTGCCGGTTGGCGATGCGGAAGACACAGAACGCGCTGATCACCATGTGCACGTCCAGCGCGTCGACGTCGTCGCGGAACAGCCCGCCGTCCCGCCCCCGCCGCAGGATGCCGCCGAGCACGTCGACGGCCGGCGTGGCCAGCCCGGACAGGATCGGCGAGGTCCGCAGGTGCCGCGCGCGGTGGATGTTCTCGATGCTCACCAGCCGGATGAACGCCGGATGGGCCTCGTGGTGGTCGAAGGTGAGCTCGGCCAGCGCCCGCATCGCCCGGGCGGGATGCAGGTCGGCCACGTCCAGTTGGGTCTCGAGAGCCCGGATGCCGGCGTACGCGTGCTCCAGCACCGCCACGTAAAGGCCCGTCTTGCTGCGGAAATAGTAGTAGATCATCCGCTTGGTGGTGCGGGTCCGGGCCGCGATCTCGTCGACCCGCGCCCCGTCGTAGCCACGGTCGGCGAACTCCTCGGTGGCGATCTCGAGGATCTCGGCCCGGGTGCGCTCGGCGTCGCGCTGCCGCTCCGGTGGCACCACCTGATCCGCCGAGGTCATGGGCCCGCGCTCCTTTCGATCACGTCATGACGATAGAGCCCGCAACCGGCCCGAGCCCCTTCCGTCCCCCTCAGGAATCGAGTACAACTAACTATCTAGTACATAGAATGCGCCGTCGAGGAGGCCCGTGACGATCGACAACCCCGTGCGCGTCGGCCTGGTGGGATCCGGGATCGGCCCGTCACTGTCCCCCGCGCTGCACGTGCGGGAGGCCGACCGGCTCGGCGTGCCCTACGCCTACTCCCGCTTCGATCTCGACGAGCTCGGCCTTCCGGCGACCGCCGTCGGCGCGCTGCTCGACCGAGCACGGGCGGACGGGTACCGGGGTCTCAACATCACGCACCCCTGCAAGCAGCTGGTCCTCCCGCACCTGGACGAGCTGTCCGGGGAGGCGGAGGCGATCGGTGCGGTCAACACCGTCGTCTTCGAGGGCGCCCGCGCTGTCGGGCACAACACGGACTGGTCGGGCTTCCGGTACGGGATGAGCACCGGGCTGCCGGGGGCGGCAACGGATCGCGTCGTGCTTCTCGGCGCCGGCGGCGCGGGGGCGGCCAGTGCGCACGCCCTGCTGACCCTCGGCGTCGGCGCCCTCGACATTCTGGACCTCGACCACGCCCGGGCGGCGCGGCTCGCGGACGCGCTGGCCGCCCGGTTCGGCAGCGGCCGGGTGCGCTCCGGCGGGTCCGGGGACCTGGCCGTCCGGCTGGGCCGCGCCGACGGGCTGGTGCACGCGACGCCGGTCGGGATGGCCGAGCAGCCCGGGCTCCCGTTGCCTCCCGATCTGCTGCGGCCGGCGCTCTGGGTGGCCGAGATCGTCTACCGGCCCCTGGACACCGCGCTGCTGAGGGCCGCGCGAGCGGCCGGGTGCGCGACGCTCGACGGCGGGCGGATGGCCGTCCACCAGGCCGCCGAGGCCCTGCGCCTGTTCACCGGCGCCGATCCCGACCCGGAGCGGATGCTGCGTCACCTCGCCGAACTCGTCACCCCGGACAAGGAGGCCGGCCGTGTGGCCTGACCGGCACGATGCCATCGCGACCGTCTGCCTGTCCGGAACGCTCGAGGACAAGCTGGCCGCCGCGGCCGGCGCGGGCTTCGCCGGCATCGAGCTCTTCGAACCCGACCTGCTCAACTCCGTGCTTCCGCCCTCGGAGGTCCGACGGCGCTGCGCCGGCCTCGGCCTGTCCATCGACCTCTACCAGCCGTTCCGCGACCTCGACTCCACCGATCCCGAACGGTTCACGGCCAACCTGCGGCGGGCCGAGCACAAGTTCGCCGTGATGGAGGCGCTGGGCGCGGACACCCTGCTGGTCTGCTCGTCGGTCGCCCAGGACGCGGTGGCCGACGACGACCGCCTGGCCGAGCAACTGCACGCGCTGGCCGAGCGCGCCGGCGCGAGGGGGCTGCGCATCGCCTACGAGGCCCTGGCCTGGGGCCGCCACGTGCACACCTACCAGCGGTCCTGGCGGGTGGTCGCCCGAGCCGGCCACCCGGCACTGGGCCTGTGCCTGGACAGCTTCCACATCCTGTCCCGAGGCTCGGATCCCGCCGGCATCGCGGCGATCCCCGGGGAGAAGCTGTTCTTCCTGCAGCTGGCCGACGCCCCACACCTGTCGATGGACGTGCTGCAGTGGAGCCGGCATCACCGGCTGTTCCCCGGGCAGGGCTCGTTCGACCTGCCGGCGTTCCTCCGGCCGGTCCTCGCGGCGGGCTACCGGGGGCCGCTGTCACTCGAGGTGTTCAACGACGTCTTCCGCCAGGCCGATCCCGCCGGCACCGCCGTCGACGCGCGCCGCTCCCTGCTCGCCCTCGCCGAGGCCACGGCGGCCGGCGGCGCCGGAACCGACCCGGTCGCGGTCCCGGCACCCGAGCTGGGTGGCTACGCATTCGTCGAGCTCACCGCAGGCTCCTCCGCCGCCGCGACGCTCGCCGACACGCTGAGCGCCCTCGGTTTCGCCCACACCGGCCGGCACCGGAGCAAGCCGGTCGACCGCTGGGAGCAGGGCGCGGCGCGGATCCTGGTCAACGCCAGGGGCGGCGAACCCTCGATCGGCGCCATCGGCGTCGAGTCCGAGGACCCGCCGACGTCCGCGCTTCGCGCCGAACGACTACTCGCCCCGATCCTTCCCCGTCACCACGGCCCCGCCGAAGCCGATCTCTCCGCGATCGCCGCCCCGGACGGGACGTCTCTGTTCCTCTGCCGGACCAACGCGCCCGAGGCCGGCGGCTGGACCGGCGACTTCGTCCCCACCGGCATGGCCGCCGCGACGGGCATCGGCGTGACCGGGGTCGACCATGTCGGGCTCACCCAGCCGTTCGACCATTTCGACGAGGCCGCGCTCTTCTACCGCGCGGTGCTCGGCCTCCGCCCGGGAGAACCGGGTGAGTTCGCGGCGCCCTACGGCCTGATACGCGGCCGCGCGGTCAACGACGAACGCCGGCGCACACGGATCGCGCTGACGGTCTCGCTGCTGCGCCGGGGCGACTGGGCGCCCCGCGTCACCGACCCCCAGTACGTCGCGCTCCGCACCGACGACGTCGTCACCGCCGCCCGGGCCGCCCGCGCGGCCGGCGCCGCGCTGCTCGCGATCCCGGACAACTACTACGCCGACCTCGAGGCCCGCCTCGGACTGCCCGCCGAGCTGCTCGAGCGGCTCCGCGCCGCCGGAGTGCTCTACGACACCGACGGCGACGGCGCCTACCTGCAGGTCTGCACCGAGCTGCTCGGCGGGCGACTGTTCCTTCAGCTGGTCCAGCGGGTCGGCGACTACGACGGGTACGGCTGGCCGGACGCCCCGGTCCGGATGGCCGCACACCGGCGCCACCGCATCGCGCTGGCCGGCGCCGAGGTGGCTCAGCCCTTGGCGTAGTCGACGAACCCCTGCCAGTCGATCACTACGCAAGGCTCGTCGCCCACGATCCAGGCGTCGTGACCGGGCGGGCACCGCATGTAATCGCCCGGCCCCAAGGTCACCTGCTCGCCGTCGTCCATACGGATCGTCATCTGACCCGATATCACGTAGCCGACGTGGGAGGCCAGGCAACTGTCGGTCCCCGCGATCGGCTTGACGTGCTCGGACCAGCGCCAGCCGGGCTGGAATGTCGCGCGCCCTACACCACCGGACGCAAGATCGACCAGCTCCAGTTTGCCCATGCCGTCCTTGAACGGCCTCACTTCCTCCGGACTGCTCAGACTCTTGACCACCAAGCCAGCCATGATCCCTCCACTCTCCGGTCGCATCGCCCATTCGAGTGTGCAACGGATCACATTAGCACCGACTTGGCCGCCTACTGATTACAGAAGGTGAACGTATTGCCGGCAGGCGCCGCGGCGACCACCGGGTGGTTGGATGCACATGTGACTGGCCCGGGCAAGGAGACGAAGGTGTGCAGCGCCAGCCGCGAGATCGCGGCGGCCCCTGAGGCGATCTTCGAGCTCATCGCCGATCCCACGCAACAACCACGTTGGGACGGCAACGACAATCTGGCCCAGGCCGACGGGGGCCAGCGGGTCCGCGACGTCGGCGCGGTCTTCGCCATGACCCTCACCAAGGGCAGCGTCCGGGAGAACCACGTGGTCGAGTTCTACGAGGGCCGCCGCATCGCGTGGAAGCCCGCCGAGCCGGGGCAGGAGCCGCCCGGGCACCTGTGGCGGTGGGAGCTCGAGCCCCTCGACGCGGGGCGCACCCGAGTCACCCATACCTACGACTGGACGCAGCTGACCGACGAGAAGCGCTACGAACGAGCCCGCGCGACCACCTCCGCCAAGCTCCAGATCTCGCTCGACCGACTCGCGGCGCTCGCCGAGAAACCCTGACGACCCCCATCTCGCATAGCGTTCTTGTCACCGCGAAACGAAATCACGGACCGCGTTACTCAATTACTTCGAAAGATTTTGAGAAACGTTTTTCCCGGGGCGCTGCCATTGCTAGTTTGTTCCGGCCGAACCGACTGGCTTTGAGAAACCATCGCATTACCACCTCGCCACCATGGGCGGTACTCGCCGACCCCTTCCGGAGCTCGCGCTGCGCGCACACCTGCCGCGTGCCCGGGGTGCGTTTCCCTCCGGCGCTTGACGTCCGACGGCGGCCACCCTACGATCGCCGCCACCAAATATTCGATATAGGTCATCGAGTATTCGATACATGCTTACACCGGGCGGCCAGCGCTCCCCAACCTGCGACAACCACGAAAGGCCGGGCAACAGCCGATGGACGTACCGGACGTTCTGAAGATCAACACGATCGAGTTCCTCAAGGCGCGCTACTTCCGCTGCCTCGACACCAAGGACTGGTCCACGTTCGAGTCCACGCTCGCCGATGACGTCGAGGTCGACCACGAGGCGCTGGCCGGCCCGAAGGCCAACGGCAGGGCGAACTACGTGACGCGGGCGCAGAGCGACTACGACGGGGCAAAGACCGTGCACCACGGGCACATGCCCGAGATCAGGCTCACCTCGGCGAACACCGCCGAGGGGACGTGGGCGATGCAGGTGCTGACCGTGAAGGCGAACGGCCGGCGGGTACTGGCCTTCGGGCACCACCGGGACAGCTACGCCATCCGGGACGGCCAGTGGAGGATCACGTCCACGAAGGCGACCCGGCTGCAGCTGGACGAGTCGTGACGGCGACGAGGTTGCCCGCCCCCTCCCGGCGGAACTTCCTGATCGGAACCGGAGCGGTGGCCGCCCTCTGGCTGGCCGGCACGGTGCCGGCCAACGCCGCTCCCCCACTGGTGCCCATCCGGTCCGGCCCGGGCCCGGCACTCCAGTCGGACAACGTGAGCCCGGAGGTCGCCGCCGTGGCCATCGCCCAAATCAAGCAGGTCAAGGCCCGCTACTTCCGGGCGATCGACACCAAGAACTGGGACCTGCTGGGGGACCAGCTGACCGGGGACGTGACCGTCGACACCACCGACTCGGCCGGCCCGATCCTGACCGGCCGGGCGGTCTTCGTCAACTTCCTCAAGGTGTCACTGGCCCTGAACAGGACCGTGCACCACGGGCACACGCCGGAGATCGAGGTCACCTCGCCCACCACGGCGAAGGTCGTGTGGGCGATGCAGGACCTGCTGATCTATCCGGCCGGCCTCAGGGTCATCGGGTTCGGGCACTACCACGAGGACTACCGCGTCGAGGACGGCCAGTGGCGGATCGCCTACAGCAAGCTCACCCGGCTGTACCTCGACCCGCTCGGGCAGCGCGCCCTCTTCGGCATGTGAGGGTGGAGGCCCAGCAGCTAGCCGGACGGCCGCCGGGAGCGCGAGGACCCGGCGGCCCGGCCGGAGATCGCCGCCGTGGCGCGGATCAGGCGCTTTCCGATGGTCTCGACCCGCCGAGGGGGCAGGTCCACGAGGGGGTGCACGGCCAGGAGCAGCGCCGTGTGTCCATGGCGGTCGAGCACGGGCGCGGTCACGGCGGCCACCGGCTGGTTCGGGCTGTCGGCGGAGTCGTCCGGGAATCCCATCGTGGTGAACTCCACGCGCAGCCGGTCGAGCATCTCGCGGACGTTTTGCGGGAGGGCGATCGCGCCGCTGTCCAGGGTGCCGACCAGGTTGGCCGCGCGGGCCACGGCCGGCGACGTGCCGTCCACGTCGAATCCGCGCTCGCGGATGCGGGCCAGGGTGTCCGCGAGCCGCTCGGCGATGGCGGCGTTGCTGGACGCGGCCCGCTGGATCCAGGCCTGGCGTTCGGCGTCGGTGTCCCAGGCCGCGAACCCGGCGCCGAACGGCGGCGCGTACGGGATGCGGTCGCCGGGCCAGGGGCTCTCGCCCCCTTCGAACGCGGTGATCTGCAACGAGTCGCCGAGTTTCTCGGTGACCGACGCGGCGTAGCCGAACTCGGCGGTGAGCTCGACCGCGGCGACCCGCGCCTCATCCACGAACGGCCGGGTGTTGACCGCGGCGGCGACGGGCACGAGACCGGGCCCGAGGGTGAAGGTCTTGTCGACCAGGTCACGGATCACCCAACCCCGGTCGCACAGCGTCGTCAGGATCGCGTGCGTGGTGGCCTGGGTGAGGCCCAGCTCGCGCGCGATGTCGCTGTAGCGGAGCCGAGTGTCGCCGGGGCGGGCGAGCAACTCGATGATCTCGACGACCCGCGAAGTCGGCGCGGACATCGTGCCACGCATCTTGACCCCTTTCCCTGACTATTCGATAGATTCTATCGAATACGTCTGGCCGCCACGGAAACGGTTGGACTCCATCGTGACAAATCGGCAACGCACCGCGAAACTGGTAATGGGCGCGAGCGGATTCCTCGGGTCGCACATCACCCGCCAACTCGTCGAGCGCGGGGACCATGTACGAATCTGGGTGCGGCCGACCAGCGCATCGCACGCATTCGCGGATCTGCCGGTTCCCGAGTTCCGGGGCGATTTGTTCGACGACCAGGCGCTGCGGGCGGCCATGCGCGACGTGGCGACGGTGTTCTACTGCATTGTCGACGCCCGGCCTTCACTTCATGACCCCGCACCGCTGTTCCGCACGAATGTCGAGTCGCTGCGCAATGTCCTGGACGCGGCGGTGGCGGCGCGGGTCGAGCGGTTCGTCTTCTGCGGCACCATCGGCACCATCGGCCATCCCGGAACCGGCTCCGCGACCGAGGACACCGCCCACACCTGGGCCGAGATGGGCGGCCCGTACATCCGGTCGCGCCTCGACGCCGAGAACCTGGTGCTGAGCTACCACGGTGAGCGCGGTTTGGACGCTGTGGTGCTCTGCCCGTCCACCACGTTCGGCGCGAGGGACCACGGCCCGGTCGCGCACGGCCGGCTCATCAGGGCGGCAGCGGCCGGAAGGATGCCGTTCTTCGTGCGCAACCAGCGGATGGAGGTCGTCGGCGTCGAGGATGCCGCCCGGGCATTCCTGCTCGCGGAGGAGCGCGGCCGCGCCGGCGAGCGGTACATCATCTCCGAACGCATGATGACCTCGAAGGAAATACTGACGGCGGCCGCCGAGGCCACCGGCCACAAACCGCCCCGGATCGGCGTGCCCCTGGGCGCCATGAGGGTCGCGGGCCGGCTCGGGGACGTGGCCGGCCGGGCGTTCAGACGCGACATGCCCCTGACCACCGTGTCGGTCCGTCTCATGCACTGCATGCCGCCGCTCGACCACGGCAAGGCCACCCGCGAGCTTGGCTGGACGCCCCGCCCCACGCCGGACGCCATCCGAGAGCACGCGCTCTTCTTCCGGAACTCGTAGTTAGCCAACTGCACAGCATCGGGTCTCGAGCGGCGCCCACGACAGGACGCTCACTAGGGAGCTTCCTTGACCCCTCGTTCGCAACCGTGTTAAACAACTGCCCAGCATCGGCGGTGTCCGTCGCCGAGAAGGGATCCAGGATGGAACCGATGAGTCCGGCGAACGCGGCCGCTGGCCGGTATGCCGGAGCTCGCGTGCACCGGGTCGAGGATCCGCGGTTGCTGACCGGCCACGGGACCTTCGTGGACGACGTGGTGCGCCCGGGGATGTTGCACGGCTGCTTCGTGCGCAGCCCGATGGCGCGCGCCCGCATCACCGGGATCGACGTCGACGAGGCCCTCGCCCTGGACGGCGTGCACGCCGTGTTCACCGCCGGCGACCTCAACCCCGACGTGCGCGAACAGTGGTACACCCTGCTGGGCAAGGACATACCGGACACTCCCCGCCCGCCCCTGGCCGAGGGAGAGGTGCGGTTCGCCGGAGATCCGGTCGCGCTGGTCGTCGCCGCCGACCGGTACGTGGCCGAGGACGCGGCCGAGCTGGTCGTCGTCGACTACGAACCACTCCCCCCGGTGGTCGACTACGTGACGGCCCGGGATTCGGCCGAGCTGGTGCACCCGGACTATCCGGGCAACCTGGCCGGTGAGCTCGGCATCCCGCCCTCACCGGAGCTGACGGCGACGTTCGAGAACGCCCCGCACGTGCTCTCGACCACGATCTACCAGCAGGCCTACGCACCGGTGCCGCTGGAGACCCGGGGGCTGGTCGTGGAGTGGTCGGCCACCGATGGCGAGCTGACCATCTGGGCGTCCACCCAGGCGCCGCACGAGGTGCGCCTGTTCTGCTCACGGCTGCTCGGCATCCCGGAGCACAGGGTGCGGGCGATCATGCGCGACACCGGCGGCGGGTTCGGGCAGAAGGTCGCGCCCATGCGCGAGGACATGTGCATCATGCTGGCCGCGCGGAAGGTGCCGGCGGCGCTGAAATGGGTCGAGGACCGGCGGGAGAACCTGCTGTCCGCGAGCCAGTCCCGCCACGAGCACGCCGACCTGCGGATGGCCTTCGACCACGACGGCGCGATCCTGGCCACCCAGATCGACTACGTGCAGGACGTCGGGGCCTATCCGACGCCGTGGCCGGTGCAGACCGCCGCCGCCGTGGGCACCCTGTTCCCCGGTCCCTACCGGGTCCCCGCCGGCACGTTCTCCTCGAGGTCGGTGTTCTCCAACACGGTCGGGCGCGCGCCGTACCGGGGGCCGTGGCAGTTCGAGTCGGTCGCCCGTGAGGTGCTGCTGGACTCGGCGGCGCGGCGGTTCGGGTTCGACCCGGTCGAGCTGCGCCGGCGCAACCTGCTCCGCGCCGACGAGATGCCCCACCTGAACCTCATCGGCATGGCCTACACGGACATCACGCCGCTGGAGACCTTCGAGCACGCCATCGAGCTGCTTGGCTACGAGGCGTTCCGCAAGGAGCAGGCGCGGGCCCGGGCGGAGGGCCGCTACCTCGGGGTCGGCACCTGCACCTACGTCGAACCCACCACCGCCGCGATGGGCATGCACAGCACCGAGGGCGCCACGATCCGGATCGAGCCGTCCGGCACGGTCAACGTCTACGTCGCCGGCGGCTCCACCGGAAACAGCCTGGAGACCACCACCGTGCAGCTCGCGGCCGACGCGCTGGGGGTGGACATCGAGGACGTGCACACCATCCAGGGCGACACCGCGCTGACGCCCTTCGGCGGCGGCACCGCCGGCTCCCGCTCCGGCTCGATGATCGCGGGAGCGGTGGCCGAGACCGCGTCGGTGCTGCGGGAGCGGATCGCGCTGATCGCCGCGCACCGGTTGGAGGCACGGGTCGAGGACATCGAGCTGAGCCACGGGCGCGCCAGCGTGCGGGGGGTGCCGGACGCCGGGATGTCCCTGGCCGAGATCGCCTCCCTGGCCTACTTCCAGGTCGACGCGCTGCCGCCCGGCGTGCCACCCGGGCTAGAGGCGAGCGGCCGCTACAAGGGGCAGAGCCAGATCATCTGGGCCAACGCGACCCACGTGTGCACCTGCGAGGTGGACGTCGTCACCGGCCAGGTGAAGCTGCTGCGCCACATCGTCAGCGAGGACTGCGGCCCGATGATCAACCCGAACGTGGTCGAGGGCCAGATCGCCGGCGGCACGGTGCAGGGCATCGGCGGCGCGCTGTACGAGCACCTGGCCTACGACCCGGACGGCAACCCGTTGACCACCACGTTCATGGACTACCTGATGCCGACCGCCGCCGAGGTCCCGACCATCGAGTACGGCCACATGGAGACGCCGGGCCCCGGGCCGGGCGGCTACAAGGGCGTCGGCGAGGGTGGCGCCATCGGCGCGCCGCCCGCCGTCATCAACGCGGTGGCCGACGCGCTCGCCCCCTTCGGCGTGGAGGTCACCCGGCTGCCGCTTTCGCCGGCCGCCGTGGTTGCGCTGGTCCAGCGGTCCGAGCGGGCGCCGCGATGAAGCCCGCCGCGTTCGAGTACCACGCCCCGGCCACCGTCGAGGAGGCCGCCGCGCTGCTCGCCGAGCTGGGCGACCAGGCGAAGCTCATAGCCGGTGGCCAGAGCCTGGTCCCGATGCTCGCGCTGCGGCTGGCGGTCTTCGACCATCTGGTGGACGTGAGCCGCACGGCCGGCCTGCGCGGCGTGCGCCGGGAAAGCGGCGGAGCCCTGTGGATCGGCGCCGGAACGACCCAGGCCGCGATCGAACGGTCCGCCGAGGTCGCCGAGGCGGTCCCGCTGCTCGCCCGGGCGACGCCGCTGATCGGGCACTTCCAGATCCGCAACCGGGGCACCCTGGGCGGCTCGATCGCCCACGCCGACGCGGCCGCCGAGTATCCCGCCGTTGCCGTCACCCTCGATGCCGAGCTGGAAGCCGTATCGGCGGCCGGTGCGCGGACCATCCCCTCGGCCAAGTTCTTCCTCGGCCAGTGGACGACCGAGCTCGGCGCCGACGAGGTGCTCACCGGCCTGAGGTTTCCGGTGTGGCGCGGCCGCACCGGGTTCGCGGTCGAGGAGTTCGCCCGCCGGCACGGGGACTTCGCCATCGCCGGCGCCGCCATCGCGGTCGAGCTCGACCCGGACGACCGGATCCGCCGGTGCGGCATCGGCCTGTTCGGGCTCGGTTCGAAACCGGAACGGGCCACCGCCGTGGAGGCGGAGCTGATCGGCCGCCACCTCGCCGACGTGGCGGCCGACGAGGTCGGGCGGGCCGCCATATCGGGGCTCGGGCCCTGCGCCGCCGACCTGCACGGGTCGGCCGAGTACCGCGCGCGGGTCGGGGCGGCGGTGGTGGCGCGTGGCTGGCAGCGGGCTCTGCGGGAGGCGGGCGATGGGTGACGTCGAGATCGAGCTGACGGTCAACGGCGCGGTGCGGCGGGGCCGCGTCGAGCCGAGGCTGACCCTGGCCGACTACCTACGCGGGCACTGCCAGCTCACCGGCACCCACCTCGGCTGTGAGCACGGGGTGTGCGGCTCCTGCACGGTGCTGCTTGACGGTGCGGCCGTACGGGCCTGCCTGGTGTTCGCGGTGCAGGCCCACGGCACCGAGGTCACCACCGTGGAGGGGATCGCGGGGCCCGGCGGCGAGCTCTCCCCCGTGCAGGCGGCGTTCCGCGACCACCACGGGTTGCAGTGCGGCTTCTGCACGCCCGGCTTCATCGTCTCGGTCACCGCCTACCTGCGCGACCACCGCGACCCGAGCGACGACGAGATCAACGAAGCGCTGTCCGGGAACCTGTGCCGCTGCACGGGCTACCAGGGAATCCGCCAGGCCGTCCGGGCCGCGGCGTCCAACCAGGAACGAGGTAGCGATGTCTGAACGGGTTGCCGGCAAGGTCGCCTTCATCACGGGCGCGGCCCGGGGCCAGGGCCGCAGCCACGCGGTGCGGCTGGCCCAGGAGGGCGCGGACATCATCGCCGTCGACATCTGCCGGCGGCTCGACAACGTGCCGTATCCGCCGGCGACGCCGGAGGATCTGGCCGAGACCGTCGCGCTGGTGGAGAAGGAGGACCGCCGCATCGTCTCCGCGCAGGTGGACGTGCGCGACCTGGACGCCATGAGGGCGGCGGTGGACGGCGGTGTGCAACAGCTCGGCCGCTTGGACATCGTGGTGGCCAACGCCGGCATCGGCACCGGCGGCAGCACCCTGACCGACATGGAGCAGCCGATCTGGCAGGAGATGATCGACGTCAACCTGACCGGCGTCTGGCTGTCCACCAAGGTGGCGATACCGCACATCCTCGCCGGCGGCCGGGGCGGTTCGATCGTGCTCACCAGCTCGGTGGGCGGGATGAAGGCCTACCCGCACACGGGCCACTACGTCGCCGCCAAGCACGGGGTGGTCGGCGTGATGCGCTGCCTGGCCGTGGAACTGGCCCACCACAACATCCGGGTCAACTCGGTGCACCCCACCCAGGTGAACACGCCGATGGTGATGAACGACGCGACGTTCCGCATGTTCCGGCCCGACCTGGAGAACCCGGGGATCGACGACTTCGCCCCGCTGTCGCAGATGGCGCACATGCTGCCGGTGCCGTGGGTGGAGCCGGAGGACATCAGCAACGCGGTGCTGTTCCTCGCGTCCGACGAGTCCCGCTACATCACCGGCATAACGCTGCCGGTCGACGCCGGCAGCCTGCTCAAGTAGCGGCCGCTCACGAGGAGGTCGGGGTCAGTTCGCTGATCAGCCACTGGCCCGCGACCTTGGTCATGGTCACCCGCGCGGTGCTGGAGGTGCCGCGCGGTTCCGGTGCCGCCTTGCTGGAGGTGCGCTGGTCGATGAAGACCAGCACGGTGACCGTGTCCGGGTCGGCGCTCACCACGGCCGCTCGGCTCACCACGGCCCGCGACGTGGTCCCCGCCTGCCGGACCGCGGGGGCGATCGTGCTCCGGGCGAACGGCAGGTAGTACTGCGCGAATGTGCCCGCCGTGGCCTGCTGGGCGCGGTCCAGGTCGGCGTCGATCGTGTCCGCGCCGTAGCTGAGCACCTCCGCGACGCGCTGCCGGGCCTGGGCCACCGCGTCGGCCCGGGCGGTGGTGATGGCGTCCACCCGCCGTTCCGCGAACACCAGCACGGTCGTCGCCCCGACCACCGCGAGGGTCAGTACGGCCAGCAGCAGGACGGCGCGCCGGCTCACGCGATCACGTCGTTCGACTGGACCAGCCACCGCGAGCCCTGCCGGAGCAGGCCGATGGCCACCCGGTAGTGGCGCACCTGGGGAACCTGGATCTCGGTATTGGTGATGCGGGCGGTGATCGACAGGAGCACGGTCGCGGTGTTCTCGTCCGCCCGCTCGATGCCGGCGGCCGTGATGGTGCAGGACGACTTCACCTTGCCCTGGGTCAGGATGTAGCGCAGGCCGTCGGTGCTGTCGATCAGGCCCTTGCGGTAGTTGCCAGTGGTCTCGGCGACGATCTGGGACACCTGTTGGGGAAAGGCCTCGTAGTCCAGCGAGTAGGACGTCTGGGCCACGTTGCGCGCCACGGTGAGGATCGCGTCCCGGCGGGCGTTGTCCGCGCGGTAGTCCAGCACCGAATGCAGCAGGATCCCGCCCGCCACCAACGCGGCCACCAGCACCAGGCCGAGCGCCCCGCCGAGCCAGCGTGTTCTCATCCACACCCTCCCTACACCGGCTCGAAGCCCGCGAGCAGCCACCGGCCGTCCACCCGGACCGCGGTGACCCGGGCGACCCGGCTGTCCACCCTCGGCGCGATCAGGTTCTTCCCGCTGGTGGTCTGGTTCAGGAACAGCAGCACGACCACCCGGTCCGGTCCGGCCTCGGCGACCCCGGCCTCCCGCACCACGGTCCGCATGCTCGCCCGCTGCTCGACGACCACCGGCCGGATCGTCTCCGCCAGGGCACTCCGGGCCCAGTAGTCGCCGGTGGCCGCGGACCTCGCGCGTTCGAGGTCGGTGTCGAGCGTGCGGTAGTCGAAGTTGAGCAGCTTCGGGGTGAGGTCGAGTGCCGCCGACACCGCCTGCCGGCCGGCCGACTCGCCGCGCAGGGCGTCCGCCGTGGAAAAGGTGAGAACGGTGAGCCCGACGGCACCGCCGACGGCGAGCAGCGCGGTGGCGGCGGCCAGCAGGACCCGTGGGAGTCCGGGCGGCAGCGCCCGGTCGGCGCCGGTGACCACCGCCCCCGCGAGCCGGCCCAGTGCGCGGATCATTGGGAACCGAACTGCATGTAGATCAGCGTGATGATGGTGTTGACCACGAAAAGGATGACCACCACCAGCACCACGGTCTCGTTGACCGCCTCGCCCACACCCTTGGCCCCGGGGCCGACGGTGAGGCCTCGATAGCAGCCGACCAACCCCGCCGCCAGCCCGAACACGATCACCTTCACGATCCCCACCAGCACGTCCGACAGCCCGACCAGGAGCGTCAGGTTGGCGACGAACTGGCCGGCGCTGGCGCCCTGGACGAGCACCGAGAACACGTATCCGGTGCTGATGCCGGCCACGCACACCACGGCGTTGAGGCCGACCGCCACGAGCGTCGTGGCGAGCACGCGCGGGACGACGAGCCGGTGGACCGGGTCGACACCGAGCACCTCCATGGCGTCGATCTCCTCCCGGATGGTCCGCGCGGCCAGGTCGGCGCAGATCGCCGTGGACCCGGCGCCGGCCAGGACCAGGACGCTCGCCATCGACCCGATCTCACGGATCACCGCCAGCGCGGTACCGGCGCCGGACAGGTCGATCGCGCCGATCTGGATGAGCAGCTGGTTGACGAAGAAGATCGTGACGCCGAGGAACGGCACGGCCAGGAAGATGCACGGCAGGATCGTGACCCGGGCCAGGAACACGGTCTGTTCCAGGAACTCCCGCGTCTGGAACGGACGCCGGAAGATCGCGCGAAGGGCGTCCAGGCTCATCGCTATGAACCCGCCGACGGCGGTGAGCGCGGTCGCCGGGGTCACGCGACGAACTCGAGGTCGGAGACCAGCCAGTTCCCGTCCTGGTTCTCCAGGACCAGCCGGACCCGGTAGGCGCCCGGATGCCCCCTCGGCGAGTCGGCGTTCTGGATCACCGCGTTCGCCGAGACCAGCACGGTCGCCCGCCGCTGGTCCGCGTGCTGGACGGCGGAGGCACTGATCGCCGCCCGCGAGCCCACCTGCCCGGTGTGCACGACCTGGTTGAACGGGCCGGCTCCCCGGGCGAACTCCTCCCGCCAGGCACCGGTTGCCCCGGCGAGCACCCGGTCCCGCGTGGCCTGTGGGTTGTCCGGACTGAGTGTGAGCAAGGCGAGGACCTCGTTCCGAGCGGCCGCGGTGACGGCAGCGTCGCGTTCCCGGTGGTCGTGCTGGGCCCGCA
Source organism: Actinospineispora eucalypti (assembly GCF_039543365.1). NCBI lineage: Bacteria > Bacillati > Actinomycetota > Actinomycetes > Pseudonocardiales > Pseudonocardiaceae > Actinospineispora > Actinospineispora eucalypti. Next base: position 179,904 of record NZ_BAABJP010000004.1, read on the forward strand.
GGTACCACAGCACCCCGCCCGCCGAGGCCAGCAGGACGCTGGCCACCACGGAGGCGACGATCGTACGGGCGAGGGTGCGGCCGGTGTCCATCGCTCACCGCCCACTCGGGGCCAGCAGCGGCGAGAGCAGGTACTGCGCCACGCCCGGCACCGGCCCCTTCGGGGTGCTGACCTCCGGCAACGGCGAGGCGCCGCCGTTGACGAACGGCTGGCCGCCGGCGAAGAACAGCCCGTCCGGGCTCTCGTGGGAGCTGTTGCCGGGGCCGTTGATCGCCGGCGGGGTGGGGCTCGGTTCCGGGCCGGCGAAGTCGGCGCCCCGGATGAACGCCTCGTTCTCCGCGCGGGTCTTGGGGTTGCGCGCGGCCACCTCGAGCATGTGCTTGATCGCCACGTCGGTGGCCGCCTTGGCCCGGTCCGGGGCCTGGAAGTGCCAGCCGCAGGCGGCGGCGGTCGCGCCGGTGCTGTCCGGCCCGGCCGGGCTCCCGGGTGGGCACGGCGCGTTGCGGAAACCCCGCACCGCGATCGGCGAGTCCTTCGGTTCCTTGCAGTACGCGTCGGTGGGCGGCGGGCGCGAGTTGGACAGGTCCGACGGCGCGATCCGGTCCTCCTCGAACCCCTTGGTGCACGGCGGAGGCTGGTTGAAGGTCAGCTTGAAGCCCAGCGCCGAGTAGGGCGGCGGGAACTGGCCGCCGGCCTCCAGCGAACCCTTGGCGGTCGTACTGGTCAGCGCCGCGGTCGCCGCCGGGAAGATGACCATGGTCTGCCGGATGTTGGGCACGAACACGCGCAGCACCTGGCTGGTGGAGGTCAGGTCGGTGAGCAGCTGGGGCAGGGTGGGGCGCACCTCGTTCACCAGCTCGCCGAGCGCGTCGGCCATCGGGCCGGCCTTGTCGATCGCGCCCCGCAGGCTCGGGTCGACGGCGCGCAGGGTGTCGGTCACGGCGGCCAGGTCACCGGTGAACGACCGGACCTGGGGTCCGATCCGCTGCTGGGTGGCCAGCACCGGCACCAGGTCGGTGAACAGCCGGACGGTCGGGTCGAGGTCGGCGCTTGCCAGGCCCTGCAGCCGCATCGCGGACCGGAGCAGGCCGGCGAGCTCCGGCCCCGTCCCGTGCAGGGCCCGGTAGAGCTCGTCGACGGTGCTGTGCAGCTTGTCCAGGGGCAGCGTGGCGGCGACGTCGTTCACCGAGGACAGCAGCTTCCCCACCGCGGTGGGAAGTCCGACGCGCCCGGCCGGGATGACGTCCCCGTCGCGCAGCGGCGGCGCGGCCGGGCCGCCCGGTTCGAAGTTGACGAACTGCTCACCGATCGCCGACGTGCCGCGCACCGACACCGCCGAGTTCGCCGGGATCGACACGCCGTCGTTGATGCCGAGCACGGCGGTCACCCCGGCCCGGTCGAGCTCCACCCGGTCGACCTTGCCCACCTCGATGCCCCGGTAGGTGACCAGCGCATGCTCGTAGAGGCCGCTGGCCGAGGGCAGTTGGAGGGTGACCGTGTAGATGCCGGCTCCCAGCATGCGCGGGACCCGCAGGTACTCCACGCCGGCGTAGGTGACGCCGAGCAGGGTGACGACGACGAACGCGATGAGCTGGCCGCGGACCATCCTGTTCAACATCAGTTGCCATCCGGGATGAGCGAGCCGAGCAGGGTGCCTTCCCGCTCGGTGGGCCGGTTCTTCGGTTTCGGCTGGAGCTGGGTCGGTTTGGGCTCCTGCCCGCCGAGGGGCAGGGGTAGCTGCTCGGCCAGGCCGGCGGTGAGCGGGTTGGAGTCCACCAGCCCGCCGGCCAGCGAGGAGCCGCCGAGCAGCGGCACGCCCGCGATGGTGAGGCCGCGCAGCATGTTGCCGCTGAGCGTCTTCTGGTCCAGGTCGACCGTGATGTAGAGGTTCCCGTAGTCACCGTTGAGCACGGCGGGAAAGGCCTTGTTGGACGCGAACGGGAAGGTGAAGAGCATCCCCATCGCCCCGGTCAGCTCCTTGCCCGAGTCGGCCAGCTTGGCCAGCACCGGCTGTAGCGACTCGAGGTTGGCCCGCAGGTCGTCGCGACTGCTGTTGATCACCTTGGCCCCGACGTCGCCGAGGTCGGAGACCGCGTCCAGCGTGTGGACCAGGGTGCCGCGCTGGCGTTCCAGAACCTCCAGGCCCGGCGGGATCGTCCGCAGCGCGTTGTCGATCACCTGGTCCTGCTGGGCGAGGGTGGTGCCGAGCCGGTCCACGTTCTGCATCGCCGCGACGATGTCGGTCCTGCGCGCGTCCAGGGTCGCGGACAGCGTGTTGAGGTTCTGGATCAGCTGCCGGGCGTCGTCCTCCCGCCCGCCGAGCGCACCGTTCAGTTCCGAGGTGATGGTCTGCAGCTGCCCGACGCCGCCCTGGTTGAGCAGCAGCGACAGCGCGGTCAGCAGCTCCTCGGTCTCCGGGTAGTGGCCGGTGCGGGCCAGCGGGATGTCGTCGCCGTCGCGCAGCGTGCCGACGGCCGGACCCCGCCGGGGCGGCGCGAGCTCCAGGTACTCCGCGCCGAGGAGGCTCTTCTGCGCCACCCGGGCCTCGGCGTTGGCCGGCAGGCTGGCCGAGCGCTTCATGCTGACCGTGAGCCTGGCGGTCCAGTTGTCGAAGGCGATGTCGGTGACGGTGCCGACCGTGATGTCGTTGACCTTCACGTCGGCGTTCGGGACCAGGTTGCCCACGTTCGCCACGTGCACGGTGACCCGGTAGCTGTCCTCGCCGGTGCCGGCCCGGAACGGGAGCGCGACACCGCCGCACCCGGACAGCAGCACCGCGCCGGCCAGCAGCACCGGGACCAGCCTCATCGCCCACCCCCGGTGGGCAGCGGCGCGGTCTGCAGCGGGAAGGCGAGCGGGATGTTGTTCATCTTCAGCACCTGGACGAACGGCATGATCGCGGACTCGCAGGCGGCGTTGGTGTTGTCGTTGCGACCACCGGCGGCGAAGATCAGCGAACAGACGAAGGTCGCCGGGTCGGCCATGTTGGTGAGCGCGAAGGCGCCCGCCTGGAGGCTGCCGACCGGGTCGTAGGTGTTGTTGAAGTTGGACACCCCGACGGGTGCGCGCTGCAGGAGATCGGCGAGTGCCTGCCGGTTGTCCGCGAGCTGCTTGGTGAGATCGCCGAGCCCGTGCAGGCTGGTGTCCAGCTGCTCGCGGTTGTCCCGCGCGAAGTCCCGCACCAGCACCGAGGTGCGGTCCAGGGTCCGGATCACCTCGCCGAGCTGTTCGCGGTTGTCCGCCAGCACCGAGGACACCTGCGCGAGCTGTTGGCCGAACGCCCCGACGGCGTCGTCATTCTGCTTGAGGTTGGTCACCAGGGACCGCAGGTTGCGGACCGTGCCGAACAGATCCTGGCCGCCCTCGGCCAGCGTGGTCATCGCGGCGGACGTGTTGCGGATGGTGTCGTGGATCCGGTCGCCCTGGCCGGCGAGGTTGGCGTGCGTGACGTCCAGCGCGCGGCCCAGCGGGCCGGTGGTCTCCCCCGGGGCCGGTCCGAGTTGGCCGGTGAGTTGGGTGAGCTGGTCGACGGTGGTGTCCCATTCGACCGGCGTGACGGTGCGCGACAGCGGGATGGTCGCGTCGTCGGGCAGCGCCGGACCGCCCCGGTAGGCCGGGACGAGCTGGACGAACCGGCTGCTGACCAACGTCGGCGACACGATCGCCGCCTTGGCGTCGGCCGGGATGCGCACCGCCGCGTCGTAGCGCAGGACCACCTTGACCTGCCCGGGCTCGGCGGCGATCGACTCGATCTTGCCGACCTCGACGCCGAGCACCCGGACCGAGTCGCCGGCGTAGAGCCCGGGCGACTCGGCGAAGTAGGCCGTGACCACCTTGTCGGCGGGCGTGAGCGGGGCGGCGATCACGCCGGCGGCCACCGCCAACAGGGCGGCGACCAGCACCACTGGCTTTCTCATGGTCCAACCGCCTTGAGCACGTCGGGGAGCAGCGGGGCGAGGTTGGTCGGGGGCAGGTCCGGGATGTACCCGAAGAACCAGGGGCCGCCGGCGACCGACTCACCGAGGGAGCCGGCGTAGATGTTCAGCCCCTGGATCGTCGAGCCCATCAGCTGGTCGTCGGCGTTGAGCATGTCGAGCACCTTTTGCAGCTCCTCGAGCGCCGGCCGCAGCTGTTCCCGGTTGTCCCGCACCAGGCCGCTGAGCTGCTCGAGCATCGAGCTGGTCGAGGTCAGCAGGCTGGCGATGACGGCGCGGCGCCGGTTCAGCTCGTCGAGCAGCAGGTTGCCGTCGTTGAACAGCCGCGACAGCTCGCGGTTTCGCTGGGCCACCACGCCGGTCACCGTGTTGGCCCGGCCCAGCAGCTCGCGCAGTGCCTGGTCCTCCTGGGCCACCAGCTGGGTGAGCCGGTTGACGCCGTCCAGCGCCCCGTGCAGCGCGGCCGGGGTGCCCTTCAACGTGGTGGCGACCGTGTCCAGGGCCTTGGCCAGCTGCTGTTTGTCCAGCCGGGCCGAGTGCTGGGTCAGCTGGCCCAGGATCTGCGTGAGGTCGTAGGGCGACGTGGTGCGGGCCAGCGGGATCTCGGCGCCGGCCGGCAGCTGCCCGCCGCCCGAGGGCAGCACGGCCAGGTAGCGCACCCCCAGCGAGGTGGCGCTCTTGATCGCCGCGCCGGTCAGCTCGCCGAGGTTGCCCGGCCCGGCCACGTTGAACTCGACCCGGACGTGGTCGCCGGCCAGCTCGACGCTGTCCACCTTGCCGACGGTGAGGCCGCCGATGCGCACGTCGGCCCCGGCGGTCAGGCCGGCCGCCTCGGTGAACTGGGCCGAGTAGGAGGCGTTGGCCAGCGACCGGTAGAGGGAGCCGGAGGTCAGCGCCAGCAGGAGCATGACCACCACGGCGGCTATGCCGACCGTGCCGACCACCCGGGGGTCGCGTTCCCGGAAACGGATCTTCGAGTTCAGCATCGCGGCACGTTTCCGCTGTTGATGAAGGGTGAGTAGATGTGGCCCGCCGGAGTGGTGAAGCGCAGCTGCACGCCACACACGTAGAACTGGAAGGCGCTCTGGTTGGCGCCCAGCCGGCCGAGCGGGATGTAGTAGCCCGGCAGCCGCTTGATCAGGTTCGCCAGCGCGGCGTGGTCGGAGTTGATGGTCTCGGCGAAGCGGTCGATCTGGTGGACCGTTCCCTTGAGCTCGGGGCGGGTCTGGGTCAGCAGGGCGTCCAGGGAGGTGGTGAGGTCGTTGACGCCGCTCAGCGAACGGCCGATCTGACCACGGTCGTCGGCCAGCCCGCTGACCAGCGTCTGCATCTGGACGATCGTGTCGTTCAGTTCCGGGGCGCGCTGGTTCAGCGTGCCGAGCACGGCGTTCAGCTGCCGGACGGTGTCGCTGACCAGTGCGCCGCGGTCGGCGAGCGTGCCGGTCACCGAGCCGAGGTGGGTCAGCAACTCCCCCGTCGCGCTCCCCTGCCCCTGGAGCACCGCGATCAGTGACGCGGACAGGCGGTTGAGCTGGTCCGGGTCGAGCCCCTGGAACAGGGGCGTGAAGCCGTTGTACAGCTCGTCCAGGTCCAGCGCCGGCTGGGTGTTCGTCACGGGAATGGTGCCGCCGGGCAGCAGCACGGGTCCCGGGCCGGGGCCGAGTTGCAGGTACCGGTCGCCGACCAGGTTCTGGTACCGGATGGCGGCCGTGGCCCCGGTGGGCAGCCGGAACCGGTTGCCCACCGTGAAGGTGAGCCGGATCTTGTTGTCGGGCAGGCGGGCCGCGGATTCGACCCGGCCCACGTCGACACCGGCCGCGCGGACCGCACCGCCCGGCTGGATTCCGGAGATGTCCTCGAAGATCGCGTGGTACGTCGTGGTCGGTTCGACCCGGTACCCGCCGAACACCGCGATCAGCCCGCCCGTCATCAGCACGGTCACGGCCACCAGGGCGAGCACCTTGACCAGAGGCCCGATCGGCTTCATCGGCCACCGCCCCGCACGTAGGGCAGGATGGCCGGCCCCAGCAGCTGTTGGGCCAGCGCCAGCGGGCCGACGACCTCGGTCTTGCGGCGGTAGAAGTCGGGTGTGGTGGTGCCGTCGTCGAAGACGCGGTGCGGGGAGTGCGCCAGCAGCGCCGGCCAGCACCTCGGCGCGCTCTTCTCCCCGACCTTCGGGTCGTCGCGCCCCTTCTGGTAACCCGGCTGGCCGGGCAGGAAGGTGACGATGCCGTGGATGCCGTTGTACTGGCCGCCCATCGCCTCGGTGCCACCGATCCGCAGCGTGTTCACCACCCCGAACATGCACGGGTATCCGGGCGCGTAGTCGGCGAACACCCGGGTCACCGGCCGCGCGGTGTCGGCGAAGTCGACCAGCTTCCGGCCGCTCTCGTCCAGTAGCGCGCGGGCGTCGTCGGAGGTGCGGGCGACGCTGCGCAGCATCGGGTTCAGCTCGTCCTCCTTGTCCTGGAGGGTGTCCGAGAGCGCCGAGGCGTTGCCGAGCAGGCGCAGTACGTCCGGCGCGACGTCGGCGTAGGTCGCGGTGACGCCCGGCAGCATCCGCAGGTCCGCCGACACGGCGGGCAGCGTGGAGTTGAACCGCGTCAGGTAGGCGTTCAGGTCGGTGATGAACCGTCCCAGGTCTGCTCCCTGGCCGCGCAGTGCGGTCGCCGTGGCGCCGAGGGTGGCGTTCAGCTTGGCCGGCCGCACGGTGCTCAGCAGGGCCATCACGCTCTCGAAGACCGAGTTGGTCTCGGTGGGCACGCCGGTCGCCTGGATCACCGCGCCGTCGCCCAGCGCCTGGGTGCTCGGTGAGCGCGGCGGCACCAGGTCGATGAACTTCGCGCCGAAGACCGTGGGCGCGACGATCTGGGCGGTCACGTTCGCGGGCACCGCGTCGGCGTACTCGCGGTCGATGGCGATCTGGATGACCGCACTTCCGCCCACCGCGTCGATGGCGCGCGCCTCACCGATCTTGATGCCGCGCAGGGTGACGTCCGCCTTGCGATCCAGCAGCAGCCCGCTTCGGGCGGCGATCACCTTCGCGTGCACGACCGGCACGAACAGCTGGGTGTAGGCGGCCACGATCGCGAACACCGCCAGCGCGAGCGCGCCCAGGCCGAGCAGCCCGAACCACTTGTAGCGCATCGCTACCTCGAGATGTGGAGTGTGTTGGAGTTGCCGTACAGGATCAGGCTCATCCCCAGGGCGACGAACATGACGCCCACCAGGGAGAGCCGAACGGCCCGGCCCACCGCCTCGCCCACGCCCTCCGGGCCGCCGGCCGCGCGGTAGCCGTAGTAGCAGTTCACCAAAATGATCACCACGCCCATGACCAGCACCACGACGAACGAGCTGAGGATGTCGCGGGGCACCAGGAAGGTCTGGAAATAGTGGTCGTACGTCCCGGGTGACTGGCCGTAGAGCAGGGTCGTGGTGAGCCGGGTGAGCACGTAGGACATGACCAGGGAGATCGCGTAGAGCGGGGTCACCGCGATCAGCCCGGCGATCACCCGGGTGGTGACCAGGTAGGGGATCGACGGAATCGCCATCACCTCGAGCGCGTCGATCTCCTCGTTGATCCGCATCGCGCCGAGCTCCGCCGCGAATCCGGCGCCCACGGTCGCCACCAGCGCGATCCCGGTGACCAGCGGCGCGGCGATACGGGTGTTCACGTAGGCGGAGATGAACCCGAGCAACGCGTCGATCCCGATGTTGGTCAGCTGCGCGTAACCCTGGATCGCCAGCTCGATGCCGGTGGTGCCGGTCAGGAAGGCCACGATCATCGCCGTCCCGCCGACCATCGCCAGCGCGCCCCGGCCGAAGCTCACCGAGGCGAGCTGGCGCAGGACCTCCGACCGGTAGCGGCGGAAAACCCGGAAGAACGAGGCTTGGGCGCTGCCGTAGAAGGCGACCTGGTCACCGATGTTGTCCAGTACCGAGCCCGCACTCGACACGGCGCGCCGGAGCTGGCGGTCAATCACCTCGAACCCCATTTCGGTCGCCGGTCGCCCGGCCTCGTCGCCCGGAGCAGGCCAGAGTGAACACCCTCTCGACACTTTGAGTCAACCGGTTGATTGAAAAAGACCGTACCGCGCCTCCGGACCGCACGGGGCGGCCGGCCCGCGAACGTAGGATTGGCGCGATGACGGGGCCGCCCGCCGGCTTGCCGAGGAGGTACATCGAGATGGCAGCGCAGCGCCGCATAGCGGCGCCCGACGCGAAGAACCGGACGCTGCTGCTCGACGCGGCCGAGGAGCTAATGCTCGAAAAGGGGTATGCCGCCGTGACGTCGCGGCGTATCGCCGACAAGGCTGGCCTCAAATCGCAACTGGTGCATTACTACTTCCGCACGATGGACGAATTGTTCCTGGCGATGTTTCGCCGGCGCGCCGAGGAAGGGCTCAAACATCAGCGCGAGCTGCTGAACTCCGAGCGGCCGCTGCGGGGCCTGTGGGAGTTCAACACCGAGACCTCGAGCTCCGCGTTCACGATGGAGATCGCGTCCCTGGCGCGTCATCGCGAGGAGTTCCGCGCGGAGGTGAGGCGGTACTCCGAACGGTTTCGCGCCGCACAGCTCGAGGTCGTTGCCGCCGTCATGGAGCGCTACAAGATCCCGCGCGAGGTGTGCACACCGGCCGCGCTCGCCATGATCATGACGGCCATCGGCCGGATCATGTCGATGGAGGAGAATCTCGGCTTCTCACTGGGACACAAGGAGACTGTCGAATTCATGGAACGGTACCTCGATCAGCTCGAAAGCTACGCTAGGCCGGAATGACCACCGGGAGCGAATCCCAGCCGCGCACGGTGGATGTCGGGGAAAGCTGGGCGCGGTCGTAGTCCACGTCCCACTCGGGGAATCGCTTCAGGACCTCTTCCAGGGCAATACGACCTTCCAGCCGGGCCAGGGACGCGCCTAGGCAGAAGTGCGTGCCGATGCCGAAGGTGAGGTGCTGGCGGGCCTCGCGGTGAATGTCGAAGCGGTCGCCGCCCGCGAACTGCCGGTCGTCGCGGTTGGCGGCACCTACCAGGAACATCATGACGCTGCCCTCGGGCACGGTCTGCCCGTAGTACTCCACGTCGCGGGTCACGTACCTGGCCACGTGCGGGGCGGGCGGCTCGAACCGGAGCAGCTCCTCGACCGCCCTCGGTACCAGCGACGGATCGGCGACCAGGTCCCGGCGCTGGTCGGGATGCTCGGCCAGGACCTTGCCGGTCCAGCCGATGAGCCGGGTGGTGGTCTCGTTGCCGGCGCCGGCCACCACGGTGACGTAGGTGAGCAGCTCCTCCCGGGTGAGCCGCCGCCTGCTGCCCGTCTCGTCCTCGAACTCGACGTTCAGCAGCTCGGTCATGATGTCGTCGGACGGATGCTCGGCCCGCCAGTCGATGTACTCGGCGAAGATCTCCCCGCTGACGAAGTCGCCGTGTTCGGACCACCTGGTCATCGGCTTGCCCGCCTCGGTCCGCAGCTCGGCGTCGACCTGGTCGCGCACGGCCTCCTGGTCCGCCTCCGGGATCCCCAGCAGCATGCCGATCACCCGCATCGGCATCTGCTTGCCCAGATCACCGACGAAGTCGAACTTCCCGGTCCCGACCAGCGGATCGAGGCTGCGCACGCAGAACTCGCGGATCTTCGGCTCCAGGTTCCGGATCTTCTTCGGGGTGAACATCCGGGACAGCAGGTTGCGGTGAATGGTGTGGACCGGCGGGTCCTCGAAGATCAGTACACCCGACGGTATCTCGATGTTCGCCTTGATCAGCTCGAGGATTGCGCCCCGACTGGAGCTGAACGTCTCCCGGTCGGCCAGCCCCTTCCGCACATCCTCGAACCGGCTGAGTGCGTAGAAGTCGTGTTGCTCGTTGTAGTACAGCGGGGCGTCTTCGCGGATCCGGTGGAAGACCGGGTACGGGTCGGCGTTGATGTCCACGTCATACGGGTCGTAGTAGAGATCGCTCGTCGCGGGAGTCGCTGACACAGGGACGATCCCCTCTCGCCTCAGAATTGGTGCCAGTAGGCTGACACCAATTCTGAACCGTGTCAATCGCCGGGTCCGCGACCCTGCCGGACGGCGGTCTCGACCAGCCGCATCACCCAGGTCACTCCCCTGGTCGCCTCGGCGGGATCGAGTCCCCAGATCTTCACCAGGCGTTCGTAGGCCCCGATCCCCCACAGCACGTCGAACATGGCCGCGGCGGTGGCCCGGTCCGTCTCCGACCAGCCGGCCGTCACCGGGACCAGCGCGTTCAGCAGCGCCTCGCGGCGGCGTTTGTCCGCTTCGGCCTGCGTGGCGTCCTGCGGCATCGGTTCCCCGGACGGAAAGGTCGAGACGTAGGCGAGCGTCCGCTCGGTGATCTCGGCGATCTCCTCGAGCTTCATCCCCTCCAGCGTCGGGATGCCCGCCTCCTTCTGGAGGCGCTGCATCACCGCGTCGCGCAGCTCCCGCTCGTTGGGGAAATGCCGGTAGACGGTCCGTTCGTTCACCCCGGCGCGTTCCGCGACGGCCTGGAACGTGACCCCGCGCCAGTCCCACACCGGACCCTCGTGGACCAGTTCGCTGCCCGCCGAGACGATGCGTTCCACCGTCTCCGACGCGCGCTGCCGGCGCAACGTGCTGTCGTACCGACGGCGTTGCGCAGTTGGCTCACCCACGTATCGCTTCCCTTCGCACGGCCCGCGACCATACCGGCATTCTCTCCCGATCACGCGACCGTGAAGATCGGCTGTCCGGCGACGTAGGTGGTGACCACCTGGGCGTCCGTCGGGTCAGCGGTGATCGCGGCGCGGGGCCGGTCGAAGAGCACGAGGTCGGCGCGGGCGCCGGCGGCGATGCGCCGGGGTGGTCCGCCGGGGTCGTGCGGCGGCGCGAGGTAGGCGTCCAGTGCGGCGCTCGGCGTGAGTCGTTCGGCGGCGCCGAGCACGGCCCCGGCGGGAGTGCGCCGGTGGACCGCGGCGGCGATCACGGCCCGGGGGTCGAGCGGCCCGTAGGGGGCGTCGCTGGAGAGTGCGAGCGGGATTCCCGCGTCGCGCAGGGATCGGCACCGGTACAGGTCGGGGTGATCGGTGCGCGGGACATCGCGCCGGTAGTCGTCGCCCCGCTCGGCCAGGAAGCCGGGCTGGGTGACGACGCGCAGGCCGTGGCGGGCGAGATCACCGAGCAGCTCGGCGGGGACCAACGCGGCGTGTTCGACCCGGTCGCCCGGTACCGAACCGGTCTCCCCCAGCGCGGCCAGCAGCAGGACCACCGCCTCGCGGGTGACACAGTGCACCGCGACCGCGCGTCCGGCGCGATGGGCGGCGCGGATGCGGCCGGTGAGGTCCCCGAGGTCGGGCAGGCCCGAGTCGGCGATCACGATCTTGTAGGAGCCGGTGGTGGTGCCCGGCGGGGCCGGCCGGTGCGGCGGCACGCCGAGCAGGTGGACGCGCTGCGCGAGCTTCCCGTCGGCGACCGCGCGCGCGATGGCCTCGAGCGCGCCGTCGTCCAGGTCGGGTGTGGCGTCGGTGACCGAGGTGATGCCCAGCCGGGCGAGACGCGCACCGACCCCGGCGAGGTCGGGGGGCCGGGCGCGGGGCAGGCGGGTGCGCAGCCAGTCGTCGGCGCGCCAGAGCCGGCCGGTGGGGCGGCCGGCGTGGTCGCGTTCGATGCCGGGGTGCGGGCCGGTGGCGAGGCCGAGCAGCTCGGCGGCGGGGGCGTTGAGGATCCACAGCGCGCCGCCCCGGTGCTGCATGCGGACGGGCCGGGCGGGGTGCAGCGCGGTGAGGGCGTCCCCGTCGAGGTCCCCGGCCACGGACTCGTGGTAGCCGATCCCCCGTACCCAGCCGTGCTGGTCGGCCGGGCCGGTGGCGAGTGCCTCGGCCAGCGCGGCGCGATCACGGACCCGCGGCGGGCCACAGCGGGTCGAGCACTCGGCGGCGGCCATGGCGTGCAGGTGCAGGTGGTGGTCGGTGAGCCCGGGGAGCAGGGCACCGCCGGCGCCGTCCTGGAGCCCCTCGCCGGCCCGCCGGCCGAGGCCCGGACCGATCTCGGCGACGCGGCCGTCGGCCAGCCGCACGTCGGTGCGGTGACCGTCGATCTCCACGTCGCGCAGCAACGTCGGGTTCATGGCCTCGGGATACCCAGACCGCGCAGCACCTCGTCGGTGTCCGCGCCGCTGGGCGGCGCAGCGCCCTGGGCCGCCCTTCGTCGCGGCGGGCGCACCGCGACGCGGCCCGACGGCGTATCGAGAGTCCATTGGTCGCCCCGGCGACGCGCGGCGAGGGCCTTTCCGGCCGGTCCGGGGTCCAGGGTGGCGGCCACCGTGTCGGCCATCGCGATGTCCAGCAGGCTCCCGGCCGGCGTGGTGAGGGCGAGCACGGCGGCGGTGAGGCCGGTGAGCGGATCGGCCAGCGCGTCACCGCAGAACACGGGTTGGTTTGCCGCATCCCGGGCTACCAGGCCCGCGGCGGCCGCCACGTCGTCGCCGAAGCCGACCCGGTCGGACCCCCGGCCGGCGGCGGTGATGGAGATCCACGTGGTCCCGGTGGACGCGCTGGCGGCCGCGTCGAGCCCCCACCGCGCCAGGGCGCGTGGACGGGAAGCCTCGATGACGACGTCGGCCGCGTCGACCAGTGCGGCCAGCGCGCGACGGCCGGCCGGCGTGCCGGGGTCGAGCACCACACTCCGGTGACCGGCGTGCAGCAGGCGGTAGAAGCCGGGGTCGCCGAGGCGGGCGCCGTCGGGTCGCCACGGGGTTTCCACCTTCACCACGCGGGCACCGGCCAGCCCGAGCAGGTGCGCGCACAACGGGCCGGCCCACAGCGCGCTGAAGTCGACGACGAGCCGGCCGGTCACGTCTCGCGCCGGTGCTCCCCCGACCGGTGGGGCAGCGGTGCGGTGGCGCACCGGTGCGGCCGCGATGCCGAGCAGCGTGGCCCGTCCGGCCAGTTCAGCGCCGGTGTGCGCGGCCAGCCAGGCCCCGACCGCCGGCCACGGGTCGGCGGGCAGCTCCGCCCCGACCAGCGCGCCGAGCAGGGACGGGTCGTCGGGGCGGGCGCAGCTGACGGCGGCCCAGCCGTCGGCGGTGCGCAGCAGGCGGCAGCTTCCACCGGCGGAAACCCGGCCGCGCCGGGTGTGCCCGGTGAACCCGGCGCGCTCGGAAAGCAGCCGGGCGCCGTCAAGGCGAACTCGCCCACCGGTGGCTTCGGCGAGGGCGGTACCGAGCTCACGCGCGCGGGTCGCCGCCCGCCCCGGGGGAACCAGCGGCGGGCCGTCGTGGTGCCCGGTGAGCGCGACCAGACCGCTGTCCGCCCAGTCAACGGCGGCCCCGGTGCCCGTCGCCCGCACACTGCTCGGCACCCGTCGACGATAACCTAGGGTCAATGACGGTCCCCGAGCTTGATCCGACCTGGGGCGGCCCGGCCCGGCGGATCGACCTCGCCGCCCTCGCCGACGGTGCCGCCGACGAGCCGCTGCTGGACGAACACGGCCGGATCAGCGAGCCACTGCTCATAGTCGACCTGGACGCTCCGGGTCCGGCCGGGCCGGCCGCATCGGCGGTGGCCCGGGCCGACCGGATCCTGGTCGGTGTGGCCAGCCGGAGCGCGCCGGGCGGCGACCTGCGTGCGGTGCTGGAGGCACTGGACGTAACCCTCGTGCCGGCGGCCGCCGAGGCCGGCCCGCCGACCGTCGACACCGCCGACCCGTGGTTGGCGGCCGAGGAGCTGCACGCCGCCGCGAACGTTCACCCGCAGGCCGCCACCGTGTTGGCCGGGCTGCTGCGCCGGACCGGCACGCTCCCGGTGGATGCGGCGTTGGACGCGGAGTCCTTCGCCTACTCCACGCTGCTGGGCGGCTCGGAGTTCCGGACCTGGCTCGATGCCCGGCGACCGCGTCCGGCGCCGCCGCCCGCGCCGGCCGCGCCGGTACTGGTGGACCGGACCTTCGACGAGCTGCGGATCACCCTCAACCGGCCGGAACGCCGCAACGCCTACGGGCGCGAGGTCCGGGACGCGCTGGTCGCCGCGCTGGACGTGGCACTGTTCGACGAGACCGTGCACGTGGTACTGGACGGAGCCGGGCCGTCATTCTGCGCCGGCGGTGACCTGGACGAGTTCGGCACCACCCCGGACCCGGCCACCGCCCACTTCGTACGTACCTCGGGCGGCGCCGGCCGGACACTGCACCGCCTCGCCGGCCGCGCCGAGGCGCGGGTGCACGGCGCGTGCGTCGGCGCGGGGATCGAGCTGCCCGCGTTCACCGGGCGCGTGGTGGCCGACCCGGACGCGACGTTCCGCCTCCCCGAGGTCGGGATGGGCCTGATCCCCGGCGCGGGCGGCACGGTCAGCATCCCGCGCCGGATCGGGCGCTGGCGCACCCTGCACCTCGCGCTCGGCGGCGCCAGCATCCCGGCGGCCCGTGCGCTTTCCTGGGGGCTGGTCGACACCGTCCGGCGCCACGAGGGCTGACGCCCCGGTCAGGGCGAGGTGGCGAACAGTGCCCTGACCGCCGGCCGGTTGACCTTCATCGACGGGGTCCTCGGCAGCTCGTCGACGATCCTGATCTCGGTCGGCAGGTGGTAGCGGGCCAGGCGTGCGGCCAGCCATTGCCGCAGCTCGGCGGCGGCCGGGTGGGCGAAGCCGGGCCGGATCGTGACGGCGGCGACGGGCACCTCGCCGAGGCGGTCATCGGGAATCCCGACCGCCGACGCGTCCCGCACCGCCGGGTGGCGGCGCAGCACTTCCTCCAGCACGCTCGGCACGATCTTGAACCCGCCCCGGTTGATCGCGTCGTCGGCCCGGCCGTGGATGTAGAGGAACCCGTCGCCGTCCAGGCTGGCCAGGTCGGTGGTGCGCACCCAGCCGTCGCCGGGCAGCTGGGCGCCCTTCGCCTCGAGCACCCCCACGATGCCCGGCGGCACCGGCTCGTCCGTCACGCGGTCCATGATGCGCAGCTGGATGCCGGGGAACGGCCGGCCGACGCTGCCGCGCTTGGCGGTCCACCACTCGCGGTGCAGCGAGAGGCTCCAGCCGGCGATCGCACCGGCGAACTCCGTCGCGCCGTACACCGACAGCACCGGGACCCCGAAGCGCGCGGTGAACCGGTCGGCGTCCTCGGGGGCCAGTGGAGCCGTACCGGAGGACACCTGCTCGACGCCGTCGAAGATCCGGGCCGGCAGGTCGGACTGCAGCACCATCCGCAGCGCCGCCGGCGCCAGCCGGACCCGCCGTGGCCTGGTCCGGCGCACCAGGTCTGCCCATTTCCGGACGTCGAACTGTTCCATCAGCGCGGTCGGCAGGCCGGCCGCGACGTGCGCGATGGCGAAGTACAGCCCGCTGATGTGCACCAGGGAGGTCCACAGGATCGACGGGCGGGTGCGCAGCCGCACCTCCTCGTCCGCCCCGGGCGTGCCCGTCGCCTCGAACGCGGCGGCGAGCTGGCGGTAGGTCAGCTCCACCCGCTTCGGCTTCCCGGTGGTCCCGCTGGTCTGCATCAGCACCGCCACGTCACCGCGTACGGCGGCCCTCGGCGCGACCGTCCAGTCGGCCGGGCGCGACCGCAGGGGCCGCTCGTCCTCGGCCGTTTCGATCGGCAGGGTCGCCGCCCCGGCCGCCGCCGCCGCGAACCCCGGCCGGGCCCAGTCCTCGGCGCAGGCAACCAGCGCCTGGGGCGCCAGCGTCGCGATGTCCTCGGCCAGGGCGACGTCGCCGTGGAAGGGGCTCAGGGTCACCACCTGGCGCCCGGTGGCGATGACCGCGACCAGCGCGGCCAGCTGCCCGGGCCGGTTGCGCAGCACGATGCCGATGCGGTGCGCGTCGGGTTCGCCGGCCTCGGCGAGCAACCGGTCGAGGTCCTCGACCGCGCGCCGCAGGAAGGCCCAGGGGTAGTGGCGGGCCTCGAAGGTCAACGCCGTCGCATCCGGCGCGGTGGCGATCACCCGGCGCAGCCGGGCCGGGAGCGGGCGGTCGTCAGGATTGGGCACTAGCGGCGCCTTTCGTTCGGGCCAGCCACCAAAAAAGGGTCCTCTAATCTAACCTCCATGTTGCAGCACCCGGCAATATCTGGTCGGATATCGAATTACTAGTACCTTACTTCCCAGACGGAGCCGCCGGATGGAGCCGAAGACCGTGCTGTTCGGAGTGGCGGACCACGTCGCGACGATCACGCTGAACCGCCCGGAAGCCATGAACAGCTTCAACCAGGACATGCTGGAGGACTTCGACCTCATCTGGCGGGTGGTCAAGACCGTGGACGACATCCACGCCGTCGTGCTGCGCGGAGCGGGTGACCGCGCGTTCTGCACCGGCGTGGACGTCAAGGAGGGCATCGACCGGCAGAGCAACCCCTGGAGCCAGACCGACCCCGGCGAGTACCTGTCACCGAAGCTCAACCGGGTGTGGAAACCGCTGATCTGCGCGGTGCACGGGATGGCCGCCGGCGGCGCGTTCTACTGGCTGAACGAGGCCGACATCGTGATCTGCTCCGAGGACGCCACGTTCTTCGACCCACACGTCAGCTACGGCCTCACCGCCGCCCTGGAACCGATCGGGCTCACCCGGCGCATCCCGCTCGGTGAGACCCTGCGCATCGCGCTGCTCGGCCTGGACGAGCGCCTCTCCGCCGCGCGCGCCCTGCAGATCGGCCTGGTCACCGAGGTGCTCCCGCCCGAGCAGCTGTGGCCCCGGGCCGACGAGCTCGCCCGGATCATCGCCGCCAAGCCGCCGGCCGCCATCCAGGGCACCGTCCGGGCGATCTGGGAGTCGCTGGACCAGACGCGCACCCACGCGCTGCGCACCGGCCTGTCCTACACCCAGCTCGGCAACCCGGTCGGGAAGGCCCAGGTGGACCGGTCCGCGGTGTCCCGGCGGGAGTGGACGCTCCGATGATCCGTTTCGGCATGCCGTGGCCCGGCACCGACGTCGCCCGCGAGGCCGAGCAGGCCGGCGTCGGCGCGTTCTGCACCGGCGACTTCGTCGACCACGACGCGTACGTGACGCTGGCCGAGATGGCCGCCGGCACCGAACGGGCGCTGATCGGGCCGGCGATCACCTACGCGTTCTCCCGCACCCCGTACGCGCACGCCACCGCGATGCGCCAGCTGCACGCGAAGGCGCCCGGCCGGTTGTTCCTCGGGCTGGGCACGGCCGCCTTCCGCATCAACCGGGACTGGTTGGGCGTCCCCGCCGATCACCCGGTGGACCGGGCCGCCGAGACCGTCGAGGCCGTCCGCGCCTGGCTGCGGGCGGAGAACGGCGACAAGATCCGCTACTCCGGTCGGTTCCACTCGGTCGACGCCGACGTCCGTGCCCCGGTGCTCGGCCGCCTGGACATCCCGGTGCTGCTCGCCGCCTTCAACCGGCGCATGGCGGCGGCCGCGGGCCGGGTCGCGGACGGGGTGATCGGGCACGGCCTCTTCACCAGCTCCTGGTGGCGGGAGGTGGTCCGGCCGGCGGCACGACAGGGAGCGGCCGGCGACGCACGGACCGAGCAGGGCTGGATCATCACCGCGATCGACGACACCGCCCCGGAGCGCGCCGTCGCCGACGCCCGGCGCATGATCGCGTTCTACCTCACGGTGAAGACCTACGACCCGTTCGTGGCCCACCACGGCTGGGAAGCGCCCGTGGCGCGGCTGCGCGCGGCGTTCCGGAGCGGCGACACCGACGGCATGGCCGCCGCCGTGACCGACCAGATGCTCACCGAGATCGCCATCTGCGGGACCACGGCCGACGCGAAGGACCTGCTCGCCCGGCGCACGGACGGCCTCCCGCGCGACGTCGGCTACTTCGCCCCGCCGAGCTTCCTGGTGGGCCGCAAGCGTCGCGCCGCCTACGCCCGGTCCAGCCTGGCCCTCCTCGGCGCGGTGCCGGCATGACGACCCCGTACTCGTTCTCCTCGCGGCTCTACATCGGCGGACGCCGGGTCGACGGGACTTCGGACGCCCGGCTGGTGGTGCGAAACCCGGCGACGGAGGAGCCCATCGCGGAAGTTCCGGAAGCCTCCGTCGAGGACGTGCGGGCCGCGGTCCAAGCCGCGCGGACGGCCTTCGACGAGGGTCCCTGGCCTCGGCGCAAGCCCGTGGAGCGAGCGGCGGCGCTGCTGCGGATGGCCGAGGAGATGGAGCACAGGCTGCCCGAGCTGGTCGCGGTGAACATGGCCGAGGCGGGGTCGGTCCGCTGGTTGGCCGAGAGCATCCAGACCCGGATCCCGGTGGCCCACCTGCGCGACATGGCCGAACGGGTGATGCCGGCCTTCGCCTGGGAGCGCCCGATGGAACCGACGATCGCGCCGGGTGCAGGGATCGCCCAGGGGCAGCTGCGCCACGAACCGTTCGGGGTGTGCTCGCTGATCGCGGCCTACAACTTCCCGTTCTTCCTGAGCATGATGAAGCTGATCCCGGCGCTCGCGGCCGGCTGCACCGCCGTGCTCAAGCCGGCACCGGCGACGCCCCTGGAGTCCCTGCTGATCGGCGACTTCGCCGACGCCGCCGGCCTGCCGCCCGGCGTGCTCAACATCGTCACCGGCGGAACCGAGGCCGGCCGGGAGCTGACCACCAACCCGATGGTGGACCTGGTCAGCTTCACCGGATCCGACGCCGTCGGGCGGATGGTCTACGCCCAGGCCGCCGCGTCGGTGAAGAAGGTCGTGCTCGAGCTCGGCGGCAAGTCCGCGAGCATCGTCCGGGCGGACGCCGACTTCGCCGGGGCCGCGCGGTCCGCGATCGCGGGCATCACCACCCATGCCGGCCAGGGCTGCTCGCTGCTGACCCGCACCATCGTGCACGAGTCCGTCCACGACGAGCTGGTCGAGCGGATCCTCGCCGGCCTGGCCGGGGTGACCGTGGGCGACCCCGCCGACGGCTCCACCACGATGGGTCCGCTGATCAGCGAGGCGCAGCGGGAGAAGGTGGAAAACCTGATCCGCACCGGCGAGCGGGAAGGGGCGTCGATCGCCGCCGGCGGCGGGCGCCCGGCCGGCCTGGCCAAGGGGTACTTCCTGGAGCCGACGCTGTTCACCGGCGTCGACAACTCGATGACGATCGCCCGGACGGAGTTCTTCGGCCCGGTCGGCGTGGTCATCCCGTTCCGCACCGACGACGAGGCGGTCCGGATCGCCAACGACAGCCCCTACGGCCTCGCCGGCGCCGTGTGGAGTGCCGACACGGCGACCGCCTACGAGATCGCCGGCCGGATCCGTGCCGGCGGCGTCTCGATCAACGGCGGTGGCGCCGGCGTGAACCCGAGGGCGGCGTTCGGCGGTTACAAGCAGAGCGGGCTCGGCCGGGAATGGGGCGAGTTCGGGCTCGCCGAGTACCTGCAGACCAAAAGCATCAGCTGGACCGCCCGTTAGGTGGTTTGATTCGGCGCCGCGCCCCGGCGCCGGGCCACAGCCAGGAAACCCGCTCCGAAAGCCTGTACCCCGGGTCCTGACTTGCGTTGCAAGCCGGTGGCGGACTCCGTCACCCAGTGTTGCCAAACGCCGAGTCCGCGCCGACGATTCCACGGCGGGTCCTCATCGAGTGCGACACCATGCTGGTTCGATCGGGAAAAAGCCAGACTGGTGTCGACTTCGATGAACGGGACGAACCGAACCCGACCAACACCGATCACGCTGCGTAACGAGGCTGGCGGTCGGGCGCGTGAACCGCGGCAGGGCGGCCACCAAGCCACCGTCCGGTTGGATGCTGATCTTGAGTGTGCACACCCCCGCTGACTCGGCTCAGTCGGCGGGGGCCTTCACCAGGATTGCCGCCATCAGCTCCTCGTCGCCGTGGGACAGCGTGCTCCAGACCACGCCGCCCACGTGTTCCCGCACCGCCTCGACCAGCAGCAGCGGGGTCGGGTCGCCGAGGGTGACGACCACCGCCGCCTCCCCCGGGCCGAGCCACCGCGCGACCAGCCGGATGATCTCGTCACAGACGCGCGCGGGTAGGGGGTTGTCCTGGGGCTGGGCCTGCACCAGGCCCGGGTGCCCGCCGTACGGGATCGCCACCGACATCATCAGCCACCAGGCCCAGCGATTTCGCGGCCGGCGGCCGTGCCGGACGGAGTACTGGCCCCGCCGGTTCGCCCACACGACGGCCACGGCCCGGGGCGAGAGCAGCTGAGGATCTTCCGTGAGGCACAGGGCCGCGTTCTCGGCCGCCTGCTGGGTCGGACAGCGCAGCGCGATGTGGCTGTCCATCCGGCACCTGCTAGGCGACCGGTGTGGCGCCGTGGCCACACGCGTGCTCGGCGGCGAGGAAGCCGAAGACCATGGTGTTGCCGATGCTCGCGCCGGCACCCGGGTAGGCGCGGCCCATGACGGTGGCGGTGATGTTGCCGGTGGCGTACAGGCCCGGCAGGGGTTGCCCGTCGGCCCCCAGCACACGGGCGTGCTCGTCCGTGACCAGCCCGCCACAGGTGCCGACGTCGCCCGGGAAGATCTGCAGGGCGTAGTACGGCGCCCGGTCCAGCGGCCCCAGGGCGGGGTTGGGCTTGTGGCCGGGATCGCCGAGATGGCGGTTGTACCGTGACTCCCCCCGCCCGTAGTACGGATCGATGCCCTTGGCGGCGTGCGCGTTGAACCGCTCCACCGTGGCGGCCAGACCGCCCGGGTCGATCCCGCACGCGCTCGCCAGATCCTCCACCGTGTCGGCCTTCTTGATCTCCCCGCTGTCCAGCCAGGCCGACGGCAGCCGGCCGATGCTGGTCCGAGAGTGGGCGTAGCGCCGCCGGTAGTTGTCGTCGAACACCAGCCAGCACGGGACCGCCCGGGTGTTCCGGTCCCGGGCGAACATCGCCTTGCCGACCTCCACGTAGGAGTTCGCCTCGTTGCAGAAGCGGTTCCCGGCCTCGTCCACGTAGATGGTGTGCGCCCGCTGGCGCGCGCTGTTCAGCGCGGACATGCCGAAGTAGGCCGACGGGACGGGCAGCCACCAGGCCTCGTCGAGCAGGTCGGTCCGGGCGCCGAGGGCCATGGCCAGAGCCAGCACCTCACCGGTGTCACCCGGGTTGGAGATCGACCACTCACCGGTGGCGTGCTGGTCCCCGCCGTGTCGCAGGCGCAGCTCCTTGTTGTGGGCGAAACCGCCGGCGGCCAGCAGCACGCCCTGGCCGGCCGCCACGGTCGTCGTGGTGCCGTCACGGTCGATCCATACCCCCGTCACCCGCCCGTCCTCGACCACCAGGCCCTCGAGGGAGCTGTCCAGCCAGATCGGGACGTCGCGGGCCACCGCCAGCTCCACCAGCTGCCCGACCAGCGAGGAACCGTTGGTGAGCAGTGGCCGGCGACGCAGCTTGGCCAGCTGGGTGCGGATCCCCACCCGCATCGCCACGCCGAAGGCGCGCGCCGAGCGGTTGAAGTGCATGAGGTGCGGGAGCTCCTCGGTCATCGCGGCCAGCCCGACCGACTCCGCCAGTCCCGGTTGGAGCTTGTGCCGCCACTCGCCCAGCCGGCGCGCGTCGTACGGGACGCCTTCGATCGAACGGCCCTCGGCGCTGCCGCCCTTGCGGTTGTCGTAGTAGTCCGGGTACCCGGCGCAGCGCCTGAAGCGCATGCCCCGTTCGCGCAGGAAGGAGACCATCCTCGGCCCCCCGGTGAGATAGGCGTCGCGGCGTTCCCGGGACGACCCCGGCCCGGCCTCCCCCACGACCTCCTCGAAGTACGCCATCCCGTGGTCGTAGGCGTCGAGAACCCCGTCGACCTCCATCAGCGGGTTGTTCGGGATCCAGACCATTCCGCCGGACATCGCGGTGGAGCCGCCGATGAGCGGTTGCTTCTCGATCACCAGGGCCGAGCGGCCGGCGTCGGCCGCCCGCAGGGCGGCGACCAGTCCGCCGCCGCCACTGCCAATGCAGACGAAGTCGTAGGAGCAGTCCCAGTCGGACATGGTTGTCTCCGAACTCGGATGAGCGTTTCGGGCAGCGCAAACCCACCGGCCGAGCCGGTGTTCGAAATCTGAGATGGGACCCGGCGACCGGGGCCTAGTCCTCGACGGGCGTTACCTCAGCGGTCCACATTCCGACCAGGACGTCCACCAGGGAGGTGGCCGCCTCGGCCCACGACGGCGGGTCCACCGGCGTTCCCTCCGCCAGCGCGCGTTCCCGCTCGGCGCACATCTGGACGATCACGTGGCTGGTGATCCGCGACCGCTCGCGCTTCACCCGCTCCGGCAGCTCGGGCAGCGACTCGCCCAGCCCGTCGAGGATGCGCAGGATCGACTCCGACGTCGCTTCCTCGACCGCGATCTGGCGAAGCCCGGGATCCGACACCACCTGCGCCAGGAACCGGGCGAACCAGGTGGGCGGGCCTTCCTCGTCCAGCACCTCGACGTAGGGGTGCACCAGGCAACCGACCCAGTCGCGAAGGTCCCGGGAGTCCCGCAGGCGCTGGAACCGCTGCTCGCGCCGGGTCTCCACCCGCGCGTTGAAGTCGCGGACCAGCTCCCGCACCAGGTCGGCCTTGGAGGCGAAGTAGTACCCGACCACGGAGGTGTTCCCCATGCCGGCGACCGAACCGATCTGGCGGTTCGACACCGCCAGCACCCCGTGCTCGGCGAACAGGCGCAGAGCCGTCTCGAGGATCGCGATCCGCGTCGCCGCGCCCCGACCCTCGACGTTGTTGGCTCGTCCGGCACTCGACCCGCCCGACAACGACGCGGCACCTCCAGCCGTCAACCTGCTCTCCTCCACCGGTCCGCGCGCCCGCTCGTCCGTCAACTGTCCGGCATCGTGCAGCCACCCCGGGTCGATCCCGGCCGCGACACGCCCATCGGGGAACCATCATGCTCGGTCCCGGACGTCGACGAGGTGGGACCTCGAGGTGTACGGCGCGGTCCAGATCCCGGCCAGCGCGTCGACGAGGCCGGTTTCCAGCCCCCGCCAGCTGGGCCGAGGAGTGGGCGCGCCGGCCGCCAGCTCGGCCTCGTGCTCGGCACACATGTGCACGATCACCTGTTGCAGGATCTGGCCGCGCTCGGTGGCGGCGTACTCGGGCATCGCCGGCAGGTAGCGCGCCAGCGCCGCGCGGGTCTCTTGCAGCGTCGGCGACCGGCTCGCCTCCTCGGTCATGATCGCGCGCAGCGCCGAGTCGCTCATGACCTGCGCGCACAGCCGGGCGAAGTAGGTGGTGCCCCGCCGCGCGAAGTGATCGGTCCACGGTCGGATCAGGCAGCCCAGCCAGTCCCGGAGGCCGGCCGGCTCCGGCATCCCGGCCAGCATGGCCACCCGGGTGCACTCGACGTCCGAGGTGAACCGGCGGGTGATGGCGCGCACCAGGTCGGCCTTGGTGCCGAAGTGGTAGCCCACCACGGCGGTGTTCTTCTGCCCGGCGGCCTCGGCGATCTGCCGGTTCGACAGGGCGAACACGCCACGCTCGGCGAAGAGCCGCTCGGCGGTGTCCAGGATCAGCGACCGGGTCGCCTGGCGACGGCGTTCGGGGCGGGTCATCGGGCCGCCTCGCCGGCGACGGCCAGCTTGACCAGGTCCTCGGCCTTGAACGGTGCTCCGGCCGTGCTGCCGCCGTCGACCGGCAGGACGACCCCGGTGACATAGGCCGAGCGGTCACTCGCCAGATAGAGGGCAGCCTCGGCCACGTCGGCGGCGGTCCCCTCGCGACGCAGCGGCCGGGACACGGCCATCACCGCCCGGACGGCGGCGACCCGGCCGTCGGCCCCTTCACCCGCCACCGCTCCGGCCAGCAGCCCGGTCGGGATGTTGCCCGGCGCGATGCAGTTCACCCGTACCCCGTGCTCGGCCAGGTCGATCGCGACGGACTTGCTCATGTGGATGACGCCCGCCTTCGACGCCCGGTAGCTGATCACGCTCCGCCCGGCGGTGACGCCACCGATGGACGTGACGTTGATGATCGAGCCGCCGCCGTGGGCCGCCATGTGCCGCGCCGCCTGCTGCGTGCCGACCATGACGCCCAGCAGGTTGACCGCCATGACCCGGGCGAAGTCCGCGAAGTCGTCGTCGAGGAAGTTGGCGTGCATGGTCCCCGAGACGCCCGCGTTGTTGACCATGATGTCCAGGCCGCCCACGCTGTCCGCCGCGAACTGGACCAGACCCCAGACCTGGTCCGGGTCGGCGACGTCGGCCGGCCGGAAGACGGCGTTCGGACCGAGGGCCGCGACCGTCGCCTCACCCGCTTCGCGGTCCACGTCGGCGACCACGACCCGCGCGCCCGCCCGGACGAAACGCTCGGCGATGCCGCGCCCCAGGCCGGCCGCCCCGCCGGTCACCACGGCGACCCGCCCGGAAAGCTCGCTCACCACTTCACCGGCAGCTCGTAGACGCCGTAGGCCAGCCGGTCGTGTTTGAACTCGATCTTGTCGACGGTGGTGGCCAGCTGGAGCGTGGGAATGCGTTTGAAGATCGTGCCGAAGACGACCTGCAGCTCGACCCGGGCCAGCTGCTGACCGACGCACTGGTGGATGCCGAAGCCGAACGCGTTGTGATCACGGCTGGAGCGGCCCAGGTCGAGCACGTCGGGGTCGGTGTAGGTACGCGGGTCCCGGTTGGCCGTGGACAGCTCGATGATGATGCCTTCGCCCGCCCGGATGACCTCGCCGGCGATCTCGATGTCGTCCTTGGCGACGCGGCGCTGCCCGTTGTGGATGATCCCCAGGTAACGCAGCAGCTCCTCGACCGCGTCGGCGATCACCGCCGGATCGTCCGAGTCGCGCACCACGGCCAGCTGCTCGGGGTTCTCCAACAGTGCGAGCGTGCCGAGCCCGATCATGTTCGCGCTGGTCTCGTGCCCCGCCACCAGCAGGCCCAGCCCCATCTGCGCCGCCTCGAGGGCGGTGATCTCGCCCTCGGTCACCCGCTTGGCCAGGTCCGAGATCACGTCGTCCTTCGGCTCCCCGGCCCGCTGCTCGACCAGGCCGACCAGGTACTGCACCTGCGCCGCGAAGGACTGCATGGCCTGCTCGGCCGTGGCGTACCGGTCCACCGCGACCGTGGCGTGGTGCTGGACGAACTCGTGGTCCTCGTAGGGCACGCCGAGGATCTCGCTGATGATCAGGGTCGGCAGCGGCAACGCCAGGGCCGCGACGAGGTCCGCCGGCGGCGGGCCCGCCGTCATCGCGTCGAGCAGCTCGTCGGTGATCCGCTGGGCCACCGGCCGCATCGCCTGCACCCGCTTGAAGGTGAAGGGGGCCGTCATCATCCGGCGGTAACGGGTGTGCACCGGGGCATCCCGGTTGAACACGGAGTCGGGCCGGTGCGGCGCCATGGTGGCGATGCCTTCGTTCCAGTGCGGGAAGCCGGGCAGCCGGTCGTCCACGGAGACCCTCGCGTCGGAGAGCAGCGCGCGCTGTTCGGCGTGCCCGGTCACGATCCACGGCGAGCTGCCGTCCCAGATCCGCACCCGCGACAGGGGCCGCTCGGCGACGGTCGCCCGAAGTTCGCCCGGCGGGTCGAAGGGACACCCCTCCGCCCGTTCCATCGGGAAGTAGGGCGGGGCCTCGGCGCCCGGCGCCAGCGTTTCCGACATGTGTTGCCTGCTCCCTTCGGTGCGGTCGCGCGTCAGCCCTGGCAGCGGATGGCCTGCGCCGGGCAGAGCGCGACCGCGTGCTCGACGGCGTCCTCGGCCCCGTCGGGCGCGACCGAGGTCAGCAGCATCACGACGCCGTCCTCGTCCCGCTGGTCGAAGACCTCGGGTGCCGCCGCCGCGCATTGACCAGCGGCGATGCACTTGTCCTGGTCGATGCTGATCTCCATCGCGTCCTCTTCCCTACGCACACGGCCTCCGCGGGGCCGACAGTAAACACTCGCCAACCCATGAGTCAACCGACTGATTGAACGAGCGTAGCCCGTCCATTCAGTTTCAATCAACCGGTTGACTCAAAGCGTGCGCAAGGTGTTCACTTTGGCCCACCCGCCGCTGAACACGGGAGGATCAACGATGACCGTCCAGGCCAACCCGCCGCTGTCCTTCTACCCACCGGATGGGCTGGGCGCGCCCAAGGACCGCCGCGGCCATGCGCTCGGCAGCGACTCCGGCCTGCCGGCCGGGACCGAGGTCTTCTCGGCGGACAACCACATCTCCCTGGCCGACGACATCTTCTACGAGCGGCTGCCGGAGGAGTTCAGGGAGAAGGCCCCTCGCGTGTGGTACGAGGACGGGGCCTTCGAGCTGGGCATCAACGGCATGTCGTTCCTGCCCGGCGAGTTCACCAACGTGCTGATGCAGTACGACCCGCTGCTGGGATCCGGGTCGGGCAACCCGGACGCCCGGCGGGAGCAGCTGGCCGAGGACGGCGTCACCAGGGAGCTGGCGTTCCCGAACGCCCTGCTGGCCCTGCTGTACTTCCCGGACAAGGACCTCAAGGAGCGGTGCTTCCGCATCTACAACGAGTACATCGCCGCGCTGCAGGAACGCTCCCCCGGCCGGTTCTACGGGGTCGGGCTGATCAACTGGTGGGACGGCGCCGGCGCCCGCCGCACGCTCGACGAGCTGCGGAGCCTGGGCCTGCGCACCTTCCTGATGCCGCTGAACGGCGGCATGAACAACGACGGTGGCCAGCTCGACTACGCCGCCGACTACATGAACCCGGTGTGGGAGGCCATCGCGGAGTCCGGCATCCCGGTCTCCCACCACATCGGCGAGGCACCGCTGTCGGCGCCGTGCGAGGTGAACGGGATCGCGGTCGGGATGGTGCACAACGTGGCGCCGTTCCGCGAGATGTTCGGCCGCTACGTGCTCGGGGGCATCCTGGACCGCCACCCGGGCCTGACCGTCGGCTGGTTCGAGGGCGGGATCAACTGGGTGCTGTCGGCCCTGCAGGACGCGGAGCACATGCACGCCTCGTTCAAGCACATGCTGAACCGGCCGGTGGAGCACGACGTCCGCTACTACTGGGACAACCACATGTACGCGTCGTTCATGGTGGACCCCCTGGGCCTGCAGCTGATCGACCGGATCGGCGTGGACCGGGTGATGTGGTCGTCCGACTACCCGCACAACGAGAGCACCTTCGGCTACTCGGAGAAGTCGATCAGGGCGGTGGTGGAGGCCGTCGGCCCGGAGGCCGCCACCAAGATCGTCAGCACCAACGTGCGGAAGTTCCTGGGCCTGACGTGACCGCTCTCGCCATCCCCGATGCGCCCGACCTGCACCGGATGCGCCGCGAGGTGGGCGCGCGGCTGCGCTCCGCGATGGCCGACCACGGCACGGACGTGCTGGTCCTGCTGGGCAACAGCAACGTCAGCTACGCCACCGGGGCCAGCTGGCCGCTCGGCGACTCGGGCCTGGCCCACGTGGACCGCCCGGTCGCCGTCGTGCTGGCCGGCGAGGAGTGGCCGCACCTGTTCATGCCCTTCCGGGAGGGCGTCTCCCCCGACTCGGGCCTGCCCGCCGACCACGTGCACGGCCCGGTCTACCTCGAGTTCGACGAGGGCGTGGACGACTTCGCCGCCCGGTTGGCCGAGCTGGTCCCGGCCGGCGCGGTGGTCGGCGTGGACGAGCTGACCGGGGCGATGCGGCGGGGCCAGAAGCGCCTGTTCGGGGACGCGCCGCTGGTGGACGCGGCATTCGTGCTGGCCGCCGCGAAGGTGGTCAAGACGCCCGACGAGCTGGCCTGCATGCGCACGGCGTTGCGCATCACCGAGCGGGCAATGGTGGACATCGACGCGGCGGTCGCGCCCGGGGTCCGGCAGATCGACCTCTCCGCGCGGTTCCTGCGGCGCGCGTTCGAGCTGGGCGCCACGGCCAACCTGCTGGAGCCGATCTGGCAGATCATGCCGGTCAGCCGGGCCGAGGGGGTGTGGACCACGCACGGCGACCTCGCGCTGCCGCTGCTGGCCACCGAACGCAAGCTGGTCCGGGGCGACGTGCTCTGGACCGACGTCAGCATCAACTACGCCGGCTACTGCTCCGACTTCGGCCGGACCTGGTGCGTCGGGCAGGACCCCTCGCCCCGGCAGGAGGCGCAGTTCCAGCGGTGGCGGGACATCGTCGGGGCGGTGCTCGGGGTCACCCGGGCGGGCGCCACGGCGGCCGACCTCACCCGCGCGGCGGTCGACGCCAACGGCGACGGGACCCGGCCCTGGGTCCAGCACTTCTACCTGGGCCACGGGTTGGGGGTGGACGCGGCGGAGATGCCGTTCGTCGGCACCGACCTGGGCCAGGAGTTCGACGAGAACCTGGTGCTGCGGGCCGGCAGCGTGCTCGTCCTCGAACCGATCGCCTGGGAGGACGGCACCGGCGGCTACCGAGGTGAGGAGATCATCGTGATCACGGACGACGGCTACGACCGGCTGACCGACTACCCCTACGCCCCCTATGGCAACTGAGGTCCTGCCGCACGACCACGCTCTCCGCTCCGGGCGGCGGGAGCGTGCGCTGGCCGAGATGGAAGCCCGCGACATCGACGTCCTGGTGCTCGGCCGCACCGCGAACGTACGGTACGTGACCGGCGCGACCACGCTCTGGCTGGCCGGCACCCAGCCCTTCGGCCCGGCCTGCATCCTGGTCCGCGCCACCGGCGCCATCCACATGCTGAGCACCTGGGACGAGGGCATCCCGGAGGACATCCCGAGGGAGAACCTGTTCGGCCTGACCTGGAACCCGATGAACACCGTCACGGTGCTGCGGGGCATCGAGGGTGCCCCGGGAGCCAGGCGGGTGGGTACCGATGCCCTGTCCCCCACGTTCGCCCAGCTGCTCCCCATGGCCTTCCCCTCGGCCGAGCTGGTCGACGGCGAACAGGCCATGCGCGCCGCTCGCCGGATCAAGACCGCCGCCGAGCTGGCCGCGATCCGCGAGTCCGTCGGGGTGGCGGAGAACAGCCTGGCCAAGGCGGTCGCCGAACTGCGGCCCGGCGTGACCGAGCAGGAGCTGGCCGGCGTGCTGCTGGAGGCCGCGGCGGCCGGAGGGGTCACTACGCCGGCGGTACAGGACGCCGCCTGGATCACCAGCCGGGAGCACCCGTGGCGGCGGGTGGGAGGCGGCCGGGGCGTCGCCGCCGGCGACCTGGTGGCGTTCACCGCCGGGGTGGTGGCCGGGGGGTACATCGGCGAGGTCGGCCGCACCCACTCGGTGGGCGGGCGGTCGGGCAAGGCGTTGTTCGCCCGGTGCGACGCGCTCTGGGACCGGCTGCTGTCCGCGTGCCGGCCCGGAGCGCCCGCCGACGGCCTGCTGGAGGCCTACCGGGCGGCCGGGGAGCCGCTGCCGCCGATGCCGGTGGCCCGGGGGCTGGGCCTCGGCTTCGACCCGCCGGTCGTCACCGAAGGCCTGCCGGCCACCGCCGCGGCCGAGCGGCTGGACACCAACAGCGTCCTCGCCCTCACCGCCTACGTCTGGGAGCAAGGCGTCGGTGCGGTCTTCCGGCGGGACACCGTGGCGATCACCGACGACGGACCGGAACCGATGTCCACCGGGAGCGGCGAATGACCGGGTCCACGCGCCCTCCCCCCGAGGAGATCATCCGCTACGAGAAGGACCCGGAGACCCGGATCGCCACCATCACGCTCGACCGGCCGGACCAGCTCAACGCGCCCACCATCGGCGCGCGCCTGCGCTACGCCGAGCTGCTGCACCGAGCCAATATCGACGACCAGGTGAAGGTGCTGGTCATCCGGGGCGCCGGCAACGACCTGGGCAGCGGTGTCGACCTCCCGGAGTTCATGGAGGCCTACACATCGCCGGACGAGGAGTCCCGGCTCCGGGAGTACCACCTCTCCGGGGACGACGACGTGCGGCTGCCCCCGCCGGACTCCTTCCGGGGCGGGGCGCAGATCGCCCAGTGGTTCGCCGATCCCCGCTCCGGCTGCCGGACCCTGCAGGACTTCAAGAAGATCAGCATCCTCGAGGTCAAGGGCTACTGCTACGGCTGGCACTTCTATCAGGCCACCGACGCCGACCTGGTGATCTCCTCGGACGACGCGCTGTTCGGCCACGCGGCGTTCCGCTATGCCGGCTGGGGCCCCCGGATGTGGACCTGGGCGCAGACCATGGGCATCCGGAAGTTCCAGGAGATGGTGTTCACCGGCCGCCCGTTCACCGCCGCCGAGATGTACGACTGCAACTTCCTGAACAAGGTCGTCCCGCGCGACCAGCTCGAGGCCGAGGTTCGGAAGTACGCGCTGGCCTGTTCCCGCACCCGCCCGACCGACACGGTCTACCAGCAGAAACTGTTCTTCACGCTGATGAAGCAGCACCAGGGCGAGTACCTGGGCAGCGTCCTGTCCGGCCTGTTCGAGAGCCTCGGCAACTACGTCCGCCCGGACAACGACGACCT
This sequence comes from Actinospineispora eucalypti, assembly GCF_039543365.1. NCBI lineage: Bacteria > Bacillati > Actinomycetota > Actinomycetes > Pseudonocardiales > Pseudonocardiaceae > Actinospineispora > Actinospineispora eucalypti. The sequence goes on from NZ_BAABJP010000004.1 coordinate 210,041, forward strand.
GGCGCTGGGCGAGGAGGTCTTCCGGCGCGGGCTGAGCGGCACCGTCAAGGACAACGACGCCCGGTTCCCGCCCGAGTTCCGGCTGAGCCGCTCGGGCCGGAAGGAGCCGGAATGACCCACCCGCTCAGCGGTTTCACGGTCGTCGACCTGTCCTCGGGCATCGCCGGCGCGTACTGCACGAAGATCCTCGCCGACGGCGGGGCCGACGTGGTCAAGGTCGAGCCGCCCGAGGGCGACCCGCTCCGGAAGTGGTCCGCGTCCGGCGCCGCGATCCCGCCGGACTCCGACGGAGCCCTGTTCAGCTACCTGGCCTGCACCAAGCGCGGCGTCGCCGCCGACCCCGATGACGCCGCCGCGCTGGAGCACGTGCACGCGCTGCTGGCCGGCGCGGACGCCGCCGTGTGGTCACCCGAATCCCGCCTGGCGGCCCACCCGAGCCTGCGGCCGGCGGAGATTCACCGGCGGCACCCCCGGCTGACCGTCACCGCCATCACCCCGTTCGGGCTGGAGGGGCCGTGGCGGGACCGGCCGGCGACCGAGTTCACCCTGCAGGCCTGGTCCGGCGGCATCATCGGCCTCGGCCGAGGGGACCCGGGCCGGGCTCCGGTGCACATCGGCGGGCAGGTCGGCGACTGGCTGTCCGGGGCGTACGCCGCCGCCGGCACGACGGTCTCCCTCGGCACCGGACGGCTGATCGACGTCTCCATGCTCGAGGCGCACATCCTCGGCCTCACCTACTACCCGGTCACCTTCTTCGAGCTGCTCGGCCGGCCGTTCCGTTCGGGCCGGGCGCTGTTCGTGCCGGGCGTGGCGACGGCGAAGGACGGGCTGGTGGCGATCGGCTGCGCGACCGCGCAGCAGTGGCTGGACCTCTGCGCCATGGTCGGCCACCCGGAGTGGGTCGACCCGGACAAGCCGATCGCGATCACCGAGCTCGCCACGAAGGTCGCCCCCGACCTCTACGAGTGGATGGCCCGGCACACCGTGGCCGAGATCCGCGAGCTGGCCACGGCGTTCCGCATCCCCAACGCGCCGGTCGGCAACGGCTCGACCATCCCGGGCCTGGAGCAGTTCACCGCTCGGGACAGCTTCCGCCCGAACCCCCGGGACGGCTTCCTCCAGCCGCGTTTCCCCTACCGGATGGCCCCGGGGGTGCTGCGCGAACCGGAACCCGCGCCCCGCCTCGGTGAACACACCGGCAGCCACCGACCCTCGCGGCCCCGCGAGAGCGACAGGACGCCGAACGGCCTGCCCCTCGCCGGAGTGCGGGTCCTGGACATGACCGCCTTCTGGGCCGGCCCGTCCGCCACGCACGTGCTGGCGATGCTCGGCGCCGAGGTCATCCACCTGGAGTCCACCGGCCGCCCCGACGGCACCCGGCTCATCGCCGGCGTCCCGGTGACCGAGGACCGGTGGTGGGAGCGCTCCCCCATCTTCGCCGCGCTCAACACCAACAAGAAGAGCGTCACCGTCAACTTCCGGACCGAGCGCGGGTCGGCGCTGGTGCGCAAGCTGGTCGCCAGCTGCGACGTACTCGTGGAGAACTACACACCCCGGGTGCTCGACCAGGTGGGACTGGACTACCAGTCCGTCCGGGCCATCCGCCCCGACGTGATCATGGTGCGGATGCCCGGTTTCGGGCTGGACGGGCCGTGGCGGGACCACGCCGCCTTCGCCTACGTGATCGAGGACGCGTCCGGCCTGACCTGGCTGACCGGGAATCCGGACGCCAACCCGGTCGAGCCCTACTCACTCGGCGACCCGAACGCCGGCCTGCACGCCCTCAACGGCCTGCTGCTCGCGCTGGAACACCGGCGCCGGACCGGGGAAGGCATGCTCGTCGAGGCGCCGATGGTGGAGGCCGCGATCAACATTGCGGCCGAGCAGGTGATCGAGCACTCCGCCTACGGCGCCCTGCTGAACCGCGCGGGCAACCGGGGCCCGGTCGCCGCGCCGCAGAACCTCTACCGGACCGCCGAGCCGGACGAGTACGGCGGCACCGACTCCTGGGTGGCCATCGCGGTGGCGACGGACCCGCAGTGGTCGGCGCTCTGCGCGGTGATCGGCCGGCCCGACTGGGCCGACGAGCTCGCCGCCGCCGAGGCACGCCGGGCCCAGCACGACCGCATCGATGGGTACCTGGGCCAGTGGTGCGGGCAGCGCACCGGCGACGAGGTCGTCGGGCTGCTCTGGCCGGCCGGCGTTCCGGTGGCGAAGGTGATGCAGCCGCACCGCCAGGCGGAGCTTCCCCAGCTCCAGGCGCGCGGCTTCTTCGAGACCCTCGGCCACCCGGTCGGCGGGCGGGCTCGCTACAGCACGCTGCCGCTGCGGTTCTCCGATCTGGGTCCCCCGTTCCACCGCTCCCCAGCCCCGATGCTCGGCGAGCACAACAGGGGCGTGCTCGCCGAGCTCGGCCTCGGCGAGCGGGAGATCGCCGCGCTCGCCGAGGAGGGCGTGATCGGCGACCGGCCCGCCTGGCAATGACCGCGACGACGAAAGGCAACCGCGCAATGGAACCCAGAGTCGGGTTGACCCTGCTGAGCACCGTGGATGACACCGCCGTGGTGGTCGTCCGCTGGTCGGCCGGGACAACCACGCTGACCTGTGGTGGAGTTCCGATGGTCGACAAGGCCGGCCACGAGGGCGCGGCGCGCGGGGTACTGGACGCGGCACGGGCGGCGGGTACCGAGCTGGGCAAACGCTACGTGGACCCGGAGGCCTCGGTGGAGCTGCTGTGCACCAAGCCGGGCCGGGGCTCGCTGGCCCTGGGCGGCGTGCCGCTGACCATCAAGACCGCCAAGCCGCTGCCCGCCTCGGACTGACCGGATGAACCTCACGACCCTGCTGGACATGGCCGTCGACGGTTTCGGCGACCGCACCGTGCTCGGCGGCACCCGCGACGGCCTCTCGGCCGAGGGGCTCCGCAAGGCGGCGCGGCACGGCGCCGCCGTGTTGATGCAGTCCGGGGCCTCGGCGCTGTTGTACGTCGGGGCGAACGGGCCGGCGTTCCCGGTCGCCCTGCTCGCCGCCGCCGTGGCCGGTGTGCCCTTCGTGCCGGTCAACTACCGGTTGGGCGAGGAACAGCTGGGCGCGCTGCTGGCCGGCCATCCCGGCGCCCTGGGGATCGCCGACGAACGGCACGCCCCGGTGGTCGGACCGGCCGTGACCCGGCTGATGACGCCGGAAGCGTGGTTCACCAAGACCACCGCAACCGATGTGCCGGGGCGGCCGGTGCGCGAACCCGAACCCGAGTCGACGGCGGTGATCATCTACACCAGCGGTACGACCTCGGCACCCAAGGGTGTGCTGCTGCGGCACGACAACCTGGTCTCCTACGTCATCGGCACGGTGGAGTTCGCCGGTGCCGGGGCCGAGGAGGCGTCCCTGCTCTGCGTGCCGCCGTACCACATCGCGGCGGTGTCCAACGTGCTCACCAACCTGTACGCCGGGCGCCGGCTGGTGCCGCTGGAGACCTTCTCCCCCGAGTGCTGGCTGAACCTGGTGCGGAGCGAGCGCGTGACCAACGCGATGGTGGTACCGACCGTCCTGGCCCGGCTGATGGCCGCTCCGGGGGCGAACCGGTCGGTGCCGAGCCTGCGCACGCTGGCCTACGGCGGCGCCGCGATGCCGCCCCGGGTGATCGAGCGGGCGCTGCGCGAGTGGCCGCAGGTCGGGTTCGTCAACGCCTACGGGCTGACCGAGACCAGCTCCACGGTCTCCGTCCTCGGACCAGACGAGCACCGGTCCGCCTTCGCCGCGACCTCCCCGGCCGCTCGGGCCAGGCTGCACTCGGCCGGGCGGCCCATCCCGGGTGTGGAGGTGGAGATCCGAGGGCCGGACGGCGCCGCGCTCCCGGCCGGCACGTCCGGCCGGATCTGGGTCCGCGGCGCACAGGTGTCCGGGAGCTACGCCGGGCAGGAGCCGGCCTCCGGCGACAGCTGGTTCGACACCCGCGACCTCGGGCACGTCGACGACGAAGGATTCTTGTTCGTCGAGGGCCGGGAGGACGACACCATCATCAGGGGGGCGGAGAACATCGCTCCCGCCGAGATCGAGGACGTCCTGCTGCGGCAGCCCGGCATCGCCGACGCCGTCGTGGTCGGCGTCCCCGACGAGGAATGGGGACAGCGGGTCGAGGCCGTGGTGACGCCGGAACCCGGTGCCGAGCTCGATCCGGACCTGCTGCGGGAGACCGTCCGCGAGAGCCTGCGCGGTTCGAAAACCCCCGACCGGATCACCGTCTGGGCCGAACTCCCCCGCACCGACACCGGCAAGATCCGCCGAAAAGACGTCGCCGCCCAACTCGCCCGTTAGGACGTGTTTCGAAGTGCCGGCCTGACCAGCGTCGGCGGGCAGCATGTCCTGCTGGACGAACAGGGCCGGCCCGCATTCCTCGTCGGCGCTCTTTGTCCCGGCACCGATCGCCGAACCGCGGCCGTCAACTCAACACCAACATCACGGATTCGATCCCCTAGCGGGCTCCCGGGGAAGGCCCAGTGCTCGCTCGGCGATCTGCGTCAGCAGCACCTCGTTCGCCCCGCCGGCGATGGTGTAGGCCCGCGAGTACAGGTGCGCGTCCTGCCACCAGCCGCCGGCCGGCACGTGCGGGTCGCCCTCGGTGAGCAGCCCGTCGGTGCCCTGCAGCCGCACGCCGAAGGCGGTCAGGTCGTGGTTGACCTCGCTGAAGAAGATCTTGCCGATCGGGCCGTCGCCCGGCTGCTCGGTGCCGTGCAGCATCCGCGACTGGGCCAGGCCGAGCATCGCGGCGTTCACGTGCGCGCGGGTGGCCAGTTCGCCGATCACCTGCCGGGTCGCGGAATCGTCCAGTGCCGGTCGGCCCCCGACCGGAATCTCCTGGGCCAGCCGCACCAGGTCGTCGAGCATGGCGAACAGCTCGACGCCTCGCGCCGCGACGCCGGAGCGCTCCCGGCCGAGGCTGCTCATGGCCACCCGCCAGCCGCTGTTCACCCGGCCGATCACGTTGCCGGCCGGGATCCGGACGCCGTCCAGGAATACCTCGTTGAAGTCGGTGGTCCCGGTGATCTCGCGCAGCGGCCGGACATCCACGCCCGGACTGCGCATGTCCAGTGCGAACGCCGTGATTCCCCGGTGCTTGGGGGAATCGGGATCGGTGCGGGCGAGCAGGTAGCCCATGTCGGCGTACTGGCCGTTGGTGGTCCAGACCTTCTGGCCGTCGACGACGAACACGTCGCCCTCGAGGCGCGCCCGGGTCCGCAGTGCGGCCAGGTCGCTGCCCGCGCCCGGCTCGCTGAACAGCTGGCACCACACGTCCTCGCAGGTGCGGATGCGGGGCAGGAAACGCGCCCGCTGGTCGTCGCTGCCGAACTCGATCAGCGCCGCCGACACCAGTGACGCCGCGCCGACCGGCGGCCAGGTGCGGGCGCGGGAGATCTCCTCCGCGACCACGAACGGTTCCAGGGGGTGCGCTCCGGGCCGCCCGCCGTACTCCGCCGGCCAGTCGATCCCGAGCAGGCCCGCCTCGTAGAGCTTGGCCGTCCACACCCGAATCGCCGGCATGAGCTCGGGCTCCGGCGCCCGCACGCCCGCGTGGGTCCGGGTGCCGGGCGCATGCTCGGCCACGAACGCCCGCACCCGGTGGCGGAACGCCTCAACCTCCGGCGTCGACTCCAGCCTCATCGCTGTCCCATTCCTCGAAGATAAGGTCACTCTACATTGGTCACCAGTGTGAGATAGTGGTCAAACACACGATAAAAGGATACTCTCCTCGACCCGAATGGCGGCTTCGTGGACTTCGAGCCCAGTGGCGAGCAGGCGATGCTGCGCGCCACCTCGCGCCGACTGCTGGCCGACCATGCCCCGCTCGACGTGGCCCGGAAGGGGTTCGACGGGGACGACGTCGAACCCGCCCTCTGGCGGCGGGCCGCCGACCTCGGCTGGCCGGGCCTGGGCGTGCCCGAGGAGCACGGCGGCGCCGGCCAGGGACTGGTCGAGCTCTCACTGCTCGCCGAGGAGATCGGCCGGGCGCTCGCGCGCGGACCGTTCCTGCCCACCGCCCTGGTCGGGCGCGCACTGGCCCTCCACGGCCCGGCGCGCGTGCAAGCCGAGGTCCTGCCGGCGTTGGCCGAGGGCGGAGCCTGGGCGACGTGGGCGTTCGCCGAGCCCCGCTCGCCGTGGACGCTCGACGGGGTGCACACCCGGGTCCGGACCGACGGCGACTCCGTGGTGCTCGACGGAGTCAAGACCGCGGTGCAGGACGCGGGCGGCGCGCGTTGGCTGCTGGTGACCGCGCGCGACCCGGACGGCCCGGCGTCGTTCCTGGTCGACCGGGACACGGCCGGCGTCGCGTTCCGCCGGCTGCGGTTCCTGGACCCGACCCGGGCGTTCTACGAGGTGCGGCTCGACGGGGTCCGGGTGCCCCTGGAGCGGCGCCTGCGCGGCGGCCCGGCCGAGGTGCAACGCCTGCTCGACGACGCATCGGTGCTGCTTTCGGCCGACGTCCTCGGGGCGATGGACCGGATGCTCGAGATGACCGTCGAGTACATGAAGCAGCGGGTGCAGTTCGGCCGCCCCCTGGGCACGTTCCAGGCCGTCAAACACAAGTGCGCCCGGATGGCGATGCTGGTCCACGGCGCGCGGGCCGCCACGTACCACGCGGCGATGGCGGCCGACGCCGCCACGCCCGACGCCGCCAGGGCAGCCTGTGTCGCCGCCTCCTTTTCCGGCGATGCGGCGGCGACGGTGGCCGGCGAGGCGTTGCAACTGCACGGCGGGATCGGCTTCACCTGGGAGCACGACCTGCACCTGTACCTGCGCCGGGCGAACGCCGACGCCGTGCTGTACGGCGACGCCGCGACCCACCGGGACCGGCTGTGCGATCTCGTCCGGCCCGCCTGAACGACGAAGGGAGCCCCCGTGGACATCAAGGGCAAGAAGGCCGTGGTGGTCGGCGGCGCGTCCGGCCTCGGCCGCGCCAGCGCGGAACTGCTCGCCGCCCGAGGGGCGGAGGTCGCCGTGCTCGATCGCCCCGAGTCGGCCGGCGCCGAGGTCGCCGCCGCGTTCCGGGGCCGCTTCCATCCGGTCGACGTCACCGACTTCGCGGGCACCGAGCAGGCGCTGGCCGCGGCCGTCGAGGGTCTCGGTGGGCTGCATGTCGCCGTGACCACGGCGGGCGGCGGCGTCGCCCGGCGCACGCTCACCAAGGACGGGCCGCACGATCTGGAGACCTTCCGCCGGGTACTGGACCTCAACGCCGTGGGCACCTTCAACATCAGCCGGCTCGCGGCGGCCTACATGAGCGGCAACGAACCCGAAGATCCCGAGGTCACCGGCGAACGCGGGGTCATCGTCAACACGGCCTCCATCGCCGCGTTCGAGGGCCAGATCGGCCAGGTCGCCTACACCGCCGCGAAGGCCGCGATCGCCGGCATGTGCCTCACCATGGCCCGCGACCTGGGTTCGCTCGGCATCCGGGTGCTGGCGATCGCTCCCAGCCTGTTCGAGACCGGCGCGGTGCGCCGGCTCCCGGACCAGACCAAGTCCGCGCTGGTCAAGGACGCCGCTTTCCCCAAGCGCATGGGTCGCCCGGAGGAGTACGCCAAGCTGGTGCTGGCCATCGTGGACAACCCGATGCTCAACGGGCAGTGCCTGCGCCTGGACGCGGGCCAGCGCTTCGCACCGAAGTGACCCATCACGGGATCCTCAATTCGGATTCAGCCTCGGTTACCCGCACGTCGCGCCCGGCGACCGGCCCGCGGCTGGCTAGACTGAGGATTCGCAAATGCTTGTGCTGAGGAGTTGACCGGATGGCGAGTGCGGTCGACGTGGAGATGGCCGGTACCTCTGACGGCCGGCTCGCCGCCCAGATCGCCCGCCGCATCGAGACGGACGTGATGCGGCGCGGCTGGCCGGTCGGTGAGTCGCTGGGGTCGGAGCACGAGGTCCGCGAGCACTACGGGGTCAGCCGCGCGGTGATGCGCCAGGCCGTGCGGCTGGTGGAGCACCACCAGGTGGCCCGGATGCGGAAAGGCCCCAACGGCGGCCTGGTCGTCTGCGCGCCCGACGCCGGCCCGGCGACCCGTTCCCTGGTGATCTACCTGGAGTACGTCGGCACCAGCGTGACGGACCTGCTGCACGCCCGCCTGCTGCTCGAGCCGATCGCCGTCGGGCTGACCACCGAACGGATCACCGAGGAGGGCATCCGGACGCTGCGCGGCGTGCTCGACGACGAGCGCGCCCACCGGGACGAGCGCGGGGTCCGGTCGCAGGACCCGCTGCACCCGCTGCTCGGCCAGCTGTCCGGGAACCCGGTGCTGCACCTGTTCATCGACGTGCTCACCCGCCTCACCGCGCGGTACGCGCACACGTCCCGCCGGCTGGCCAAGGCGGAGGTGCTGGCCGCGAAGGACGTGTCCCACGAGGCGCACCGGGCCATCATCGAAGCGGTGATCGCCGGCGACGGGGCGTTGGCCCAGACCACGCTGGCCGGGCACCTGGAGTCGGTGGCGGCCTGGATCGAGAAGCATCGCGTGCGCCGCGCGCGGATCGACGGCAACGTGATCGAACCGGAGAGCGCCGGGGGCTCCCACGCCAAGCTCGCCGAGGTGGTCGCGGCCCGGATCCACGACGACATCGCCGCGCGCGGCTGGGAGGTCGGTTCACCGCTGGGCTCGGAGGCCCACCTGCTCGGTCGCTACCAGATCAGCCGGGCCGTGCTGCGTGAGGCCGTGCGGATCCTGGAGTACCACTCGGTGGCCCGGATGCGCCGAGGCCCCGGCGGCGGTCTGATCGTCACCGCGCCGGAGCCGCAGGCCAGCATCGACACGATGGCGCTCTATCTCGAGTACCAGGCGGTCACCGCCGATGACCTGCGGATCGTGCGCAACGCCATCGAGCTCGGCACCGTCGCCCGGGTTTCCGCGCGGCACGCCGGGGGCGACGCCGGCGTGGCCGAGCGCCTCGCCAAGGCGGTCCGGTGGCCGAAGGAGGGGCCGGCCAGCGAACCGCGCAAGGCCGACCTGTTCCACACCGAACTGGCCGAGCTGGCCGGCAACCCCGTGCTGACGCTGTTCCTCGGCATCATCACCGAGCTGTTCCGCCGCCACGCGGCCGGCCAGGACCAGCCGCTACCCGGCGACCAGGCCGCCGACGAGGTCCAACACATCCACCAGCGCATCCTGGACGCGATCCTGGCCGGCGACCCCGCCCTGGCCCGCCACCGCATGCGCCGCCACCTGGACGCCCTCATTCCCTGGTGGCACTGAGAGTTGTGCGGGCGGCGCCTCAGTCGATGCTGAACCGGGCCAGCTCGTGGGCGACGGCGCCGGGGAGGTCACTCGCGGGTGGCGCGGGGAGGTCCACGGGGTGGTCCTTGGTCGGCAGTAGCACCACGGCGGTGCCGGGGGTGATGACTTCGCCCCGTTGATTTTCGCAGCGCAGCTCCAGGTGGACCTCGTTGCGGCCCCCCACCCGCCGTTTGTCCACGACCTCGCCGCGCACCCAGGTGGCGTCGCCGATGTAGTTGAACCCGCGGTGCTCGCAGCGCAGCTGCCACAGCCACCCCTCGTCACCGATCCAGTCGGTGAGCAGGTGGCAGAGCCAGGTCTCGCGCATGCCGCCGTAGTCGTAGGAGTTCGGCAGGCCCAGCTCAGCCGCCCGCTCGGGCTCCCAGTGCAGGCGTTGCACGGTGTCCGGGATGTTCAGCGCGTTGGGCGGGTAGAGCCCCGGCGCCTTGCGCCGGATGCCCGCCGCGATCTTGAACGCGCCGGGCGGGGTGAGCTGCATGCCCCAGCCCAGGTGCCAGACGATCACGTCCGTCGTGGTCAGCGGCCCCTTCACCCGGGCCGGCAGCGCGTCACCGATCTCGACGTCCTCCCAGTACCGGGGCTCGGCGCCCCGCCTGGTCTCGGCCGCGTAGGCCGCGTCGATCTCGGCCAGCTGCTCGGCGGTGTAGGGCGGCTGCTCCAGTTTCTCCTTGGCCCGCTTCTTCGAGGTGTGCCGCTCCACGTTGATCCAGGTGCCCCGGCGGACGGCGTGCAGCTCGCCATCGCCGTTGGTGTAGAGGTAGTCGTTGGTCACGTGCACGGTGCGCCCGCCGAAACCGCTGGTCTTGGGCTGCACCCCCACCTGGGTCTGCAGCACCCGGCAGCGGTCGCCCAGCCGCAGCGGCCGCCACCACTCGAACTCCATCACCGCCTGGTACGAGCCGAGCCCGGCGAACGGGTCGCCCTTGAGCAGCGCCTTGGTCTCCGGGTCCGGTTCCGGCGCGGCGTCCTCGCCCATCGTGTAGAGGAACGTCGGCGGCGCGACCAGCGATCCCCAGCGGGTTCCGGTGGCGTACCCGGGATCGCAGTAGAGCGGGTTGTCGTCGCCGTAGCCGTAGGCGAAGTGGCGGACGCCGTCCCAGGTCACCTCGTAGTTGTGCGGCGGGTTGCGCTGCGGCTTCGGCACGCCCAGCCGCCGGCGGGACCGCTCGATCGCCTCGTCGGTCAGCACACCGAAGTCCTCGGCGGTCGTCATCGCGCTTCCTCCCGGGGCAGGCCGAGCAGCTTCTCGGCGATGGTGTTGCGCTGGATCTCGGCGGTGCCGGCCCCGATGGTCGATGCCCGGGTGCGCAGGAACCCCCACACCCAGCGGCCCCGCTCCACGGCGTGCGGGTCGTGCCGGCCGAGCATCCCGTGGGCGCCGAGCAGCTCGACCGCGAACTCGTGCAGGTCCTGCTCGAAGGTGGCTATGAACAGCCGCGATGTCGACGAGGCCGGTCCGGGTTCACCGTTGGCCATGATGTCGGCGATGGTCCGTGTCCCGGTGTAGCGCATGATGCGCACCCGCATCTCGAGGTCGGCCAGGCGGTCACGCACCAGTGCGTCGGCGGTGGCTCCGCGCCGCCGGGCCAGCTCGATCAGCTCGTCGAGCACCCGCCGGTACAGGGCGGCCTGGTTCATCGCCCCGGCCGCGCGCTCGTGGCCGAGGCTGGTGCGCACCAGCGGCCAGCCGCCGTTCTCCTCGCCGACGCGGTTGGCCACCGGCACCCGCACCCCGTCGAGGAAGACCTCGCAGAACCGCGCCTCCCCGGTCAGGTCGCGCAACGGCCGCACGGTGACCCCGGGGGCGTGCGCATCCACGAGCAGGTAGCTGATGCCCTTGGCCCTGGACTCGGGCGGGCCGGTGCGGACCAGGGTGAACAGGATGTCGGCGATGTCGGCCGCGCTGGTCCAGACCTTCTGCCCGTCGACGACGTACACATCACCGTCGCGGCGGGCCGTGGTGCGCAGCGCGGACAGGTCCGAACCGGCCCCGGGCTCGGAGTAGCCCTGCGCCCACACCTCGTCGCCCCGGAGCATCGGGCGCAGGAAGCGCTCCTTCTGCGCCGCCGCGCCGTACCTGATGATCGTGGGCGCGGCGATGCCCGGCCCGGTGCCCAGTGGCCTGGGCACCCTGGCCTTCGCGTACTCCTCCTGGTAGATCACCTGCCGGGCGAAGCTCAGGTCCATCCCGCCGTACTCGCGCGGCCAGCTCGGCCCCGCGTAGCCGGCGTCGAACAGGGTGGCCAGCCAGGCCTTCTGCCACGCCAGCCGTTCGCCCCGGCCCTTCGGCCGCCGGCCGGGGTGGTGCTCGGCGAGGAACGCCCGCAGGTCCTCCCGGAACTCCTCATCGGTTTCGGACACGTCAGATCCCGACCAGGTCGGCCAGCCGGGCGCGGTGCTCCGAGGGCGCGCCGAACAGCAGCTCCGAGGACTTGGCCCGCCGCAGGTACAGGTGCGCGTCGTGCTCCCAGGTGTAACCGATGCCGCCGTGGATCTGGATGTTCTCCTTGGCCGCGCGGGTGAGCACGGCCGAGCAGTACGCCGCCGCCAGCGCGGCGGCCACCGGGCGTTCGGCCGATTCCCCGGCCGACACGGACGAGGCGTGGTAGCTCGCGGACCGGGCCGCCTCGACCTCGAGCAGCAGGTCGGCACACCGGTGTTTGATGGCCTGGAACGAGCCGACGGGCCGGTCGAACTGCACGCGGACCTTCGCGTACTCCACCGCCGCGTTCAGGCAGGCCTGGGCCGCGCCCACCTGCTCGGCGGCCAGCGCAACCACCGCCAGGTCCAGCACCGTGCGCACGAACGGCGTCGCGCCGCCGACCCGGAGCGCCTCGGCGCCGTCCAGCTCCACCCGGCCCAGCCGCCTGGTCGGGTCGAGTGCGTCGAGCCGGGTCCGGTTCACCCCGGCCGAGGCGCCCTCGACGGCGAACAGCCCCGGCCCGTCCCCGGCGCGCGCGACCACGAGCAGCAGGTCGGCGCTGTGGCCGTCGATGACGAACATCTTGGTGCCGGACAGCCGCCACCCGTCGTCGGCCGGTGTGGCGGCGGCCGCGACGTCCTCCGGCCGCCACGAGCCGGTCTCCTCGGCCAGCGCGACGGTCGCGGTGAGGGAGCCGTCGGCGATGGCCGGCAACCAGCGCGCCTTCGCCGCGTCGTCGCCGGATGCCGCGAGCGCCTGGCCGGCCAGCGCCACCGTGGCGAAGAACGGCGAAGGCACCAACCCACGCCCCATCTCCTCCAGCACGATGCCCAGCTCGACCGGACCGCCGCCCGACCCGCCGTACTCCTCCGGGATCGCCAGTCCCGCGAGGCCGAGCTGGTCGACCATCTGGCGCCACACCGCCGGATCGTGGCCCTCGTCCGACTCCATCCAGCGCCGGACCGCCGCACTCGGCGACCGGTCCGCGAGGAAGCGCCGCACCGAGGCACGCAGCTGTTCCCGCTCGGCGGTGGACGTGCCGGTCACCATTCGAGACGCAGAGACTTCAGGCCGTACATGTTGCCGGTCTGCTCGAGTTCCTGGCCCTCCGCGATCCGGTAGTCGGGGATTCTCCGGTGCCATTCCTCGACCGCGACGTTCAGCTCGAGGCGGGCGAGGTGCGAACCCAGGCACCGGTGCGGCCCGGAGCCGAAGGCGATGTGGTTGTTGGCCCTGCGCCCCAGGTCCACCCGTGACGGGTTGTCGTACCGCCGGGGGTCGCGGTTGGTCACCGTGAGCGGCAGCATCACCATCTCCCCGGACCGCACCGGGCAGCCACCGATCTCCACGTCCCGGGTCGCCTTGCGGGCCGGGATGACGAACGAGTACACGCGGAGGATCTCCTCCACGCTGGTCGGGATGAGCGAGGGGTCCGCGAGGATCGCCCCGCGGTGCTCGGGGTGGCTGGCGAAGTGGTACAGCGCCCAGCCGACCGAGATCGGCACGGTGTCCAGGCCGGCCATGAACATCAGCACGCAGAAGGCGTGCAGATCACCGTCGTCGATCGGCTCGCCGTCGATCTTCCACGCCATCACGCGGGACAGCAGGTCGTCCTTGGGCGCCTTGCGGCGCACCGCGATCTGCTCGTCGAAGTAGGCCGAAACGTCGTTGATCGCGGCCAGGCGCCGCCCCCGGTCCTGGTCCTGCTCGTAGGACAGGTGCAGGATCGTGTGTACCCAGCCGAGGAACGTGTCCAGGTCCTCCACCGGCAGGCCCATCAACCGCAGGAAGATCAGGGTCGGAAACCGGCGCGCGAACCGGTCCAGCACGTCGGCGCCGCCGCTTTCCCGGAGCCGCTCGATCATGTCGACGGCCACGGCCCGGATCTCCGGTTCCTTGGCCGCGACCGTCTTGGGCGAGAACTCACGGCCCAGCAGCCGCCGCCAGATCGTGTGCAGCGGAGGGTCGAGCATCTCCGGGATCCACAGGAAGCGGGGCTCCGGGTCGAGCGCGGTCACCGACTTGCTGGAGAAGGTCTGCCAGTCCTGCAGCGCCTCCTGGATCGCCGCGCCGTCGGTGACGACCCAGTAGCCCTGCGCGATGCTGCTGCGGAATCCCCCGTGGGTGGCGGCGAACTCCTCCCACCGCCGGTGGTGGCTCAGTACCGGCCCGCCGGCGGTGTTGTCGTAGTGGTACGCGGGCACGCCTTCGTAGTTGCCGTCGGGCTGGAGCGTCGTGCTCATCGCGGTCCTCTCATGTCACGGCGCCGTCGAGCTTCAGTTGGAGGATCTCCTCGTCGGATCGCCCGCACTCCCTCAGCACGTCGTCGGTGTGCTCGGCGAACTGGGGCGCACGGGTGAGCGCCGGCGGGGTCTCCCCGAACTGGACCGGGTTGGCCACCAGCTCGCGCGGCACCCCCTCCGCGTCCACCACCGGCGCGATCAGGCCGTTCGCCCGCAGCGACGGGTCCCGGCCGACCTCCCAGGCGTTCTGCACCACCGACCACTGCCCCTCGCCCCGGGACAGGATCTCCACCCACTCGGCGCAGGTCCGCGTCCCGATGATCCCGGCGACGATCCCGGCGGCGGCGCCGGCGTTCGCCATGATCTTTTCGGTGCCGTCGAAGCGCTGGTCCTTCGCCAGCTCCTCGCGGCCGACCAGCCGGCAGAACTCCGGCCAGTACCGGCCGGGCTGCAGCATGGCCAGCTCCAGCCACCGGTCGTCGGCCGTGCGGTAGGCCCCGACCAGCGGGTTGGTCGGGGACCCGTGCGCGGGCTGCTCCCGCGCCGGCAGCGGCCCGCCCGCCATCAGCGCCTGGTTCACCGAGTACTGGGTGGCCCATGCGCCCACGCCGAGCAGCGACACGTCGATGACCGACGGCTCGCCGGTGACGCGGCGCGAGTACAGCGCGGCGGCGATGCCGCCGGCGATGGTCATCCCGCCCATCGAGTCGCCGTAGGCGCCCGAGGGCATCCGCATCATCCGTTCGGCGCCCGGCGGGGTGACCCCGGCCGCGCTGCCGCCGCGGGCCCAGAACGCGGTGCTGTCGTAGCCGCCCTTGTTCCGCTCCTCACCCCGGGCGCCGAAACCGCTTCCCCGCACGTAGATGAGGTCGGGGTTGATCGCGCGCAGGTCCTCGAGGTCGATCTTCAGCTTGGCCCGCGCCTCGGGCAGGAAGTTCGTGAGGAACACGTCGCTGGACGCGACCAGCTGCTCGAACACCCCGCGCGCGGTCGGCTTCTCCAGCGCCAACCCCACGCTGCGCTTGCCCCGGTTCGGCCCCTCCATGATCGGGAAGAACGACGAGTCGCCACTCGCCGTGGGCAACCCGAGCACCCGGGTCAGGCCGCGCTGGGCGTCCCCCCGCTCGGCGTGCTCGATCTTGATCACGTCGGCGCCCCAGTCCGCGAGCACCGCGCCGGCGGCGGGCACGAAGGTGAACTGCGCGACCTCCAGGACGCGCACACCCTCCATCGGCCGATGCACCCGGGAAACCTCCTCGTTCGGCGTCATTCGACGGTGATCGCCCGCTCGGGACAGGCCATCGCGCCGTCGTGCGCCTCGTCCTCGAGGCCCGCCGGGACCTCTCCGTCGAAGGGCACCGCGTAACCGTCGTCATCCAGTTCGAACACGTCCGGCGCCGTTGCCGCACAGCGCGCGTGCCCGGAGCACGTCCTGGAATCAATGGTGATCTTCACCGGACCACTCCCTCGTCGATCAGGTTCATCGGGCCGTCCTGGGCCGCTGCCAGCAGCTCGGTCAGGTCGACACCCAGCTCGGCCGAGGTGGCCCGGCAGGCGGCCAGGTCCTTGCGGAGGAACGGCGTCACCGCGTCGACGAACGGCCCGGCGCCCCGGGCGGCGATGTACCGGCCGGCGGTGCTCCCGCCACTCCCCACCGCCAGGGCCGCGAGCAGCACACTCTCCTCGAGCCCCATGGCGCGGCCGGCTTCCAGCCCGCGCAGGGTGACCTGGGTGATCGCCGCGAACAACAGGTTGTTGAGCAGCTTCACCCGCAACGCCGAACCGCGGGCCCCGGTGGTGATGATCGGCGCCGCGTAGGCGCCGAGGACCTGACGGGCCGTCGCGACGTGCTCGGGTTCCCCGCCGAGGTAGACCGCGAGGCACCGGGCGCGGACCGCGTCCACCGTGCCGCTGAACGCCGCGTCCACGATCGCGGCCTTCCCGCCCGGGGCGAACCCGTCCAGCTCGCCCAGGGTCGCCGGGTTACCGGTGGTGTGCGAGACCAGCACCGAGCCCGCGCCCATCCGCCGCACGACCTGGGGCAGCACCTCCAGCACCTGGGCGTCGCTGTACAGGCAGCTGATGACGACGTCACATCCGGCGACGTCCCGGGCCTGGTCCACGCACTCCGCCCCGAGGAGGCGGAGCCGGTCGCGAACCCCGGCGCGCCGCGCGTACAGGCGGACCCGGTGGCCGGCCGTGAGCAACCGCTCCACCATCGGCTCGCCCATCTGCCCGGCCCCGACGAAACCGATCGTCCGGGCGCCGTCGACCCGCGCCGACTCGTGTCCGTTGGTCATCGGGCGAGCTCCTCGGCCGCGTCCCGCAGCGCGCGCAACCGGGACTCGAGCAGCGAACGCTCCGCCGGGTCGCCATCGCCGATGCCGGCCAACCGGGGTTCCGTCTCGGCGATTTCCCGGCGCAGCCGGCCGAGGGCCTCCTCGCGGGTCAGCAGGTCCAGATCGGTCCAGTCGGACCGCTCCGCCTCGGGCCGCCGGCTCATGCGGGGAAGTTGTAGAGCCGCCGGGTGTTCAGCTCGACGATCTTGTGCACCTCGTCGTCCGGCACGTCCGCGAGGACCTCCGCCGCGTAGGCCCGGCTCTTCGGCCAGTACGAGTCCGAATGCGGGTAGTCGCACTCCCAGGTGATGTGGTCGACGCCGACGTCGTGCCGGACCTTCACCCCGAACCGGTCGTCGATGAAGCACCCGTGCATGTGCCGGTAGAACAGCTCCGAAGGGCGGACGTCCTGGTTGACGTTCTGGTAGAAGCGGTGCCGCTCCCAGGTGCCGTCGACCCGCTCGAGCAGGTACGGCATCCAGCCGATGCCGCCCTCGGACAGGCCGACCTTCAGCTCGGGGTGCCGGTGGAACACCGGGGAGAACAACAGGTCGGTGGTCGCGTACATGGAGTTGCAGCCGAACAGCGCGATGGTCACCGCGAAGGGGGCCTCCGGCGCGGTCTTCGGGGCGCTGCCCGAGGTGCCGAAGTGCAGGCACAGCGGCAGGCCGGTCTCCTCGGCCGCCGAGAACACCGGGTCCCAGTGGTCGGTGTGGAACGACGGCAGCCCGAGCGGAACCGGGTTCTCCGGGAACGAGATCGCCTTCGCCCCCTTGGCCGCCGTCCGGTGGATCTCCGCGACGCAGGCCTCCACGTCCCACAACGGCAGGATGACCAGCGGGATCAAGCGGTCCGGCGCCGTCGCGCACCACTCGTCGATGGAGAAGTCGTTCCACGCCCGCACGCACAGCCGGGCGAGCTCGCGGTCCTCGCCCTCCAGGAACACCGTGCCGGCGAATCGGGGGAACGACGGGAAGCTCATCGCTCCCCACACCCCGTCCAGGTCCATGTCCCGCAGCCGGGCCTTCGGGTCGTAGCAGCCCGGGATCATCTCGTCGTAGCGGGTCGGCTCCATGCCGAACTCCTCGGGCTTCTTGCCCGCCACCGCGTTCAGCCCGATGTACGGGTAGATCCGGCCCTCGTACGCCCACACATCGGCCGGCGGGACGCCCTCGCCGCGGGACCGCGCCACGATCCGGGGCCCGAGCTCCCGGTGCTTCGCCGGCAACCGGTCGGACCACACCCCGGGCGGCTCGATCAGGTGGTCGTCGGTCGAAAGCAACTTCATCCACGGCTGCAACGGCATCGTCGCGCTCCCTCGTCAGAACCGAGCTGTGCACGTGCTCAGCACCCTACTCCAGCGCCCGGAAGTTGTGTATACCTGATTATCGTCTCTACTGGCGTTTCGCCGATCCTTTGTGGATCCATTCCATAGTTACGTATCCTCTATTCGGCCAACTGAAGGAGAGTCTCATGCGCCCGCTGCCACAGCCGAGCCTCGGGAGCGCCGAGTTCTGGCGGTCCGGGGCCGACGGGGTGCTGCGGGTCTGCCGCTGCGATGACTGCGGGCGGTACTTCCACCCGCCGATGCCGGTGTGCCCGTCCTGCCGGGGGCGATCGGTCACGCTGTCCGCGACGTCGGGCAAGGCGGTGGTCGTCGGGTTCAGTGTCAACCACCAGGCCTGGCTGCCGGCGTTCCCGCCGCCGTACGTGGTGGCCGTGGTCGCGCTCACCGAGGACGACCGCGCGCGGCTGACCACCAACATCGTCGGCTGCGAGCCGGACGAGGTGCACGTCGGGATGCGGGTGCGGGTGCGGTTCGAGAAGCACGGCGAGCTGTACGTCCCGCTGTTCGAGCCGGACCGGGCGGCCGAGGCCGCGCGGGGGCCGGGTCCGCTGCCGCGCGAGGTCCGCGCCACCCCTCGTTCCATGGCCTCGCCCCGGAAGTTCGAGGACGGGGTGGCGCTGACCGGCGTCGGGCAGTCCCGGGTGGGCCGGCGGCTCATGGTCGACCCCATCTCGCTGACCGTCGAGGCGACGCTGGCCGCCGTGGCGGACGCGGGCCTCGAGCTGGACGAGGTCGACGGGCTCTCCACCTACCCGGGTCCGGTCCCGGGCGGCCTGGGCGAAGGCGGCATCACCGCGCTCACCGAAGCCCTCCAACTGCGTCCCACCTGGGTGAACGGGGCGCGCGAGGTGCCCGGCCAGATCGGCTCGATCACCGCCGCCATGCTGGCGGTCGCCGCGGGCCTGTGCCGGCACGTGTTGTGCTACCGCACGGTGTGGGAGTCCTCGCACGCCGCACTGGTCAGGTCGGGACGGTGGGCACCCGAGAGCGGCCCGGCCACCGGCATGTTCGAATGGCGCGCCCCGTTCGGGGCGATGTCCCCCGCCCAGTGGATCGCCTGCAACGCCTCCCACTACATGCACCGCTACGGCGTGGGCCGCGACGCCCTCGCGGCCATCGCCGTCACCGCCCGCGCCGGCGCGGCGCGCAACCCCGAGGCGCTCTACCGCGAACCGTTGACGACCGACGACTACTACGCCGCGCGGATGATCACCACGCCGTTCGGGCTCTACGACTGCGACGTGCCCTGCGACGGCGCGGTGGCGGTGGTCGTCTCGGCGGTCGAGGCCGCCGCCGACCGGCCGAAGCCGCCCGTGCTGGTGGAGGCCGTCGGCACGGCCATCCTGGAACGCCTCAGCTGGGACCAGGATACCCTGGCCCACACGCCGCAGTCGCGCGGCCCGTCGGCCCACCTGTGGACCCGCACCGACCTGCGCCCGGCCGACGTCGACGTGGCCCTGCTCTACGACGGGTTCACCTTCAACGCCCTGTCCTGGCTGGAGGGTCTGGGGTTCTGCCGTCCGGGCGAGGCAACCGACTTCATCGCCGGCGGCGGGACCATCGCCCTGGACGGCGAGCTCCCGCTCAACCCGCACGGCGGGCAGCTCTCGGCCGGCCGGCTGCACGGCTACGGCTTCGTCCGGGAAGCCATGCTCCAGCTGCGGGGCGAGGCCCACGGGCGCCAGGTCAGCGGCGCCCGGACGGCGGTCGTCACCTCGGGCGGCGGCGTGCCCTCCGGGGCGATGCTGCTGCGCACGGTCTAAGACGCTTTCGCCAGTGCTTCCCGTTCCTCGGAGTTCACCGCGCGCAGCAGCACGTAGATCATCAGGATCTTCCAGACCAGGAACGCCGCGGACGGCAGGTACGTGGTGAACAGGCCGTCCCAGGCCAGCGGGCCCTCGGTGAACAGGTACACGAAGACCCCGGGCAGCAGGACCACGCCGAGGGCGAAGTTCAGGTAGCCGAACCAGCGCGGGAAGACCGGCTCGGGCCGGCGGTCGACCAGTGCGGCCAGGCCGATCACCCATACGTTCACCACGAAGATGACCGCGACGCCCACGTAGGTGAGCCAGTACTGGTCGCTCAGCAACAGCATGAGCTGAGGGTCCCGGCCCGGCCGGTAGACGGCGGTGGCGAGCACCGCCAGCGGATAGATCCAGCCGGTCGGGGCGACGACGGCGGTGGTCAGCTGCACCATCGACAGCAGACCCCAGCCGCCTTCGATCCGGCACATCTGCAGGCTCGTGACGACGGCGAACGGGTAGAAGAAAGGGGCGAAGATCCCCATGATCACTACGGCGGAGAGGATCCCCGTCCGGTTCTCGGCGAGGAACCCGGCGATCGCCTGCGCGTCCGCCGTCGGCGAAGGGGGTGGGTAGAGGTTGCCCACGCCGGAAAAGGCGACAGCGAACGCGATCATGACGACGGCGCCGCACCAGACCGACAAGCGGTAGAGCCGGAACTTCACGCGTTCATCCACCGATGTCTCCTTGGGCGACGATGTCCAGGACCGCCCGATAGGCGAAGGCGAGGCTCGAACCGATCGGCGTCCCGGCGCCCGGGTAGACCCGGCCGGACATCGCCGCCGCGGTGTTGCCCGCCGCGTAGAGACCCTCGATCGGCGAGCCGTCCGGTCGCAGCACGCGGGCGTGCTCGTCGGTCTTCAACCCGCCCTTGGTGCCGAGGTCGGACAGCACGATCGTCGCGACGTAGAACGGCGGCGTGTCCAGGGGCAACAGCAGCGGGTTCGGCCATTCCGGCGACGGTTTCGCCGGGTAGCTCAGTTCCGGCAGGTAGGGAAAGGGCACTATGTGGTGGAACATCTGGTCCCACGGCGACTCACCGCGATGGAACTTCTCGTCGATGCCGGTTTCCGCGTAGCCGTTGAACTCCGCGATGGTCCGGCTCAGCGCATCAAGTGGCACGTCGATCAGTGCCGCCAGCTCCGCCGGCGAGTCGGCTTTCCGGAGCGCGCCGGACTCCAGCCACTCCGGGCGAACGGGTTGGTCGGGCGGGCCGCCGAAGCCGTCCCGGTCGATCAGCCGCTGGTCCAGGATCCAGTGGGTGGGGATGTGCGAGATCCCGGTGTCCACGTGCCGGCGGGCGATCTCGTGCCCGGCCTGGTCGTAGGGGCGCGCCTCGTTGACGAAGCGCTCGCCCTCGGCGTTGACCCAGATCCCGCCGCGCAGGCCGCTCTGGAAGACGGGTAGGCCGTCCGGCTGCACCAGGCCCGGCACGTACCAGGCCTCGTCGAGCAGGTCGGTGGCGGCGCCGACCGCGATGCCGGCCAGCAGCGCGTCACCGGTGTTGCCCGGCGCGCCGTTGGACCACTCGCCCCGGGCCTGGACCGGCTGGTGCTTCTCCCGGAGCTCGTCATTCCGCTCGAACCCGCCGGCCGCGAGGAGCACCCCCCGGTTCGCGCGGAACACCACCGGCACGCCGTCGCTCACGGCCGACACACCGGTTACCCGGCCGTCCGCCACAACCAGGCTCTCCAACGCCGTGTTGACCCGGAGTGAACCGTTCCCGGTCTCCAGGAAGGCCGCCAGCGCCCGCCCGACCAGCGCGCGGCCGCCGTTCAGCACCGGCCCCTGCTCCCACCCCCAGCGCTCGGCGGGAATGGGACCCCGCACCAGCGAGGCGTGCCCACCCAGGTCGGCGGCGGGGATCTCCGGGGGGAAGATGGTTCGCCCGCTGATCGAGGCGCCCGGCCGGTCCGGGTAGTAGTCCGGCACCGGTCCGTGCACGAACCACTGGAACCACCGGTTCCGCTCGAGCTCGTCGACCAGCCGCGGGCCCGCGTCCAGGTAGGCGGCCTGCAGCTTCTCCCGGGAACCGTCGTCGACCACGCCGCGCAGGTACTTCCGGGCTTCCCCGGCACCCTCCGCGATCCCGGCCCGCCGCAATGGGGCGGACCCGGGCAACCACAGGCCGGCGCCGGAGTAGGCGGTGGTGCCACCGACCAGGCCGGTCTTCTCGATGACCAGGGTGCGCAGGCCGCGCGACGCCGCCACGTAGGCCCCGATCAGGCCGCCTCCGCCGGAGCCGACCACCACGACGTCGTACGTGACCTCTTCCGGAGCCATCACCATCTCCTCCGTGTCCACCCCCGCGAGGCGCCAGTAAACACCGGCCGAGTCTTTTCAATCAAGCGGTTGACTCAAACCGGCGAAGAGGTGTTCACTTTGGCCTGCGAAGGCCCCGACCGACTCGAAGGAGAGCCGCTGGATGAGCAAGCCCGACTACGATCCGGGGCCGCGGATCGCCCACGCCGGCAGCATCAACCTCGGCACACCCGACCTGGACCGCTCACTCTGGTTCTTCCGCGACCTGCTCGGCATGGAGGTCGTCGAGCAGGTCGGCGGCGTCGCCTACCTGCGGGGATACCAGGAGCTGACGCACCACTCCCTGGTGCTGACCCAGCAGGACCAGGCCCGGGTGAACTCCTACGGCTTCCGGGTCAAGCGCCGCCAAGACGTCGAGCTGTTCCAGAAGCAGCTGGAGAACCAGGGGCTGGAGACCCTCGAGCTGGCGGCGGGCCACGAGGCCGGCCGGGGCGAGGCCGTCCGCTTCCTGGTGCCGGGCAGCGAGCACCCCTTCGAGCTCTACTACGACATCGACAAGCCGCTCGCCGACGAGTCCATCCGCTCGAAGGTGCTCAGCAACAGCTCGCGACGCCGGGGGCTCGGGGTTCGCCGCCTCGACCACATCAACCTGCAGACCAGCGCCGGCACGGTCAACCAGGCCGAGTCCTGGCTGCGCGAGGCGCTGGGTTTCCAGCGCCGGGAGTTCGCCCGGCTGCCGCAGGCGCCGGACATCATCCTGGCGTCCTGGCTGTCGGTCACCCCGCAGGTGCACGACCTGGCCATCGGCATGGCCGCCGAGGACCAGACCGGCCAGTTCCACCACGTGGCGTTCAACGTGGAGAACTTCCACGACATCCTCACCGCGGCCGACCAGATCCGCGATCTCGACATCGCGTACGGGGCCGGCCCGGGCAAGCACGGGATCGGCCAGGCGATGTACCTGTACGTGCACGACCCCGGCTCCGGGCACCGGATCGAGCTCTACTCCGGCGGTTACCTGATCTTCGATCCGGCCTGGGAAGCGCTGGAGTGGAAGCTCCCCGAGCTGGAGTACGGGCAGACCTGGTACGGAGACGTGCTCGACGTCGGCCCGGGCGGCACCTTCCTGTCCACCTCGCCCTCGGCGGGACTCACCCCGTGACCCCGCTGACCGAGGACGTCGACGGGCTCACCTTCGCCTACCACGAGGCGGGCGAGGGCGAGCCGCTGCTGATGCTGCACGGGTCGGGACCCGGCGTCAGCGCCTGGTCGAACTTCCAGCACAACCTGCCGGTGTTCGCCGAGCATTTCCGCACGGTCATGCCCGACCTGCCGGGTTTCGGCGGTTCCGCGCTGCCCCGGCTCGACGAGATCTACCCGGTCGTCGCGGCCCGGTGGATCGCGCGGCTGATGGACCGGCTGGATATCGGGTCGGCGGCGTTCGTCGGCAACTCGATGGGCGGCGCGGTCGCCGCCGAGCTGGCCCGGCTGGCCCCGGAGCGGGTGTCACGGATGGCGCTGATGGGCTCCGGCGGGCTGTCCGTCGGACTGTTCGCGCCGGAGACCAGCGAGGGCATGGCGCGGCTGTTCGAGTTCCTCCAGGAGCCCACCCGGGACCGCATGATCTCCTGGATCAAGACGATGGTGTTCGACCAAACCCGGATCACCGACGAGCTGGTCGACGAGCGCATGGACAACGCCATGGCCGACGGGGTGCTCCAGCGCACCCAGGCGATCTTCGGCTCGCTGTTCAACCCGGCCAACCGGGCCACGTACACGCCGCTGTGGACGCAGGCGGCCACCATCGCCACGCCGACCCTGCTGCTCTGGGGCCGCGACGACCGCATGCTCCCCTACGACCAGGCCCACTTCGCCAACCGGGCGCTGCCCGACGTCGAGCTGCACACCTTCGCCCGGTGCGGGCACTGGGCGCAGATCGAACGCAAGACCGACTTCGAGCGCGTCGTACTGGAGTTCCTCACCCGCGACAGGAGGTTGGCGGCATGACGCACGAGGTGGTCCGCCGTATCGAGGAGGCCGGACCCAAACTGGCCGCCCTCGCCGACGAGAACGAGCGCCTGGGCAAGCTGAGCGACCAGACCGTGGACCTGCTCCGCTCGACCGGCGTGATCCGGCTGCTGCAGCCCACCCGGTACGGCGGCTACACCGCGCATCCCCGGGACTTCGCCGAGGCGGTGATGGCGGTGGCCGGCCACGACGGCGCGGCGGGCTGGGTGTGCGGGGTCGTCGGGGTCCACCCGTGGGAGGTCGCGCAGATGGACTCCCGGCTGGCCCGGGAGATCTGGGGCGACAACCCGGACACCTGGATCGCCTCGCCCTACATGCCGAACGGGATCGCCGAGCCGGTGGACGGCGGGTTCGTCCTCAACGGGCGCTGGCCGTTCTCCTCGGGGGCCGACCACTGCGAGTGGGACTTCCTGGGCGCACTGGCCGGCGACGGCCGGGGGAAGCCGGCCACCCCGCCGAGCGTGCTGCACGTGATCCTCCCCCGGGCCGACTACGAGATCATCGACGACTCCTGGGACGTGGTCGGCCTGGCCGGCACCGGCAGCAAGGACGTGGTCGTCCGGGGCGCGTTCATCCCCGGCTACCGGACGCTCGAGCAGGGGGACATCCAGGAGGGCCAGGCCGCCGAACGCAACGGGGTCACCGACACCCTGTACAAGCTGCCGTTCAGCGCGATGTTCCCGCTCGGCATCACCGCCGCCGTGATCGGCATCTGCGAGGGGGCACTCGCGGCGCACGTGGCCCAGCAGCGCGACCGGGTCGCGGTGACCGGGATCCAGATCCGGGACGACCCGTACGTGCTGTACGCGACCGGGGAGGCGGCGGCGGAGATCCAGGCGTCCCGGGTGCAGCTGATCGACGGCATCAGCCGGATCTACGACCTCGTCGACGCGGGGAAACCGGTCAGCATCGAGGAGCGTTCGAACGTGCGGCGCAACCAGGTGCGCTGTGCCTGGCGCGCGGTCTCCGCGCTGGACCAGATCTTCGCGCGGTCCGGCGGGAACGCGATCCGGCGGGACAACCCGCTGCAGCGGTTCTGGCGGGACGCCCACGCCGGCCTGCAACACATGATCCACGTGCCCGGCTCGACCTATCACGGGAACGCGCTCGCCCAGATGGGCCTGGAGCTGACCCCGCCGATGCGCATCCTGATCTGACCACCGGATGGACGCCACCGACCAGCGGCACTTCCGCGAGGTGCTGGGGAACTTCCCGACCAGCGTCGTCGCGATCACGGTGATCGGGTCCGACCGCCGACCCGCCGGGATGATCGTGGGGTCGTTCACCTCGGTCTCCCTGGACCCGCCCCTGGTGTCCTTCCTGGCCGACCGCTCCTCCCGCACTCACCTGCTGGTCGTGGGGCGGGTCCGCGGTCTCCGTGCCGGGTCGCCCAAGACTCCGCTGTTGTTCTTCCGGGGTGGGTACGGCGACTACTTCTCGCCCACGTCACTCCTGCTGGACCGGCTCGTCGGCGGATGAACCTACTGAAAGGGAGGCCGGATGGGCCGGGTACCGGGCAAGGTCGTCTTCATCACCGGCGCCGCGAGGGGGCAGGGCCGCGCACACGCGATCCGGCTCGCCGAGGAGGGCGCCGACATCATCGCGGTGGACATCTGCGCGCAGATCGACAGCGTCGGATACCCGATGGCCGGTCGCGGCGACCTGGACGAGACCGTCCGCGAGGTGGAGAAGCTGGACCGCCGGATCGTGGCCCGGACGGCCGACGTCCGCGACCCGGCGGCGCTGCGGTCGGTCGTCGCCGAAGGGGTGGCGGAGCTCGGCCGGCTGGACGCCGTGGTGGCGCAGGCCGGCATCGCCCCCATCGCCGGCCACGACACACAGGCGTTCATCGACGCCGTCACGGTCGACTTCAACGGCGTGGTGAACACCGTCGAGGCGGCGCTGCCGCACCTCCCCGACGGCGGCTCGGTGGTCGCCACCGGGTCGACGGCCGCGCTGATGCCCCCCACCCACGACAGCCCGCCGGACCCGGGGAAACTCGGCTACTCGTTCGCCAAGCGCTCGGTCGCCGGTTTCGTGAACGACCTGGCCATCGTGCTCGCGCCGCGGCGGATCCGGGCGAATGCAGTGCACCCTACGAACACCAACACCCCCATGCTGAACAGCGACCCGATGTACCGGGTGTTCCGGCCGGACCTGGAAAACCCCACGCGCGAGGACGCGCTTCCGGCGTTCCACTCCATGACCGCGATGGGGCTGCCGTACGTCGAGCCGCGCGACATCGCCGACGCGGTGCTGTTCCTGGTGTCCGACGAGTCCCGCTACATCACCGGTGCGCAGCTCCGGATCGACGCCGGCGCGATCGTCAACCGCCGCCTGCAACAGCCACAGTTCTGACCACCAGCCGCCGGCTAGGAACGGACGGCTCGTGCCTCACCGACAACCACCGCCGACTCCGCCCGCCGGGGCTCGACCAAGGCGGGGTGACGTGCGGTGAAGGGCCGCGATACCCGCCAGCCGTCCGCGTCGGCGCGCACCTCGACGACGGCGTGCGGCCGGTTTGCCCAGCACTTGCCCGTCCGGTCCCAGGGCATCGGGGGAGTCCGGTCCTGGTAGAAGTTGACCATCGATCCCTCCTCGACCCATCCGCCGGGAACCCGGACCACCCGGCGCTGCTCGGGGTCCTCGCCCCACCGCGCGACCGCGCGGACGCGCGGCCCCGGATCGCGGTCCCGCTCCGGCCGCCACCACGTCGAGCTGTCCGCCGCGGAGTCCTCCGGCGAGCTCAGCGGAAGGAAGCACTCACACCGCCCGCCGCGGATCATGACACGCCACGAGACGGGACGGTTGTCAGCCAACTGACCAGCATGATTCAGCGCTCCAAGATCGTCAATGACCGCTTGCGCACACGCCCACGCAGGACGCCTCCCAGGATGCACCCCTGCTTGACGGCGCAACAAAGTGGCACAAATGTCCCAGCGGTGCACCCCGGAGCAACCCGTGCCGGCGCCGCGCGGCATTGTTGTGCTCCCGCGGGAGGATCGCGAGAGGCGCGGACGAAAGGGACGGCGATGACCGGCACCAGAGCCCCACGGCGCTCGACCGAAGAGGTGCAGCGCCTGATCTTGGAAGCCGCGCGCACATTGTTCGAACGACAGGGATACCAAGCCACGACGACCGCCCAGATCGTCGAGCGCTCCGCCGTCGACCCCCCGACCCTGTACCGGCACTTCGCCTCGAAAGCCGCGCTCTTCGAAGCGACCGTCGTCTGCTCGCTGCGCGAGTTCATCGACCGGCAGGTCGAATCGTGGCGGAGCAACCCACCCGGACAGGGGGAGCCGCTCGAACTCGCCCGGCACTTCGTCGGCGGCTTCTACAACGCCCTGGAACGACACCGCGACTCGCTCCGGCTCCTACTGACCGCCACCGGAGACGACGACGCGCTCGGCGACCTCGCCCGCGCCATCAGCAACCAGTTCACCGAAGGACTCATCGCACTGCGCCAGGCCCTGGTCGACGAGACCCAGGCCCAGGGCTACCAGGGACTCGACACACCCGAGGCAACCATCGGCGCCATCACCGGAATGATCATCGCCCTGGTGCTGCTCGACGAATGGATATTCCCCGCCGGCACCCGCCCGGACAAAGAAACCCGCATCAACGAGGCCGCCGCCATGATGATCCACGGCTTCGCCCACCGCCCGCCACCGCCCGCTAGCCCCTGATCATGTGGCGTCCGGGGAGCGGACCGCGCCGAAGAGCTTCTCCGCCAGCTCGGCCGACCCGGTGAGGTGGAGCCGGCCGCCGCGGGTCGCGTCGGACAGCCGGAGCCGCTTGGTGATCAGTGCGGAAAAGGTCTTGGTGTCGGTATCGATCACCGTGTCCGGTTGTGCCGCCGGTTCGCGGGTGATCCGCACCTGACCGCCGGCGACGTGCACCGTGAAGGGTTCGTCGCCGAAGCGCACCACGAACTCGCCGGTCAGCGCGGGGGCGGCGGCCGGATCGAAACGGCCTCTCAACGCGAACATCGCCGAGACGGCGGTGACCTCGCCGTCCATGTTCACGTTCGGGGATCGGCTGCCCCACCGCCCCAGGTGCTCGATCACCGGTTCGAGCTCCGCCCCCCAGCTGGTGACCTCGTAGACCTGGGCACTCACCGGCGGGCCGAGTCGGCAGTGTCGCAGGACGCCGGCCTCGGTCAGGTCGCGCAGCCGTTGGGCCAGGATTCGCGGGTTGGCACGCGGCAGGCTCCGCTGCAGGTCGGTGAACCGCTTGGGCCCCAGCAACAGCTCACGCACGACCAACAACGCCCAGCGCTCGCCGATCACGTCCAGGGCGTGGGCCATGGTGCAGGCCTCGCCGTAGCTGCGCATCCTCACCCCCAGCTCCTACACTTAGTATATTAGCTGCTTGTACTTTTAAAGTAGACTGCTACCGTCGGCACATGCGATTCGCCATCTCCGTCCCGCAAATCGTCACCGACGGCTCGTTCGACCCGAGCCGGTTTCGCGCCTACCTCGCGCGCGCCGAAGAGCTCGGCTTCGACAGCGCGTGGACCGGGGAGCAGGTCATCGGCTCGCTGCCGTTCCTGGGGCCGATCGAGACGCTGAGCTACGCGGCGGCGTGCACCCAGCGGATACGGCTGGGCTGTGCGGCGCTGGTCAGCCCGCTGCACAACCCGGTACATCTGGCCAAGAACATCAGCACGCTCGACCGGCTCAGCCAGGGGCGCGTCGATGTCGGCCTCACCACCGGCGGACGGTTCCGGATGTTCTCCGCGTTCGGCGTCGACCCGGCCAGCTTCGTCGCCCGGTTCACCGAAGGCCTGCGGCTGATGAAGGAACTGTGGACCCAGGACCACGTCGACTTCGACGGGCAGTTCTGGCAGCTGCGCGGCGCCGCCATGGAACCCAAGCCGGTCCAGACCCCGCACCCGCCGATCTGGTTCGGCGCGACCCACCCGGATGCACTGCGGCGCGCCGTCCGGCTCGGCGACGGCTTCGTCGGCTCCGGCATCTCGACCACCGCCCAGTTCGCCGAGGAGGTTCGGGTCATTCGGTCGGCGCTCGAGGACCACCGGCCCGGCCCCACCGGCTTCCCCATCGCCAAGCGGGTCTACATCGCCGTGGACGACAATGCCGAACGCGCCCGCGGACGCATCGCCGAAGCCCTCGACCGGTTCTACGGATACTTCGGGCTGACCGGCCTGGCCCCGGCAGCGGTCGCCGGCACACCCGACGACTGCGTCGCCGGCCTGCGCGAAGTGGCCGAAGCGGGCGCCGAGACGATCCTGCTCAACCCGCTTTTCGACGACCTCGAGCAGATGGAGCGGCTGGCCGCCCAGGTCATCCCCGAGCTATCTGCCCGGTAGACCGGCCAGGGCGGCGTTCACGGCGGCGAGAAACCGCTCGGGGCCGAAGCGCGCGGGGTCGGCGAGCATCAGCCGGGCCGCCATCTCGAACAGGGTCACCACGGTGTGCGCGGCCAGCTCCGGGTCCGCGCCGGCCCGGTCGGCGGCGGGCGTCCGCCGGATGAGCTCCTCGACCCGGCCGAGCACCAGTTCCCGGGCCCGGTCCCGGGCGGCATGGAACTCGGCCGGCATGTCCGGGAGCGGGAACACGATGCAGCGCCAACGATCGGGCGCCCGGCGCACCGTTTCCAGGAACCCCGTGAACAGGCGGGCAAACAGCGCCGGCGGCTCCACCGGCGCCGCATCGGCGGGGAGTATCGCGCGCAGCTGGGCCAGCGCCTGCTCCTGCTCCCGGCGCAGCAGCGCGGCCAGCAGCTCGGCCCGGCTGGTGAACTGGCCGTAGATCACCGGCTTGGTGACCCCGGCCCGGTCGGCGACGGCGTCCATGGTGACCGCCTGGTGACCGAGGGTGGCCACCAGGGTGAGCGCCGCATCGAGCAGCTGGGTGCGCCGCTGCGCCGCGGGCACCCGCGCGGCATAGGCCCGCCGCTTCCGGACCGGCCGCACATCCCGCGTGGTCATCAGCACCCCCGTCGTCAACGCTCGATGACTCCATCCTAGACAAAGCTACTGCACGGTAGTAAATTCAATTACTACGCCCTAGTAGTAAATGGGAGGTCGAGGATGACCAGGTCAAACGCGACCCGCGAATGGCGGGACTACGGGTTCTTCGGGCCGGAATCGCCGACCTGGCGGGTGTGGACGGCGCCGACCGCGCTGCTCGGCTTCCAGCGCTCCGTCGTGCTGGAGCACTTCGACCCGTCCCTGGCCGCCGCCGTCGCCGACTCGGCCGGCATCTACCGCGAGCCGCGCGGGCGGTTGGACCGCACCCTGGCCTACTTCCTCACCGTGGCCGTCGCCGATGCGCGGACCGCGATCGAGGCGTCCGAGCTGCTGATGCGGGTGCACTCGGTGGTCACCGGCACCGAGCCGCTCAGCGGGAAGCGGTACAACGCCAACAACCCGGACTCGCAGCTGTGGATTCACGTCACCGGCTGGCACTCGGTGCTCAAGTGCTACGAGATGTTCGGCCCGGGACCGCTGACCCCGGAGCAGGAACGGCGCTACTGGGCCGAGTGCGTGGCCGCGGCCGAGCTGCAGACCTGCAAACCGGCGGACGTGCCGGACTCCCGCGAGGGGGTCCGGGAGTACTTCGCGGCGATGCGGCCCCGGCTTCGCGGCTCCGAGCACGCCCAGCGGGCCATGCACTACCTGCTGCGCACCCCGCGCGACGAGGGTGGCTGGCGGCTCTCGGCCGGCAGCCGGTTGATGGCCAGGGCGACGATCGCCACGCTCCCCCGCTGGATGCGCCGGGCGGGAGGTTTCGACCAGGCGGTGGTGATCGACCGGCTGCTGGTGCCACCCGCCCGGGCCGCCGCCCGGATCGCCGCGACCCGCTCGGCCGGCCTCACCGCGCTGCGCCGGTACGCGCCGATGACCGCACAGCTGATGGCCCAGCACCTCGACCGCGGCATGCCGGCGCTCCCGGAGACCGTCACCCCCGCGCGGGCCCGTGAGCTGTACGGCCCGGCCGCGAGGCGGCGCGCGGACCGGCTCACCGCGCACCTGCGCGTGGGCACCTCCGAGATCTCGATCGCCTGAGCGGGCGATTTCCACGACACTGGCGTCGTGACCGCTCACGGAGTCTCGCCGTCGGCCGAAACCCTGGGTGCGAAACGCGCGGCGTTCGCGGTCCCGGAGGACGTCGCCTATTTCAACACCGCCAACCTCTCGCCCCAGCTGCACCAGGTGCGCGCCGCCGGTGAGGCGGCACTGGAACGCCGCGGCCGGCCGTGGACCATCGCCGCCGAGGACTGGTTCACCGATGTCGAACGCCTGCGGACGCTGTTCGCCGAACTGGTCGGCGGTGACGCCGAGGGGGTCGCGCTGGTCCCGGCGACCAGCTACGGGTTCGCCGTGGCGGCCCGGAACCTGGCCCTGAGCACCGGCGACCGGGTGGTGGTGCTGGCCGAGGAGTACCCCTCGGGCATCTACACCTGGCGCGCCGCCACCCGGGCCGCCGGCGCCGAGATCGTGACCGTGCACCGGCGGCCCGGCCAGACCTGGACCGAGGCGGTCCTGGAGGTCCTCGACGAACGCGTCGGCGTGGTCAGCGTCCCCAACGTGCACTGGACCGACGGCGCGCTGGTCGACCTGGCCGCCGTCAGCGCCCGTAGCCACGAGATCGGAGCCCGGCTGGTCATCGACGGCAGCCAGTCGATCGGAGCGATGCCGCTGGACGTGGCCGCCCTGCGCCCGGACTTCGTGGTGAGCGTGGGCTACAAGTGGCTGCTCGGCCCGTTCGGGGTCGGCTACCTCTACGTCGCGCCGCCGTACCGCCGGGGCGAGCCGCTGGAGCACAACTGGATCCTGCGCGAGGGATCGGAGGACTTCGCCCGCCTGGTCGACTACCGCGACGAGTACCAGCCCGGCGCGCGCCGGTTCGACGTCGGGGAACGCACCAAGTTCGAGCTGCTCCCGATGGCGATCGCCGCGCTCGAGCAACTGCGGGACTGGCGGATCCCCCGGATCGCCACCGCGTTGGCCGAGCTCACCGACACCATCTCGGCCCGGGCGGCCGAACTCGGACTGGACGCCGTTCCCGCCGGGCAGCGCGGGCCGCACATGCTCGGCGTGAGGTTGCCCGAAGCCGTCCGGGCCAAGATCGTGCCGGCGCTGGCCTCGGTCAACTGCTTCGCGGCGGTCCGGGGCGAGTCGCTGCGCATCTCCCCGCACCTGCACATCAGCGACGCCGACCTCGCCCGCCTGACCGACGCCCTCACCCTCGCCTCGTAGCGGCCGCCGAAAGGCCGTCCAGGATCACCCGCAAGCCGGCGTCGAACGCGGTGAGGTGGTCGGCCCCGTCGCCGTTGGGCTCCGGGTGGGTGTCGACGTGCCGGGCGTCGGCGATGAGGTCGGCCAGGGCGGGCGTGCGGGCGGTCCGCGCGGCCTGGTGCTGGACGTAGCCGGTGGTGTAGGCGGCCAGCACGGCGTACCCGGTCCGGATCTGCCGGTCGGTCAGGCCGATGCCGACCAGCGCGCGCAGCACCTGCTGGAACAGCCGCAGCGCGGCCGAGCCGGGGACGGGTTGCCGGCCGACGATCTGCGCCAGCTCCGGGTGGTCCACCAGGATCTCGTAGACCGCCCGGAAGATCGCGCCGACCTGCTCGTCCCAGGGCAGTGACTCCTCGGGCGGGCGGATCCGGCCGAGCAGCCGGTCGGCGAACAGCCCGAGCAGCTCGTCCTTGGTCCGGACGTGTCCGTACAGCGTCGTGACGCCGACGCCGCACTCCTGGGCCAGGCGGCGCATGGTCAGCGCCTCGACCCCGCCGGACTCGATCAGCGCGGCAACCGCGTCGACCAGTGCGTCGGTGGTCAGCCGCTCGGCGGTGGCTCGTTGGCGGGAGGGCACGGAGCCGATGCTACCGCTTGCCGAACATGTTCGGTACAAGTACCGTACTGATTCGCCGGAACATGTTCGGAACGCGTTCGGAAGCGCGAGATGGGAACAGACGATGGCTTGGTCGAACGAGGTGTCCGCCGCCGACGAGGGCTTCCACCGGCGGACCGATGACCCGTGGTGGAACGAGAGCTCGTTCACCACGTTCCGCATCCCGGAGCGCCGACTGTTCGGCATCCTGTACCACTACGTGCGGCCGAACCAGCGCACCGCGATGGCCGGGCCGTGGTTCGTCGACGACACCGGCGACGAGATGTCCACCGCGCTGTACAACGGCTTCGACTGGCACCTGCCGGTCCCGGACGGCGCGGACATGTTCGACGTGGAGTTCGAGAACGGCTACGCGGTCCGCACGGTCACCCCGCAGCTGGCCTACCGGCACACCTACCGCGCGCCGGGCTGCGAGTTCGACCTGACCTTCACCGCCGACCGGCCGCCGGTGGCCATGCTGTCGGCCGGCGAGGAGGTCAACCGGGGGATGCGGGACTTCGTGCAGGACGTCGAGCGGCACGCCACCGGGCACTACGAGCAGACCGGGGTGATGAACGGCAGCCTGCGGATCGAGGGCGAGGCGATCGACGTCGTGGACGCCGCCGTGATCAAGGACCGGACCTGGGGACCGCGCCGGATCCTGATCGGCCAGCCCAAGCCGCGCGGTTCCTACACCTTCGCCCGGGCCGACCGGGACAACTCCTTCCAGGCGTTCGCGATGAGCGACCGCGACTGGGAGACCGACCCGCTGGTCGGGGCGGCCGACCCGGTCGTGCACGGGTTCTACGTGCGGGACGGCGTGCAGGGCCGCCTGGTCTCGGGCGTCCGCCGGGTCCTGGAACGCCGTCCCGACGGCCGCCCGGTGCGCGAGGAGCTGGACGCGGTGGACGAGCACGGCCGGGAGCTGCACGCCGTCGGCACCGTGCGGTCGCTGATGAAGTGGCACTCCCCGTACGGCGGGGTGATGACCTTCTGGTGCTACGAGGACTGGAGCTTCGACGGCCACCGGGACGCCCCCGGCGAACTGCAGGACTGGACCATGGGCCGGCAGTTCAGCCGGTGGGTCCGCGACCCCGGCCGGGTGCTGCGCGCCGGGGAGGCCAGCCGTGTCTGACCTCGCGGAACGGCTGCGGGTGTTCCTGGCCCGCCGGCTGCCGGACGCCCGGGAGATCACGGTCGGCGACCTGACCCGCCTGCCCGGGGGGTACAGCCGGTTGATGACCCGGTTCACCGCCACGATCGACGGCCGGCCCCGCACCCTGGTGCTGCGGGCCGATGCCCCGGACAGCGCCGCGCCGATCGAGACGGACCGGGTCCAGGAGTGGCGGCTCCTGGATGCGCTCACCCGCACCGGCGGCGCTCCGATGCCGGACGCGCTGTTCGCCGACACCGACGGCAGCGAGCTGGGCAGCCGGGCCATCGTGCTGGACTTCGTGCCGGGCGGCCCGTTCCTTTCCTCGGTGCGGGCCTCGGGCCCCGGCCGGGTCCCCGCCCACGCCCGCGCGGTGGCCGACCTGGCCGCCGACGTGCACGCGGTGGACACCACCGGGCTGCCCGGGCACCTCGAACGCCCCGACTGGAACGGCTACATCGACGACCTGATCCAGCTCTGGCGCGACACCGAGGCCCGGCTGTCGGAGTCCCTGCCGATGCTGCGCTACGTGGCGGCCTGGCTGGAGCGCAACCGCCCGCCCGAGGCGCCGATGGGCCTGGTGCACGGCGAGTTCCAGCCCGGCAACATGATGATCGGCGAGGGCGGCCGGCTGGTCGCGGTGGACTGGGAGTTCGCCCACCTCGGCGACCCGCGCGAGGACCTCGGCTGGCTCACCTACGTGGAGGCCATCCAGCCGCCCGCGCTGTTCGGGGCCGACCCCGCCGCGTTCTGCACCCGCTACCGGGAACGCACCGGGCTGGGCGAGGATGTGGTCAACCCGCTGACCGTGGCCTACTTCTCCATCCTGCCGGCCATCCGGGTGTTCGGCCAGCTGCTGCGCACCCAGCAGGACTACGTCGACGGCCGCAACACCGACCTGCGCACCGCGTTCCTGTTCAACGCCGACATCACCGCCTTCGAGGGCTGGTTCGCCGCCACCCGGGCGCTCGACGCCGCCCGCACCGGAGTCCCGGCATGATCGCCCGCCCCAGCTCCCGCCAGCTGCTCCAGACCGTGCGCACCGAGCTGCGCACCGGCATCCGGGCCGCCGTCACCGACCCCGACGCCCTCACCCGGCTGGACATGCTCGACTCCATCCTGGGCAGCGTCATCGCCCGAGCCGACGACGAGGCCGCGTGGCTGCGCGAGGAGATCACCGCGATCGAAACCGTGGCCGACCGGCTGCTCGGCGAGCACGCCGACGCCGGGGTGGCCGAGGCGCTGGCCCGGCTGCGCGCCCGGCGCGCCCCGAGTTCGCGGCTGCCCGAGCTGCACGCCGAATACGCCCTGGCCGGCGAGGTGCTGTCCCGCTGCCTGGAGGCCGCCGTGCGGACCGGCGGCGAGCTGCGCACCGCCGTCGAGGCCGTCCTATCCGACCGGCTGCGCCGCGAAGTGGCGATCCGGGGCGAGTTCTCCCTGGCCGGCCGCATCTGACCCCCACCCACCAGCAACGGAGCGGACCATGAACAGACTGGACGGCAAGGTCGCACTGATCACCGGCGGAACCAAGGGCGTCGGGCGGGGCATCGTCGAGCGCTTCGCCGCCGAGGGCGCCAGGGTGGTGTTCGTCGGGCGCACCCGACCCGCCGGCGAAGCGGTGGAGTCGGAGGTTCGCGCCCAGGGCGGGCAGGTCACCTTCGTCCCGTGCGACCTCGGCGACGAGGACCAGGTCCGCGCGGCCGTGGCCACCGCCGTCGAGCGCTACGGAACGGTCGACGCCCTGGTCAACAACGCCGCCTCCACCGAGCTCGGCACCGTCGACGGGCGCCTCGGCGACATCGAGCTGGACGGCTGGAACCAGATCCTGCGCAACAACCTCACCGGGATGTTCCTGATCACCAAGCACACCCTGCGGCACATGGAGCGGGCCGGCGGCGGCACCGTCGTCAACATCTCCTCCATCGCGTCCATCACCGGCCTGCCCGGCAGCGCCGCCTACACCGCCGGCAAGGGCGCGTTCAACAGCCTCACCCGCTCCATCGCCACCGACTACGCCCGCGCCGGGGTCCGCTGCAACTGCCTCGTGCTGGGCCTGCACCCCGGCGACAACTGGGCCTTCTACCTGACCGATGCCCGGTTCCGCGACGCGATGTCCGCCGTGCACCTCACCCCCCGCTTCGGCCTCCCCGACGACGTCGCCCAGGCCTGCGTCTACCTCTCCAGCGACGAGTCCGGCTTCGTCACCGGCACCCAGTGGACCATCGACGGCGGCGCGCACATCGCCACCCGCTACCCCACCGACCTGGTCCTGGAGTCCTACTCCGACCGCGCCGACGCTGCCCACTGAATGGCCACCATGACCGCGTACCGGCTGCTCGAATGGCAGGCCGGCGGCCGCTACGCCGACGTGCCGGTGCCCGAGCCGGCCGCCGACGAGATCCTGGTGCGGGTGCGGGCCGTCGGCCTGTGCCACAGCGACATCCTGCTGCAGGACTCCCCACCCGGCGCCTGGCCGTTCGACCCCGGCTTCACCCTCGGCCACGAGACGGCCGGGCACGTCGCCGCGCGCGGCGCCCAGGTCACCAACCTCGCCGAGGGTGACCCGGTGCTGCTGTCCTGCGTGCACTCCTGCGGCCGGTGCGAGCGGTGCCTGCGCGGGCAGGAGAACTACTGCGCCCTGTCCCTGCGGTTCACCACCCGGGGGGTCGGCCTGGACGGCGGCCTGGCCGAGTACGTCACCGCGCCGGCCCGCGAAGCCGTCCCGCTGCGGGCGCTCGACCCGGCCGACGCCGCCGTGCTGGCCGACGCCGGCGCCACCGCCTACCACGCGGTACGCACCTGCGCCGCCGTGCTGCACCCCGGCACCGCCGCACTGGTCATCGGGGCCGGCGGCCTCGGCGGGTTCGCGGTGCAGCACCTGCGGGCGCTCACCCGGGCCACGGTCATCGCCGTGGACACCGCCGCCCACCGGCTGGAACACGCCGGCCGGATCGGCGCCCACCACACCCTGCTCTCCGGCGAACCCGGGCCGGGGCGGACGCCCAGTTCGGCGCCCGACGGGGACACCGACGACACCACCGCCGACCGAATCCGCGCGCTCACCCCCGGCTGCGCCGCCGTGCTCGACTTCGTCGGCACCGACGACACCCTGGCCCTGGCCGTCGGCGTGGCCGCACCGGTCGGCCGGATCGTCATCTGCGGCGCCGCCGGCGGCCAGGTACCCGTCGGCTGGGGCCGCCTCCCGGGCGGCTGCCAGCTCTCCGTCAGCTACGGCCACACCCTCGCCGACCTGCGCGACGTGGTCACCCTGGCCGAACAGGACGCCCTGCACATCGCGACCGAGCGCTTCCCGTTCGCCCAGGTCGGCGAGGCCTACCGGCGGCTCCGGGAGGGCACCCTCACCAGCCGGGCGGTGATCACCATGTAGACGCCGGCACCGCGCCGGCACCAGGATCGGCGACATGACGGTGCCGGCACGGCGGTCGTGGTGGGGTTGGGGCTCGGTCGCGGACGAACTGTCCCCCGCCGAGACCAAGGCACTGGTGGCGCGCACGGAGGCGTTGCTGCCCGGGCACGACTTCACCGACCATCCACCACCCGACCCGGCCGACCTGCCCATCCCCCCACCCAGGATCCAGCCGCCCCCGGCGCTGACCGGGCTGTGCTCCCCCGACCCCCACGACCGGCTCGCGCACGCGCGGGGCAAGGCGTTCCGCGACGTCGTGCGCAACCTGCACGGCGACGTCACCCACGTCCCGGACCTGGTCGCCCGGCCGCGCACCGAGCAGGACGTGATCGACCTGCTCGACTGGTGCACCGACGCCACGATCCCGGTGATCCCCTACGGCGGCGGCAGCTCCGTCGTCGGCGGCATCGAACCACGCTTCGACTCCCCCGCCATCGCCCTCGACCTGCAGCACCTCGACCAGGTACTCGAGGTCGACCGGACCAGCCGGGCCGCGCGCATCCAGGCCGGCACCTACGGACCCGCGCTGGAGTCCCAACTCCGGCCGCACGGGCTCACCCTGCGCCACTTCCCCCAGTCCTTCGCCTACTCCACCCTCGGCGGCTGGCTGGCCACCCGAGCCGGCGGACACTTCGCCACCCTGTACACCCACATCGACGACCTCACCGAGTCGCTGCGGGTGATCACCCCGGCCGGCACCGGCGAAACCCGCCGGCTGCCCGGATCGGGCGCCGGCCCTTCCCCGGACCGGCTGTTCCTCGGTT
This sequence comes from Actinospineispora eucalypti, assembly GCF_039543365.1. Classification (NCBI taxonomy): domain Bacteria; kingdom Bacillati; phylum Actinomycetota; class Actinomycetes; order Pseudonocardiales; family Pseudonocardiaceae; genus Actinospineispora; species Actinospineispora eucalypti. The sequence goes on from NZ_BAABJP010000004.1 coordinate 247,974, forward strand.
CGGAAGGCACCCTCGGCGTCATCACCGAGGCCTGGATGCGGCTGCGGGACCGGCCACGCTGGCAGACCACCTGCTCCGTCTCGTTCACCGACTACCCGGCGGCGGTCGCCGCCACCCGCGCGCTGGCCCAGTCCGGGCTGCACCCGTCGAACTGCCGCCTGCTCGATCCCGCCGAGGCATTCCTCAGCACCGCCACCACGGTGGACGGCGGGCTGCTCATCGTCGCCTTCGAATCCGCCGACCACCCCGTGGACGCCTGGCTGGCCCGCGCCGTGGAGATCACTGCCGGGCACGGCGGCACCGTCCTGTCCACCCGCCACCGGGGCGAGGAAACCACCGACTCCGCCGGGTCCTGGCGCTCGGCCTTCCTGCGGATGCCCTACCAACGCGACGCCCTCGCCCGGCGCGCCATGATCGTCGAAACCTTCGAGACCGCCTGCACCTGGGACCGTTTCGAAACCCTGCACGCCGCCATCACCGACGCCGCGCACCAGGCCCTCACCGCCATCCGCGGAGCCGGACTGATCTCCTGCCGGTTCACCCACGTCTACCCCGACGGACCCGCCCCCTACTACAGCGTCTACGCCCCCGGCCGGTGGGGCTCCACCGTCGCCCAGTGGGACGAGATCAAGCACGCCGTCTCCGAGGCGATCATCGACAACGGCGGCACGATCACCCACCACCACGCCGTCGGCCGCGACCACCGGCCCTGGTACGACCGGCAACGCCCCGACCCGTTCGCCGCCGCCCTGCGCGCCGCCAAGCACGCCCTGGACCCCGCCGGCATCCTCAACCCGGGCGTCCTCCTCTCCGGTGAGTCGCCGTTGGCTCAGCTCGATACGCCGTCGCCGAGGTAGGCCTCCCGCACGCGCGGGTCGGCGAGCAGCTCCGTACCGGTGCCGGACAGCGTGGTGCGACCGAGGTCGATCACGTAGGCGTAGTCGGACAGCGAAAGCGCGGCCAGCGCGTTCTGCTCCACCAGCAACACCGTCGTGCCCGACTCCCGCAGCTCGCGAACCGTCTCGAGGATCCGCCTGGTCATGATCGGCGAGAGCCCCATCGACGGCTCGTCGAGCATGAGCAGCTCCGGGCGCGACATCAGGGCGCGGCCGATCGCCAGCATCTGCTGCTCGCCACCGGAGAACAGGCCGGCCTTCTCCCGCTGCCGCATACCGAGAGCCGGGAACAGCGCGTAGATCCGCTCCAGGTCGGCCGCGATCCCGAGCTCGTCGCGGCGGGTGTGGGCGCCCAGGCGCAGGTTCTCCTCCACCGTCATCCGCGCGAACAGCCGTCGCCCCTCCGGGCTGTGCGCCACGCCGAGGGCGAGGATCTTGTGCGCGGGCAGCCGGTGCAGCGGCTCTCCGTCCAGCAGGATCTCCCCCGTGACCGGGCGCAGCAGCCCGGAGATCGTGCGCAGGGTAGTGGTCTTGCCGGCGCCGTTGCTGCCGATCAGGCTGACGATCTCGCCGCGGCCGACACAGAACGACACACCGCGCACCGCCTGGATCGAGCCGTACGCGACCGTGAGGTCCCTTACCTCGAGGAAACTCATCCGAGTCGCCCCCCACGGACCTGGTCGGGCGGCGCGCCCAGGTAGGCCTCGATGACGCGGGGGTCAGCGCGCACCTCGCCGGGCGAGCCCTCCGTCAGCACCATGCCCCGCACCAGGACCACCACGTGGTCACACAGGCCGAAGATGAACTTCGTGTCGTGCTCGATGACGACCACCGAGATCCCGAGGTCGCGGATGGCGAAGATGAGCCGCCGGGTAGCCGCGGTCTCCTGGGCGTTCATGCCGGCGGTCGGCTCGTCGAGCAGCAGCACCGCGGGATCGGTGGCCAACGCCCGGGCGATCTCGAGCCGGCGCTGGTCGCCGTAGGGCAGGTTGCGGGCCAGCTCGCCGGAGAAGCGGGTCAGCCCGACGAACGCCAGCAGCTCGCTCGCCCGCGCCGCGGCCTCCGCTTCGCCGCGCCGGAAGGACGGGCCGTGCAGCAGCGACGACAGCACGCCTTGCCTCATCCGGATGTGCCGGCCGACCAGCACGTTCTCCACCGCCGTCATGTTCGGGAAGAGCCGGATGTTCTGGAACGTCCTGGCCACCCCGCGCTCGGTGACGCGCGCGGGGTCCCGAGGCAGCTGCGCCCCGCGCAGCAGGACCGAGCCCGACGCGGGCGAGTACAACCCCGTGAGGCAGTTGAACAGCGTGGTCTTGCCGGCCCCGTTCGGTCCGATCAGGCCGATGATCTGGCCCTCGGCGAGCGTGAACGACACGTCCTTCAACGCGGTCAGCCCGCCGAACCGGATGGTCACGGCGACGGCCCGCAGGACCGGTTCGCCGATGACCAGCGGGCGTGCGAAATCCTCCGTGGGCTGCTCGGACATTCACCGGCCCGCCTTCCCGGTGGCCGCGATCACCGGCAGCACGACGGTGGGCTGCTCGGACTCGGGAGCAAGCTCCGCCCGCCGGTGTGCGTCGGGTACCAGGCCCTGCGGCCGGAACCGCATGATGAGGACCAGCGCGATCCCGAACAGCAGCAGCCGGTAGTCGGCGAACTCCCGCAGCTTCTCCGGCAGCACGAACAGGATCGACGCGCCGAGCACCGCCCCCGGAATGGTCCCCATCCCGCCGAGGATCACCGCGGCGAGCAGGGTGACCGACTCGATGAACCGGAAGCTCTCGTAGGAGGCGGTTGCCGTCTTGTGCGCGAAGAACGCGCCGGCCAGGCCGGCGAGCATGGCGCCGACCAGGAAGGCGAGGATCTTGATCCGCCCGGTGTGGATGCCCATCGCGCGCGCCGCGTCCTCGTCCTCGCGGATCGCGATCCAGGCCCGCCCCAAACGGGATTCCTTCAGGTTGGCGAAGGCGAGCATCGCGCCCGCGACGATGAGCACGATCAACACGTAGTAGGGCGCACCGGGGGCCACCGGGATGCCCCCGATGACCAACTGGTCGTCGAAGCCGTGGCCGAACAGCGACAGCGGCGGAATGCCCGGGATGGCGTTCGAGCCCCCGGTGAGCCCGCCGATGTCGTTCTGCGCGGTGCGGACGAAGATCTCGCCGAAGGCGAGGGTGACGATCGCCAGGTAGTCGCCCCGGACCCGCAGCGTGGGCGATCCCACGATCGCGCCGAACAACCCCGCCACCACCGCGCTGATGATCATTACCAGCGGGAACGGCAGCTCGACCCCGATGCGCGACGCCGCCGCGCCCGAGAGGTTCGCCGCGACGAACGCGCCGATGCCCAGGAACGCGATGTAGCCGAGGTCCAGCAGCCCGGCCAGCCCCACCACGATGTTCAGGCCGATCGCCGCGGCGGCGTACACGCCGATGTTGGCCGCGACCGTCATCCAGTACTCCGTGCCGGCCCCGGTGAACGGCAGCGCGAGCGCGCACAGCAACAGCACGCCGACGCTGAACCCCCGGTGGTGCTCCGACAGCGCCGCCACCCACGAGGCCAGCCCCGACGCGTGCAGCGCTCCCATCCCGGCGCCGGCCGCGGCGAGGAAGCTCAGGAACACCGCACCCGCGTACCCGCCCGCCGCACCGCCGTGTCCGCCGCTGGTGAGCACCGCGGACACCAGCGGCAACAGCGCGACGATCACCCCCAGCAGCAACAGCCGCTCGCCCCACGGGTTGAACCGCCACCGCCAGCCCGGGACGTCCGCCCCCCGGCCCCGGCCGGCCCCCACCAGGACCAGGACGCCGCCCACCAGAGCGACGGGAGCCCCGAACGCCACGTCCGCACCGGACGCGGTGACGGCGCCGAGCCCACCACCCCGCACCGTGATCCACAGCCCGTTGAGGAGGCTGATCGCGACGATTCCGGCGCCCAGTGCCCGCAGGATCCCGCACCTCCCCGGGACCCCCACCAGCGCGACCGCCAAAACCGCGACCCCGAGCAGCAGCAGGTGCAGACGGAACCCGCTCACCGCGAGCGGCTCCGTGAAGAACTCCAGCGTGGCGTTGGCCGGATACGGCCCCTGGTTGAGCACGAAGGTCGCCCAGGGCAGATAGGTCCCGGCCACGGTGAGCAGGCCGCCGGCGATCCGCGGCACCGTGGCGTTCATGCCCGCACCCGTTCCGTCTCGCCGAAGAAGCCCCTCGGCCGGTACACCAACACCGCGATCAGCACCACGAAGATCCAGACGTAGTCGTAGGCGGTGCCGCCCGGCAGGTACTGCCCGCCGAGCGCCTTCACCAGCCCGATCACCAGCCCGCCGACCACGGCGCCGCCGATGTTCCCGATACCGCCGAGCACGGCGGCCGTGAACGCGAGAATGCCGGTCTGGAAGCCGATGTCGATGTTGACGAAGCCCAGGTCGGCCCCGTAGAGCACCCCCGCGACACCGGCGAGCACCCCACCCAGGGCGAACGTCGTCACGATGACCCGATCGGGGTCGATGCCCATCAGCCGGGCGGTGTCCCGGTCCTGCGCGATGGCGCGCATCGCCCTTCCCGACCGCGAGCGCTCGACGAACCGCCGCAACGCAACCGCCAGCACCACCGCCACGGCGATGATCAGCGCACCGGTGTAGCGGATGGGCACGCCGTCACCGATCGGGAGTACGTAGGCACCCTCGAGGAACACCCGGGGGAACGGCAGCGGCGAGATCGCTCCCGGGTAGAAGACCCGCACCGCCTCCTGCAGCGCGACCGACATGCCCAGCGCGGTGATCAGCGGCGCGAGCCTCGGCGCGTCACGCAGCGGCCGGTAGGCGAACCGCTCCATCGCCACCGCCACCCCGGCCGAGACCGCCGCGCCGCCGACCAGCAGCAGCGGTAGCGCCAGGTACCACCGCTGCTGCAGGAAGGGGGGCAACAGGTAGGTGGTCATGGCCAGTCCGCCGTACGCACCCACCATGAACACCTCGCCGTGTGCGAAGTTGATCAGCTGGATGATGCCGTAGACCATCGTGTAACCCAGCGCGATCAGCCCGATCAGGGAACCGAGCACCAGACCGTTGACGACCTGCGAGAGCAGCGTGGACAACTCCGGTCAGCTCGACGGCTCGAAGACACCGGTCTCCAGGGGCGCGAACCCCCGGTCCTTCACCGTGTAGACCGTCAACACCTTGTTGGTCGTATCGCCGAACTGGTCGAACGCCACCTTTCCGCTCGCCCCGGCGAGGTTGGTGCGCTGCACCGCCTGGATGAGCTTCGGCCGGCCGGACTCGTCGAACCCTCCGCTCCGCGCCATTCCCGCCAGCGCCTCGATGATCACGTTGGTCGCGTCGAAGGTCATCGGCCCGTACGCGCTGGACGGCTCGGGGTAACCCGCCGCCGCGTACGCGTCGACGAACGCCCGCGCGCTGGAGAGCGACTCCACCGGGGCGCCGATGTTCGTGGCGAAATCCCCGGGCCGCCCGCCCAGCTTGACGTACTGCGGGTCGGCGATGCCGTCGCCGCCCATCAGCGGAATGTCCACGCCGGCCTCTGCCAGCTGCCGGGACAGCGGACCCGCGGCGGGGTACTCGCCGCCGTAGTACACCGCGTCCGGCCGGCTCGAACGGATGGCGGCGATCGTCGAGGAGAAGTCGGTGTCCTTCTCCCCCACCTTCTCCCGGGCCACGACGCGCGCGCCGAGGCGCTCGGCCTCCGCCACGAAGTTCTCGACCAGCCCAACCCCGTAGGTCTTGCCGTCGTCGATGACCGCGATCCGCTTCTTGCCGGCCTTCCGCACCAGGTACCGCGCGCCGAACGGCCCCTGCACGAGGTCGTTGGCCGCCACCCTGAAGTAGCTGGGGAACGGACGTTTCGGCTTGGTAGCGGCCGCCTCGCCCCTGGTCAGCGCCGGCCCGGTGTTGCCGGGGGAGATCAGCACCAGCGACCGCTGGGCCAGGATCGGCGCGGCCGCCTGCGCGGTGGACGAGTTGTACGTGCCGACCACCGCCGTCATCGCCGGGTCGGCGGCCAGCTTCGTCGCCGCCTGCGCCGCGATCTGCGGCAGGCTCTGGTCGTCCTCGGGCTGGAACGCGAGGCGGTAACCCGGCACCGCGCAGTTCCGGTTGGCCTGGTCGACCGCCAGGTCGGCCGAGTTGCGCATGCCCAGGCCGATCGCCGACAGGCCTCCGGACATCGGCGCGATCATCCCGACGACCAGCGTGCCCTTGCTGGTGTCGCACGACGGGCCGGCGGCGGAGCCGCCCTCCGAACGGTTCGTCCCGCACGCCGTGAGCAGCATTGCGCCGACCATGACCAACCCGGTGGCGGTGACTGCTTGTCTCCGACTCATCGCTGTTGCTTCCTCCGTCACGTCCGGATCGGGCGGAGCGCCCGATGCCGCGCGTGACGCTAAAGGAGTGATCAGCTCCAGTCGTCCCACTCGAACGGGACCTCATCTACCCCAAACGGCGTATCGCCCGTTACCCCGAACGAGGGGGGTGCGCCGAGGCAGGCAGGACCAGCCCGGTCTCGTACGCCACGACGACGGCTTGCGCGCGGCTGGTCAGGTGCAGCTTCGCCATCATGCGCTTGACGTGGGTCTTCACCGTGGCCTCGCTGAGCACCAACCGCTGGGCGATCTGGGCGTTGGTCAGGCCGTTGCCGACCAGGCGCAGGACCTCCGTCTCGCGGGGGGTCAGCTCGGCCAGGTGCGCGTTCGCCGCGGCCACCGTCCGGTGGTGCTGGGCGTAGGTCTCGACCAGCCGGTGGGTGATGCGCGGCGTGATCAGGACGTCGCCCGCCGCGACGGCGTGGACGGCGGAGATGATGCGGTCCGCTGGGGTGTCCTTGAGCAGGAAGCCGGACGCGCCTTCGCCGAGTGCGGTGTACACGTACTCGTCGAGGTCGAAGGTGGTCAGCACGATGATCCGGGGCGGGGCTTCGGCAGCCGCCGCCAGGATCCGGCGGGTGGCCGCGATCCCGTCCAGCACCGGCATCCTGATGTCCATCAGGATCACGTCCGGGCGGGTCTCGGCCGCCAACGCGACGGCCTCGACACCGTCGGCCGCCTCGCCGACCACCTCGAGCCCCGGCGCGGCGGTGAACAGGGCGACCAGCCCACCGCGGATCAGCGCCTGGTCGTCGACGACCAGCAAGCGAATCATGATCCGTCCTCCGTGATCGGCAGGCGCAGGGTCACGGCGAACCCGCGCTGCTCCCTCGGGCCGGCGGTGAGCACGCCGCCGTAGAGTCCGGCCCGCTCCCGCATGCCGCGGATGCCGTGCGAATCGGGCGCCGGAGGCGCCGCGGCGGATGGGTTCCCGTCATCACTCACCGTGAGGGAGAAGGTCTGCTCACCGTAGTCGAGCTCGATCCGCGCGGCCGCCGGGCCGGCGTGTTTCAGGATGTTGGTGAGCGACTCCTGCGCCACCCGGTACGCGCACAGGTCCGGCCCGGGCGACAGCTCACGGGGCCGGCCGGTCACGACCACGTCGACCGGGAGCCCGGCCTTTCGGGTGCGATCCACCAGCAGGTCGAGATCGGAGAGCCCGGGCCGGGGGCGGTAGTCCGCGTCGGGGTCGGCGTCCGCGTCGGGGTCGACCCGCAGCACGTCGAGCAGGCGCCGCATCTCGGCCAGCGCCTGGCGGCCGGCGTCGCCCGCGGCGGAGATCGCGGCCTTGGCCGTCGGCGGGTCCGTGTCGAGCACGTAGTGCGCCAGACCGGTCTGCAGGGACACGACGGCCATGTGGTGGGTGACGATGTCGTGCAGCTCCCGCGCGATGCGCACCCGCTCGTCGGCGACGGCCCGAGCCGCCCGTGCGGCGATCTGCTCCGTGCGCCGCGCCCACCGCCGGGTGGCGTCCCCCAGGCCCCACGCTCCCAGCAGCAACAGCGTGGGCATGGCCAGGCTCGACCAGATGGGCAGGCCCACACCCACGAGGAAGGCCGCCGTCGTCGCCGTCGCCGGCACGAAAGCGAGGACGGCCACCCGGCGGGGCCGCAGCGTGGCCACGGTGAACATGCCGATGATCATCCCGATACCGCTGCCCGGCAGCTCCCCGTCGCCGTAGCCGAGCATGCCGTACGCCGCCATCGCACCGGCCATGATCCACGTCGCCAGCACCGGAACCCGCTGGCGCAGGGCCACGGGCGCCACCGCGAGCACCGCCAGCAGGTAGGCGAGCCAGTCGCTCGTGCTGGTGCGCAGCGCCGTGTCCACAGCCAGAGCGGTCAGGACGGCGGCCAGCAAGGCGTCCACGAGGGCCGGCTGGTGGACCATTCGCACAGCTAGACGTTAGGCCCCCCCCGGTCGCGGTATCGCCGCCTCCCAGGGGTATCCGGATCTACCCCCGCCGGGGTAGTCCCCGCACGCCTGCGCTCGCCGGCCGGTCGCCGCCACAACAGCACGGCGCAGACCGCGGCCAGCGCCAGCGCGATCGCGGTCAGCGCGAGGATGGTGTTCGCCGCTACACCGGCGCCGAGCAGCAGCCCGGCCGCCCCCGATCCGGCGATCGAGCCGGCCCGGCCCAGCGCGGCGGACCAGCCGCTACCGGTAGGTCGTCGCGGTCAGCCGCTCGACCACCCGAAGGACCTTGTTGATCGGGATGGCGTAGCCGCTCCCCGAGGCAACCCCCTGATTGATGCCGATCACGGCACCATCCGTGGTGACCAGCGCGCCTCCGGAGTCGCCGGGGTTACCACCGGTTCGCGCTTCGATCATGTCGTACAGCACGGCGGTCCGCGGTCGCGGCATACCTTCGGCGGGGATTCGGCGGAGCAGCAACCGCAGCCGGGTGACCGGGCCCGCGCCGACCTCCATGCTCCCCCAGCCGTTGCCGATCATGGCGACTCGCTGGTTGATCCGCAGCGCGTCCGAATCGCCCAGGCGCGCGGCCGGCAGGCTCGACGCGTCACGTAGCCGCAGCACGGCGATATCCTGCGCCAGGTCCGCCCCGACCACGGTCGCCGGATAGGCGCGCCAATCGTGCAAGCTGCGGGTCGCGATGACCTCGGCCGCATCCGCGACTACGTGGTGATTGGTCACCACCAGGCCGCTCGAGTCGAGCACCACCCCGGTGGCCTGCCCGACCGGTGTCCCGGAGCTGTCGAAGACGGTGAGCTCCACCAGGCTCGGTGTCACCTTCGCGCCCAGCGCCGCCAACTCGGGGTCCAGCGGCTGCGCGGCGTCCCGGTCCGCCATCCGTAGCTCGGGCCGGAACGGTGCGGTCACGAACGTAACGGCATCAGACCGCTCGAGCCGGCCCACCAGCGCCGCGAGCTCAGTCCCGCACGTGACGCCAAGCCCGAGCAACCCCACCGAGACCACGACAAGCAGGCGCCGCACCCAGACCGCTGCCGGCCACCGCCGGCCTACGTCCATGACCGATCAGCGTGAACTCCGGCGCCCCTACTCGGGCGCGGACGAACAGGCACGACCCACCCTAGCCCGCCGCTAGTCGGGATCGGATCTTCGGCCGGCCGGTTGGGTGCGGGTCGCATTCGAAAGACGGCCACGGAGCGTGACCAGTGTTGGCCGGGTTCGGTTCGCCCGGTTCATCGAAGTCGACACCATTCTGGTTTCGTCAAGATCCAACCAGACTGGTGTCGCACTCGACGCGGCCCTGGGGCGGATTCGCTTGCGTGGGCTCAACGGTTGGCAACGCTGCGTGACTGCGGCCACCACACACCAGCCGCTCGCCATGGGGCACGGGCCCGAGCGCAAAACCCGAACGGTGACACCGCCGAACTGCTGCGCACGTTCTGGAAGCGCCTCGACGACCCCTCGGAGCGCCGCCAGTTCCTGCTCCTGGCCGAGATCTACGGCCTCGCCCTGCGAGATCGCGACCGCTACGCGAAGGTGCTGGAGGTGCTCGCCCAGGATCTCCGCGCGCCGATCGAGACCTCGTTGCGGGGCGACGGTGTGGCGCCGGCCGGCGCCGCGGCGCTGGCTACGGCGTTGCTGGCCCTGATCCGCGGCCTGCAGTTCGATCTGGCCGCCGCCGGCGACCGCGCACGCGTCGACGCCGCGTTCGGGGCCGCACTCGACGCCCTGTTGACCACCAGCGCGGTCAGTACGGCTGGTACACCGAGCACCGAACAGCCAAGGTTGGACTCATGACGATCGACCAGGCCGCGAAGGCCGAACGATTCCGGGCCCTGCACGAGCGAGCGGAGCCCCTGCTGCTGCCGAACCCCTGGGACGCCGGCACCGCTCGTCTCCTGGCCGGCCTCGGCTTCGAAGCGCTGGCCACCACCAGCCTCGGGGTGGCCGTTGCGGTCGGCCGCTCCCGGGCCAGCCGGCAGGAGGTGCTGGACAACTGCCGGGAGATCAACGAGGCGACACCCCTGCCGGTGAACGCGGACCTGGAGAACGGCTTCGCCGACGACCCGGCCGGTGCGGCGGAAGCGGTCAAGATGGCCGCCGAGGCCGGCGTGGTCGGCGCGTCCATCGAGGACCACACCGGCGACCGGCGTACTCCGATCTACGACTTCGAGCTGGCTGTCGACCGCGTCCGCGCGGCGGTGGAGGCGGCTCGCGCACTGCCCTTCCCCCTCGTCCTCACCGCGCGGGCCGAGAACCTGCTGCACGGCGTGCACGACCTCGACGACACGATCCGGCGCCTGCGGGCCTTCTCGGACGCCGGCGCCGACGTCCTGTACGCGCCCGGCCTGCGCACACTGGACGAGATGCGGATCGTGGTCTCGTCGGTGGACAAGCCGGTCAACGTGGTGATGGGCTTCGCCGACCCGTCGATCACGCTCGAGCAGCTGGCCGAGGTCGGCGTGCGGCGCGTCAGCATCGGCGGCGCGCTCTCGCGGCTGGCCCTGAAATCCTTCATGGACGGCGCCCGGCAGATGCGCGCCGGCCGATTCGGCTTCGTGGCGGACCTGTTGCCGATCTCCGAGCTGCGCCAGGCCTTCGGCTGACCGAGGGGCCTGCTCGTCCCCTACCCCTCCGGCTATGCCGACGCAGCACTCCCGGAAGGCTCGGCCGACAGTGCGCCGTGACCGGCGACCAGGTGGACCGTGCCCTCCGTCAGCCGGTAGGAGAGACCCGCGACCGCGCAGCGGCCCTGGCCGACCTTGGCCGCGAGCAAGGACGAGCGCCCGAGGAGATAGTCGGCGGTGCGCCTGATGTGCTCGTCGACGAACTCGTCCACGGTGCTCAACCCGGCCGCGCGCCCGGACAACACGCTGGGGATGACCCGGTCCACCACATCCCCCAGGTAGCCGGCGGGAGCGTAGCCGGATCGGTGCGCCTCGGCGGCGGCGGTGACGGCGCCACACGAGTCGTGTCCGAGCACCACCACGAGTGGCACCCCGAGCATGGCGACGCCGTACTCGATGCTCCCGAGCACCTCGGGCCCCGACACGTGGCCAGCCGTGCGCACCACGAAAAGATCGCCGAGACCACGATCGAAAATGATCTCGGCGGCCAACCGCGAATCGGAGCAGCCGAACAGCACGGCGAACGGGCGCTGCGCGGGCGCCAACGCGGTTCGATGATCAGCGTCCTGGTTCGGGTGCAGCCGGTCACCGCGTACGAAGCGGCTGTTTCCCTCCATCAGCGCTGCGAACGCCTCGGCGGGTGAGGACGGGAAATCCGGCATACGGGAAGTATGTCCCACCCGTTCGCCCACCAGCCCGCCGAGTGCCGCGTGAGCGGCACGCGCTCGGGGCCGAACCTGGACCATTGCTAACGTTGCGGCCATTGACAGGTCAGTGGAGGTTCAGGGGTCCGTGGACAACCAGCGAACGGCTCGCACGCCATGAGCCGACCCCTCTACCAGCTCAAGGCCGAGTTCTTCAAGACGCTGGGACACCCGGTCCGGATCCGCGTGCTGGAGCTGCTCAGCATCCGCGAGCATGCGGTGGCGGAGATGCTCCCGGAAGTCGGGATCGAGCCGGCGAACCTCTCCCAACAGCTGGCGGTGCTGCGACGGGCCGGGCTGGTATCGACCCGCAAGGAAGGTTCGACGGTCTACTACTCGCTGATCAGCCCGCACGTCGCGGAACTCCTCCGAGTGGCCCGGGCGATCCTGACCGGGGTGCTGACCGAACAGGTCGGCCTGCTCGAGGGGCTGCGCACCACCACACCGGCCTCCAGCCTCACGCACCCCGAAGACGACCACCCGTCAGGACCCTCACCTCAGTTCTGAGGCAGCCGCAACGGTGGGGGCACACGGCGACGCCCCCCGCCCGCTCGACGACTCCGGCGCGGCGGCGGTTGGTAAGATTTGCAAGATTTCATACATTCAACGAATGCAAGTACCACGGCCCGGGCGCACACCAGTCATCCTGGTGGCTTGCGCGCACGACGAGGATCCCGCCCGGGTGGTGGAAACCGCGGCAACCGCGCGCCGGCTCTCCGCGTCGCTCGAACGTCACGGACGCGTCCGGGCGCATGCGGTGTGGTTCCACCCCGACGACCTGGACGATTTCTGGGCCTGTGTGGCGAGCGAGGAACCCGCCCTCACCGTCGTACTGCCGAGGGTCAACCCGACGCTGCGGGAGAACGCGCTGGCCAGGCGGCAGGAGCCTGGCGGCCCGGTGATCGTGAGTGGGGACGATGCGAGCGCCGTCGCGCTCACCGCCGCGACGTTGATCAACGTCAGCCACCGCCGCCGCGGCACCACAGCGGCCCGCGTCCTGCTCGCTCACCCGGCCCGGCTCCCGAGCCTCAATCCGTTGCTGTCAGCGGCGGAAGTCGGCGAGTTGACCTTGTGGAATCCGGCCGACGCGGTCGCGTTCCCACTGAAAGGGATCGCTCGAGAAGTCGACGTCGTCATCAATCTGCTGGACAGGCCCGACGACCACCTCGCCGAGCCGTATCGGTCAGAAGCCGACACCAACTGTGATGTGCCGATCGTGCTCGAACCCGACAACGTCACCGACCCGCTCCTGGTACTGCCGGGCCTGCTGCAGGCTCTCGCCGTCCGGGCCCGGTCCGCGCCAGGCCTGGCCGAGCTTGACCGGGCCTACCAGGACATGTGCCTTGCCTGCGCCCTCGAACTGGTCATGGCGACACCACCGGCGCAAGCGTCCTTACCCCGGCCCGGCCCCGAACTGACCGCACGTCTGGCCATCGCGGCGATCGGTTCCGCCACCCGCCAGGCCCGTCCGTCCCACCGCGGGCCGGGGTCGAACGGGGCGGCCGGGCCGGACGCCACGGCCGATGGCCGGTGAGCGGCATCAATGCCGGCGGCCGGCGCGGTCCACCCAGGACCGGGGCCAGTCCGCGGCCAGCCAGGTGGCGACGGCGTCGGCGAGCGTTGCGTCCAGCTCGGCCCGGCTGGCGCGCACCCACGACTGCACGGTGACGTCATGGGGGCCGGATGGTGCACCGGGACCCGGCCGTCAGGTCGATCGCGGTATCAGGTCCTCGGCCAATGCCCCGAGCCGGACGGCCGGCCCGCCGGTCGGGTAGATCCCGCCGACCGCGAACGCGCCGACGACAGCGATATGGAGCTGATCGGCCAGCCGGTCGCTGTCGTTGACGGCGAGCCGTGCCGTCAACGCGCGCAGCCGCCGCGCCAGTTCGTGTTCGTGCTCGGCGCAACGCCGCCGGATTCGCTCCGCCTGGTCACCGCCGAATTCCGCTGCCGTGTTGACGAACGCGCAGCCGCGGTAGCCCTCGCTGGTCGCCAGTTCCTGGATCCAGGCGAGCTGGGCATCGAGCTCGGCCCGGGCGTCGGCGTGACGCGCCGCGACCCGGTCCCACTGAGCCCAGAAGTCGAGGTCGCGCTGCCGCAGCACAGCGAGAATCAGGTCGTCCTTGGCCGGGAACCATCGATACAGGCTGGCCTTCGCCATCCCCGCCCGCCGCACGACCTCGTCGACGCCGATGGCCCGCACACCGTTGTCGTAGAAGAGTTCGGTCGCGATGCCGACGAGCTTGTCCCGCACCGCGACACCACGCAGCTGCTTGGGCTTGTCGCTCATGCGCCCTCCGGCGTGTTCACCACGATCGCGGCCTTGCCGAAGCCCCGCCGGTCGGTGACCCAACGCTGGGCGTCGGCGGCGCGGGCGAGATCGAACTCGGCGCCGACAACGACGCGAACCGCGCCCGAATCGACCAGCTCCGCGATCGCCCCGAGTGCCACGGGATCGGATTCCACCAGACATGAGGCCGCGCGGATACCCCGCTCCGCCGCGGCGGCCCGGTATCCCTTGATCGACCATGCGGTCGCCAAGGCGATCGCGCCGCCGGGCGTCACGCGGTCGAACAGCGAGGCACCGAAATCGTGTCCCACCAGATCGAGCGCCGCGTCGACCTTCCCGATCGCCGTGACGGCGCCGGGATCGGTGTAGTCCACGCAGGTGTGCGCACCCAGTTCGCGCAGTGTGGCGTGGTGACCAGGACGCGCCAGGGCGGTGACCGTGGCGCCGCGCGCGACCGCCAACTGCACCGCGACGTGACCCACACCGCCGGACGCTCCGCTGACCAGAATGCGCCGACCGGCACGGGCCCCGACCGCGTCGAGCATCTGCCACGCCGTCAGCGCGGCCATCGGCAAGGACGCCGCCTCCGCGAAGGACACCGACCTCGGCATCGGCACCAGGTGATACGCGGGAACGGTCATGTATTCGGCGTACGTGCCCGCGGGATGGGGAAACCAGGCCAGACCGTAGAGGCGATCGCCCACGCCGTGGCGGGTTACCCCGTACCCCACCGCATCCACCACACCGGCGACGTCCCATCCCGGGATGCAGGGCAGCCGCATGGACTGCTCGTAGCCGGCGTTGCGGCCGGTGTGCATGTCGACCGGGTTCACGCTGGTCGCCCGCACCGCGATGCGAACCTCCCCCGCTGCCGGCTCAGGCCGTGGCACGTCGGCGATCTCCAGCGGCGATCCCCACTGCTCGTGCCGAGCCGCGCGCATCGTTGTGCTCGCCGGCCGGCGAGCACCGACGATCATGACGCGCCGACCAGGGCGGCAGCCTCGACGCCACCTTCGAGCTCGGCCCCGACGTAACGGGATCCGAGCGAAGGTGACTCGAGCACGCCGCCCGGGTGGTACACCGCCATCGTGGCCGCCACGTCCTGCCGGCTCTTCGTCTGCGCCGACCGTTCGACGATCTCGACGGCTTCCCTTGCATCCAGAGCCTGCGCAGCCATGTGCCACTCGCTTCCATCGGATGAAATCGAGACAGGTCGGTCTCGATTTCAAGATAGGAGTGGACCGCCGGGGCGTCAAGCCCCGCCGCGGCCCGAACCATCCGTCAGCGAGCCTCCTGGCTCATCGCTACCTCGCCCGTAGGGCGCTGTAGCGCCGTTTGAGCAGGTGGTCTCGGTTCAGCGGGGAGTGTGCTTCGTCGGGGGCGGGCCGGTGGCGGATGCCGACCGAGTTGAGCACCCCGAACATGCGGACCAGGTGGATGATGCGCAGGTCGTCCTCGTCGGTGGCGCCGGGCCGCACGGCGCCGACCAGGGTCAGGGTGCGCTCCAGGTAGCGGACTTCGTCGGGCAGTCCCGCCCGCCGGGTGGCGTGGACCAGGTCGTGACGGATGGCGGCCGGACCCAGCCCACACAGCCGGGCGAAGTCCAGCTCGTCGAGCGGGAACAGCCGCTCATGTTCGCGCAGGTAGGCCAGCTCCAGTGCGCGGGCGTGGCCGTGGGTGCAGTACTGGCAGCCGTTGACCAGGGAGATGGCCACGCACAGCAGGTGCGTGCGGATCGGCCCGAACGTGGCCAGCGTGCGCTCGTAGCGCGGCATGTTGCCCAGGAACCAGCTCAGCGCACTCCTTGGGCCGAGCTGGCTGACGGCGGGCGCGATCAGGCGTGGCGGGAATCCCCACAGTAGGGTGCACACACCCTCGAGCAGCCGCGTGACGGCACGCGCCAGTACCTGGGCCGCCATCGAGATCTCCCACTGGGTGGCTGAACGCTCACGCTGAGCAATCCTCGATCGAAACGTACTACCGGTGGGGGACACCGGATCGACCGGTCCCCGCTGTCGCTCGAGACCAGCGGCGACGACGGCCCCATCAGCGAGAGCCGGCTTTCAGGGCGCCGGGGCTTCTCGTGATGTGGCCGCGTGCGACGAGTTCGGTGGTGGCGGTGACGGCGATGATCTCGGCGGCGAGCAGGCCGATCAGGACGAGGAGCTGCGCGGCGCCGGCCTGGACGGGGTTGCCGCTGCCCAGCAGGACACCGACGAAGGCGCCGGGGAGCGTGACGAGCCCGACGGTGCGGGTCTGGTCCAGTGGCGGCACCAGCGCGAGGGTGGCGGCGGGGCGGCAGAATTCGAGTGCGGCGTCCCGGTCGAGCAGCCCGAGGGAGAGCGCCGCTTCGTATTCACCCCGGCGGGTGGTGAGTTCGTCGAGTGCGCGTCGCCCGGCGAGGGAGGTGGCGGTCATCGCACCGCCGATGATGATCCCGGCGACGGGAACCACGGCGATCCCCGTCGGGGGCACGGCCCCGCAGGTCAGCACGACGGCCAGCACCGGAACAGTGCCGGCAGCGATCGGCAGCGCGGTCCGGACGAAGGCGACCGGCCCTCGGCGGCCGTGTGGGTCGATCCGGCGGGTAGAGGTCCAGGTGGCGGTGGTGAACATGACCAGGACGAAGGCGATTGTGAGCCACCACGAGCCGACCACGGCCACGATCACCGCGGAGACGACGGCGAGTTGGGCCGTCGCCCGGGCCGCGGCGGTGAGCGCGGCGCGGGCGATGCCCAGTCGTGCCGTGGCGGCGACCGCGACGGCCAGCAACACCAGGACGATCAATGCGACCGCGAGGCCCCGGCCGGCGGCGATCACCGGTGGCCGGCCGACGAAGTGGCAGTTGGAGGCCATCGAGTGCTGGTAGGCACCCGAGGCCGGTACGGCGACCAGGTCACCGGGACGGATCTCCGGAACACCCCAGTCGCGCCGATGCCGGCCACAGTCCCGGCTCGAGCCGAGTGCGCGGCGAGGTGGCTGCTGGTGAACACGGATCAGTCGTCGGGGTCGGTGGCGCGGCGGCGTTCGAGCAGGACGGTGTCGCGCCAGGTGCCGTGGTGGCGGGCGATGCGCTCGCGCACGCCGAGGGTGCGGAATCCGGCGGATTGGTGCAGGGCGATACTGGCCCGGTTCTCGGGGAAAATCGAGGTCTGCAACGTCCACAGCCCGCCACAATCGGCGGCGATCACCTGCTGGCGGATGAGTGCCTTGCCGATTCCGCGACCGCGTAAGCCTTCGCCGACGCAGATCGACGTCTCGGCGACACCGGCGTAGGCCGGGCGGCCGGACACCGGCGCGGCGGCGGCCCAGCCGACAACCTTTCCGTCGTGTTCGGCGACCCAGCGGTGGCCGGGCAACCAGGTGTGGTCGAGGTGACGGCGGTCGGGGACCTCGGTTTCGAAGGTGGCGTGGCCGGTGGCGATCCCTTCGGCGTAGATGCGCCGTACCGCCGCCCAGTCCCCGGACTCCAGGGCGCGGACGGTGACGTCGTCGGGGGTGTCCTCGGGGCAGCACGGGCGCGGGCCGAGCACCCCCATGACGGCGTCGGCCGCGTGCGGCAGGCCGGTGCAACAGGCCGGGTTGACCGACACGAGGGTGGTGGTGCCCTCCTTGCGGAGCCGGACGAACCCCACGTCGGCGAGCTTGCGCACGTGGTGGCTACAGGTGGACTGGCTGATGCCCAGTCGTTCGGTGAGCGCGCCGATGCTCACTTCCCGCCCGCCCACCGCGATCGCGTGCAGCAGCCGCACCCGCATCGGTTCGGCCAGGCAGGCGAACCACTCGGCGTAGGTGGCCGCGTCCGCCGCCGCGAGCTGCACAGGCTCGGGTCGGTCCGTCGAGGGATCGATCAGGGTGAGTGGTCGCGCCGCGCTCATGCCGTAAGTATCGACCGTAATCGATGGTTGCGTCAATCGATACGTGTCGATACATTCAGCCAAGATAGATCGACGCGTATCGATGGAGGTTGGGGTTGTGAGCGCAAGCGAGTTGCCGATCGTCGTGGTGGGCGCCGGGCCGGCGGGGCTGGCGGCGGCCGCGCATCTGGTCGGCCGGGGGTTGCCGGTTCTGGTGATGGAGGCGGGAACCTCGGCGAGTACGGGTGTGCGGGAGTGGGGGCATGTGCGGTTGTTCTCCCGGTGGGGGGAGCTGGTGGATCCGGCGGCGGAGAAGCTGCTCGCGCCGACCGGCTGGGCCTCCCCGGACCTTGACACCTACCCCACCGGCCAGCAATGGGCCGAGGACTACCTACAGCCGCTGGCCGAGGCGTTGGGCGAGCGGGTCCGGTTCGGCGCCCGGGTGACCGGCGTGGCGCGGCGCGGACGGGACCGAGTGGTCGATGCCGGACGGGACTGTGAGCCACTGGCGGTCCACCTGGCCACGCCTCAGGGAGAACAGCGACTGCTGGCGCGGGCGGTGCTGGATGCGTCCGGTACCTGGGCCAGCCCGAACCCGCTGGGCGCGGATGGTTTCCCCGCGCTGGGCGAGCCGGCGGCGGCCGACCGGATCGCCTATCGGGTGCCGGACCTGGCCGATCCGGCGGTGCGGGCTCGGTACGCGGGTAAGCGGATCGCGGTGGCCGGCAGCGGGCACTCGGCGTTGACCGCCCTGGTCGCGTTCACCGAACTGGCCGAGGCGGCGCCGGGCACGCACGTGGTGTGGCTGCTGCGCCGGGGCGAGGTCGGAGACACCTTCGGCGGCGGCGACAACGACCAGCTGGCGGCGCGCGGCGCGCTCGGCCTGCGCGCCCGCGAGGCCGCCCAGGCGGGACACGTCACCACGGTGACCGGGTTCCGCACCGACGCGGTGCACACCGCGTCCGATGGACGCCTGGTTTTGGAGTCGGTGGACGGGCGGCGGCTGGACCCGGTGGACGAGGTCGTCGCGCTGACCGGATTCCGGCCGGACCTGTCCTGGCTGGCGGAGGTGCGGCTCGACCTGGATGCCACCCTGGAGGCGCCCAAGGCGCTGGCGCCGTTGATCGACCCGAACGTGCACAGCTGCGGCACCGTCTACCCGCACGGCGCGAACGAGCTCGCCCAGCCCGAGCCGGGGGTATTCCTGGTGGGCATGAAGAGCTACGGGCGCGCACCCACCTTCCTCGCGCTGACCGGCTACGAGCAGGTGCGCTCCGTCGCCGCTCACCTGGCCGGCGACCAGGCGGCGGCGGAGCGGGTGGAGCTGGTGCTGCCGGAGACCGGGGTGTGCAGCGGGGCCGGGTTGGAGCGGCCCACGCCTGAGGAGTCGGCGGCCGGGTGCGGTAGCGGTTGTTCGGTGACCGAGCCGGTCGGGGCTTCCTCGGGTGCCGCGTAGCCAGCGGGCGGCGCCCAGCGGGGCGACCGGCACGACCCAGCCCGGCGGACTGAGCACCGCCGGGCTGCGCCGCGTCCTGGTGGTGCTGTGCGTCACCCAGATCACCAGCTGGGGCGTGCTCTACTACGCCTTCCCCGTACTGGCCCCCGCCATCGCCGCCGATACCGGCTGGCCGGTCGCCACGATCACCGCCGCGTTCTCCCTCGGCCTCGTCGTCGCCGCGCTGCTGGGCATCCCGGCCGGACGGTGGCTGGACCGCTTTGGGCCGCGCCCGGTCATGACCATCGGCTCGCTGCTCGCCGTGCCGGCGACGCTCGGCATCGCGTTGGCGGGCTCGTTGCCGGTGTTCTTCGCGGCGTGGACGCTGGCCGGGATCGCCATGGCCGGGGTGCTCTACCCGCCCGCGTTCGCCGCGCTGACCCGCTGGTGGGGGCCACGCCGGGTGGTCGCGTTGACCGCTCTGACCCTGCTCGCCGGGCTGTCCAGCACCATTTTCGCCCCGCTCACCGCCGCGCTCCTGGAGCACGGGGGTTGGCGCGACACCTACCTCACGCTGGCGGTCATCCTCGCCGTGGTGACCATCCCCGCGCACCTGTTCGGGCTGCGCGGGCGCTGGCCCGAACAGGTGCCCCACACCGAACCCGGCCGGCCCGGCGAATCCGGCGGACGCGCGCCCCGGCAGATCATGCGCAGCCGTCCGTTCGTGCTGCTGGTGGTGGCCAACGGGCTGGCCACGTTCACCGCGTTCGCCGTCGTGGTCAACCAGGTCCCGCTGCTGCTCGAACGCGGCCTCACCACGACCGTCGCCGCCTGGGCACTCGGCCTCGGCGGCCTCGGCCAGGTACTCGGCCGGCTCGGCTACGGCCGGCTCGCCGCCGCGACCGGCGTCCGAGGCCGGGCCGTGATCATCGCGGGCCTCTCCGCCGCCGCGACCGCGCTGTTGGCCGTCCTGCCCGGCCCGGCGGCCGTGTTGATCGGCGCGGCGATGCTCGCGGGCGCCGCCCGAGGTGTGTTCACCCTGCTGCAGGCCACCGCGATCAGCGACCGCTGGGGTGCCACCCACTACGGCCGCCTGAACGGGCTGTTGACCGCCCCGGCGATGCTGGCCACCGCGCTCGCCCCCTGGGCCGGCGCGGCTGTCGCCGAAGCGGTCGGCGGCTACCCGCTGTTGTTCGTGTTGCTGGCGCTGGTCGGCGCGGCCGCCGCCGCGGTCATGGCCGGGACCGGGGTCGCTCCCGCCAGGCGGTGACGCCGAGTTCGCCGAGCAGGGCGCGGACGCGTCGTTCGA
The DNA here is from genome assembly GCF_039543365.1 of Actinospineispora eucalypti. Taxonomy (NCBI): domain Bacteria; kingdom Bacillati; phylum Actinomycetota; class Actinomycetes; order Pseudonocardiales; family Pseudonocardiaceae; genus Actinospineispora; species Actinospineispora eucalypti. The sequence continues at coordinate 268,400 of NZ_BAABJP010000004.1, forward strand.
TCTGGTCGCGGATCGGGCGCACATCGGTGAGGTCGAGGCCGGCCGGGTCGGGCAGCACCCATTCTTCGTAGCGGCGCCCGGGAAAGATCGGGCAGGCGTCCCCGCAGCCCATGGTGATCACCACGTCGGCGGCTTGGACGATCTCGTCGGTCCACGGTTTGGGGAACTCGCCGGAGATGTCGATGCCGCGCTCGGCCATGGCCTCGATCGCCGCCGGGTTGATGGTGTTCGCCGGTGTAGAGCCGCCGGACCAGGCCACCGCTCGGTCATCGGCATAGTGGGTGAAGAACCCGAGGGCCATCTGGGAGCGGCCGGCGTTGTGCGTGCACAGGAACAGCACCGTCGGTGTGCCGGTGAACGCTTTGCCTTCGACCTTGGCCAGGGCGCGCAGGCGTTGGCGCGCGAAGCGTTCGGCGAGCAGGGGCAGGAAGCGGGTGACGGTGGCTCGGCCGGCGAACTCGTCGTAGGAGGTGTGCAGGAACCGTTCGATCGTTTCCTGTCCGAAAATCCCGTCGAACTCGGTTCGCAGGCGGCTGGCGGCGGTTTTGAGGGCGAGTTTCTGGTCGATGGGCAGGGTCTCGCGGTGCCACGTGCTGGTCATGCTCTCCTCCGGTGAGCGTGGGCGAACTCAGCAGGCCTCGGTCGCGGTCGGTTGGATGGCGGGGGCAAGCCGGGTGATTCGGCCGGTGAGCTGGTGGAAGGACTCGTCAAAGGCCTGGTCGCCGCCGCCCCGGGCGGGGTCGGGGATCGACCAGTGCGCCGCGGCGACGTCGCCGGGGAGCTCTTCGTGGGCCCGGTCGCACACGGTGATCACCAGATCCCCCGGCCGCAGCACCTCGTCGAGCCGGCGGGGCCGGCGATCGGCGATCGGCAGCCGGTGGCGGGCGGCGGCCGCGAGTGCACCGGGATGGATCCGGTCGGCGGGCCGGGTGCCGGCCGAGTCGGCGGGCACCGGGTTGTGCCCGGTCCACAGCGCGGCGGCCAGCTGCGAACGCGCGGCATTCTCGGCGCACACGAACACCACCCGCGCCGCCTCAACGGTGGCGCTCGGGGCAAGGTCGTCCAGGACGCCGGGCACCAAGGTCAGGTAGGAGCGTCGCCGGTCCCCCTCGGAACGGACCCGGCGCACGATTCCCGCCCCGGCCAGCACGTCCACGTGGTGAGCCAGCAGGTTCGAAGCCATCCCCAGCGCACGTTGCAGCTCCGAGGGAGAGGCATCCCCCAGCGCGAGGGCGTCGACCAGCGCAAGCCGGCCGGGATCGCCCAGGGCCCGATGCAGCTCGGCTCGGCGCTCCAGTTCTGATAACTCAGTGAACATTGAGTCAATTTTCGCTGACTGGCCTGCTGGCCGTCAACCGGTCGGCGGCTAGTTCGAGATCCTTCTATCTTGACATCTATCAAATCAAGGACGAGTCTTGAATTGACAGATTTCGAACCAAGGAGGTAGCCATGTCCCGGGTTCAGCTCGCACTACGGGTTTCCGACCTGGAGGGTTCGGTCGAGTTCTATCGGTCGCTGTTCGGGGTGGAGCCGGCGAAACGCCGTCCGGGTTACGCCAACTTCGCCATTGCCGAGCCGCCGTTGAAGCTGGTGCTCATCGAGGGCAAGCCGGACCAGCCCACCGTGCTGGACCACCTGGGCGTCGAGGTGGAGACGACCGGTGAGGTCGTGGCGGCGACCGGTCGCCTGGCTGATCGGGGCCTGCTCACCCGGGTGGAGAACGACACCACCTGCTGTTACGCGTTGCAGGACAAGGTGTGGGTACACGGCCCGGGCGCCGAGCCCTGGGAGGTGTACACGGTCAAGGCCGACGCGCCCGCGGCGACCAGCATCCACCCCGTCGGCGCCACACCGACCGCGTCCGGAGACTGCGTGTGCGGCCAACCCGCCAGCGCCGACAGCGAGGACAAGGGAGCGCCTTGGCGCTCGTCAGAGACGGTCTGACGGACTCGGAAACAACCGGCGCCGCAGGGCGAGGGAGACGTAGACCAGGGCGACCAGCACCGGGACCTCGATCAGCGGGCCGACCACGCCGGCCAGGGCCTGGCCGGAGGTGACCCCGAAGGTCGCGATGGCGACCGCGATGGCCAACTCGAAGTTGTTGCCGGCGGCGGTGAACGCCAGCGTGGTGGTGCGCTCGTAGGTCAGCCCGACCAGCCACCCCAGCAGGTAAGAGCCGGCCCACATGAGCGCGAAGTAGGCCAGCAGCGGCAGCGCGATCCGCGCCACGTCCAGCGGACGGTTGGCGATCGGGCCGCCCTGCAGGGCGAACAGGATGACGATGGTGAACAACAGCCCGTAGAGCGCGAACGGCCCGATCCGGGGCAGGAACCGGGTCTCGTACCAGGCCCGACCCTTGGCCCGTTCGCCGAAGCGGCGAGTGAGGTACCCGGCCAGCAGCGGGCTACCGAGGAAGATCAGCACCGATTTGGCGATCTGCCAGGTGGACACGTTCAGGTCCGCCTGGGGCAATCCGAGCCAGCCGGGCAGCACGGACAGGTAGAACCACCCCAGACCGGCGAACGCGATCACCTGGAAGATCGAGTTCAGCGCGACCAGCACGGCCGCGGCCTCCCGGTCCCCGCACGCGAGGTCGTTCCAGATGATCACCATGGCGATGCAGCGGGCCAACCCGACGATGATCAAGCCGGTGCGGTACTCGGGCAGGTCGGACAGCAGCAGCCAGGCCAGCGCGAACATCAACGCCGGCCCGAACACCCAGTTCAACACCAGCGAAGGGATGATCAGTCGCTGGTCGGAGGTGACGGTGTCGAGCCGGTCGTAGCGGACCTTGGCCAGCACCGGGTACATCATGACCAGCAGGCCGAGCGCGATCGGCAGGGACACCCCGTCCAGGGAGATCGCGTCCAGCGCCTCCCCCAGCCCGGGGATCAGCCGCCCGGCGGCCAGCCCGGCGGCCATTGCGGCGAGGATCCACACCGGCAGGAACCGGTCCAGGGTGGACAGCTTCGCCACCACCCCCGACGGGTCGGCGGCGTCCTGTCCGGTGGTTGCCGTGTGCTCGCCGCTCATGCGTTCACCGCCGGGATCTCGTCCGGGACCAGGACCTCGGAAAGCCGTCGCAGCGCCTCCGGATGAGCCCGGTAGTAGACCCAGGTGCCGCGCCGCTCACCGGAGATCAGCCCGGCCTCGCGCAGCACCTTCAGGTGGTGGCTGATGGTCGGGCCGGTCAGGTCGAACACCCCGGTCAGGTCGCACACGCACGCCTCTCCCCCGGCATGCGAAGCGATCAGCGACAGCAGCCGCAGCCGCACCGGGTCGCCGATCGCCTTGAACAGCCGGGACAACTCGACGGCCAGCTCGACCGACAGCGGCTGGCGCACCAGCGGCGAGCAACACCCGACCACCTCGTCCGACCGGACCAGCAACCGCTTCTGTTTCGACACACATCTAGATTGACAGAATTCGATCCAGCACGCCAGATTCGCGCGCCGGCCGCGTCGTCTTCGCCGCCCTCCTGAACGGCTGACCGGCGGGCAACAGCGAGGACCACGGACCATCTACGCTGGTGAGCGTGATTGCCCGTGCTCCGGAGCAGGTCTCGGTACCGGCCGGTGGTGTGTCGTTGGCCGCCCGATACTGGCCTGGGACCCCGGCCGGAACAGCGGCGCCGGTGCTGCTGGTGCACGGGCTGGCCGCCAACGCCCGGGTGTGGGAGCCGGTCGCCGCCCCGCTGGCCGCCGCGGGACGCGCGGTGCTCGCGGTCGACCTGCGCGGGCACGGGGGCTCGGCGGGCGTGCCGGACCCGCCGGACTCCGACCCGATCCTGGTCGCCGCGCGCGACCTGGCCTGGACGTGCACCTCGCTGGGTTGGTCGCGGGTCGTGGTGGCCGGCCATTCGTGGGGCGCCAACATCGCGCTGCAACTGGCCGCCGACCTCCCGCACCTGGTCGCCGGGCTGGCCCTGATCGACGGCGGCTGGCGGCCCTACGCCGAACGCTTCACCGACCCGCACACCGCCTGGCGCAGAATGGCCCCACCGGATCTGACCGGCTGGACCCTCCCCGACGTGCGCGAGACACTCGCCGGCGCCCACCCCGACTGGTCGGACACCGCGCTCGAGGCCACCCTGGCCAACCTCGAGCAACACCCGGACGGAACGCTGCGCCCACGGCTGACCATCCGCCGCCACCACGACCGGATCACCAGCCTGTTCACCCACCAACCGCGACAGCTGCACCACCGGGTTCGCTGCCGCACACTGCTACTGGCCGCCGACGACCCACCTCACCCCTCGGCCGGTGACGCCGCCTCGGCTCTCCCCGACGCCGAACTGATCGCCTTCCCCGACGGCGAACACGACCTGCACCTGCAGTACCCGGACCGGGTAGCCGCCGCGATCGCCCACCTCGGGTGACCCGGCAGGTCATACCCCCGGACGGCGAGGTGCAGGTGCTGCCGGGTCTCCTACTCGACCACGTCGGGCTGCTCCTCACGGACCAGGTCGGCCAGTAGGTTGAAGCTGTGCCGGGCCTGGTTGGCGTTGCCGAACTGACGGTGCGCCAGGGTGGCCTCTTCGGTGGACATGATCCGGGGCGTGCCGGCGGCTTCGGCCATGAGCTGCATGTGCGCCGCTCGGTCCATGGTGATGAACCACCAGACCGCCTCCTCCACGGTCCGCCCCACGGTGAGCAGGCCGTGGTGGCGCAGGATCGCCGCCCTGGTACCCCCCATGGCCTGGGCGATCGCCTCGCCCTCGGCCTTGTCCAGCACCAGGCCCCGGTAGTCGTCGAACACGACGTGGTCGTTCCAGAAGGCGCAGGACTCCTGGATGATCGGGTCCAGCGGCCGGCTCAGCGACGCCCAGGCCCGGCCGTTGAGAGTGTGCGCGTGGGCCACCGCGACCACGTCCGGCCGGGCGTCGTGGATCGCGGCATGGATGGCGAACGCGGTCTTGTTGGTTCGCCGCGACCCGCCGACGACCTTGCCCTCGCCGTTCAGCAGCAGCAGGTCGCTCACCTTGACACGGGCGAAATGCACCCCGTACGGGTTGACCCACAGGTGGTCCGGCCACTCCGGATCGCGCGCGGTGATGTGCCCGGCCACGCCCTCCTCGAAGCCGTACCGCGCGAAGATCCGGAAGGCGGTGGCCAGCTGGATCTTGCGGTGCTCCCGCTCCTGCTCGACGGTGCGCTCCCGCACGGACTCCGGCTCCGGGTCGTCGAGCAGCTCCGGCTCGCCGCCGAGTTGCGATGGGGTGATGGTCATGACGCCTCCAGTTCCCCTTGACGCTCGGCCCAGGCCTGTTCCGGGGCCGTCGATGTGCTTTCGGTGCCGTGCGCGGTCTCCCGCGCGACCCAGACCGCCGCGATCGTCACCGCCGCGAAGCCGATCATCATCAGCGACACCGGCCAGGTCTTCCCGCCAGCGTCCGCGACCAGGTAGGTGGCCACCACCGGCACCAGACCGCCACCGATCGGCGCGGCCAGCTGGTACCCCAGCGAGGCCCCGCTGTAGCGCACGTTCGCGCCGAACAGCTCCGCGAGGAAACTCGCCTGCACGCCGTACATGACGCCGTGCCCGACCGCCATGCCCAGCGCGAACGCGCACACCACCGCGATCGGGTCACCGGAGTCGATGGCCCAGAAGACCGGGAAGGCGAGCGCGGCGGCCGCGACCGAGCCGGCCAGGTAGATCGGCCGCCGGCCGACGCGGTCGGACACCGCGCCGAACAACGGCACCGTCACCAGTTCCAGCAATGCCCCGGCCGCGATCGCGGCCAACACGAGATCGCGCGGGATCCCCAGGGTGTGCGTCGCGTACTCCAGTGCGAAAACGGTCAGCACATAGATCCAGGACAGCTCGGTGAGCCGGACCCCCAGCCCGATCAGCACGCTTCTCGGATGCCGGCGGACCGCCTGCCAGACCGGGAACCGGACCAGTTCACCACTGTTCCTGGCCCGTTCGAACTCCGGTGACTCCGGCACCCGCAACCGGATGAACAACCCGACGCTGACCAGTACCGCGCTGAGCAGGAACGGCAGCCGCCAACCCCAGGCCAGGAACTGCTCGTCGGGCAGCAGGGCCAGCAGGAAGAAGGAGAAGGTGCCCAGCCCGAGCCCGACCGGGAAACCCACCTGGACCACGCTGCCGTAGAAGCCGCGCCGGCCCCGCGGGGCGTGCTCCACCGCCATCAACACGGCGCCGCCCCACTCCCCGCCGACCGCGAAACCCTGCACCAACCGCAGCGCGACCAGCATGATCGGCGCCGCCACACCGATCTGCGCGTAGGTGGGCAGCAACCCGATCAGTGTGGTCGCCACGCCCATCGCCGAGAGCGTGCCGACCAGCATTGCCCGCCGGCCGACCCGGTCACCGAGGTTGCTCAGAATCACCGCGCCCAGCGGGCGGATCAGAAAACCCACACCGATCGTGCTGATCGCCAGGAGGCTGCTGGTCAGCCCCGCGTCCGAGGGAAAGAACAGCCTCCCGAAAACCAGCGACGCCGCCGTCGCGTAGATGAGAAAGTCATACCATTCGATCGTGGTGCCGATCGCACTCGCCAACGCGACCCGACGCGTCAACGAGGAACCATTCGCGGCACCGCACCCGGGCTCGGACATCATTGACCTCCGCCAACAGGGAAACGTGCTTCATCTCGTGGGTTGACCACGGCCAGAACCAGCCGGCCGGATCCGCGCCCCCGCATCGGCGGCACCAGTTTCTCAGATACGAGAAATTTCTACGCCAAACCCGCGAGCCGTGTCAACAGGCCGGTCGGGCGGTCGGTGCCGGTCAGCGCCTGGGGATGATCACCAGGATGAGCCGCGTGGTGCCTTCGTCGGTGTTGGTCAGCGTGTGGGTGAGATCGCCCGGAGCGGCGGCCAGCTCCCCCACGCCGAGATCGATGCGATGGGTGCCCGCCTGGATCCGCACCGAGCCCTCCACCACCGCGAACACCTCGCGGGTACCGGGCGCGTGCGGATGGAACGGGCCGGCGCCGCTGCCCGGGGGCAAGCTGTATCGCACCAGCTCCACCCCGTCGATCGCGGGGAACAGCGACTCCCGCATCACCCCGCTGGCCTCGTCCAGCAGGGCCGCCGAACTGGCCTCGCGCAGCACCTGCACCTCGGGCGAATCCGACCGGCCCAACAGCTCGGGCAGCGGCGTCCCCAGCGCATCGGCGATCTGCACCGCGACCGCGAGCCCCGGCCGCCGCTCACCGCGCTCGATCTTCGACAGGGTCGCGCGGGACACCCCGCTGCGCCGGGCGAAAACCTCGAGCGTCCAGCCCGCCTGGTGCCGTCGCTGACGAACCCGGGCACCGAATGTCGCTTCCAAGGCTCCATATATAGCAGCCGCCGCACCCGGTCGGCACCACGACTCACACGGGAAGCGCCGGGCCTCGGCGACGGTCGAGTGCGGGCACGGCGTTCGCCCGGGCGAGGGCTAGGCGGGCGCGGTCGCCGGAGCCTCCCGTTCCAGGCGGTCGTGGCGCGCCACCACCGCGGTCACGCGCACCGGGATGCCGTTGAGCACGGTCGACGCGGACAACGCCTCGACCTCGTCGGCGAGGAAGTTGGAGGTGGCGCCGCCGGCCGCGTTCGCGCGCCGCCAGCCGCCGTTGTGCCCCCAGCCGTGCGGGACCGCGATCGTGCCCGGGATCATCTCGTCGCTCACCGCCGCGACCAGCTGGATGGAGCTCGCGCGCGAGGTGATCCGGGCGTCGTCGCCGTCGGCGAGGCCGGCGCGCGCCGCGTCGACCGGGTTGATCAGGAACGCCTGGTGGCGCCGGTCCGGCATCAGCCGCCGCGAGTTGTGCATCCACGAGTTGTGCGAGTTCATCTCCCGCAGACCGATCATGCGCAGCGGGAACTCCTCGACGGAGGGGCCGGCGTTCTCGGACCGCAGCCGTTCCAGCTCGTCCAGGATGCGCGGATCGGTCATCGGGATCTTCTTGCCCTCGGTTTTGATCATCTTGCGCAGCGGCGCGAGCGGCAGGTACTCGTGGAACACCACGCCCCGCGGCGCCCGCTCGGCGAGCTTTCGCCACGACCAGCCACGGCGGCGCAGGCCGAACCAGTCGCCGCCCTTGCCGGTGCGCAGGATCAGGTCGGCGAGCTGGCGGGGTCTCAGCCTGATCCCGATCTTGGCCAGTTGTCGCTGGATGCCGTAGGAGTAGGCACCGCCCAAACCCATGCGGGCGGCGATGTCGTCGAGGATCTCCCACTCCTGGCGACACTGCCCCGGAGCGTCCGCCACCGCCTCGGTGACCCGGATGCTCGGCCGGACGTAGCGGTTGGCGAACTGCAGCGGGATGTCCTCGCGCTCGTACATCGTCGTGGCCGGCAGCAGGTAGTCGGCGTACTTGTTCGTCTCGTTCATGTACAGGTCGATCGCGACGAACGTGTCCAGCGTGCCCAGCGCCTTGATCAGCCGTTCACCGGACGGGCCGGTGACCACGCAGTTCGACCCGATCATCACCATGCCTCGGATCTGTCCCTCGCCCGGGGTGAGGATCTCGGTGGCCAACGCGCTGGACGGCAGGAAGCCGAAGGAATCGGGCAGCCCGTCCACCCGAGTGCGCACCGAACCGTAGGTGGCGAGTTTCATCGTCTCCGACATCGGGCCGATCTCGACCGGCGACCAGGCCCACACCCAGCCTCCCGGCCGCTGGAGGTTGCCGGTGATGATGTTGACGAAGTCCTGCAGGACGTTGGTGAACGTGCCGAACCGCGTCGTGCAGGTGCCGGTCCGGCCGTAGACCACGGCCGCCCTGGCCCGCCCGATCGCCCGCGCCACCTCGCGCACCGTCTCCGGCGCCACCCCGGTCCGCGGTTGGGTCGCCTCCGGGGAGAACGCCGCGACATGGGTGCGCCACTGGTCGAACCCGGAGGTCCAGCGGTCCACGAACGCTTGGTCGTAGAGGCCCTCACCGATCAGCACGTGCAGCACGGAGAGCAAGAACCAGGCATCCGTGCCCGCGTTGATGGCCACGTGCTCGAACGTCTTCGCCGTCTGGGTGCGGCGCGGGTCGACCACGAACACCCGCCCGCCGCGCTCGGTGATCCCGGTCAGGTGCTCGCGGATCCGGGGGTCGTGCAGGAAGCTGCCCTTCGACACCCAAGGGTTCGCGCCCAGCATGAGCAGCGCCTCGGTGCGCCGGATGTCCGGGATCGCCATGTGCGCGCAATGCCCGTAAAGGATCTTGTAGGCGGCCACCCGGGACGCGCCGTCCTCGGAGTTGATGCCGTAGAACCACGGCGTCCCGAGCGCCTTCTGGAACCCCTTTGCCCAAAACACCGCCGAGTAGCTGAAGTACGGCGGGTTGCCCTCGTGGATGGCCAGCGAGGACGGACCGCGTTCGGCGCGCAGCCGCCCGAGCCGGCCGGCAATGTCGGTCAGCGCCTGCTCCCAGGTGGTCGGCTCGAACTCCCCCGGCCCGCCGACCCGGCGCATCGGCACGGTGAGCCGGTCCGGGTCGTTCACGATCTGCTCCATCGCGACGCCCTTGGTGCAGTGGAAGCCCTTGCTGTGCGGGTCCTGCTTGTCCGGGCGCAGGCCCAGCAGCTTGCCGTTCTCCACCGTGGCGATCATCCCGCACAACGGCTCACAGATTCGGCAGAACGTCAGCTTCTCCTCGGGCATCACAACTCCTCAACGGTGGCGGGAGGACGTGCGGCGCGGATCACACACACCGTAGCCTATATGTATTAGGCAGTAAATGATTGGTGCCTACACTTTTTAGACAGTTTGCCCGGAACTGTCCGAGACACCCCGAACCGAAGGTTCTGGTCGGTCTGCCGCGGCTCGGCTCCCGGCCCCTAGATGATCGACTCCTTGAACGTGGCCTGCGCTCAAGGCCCCTGGCCGCGAGCCGCCTTTAGCTCTGCGTGGACATACGCAACGGCGGCTAATCGGAACCCACTTGTCGTGACAGTTGAGGTTAACGTGACGAGTGGGATGCGTGTGGAGCCTGTCGAGACGTCGGGGACCGTTCCGTGGCTTGCGCCGGGAACGAGGACCGCGCCAAGTTCTACCTGAGAGACAGTGATGATCTTGGAAAGGTCTCCGGCGATGAACTCGGCGTGCAGCGGGTCGGTGAACACGGACTACCCGGCCCATCACCCCACCGGACCAACCACGCGACCAGATGTCCGCTTCATGGAATCGGTCATCTAGGTCCACGGCGAGCGGCTGACGTGTGGCGGCCCTCGTCACGCGGCGTTGCCAACCGCCGAGCCCACGTGGGCAATTCCACGGCGGGTCCTCATCAAGTGCGACACCATTCTGGTTCGATCTCAAAAAAAGTCAGTCTCGTGTCGACCTCGATGAACCGAGCGGGCCGAACCCGACCGACACCGGTCACACCCGGTAGCAAAGCCGGCGGCCGGGAACGGAACCGCGCCAGGGCGACCATCACTCCGCCGTCCCGGTGAAATGTCCCGGCTTCGGGCGCGCTTTCAGACGCGGGCGAGCTCGATCGGCAGGCCGTCGCGCATCCGGGCGAACCCGCGCCAGAGAACCTCAGGGGCGTGACCCTCGGCCAGCCGCCACCGGTAGCGCCGCAGAACCTGGTGCATGACCGCCTTCATCTGCAGCGTGCCGTAGTGCAGGCCGATGCACTTGTGCACCCCGCCGCCGAACGGGATCCAGGCGTACTCGTGCGACTGGTCCTCCCGCCGGTGCGGGGCAAACCGCTCCGGGTCGAAGGCATCCGGGTCGGACCAGTACTCGGGCAACCGGTGGTTCACGAAGGGCGATACCACGGTCACCGTCCCGGCCGGGATCTCGTACCCCAGCACGTCCGCGTCCTCCACGGCCGTGTTCGGCAGCGCGTACACCGGCGGCAACAACCGCAGCGACTCCTTCATGACCAGCTCCAGAGCGGCCAGCCGGCCCAGCTCGGCGGCCCCGGGCCGGTCGGTGCGCAGCGTGAAGGACTCCTCCCGGCACCGTTCCTGCCACGCCGGATGTTCCGCCAGGTACCGGATCATGGTCACCAGGTTGATCGACACCGGGTCGAACGCGGCGAACATGAGAAAGACCATGTGGTTCACCACGTCCTCGTCGGAGAAGCCCTGGCCGTCCCGCCCGGTGGCCCGGCTGAGCACCGCGAACAGGTCGGACCCGCCCCGGGCGCGCACCACCGGGGTGCGGTCGGCGAACAGCTCCTCCAGCCGGCGTCGCCCGGCCATGCCTCGAGACCAGGTGCCGCCCGGGTACTCGAACCGCAAGGTCGCGCCGGCGGCCGCGACGCAACGCAGGAACGCCCGCTCGATCTCCGCCGCCTCGGCCCCGAGGCCGCCACCCATGAACACCCGCACGCTGGCCCGCAGCATCGTCGCGCGCACCGCACTCTGCGCGCGGAACCACGGCGAGGGCTTCCAGTCCGCCAGATCCTCCGCCAGCACGGTGTACAGCTGGTCGAGGTAGCCGCCGATCCGGTCCCGGGTGAACGCCTGCTCCATCAGCGCGCGGTGGGCCAGGTGCTCCTCGAAGTCGAGCATCAACAGGCCCCGGGCGAAGAACGGTCCGCCCCACAGTGACCACGCCCGGCCACTGGCGAAGAACCGGTCGCGGCCGCCCAGCACCGCCTTCGCCGCGTCCCCGCCCACGGCCAGCGCGGAGGGGTGCCCGACCAGGGTGAACCGGGAGACGGGCCCGTACCTGCGGTACCGGTCCATGTAGAAGCGGGGCGGGTTGGTGAGCAGCTGCGCGGTGTGCCCGATGATCGGCGGTCCAGCCGAACCGGGCAACGGAACCGTCCGCACTCGCGCCACACCCGCCTCTCAGGCCGCAGAACTTTACAGCAAAGGATACTTAATTACCTCCAAGGTTCGCCCGGCGGACGGGCAACGCGCCGGCACCGGCGCCGGCCGGCCCGGCCGCCCGGGCCGGCGAGGGCACGTTGACGGCACGTTGATAGGGCGTTGATACCTGGGTAGTTCCATCGCCGGCGGTAGGTCGGAAAGAGCCCGAACACAAGCTGTCGGAGTGGCTCACGCCGAAAGGGTGTACGATGCCGAACGATGCCGACCCGGTCGCGACAATTCAAGCTCTCAAGGCCGTAGGAATAGACTTCAGTGTCCGCGAGACGGACCTGAGGCAATGGCTGGAAAATAGAGAGTTCACACCGTATCCGGCCGTTGCCGAGGCCCTGCTGAAGTTGCTCGAAGGCCGCGAGCTGCGGCTACCGGTGTTCATCGACGTGATTGTCTTCAACTACGAGAACTCGCCGGGCGCACCGTCTCCGCGTCGCCTCGAGGATGTGAGATTCGCGGTCCTGGAAGTAGCGGTGGTTGACGGTTTCAATAACCGTCACGGAGAGCACAACGCCGGCTTCGGGTCATTGTTGAAGCCGCTGGACCACGGCGGGCCGGACCACAATGGGCGGGCATCCGTCGCGCTTCAGTCCTACAACTTTCCCGACCGCTATGTTCGCCACGCCAACTTTATGGGCGAGTTGACGCCCATTGTTGGCGACCTCGATCGCCGTGACGCCACCTTCGCCATGGTCCCGGCGCTGGCAATCGAGACCGCCGGGCCTTTCCTCGTGTCGTTTCAATCACTCAACCTTCCGGACCATTTCCTGCGACACCAGGGTCTGCGAATAAGGCTGGACAAGCGCACCGATGATCCAGTCATGCGCGATGACGCATCATTCTTCAGGTTCAAGGGGATGGCGGACCCCGCCGGGGCGACGTTCGAGTCTCGCAATCTTGAAAGTCACTTTCTGAGGCATCGAGACTCTCACCTCTTCGTCGAGAGGATCGACCCGCAAAGCGATCAAGATCGCAAAGATGCGACCTTCAGAATTGTTGACGGATTTCTTCCACTGCCGCCCGAGTACTGCCAGTTCTCGGAAGAGCCGTACTCCATCTATGCCGACAAGGTTCCCGTGACCGACGCCGACGTGGTCAACACGGCGCACGCGCTGCTCTATCTCGTGAACAAGGAACGCCTGCAAGCCGGCCTGCCGGCGCTCTGTTACCAGGGCAAACTCGCCGTCGCCGCGCGAGCGCACTCCGAGAACTGGGCGACCGACCCGGATCGCGGGTGCCCGCCTCACAACCCTCCGTTGGGATGTGGCCACTGGGACTCCCGGCAGGGATTCGCATGGCCCGAGGACCGCTTCAGCAGGTCGGGCTATGAACCAACCGCGACCGGCGAAAACACCCAGAACGGCGGAGGGCGGAGCGACGGTACGAACGTCGTGCCGGCCGGATGGACCTGGGGCACCCCCCAGGCCGCGGTCTACTGGTGGATGAATCACGATCCGGAAAACAACTACGCCAGGAACGGGCATCGGGCCGCTATTCTCAATCCGAACTTCAAAGATGCGGGCCCCGGTGTCGGCCGCTACGTCGATAGATTCGGCAACCGTGCGGCGACATTCACCCTGATGTTCGGAGCGCGGTGATCGGACCGTCTCATAATTTGGATGTGCAGTTATGCGCCCGCCGCAAAAGAGTGCACTTGATTGCCGCCCACTTAACCGCGCCTGGTCGGCCCACCCGGACGTGGGTAGCGTTACACCAGTGGGTGACGAGGAAGGCGTTCCCGGCCTGTGCGGACGTGACCGGGAACTTGCTGAGCTACTCGCCGCCCTGCACGCCGCCAACTCACGAACACGGGCGGTATTCGTCGGCGGCGCCGCCGGGGTGGGCAAGACACGACTCGTCAGCGAGCTGGTCGGTATCGCGCGGCAGCGCGGTACCACGGTTCTCACCGGGCATGCCATCGACATCGTCGATGCGCCGCCCTTCTGGCCGGTCGTTTCGGCGATCCGCAACGCCGCGCGATCGGAATCCGATGACGCGACCGCGTCGCTCATGAACCGGTGGCTCGCCGAACTCCCGCTGGCCGCCGGGCTGGACGACTCCGGCCTGCGCCCCTCGATTCGCCTGCTCGACTCGCTGCACCAGCTCATCGTCGAACTGGCCGCGGTGCGCCCACTGGTCCTCGTCGTCGAGGATCTCCAATGGGCCGACCGGTCGACCCGCGACCTCCTGGTCTATCTCGTGGCCAGCCTCAGCCACGAGACAGTGCTGATCATCGGGACCTACCGCGACGACAGCCCCGGGCAGGCGTCCGGGCTCAACGCCGTGCTCGCCGAGCTTCGCCGGCAACGAAAAGTGTCAGGATTGGAGCTCGGGCCTCTCACTCGGACGGCGCTGGCCGAGCTGCTTACCCGGTGGGCGCCGGGGCACCCAGGCTTGGAACCACTGGTGTGGCAGCGTTCCGCCGGCAATGCCTTCATTGCGGAGGAAACGGTCCGCGCAATTCTCGGTGGAGACACGCTGGGACTGCCGACGACATTGCGTGAGGTCGTCCTGAGCCGAATTGCCATGCTTTCACCGTCGGCGCAGAGGGTGACGCAGGCAGTGGCCGCCGGCGTCGGCCCATTGCCGCACGCTCTTCTCGCCGAAGTGCTCGACCAACCGCCGGCAGTACTTCTCGAGTCGATAAGGGAAGCGGTCAAACAGGGTATTGTCCTTGTCGACGAGGACGGAGACGGATACCGGCTGAGGCACGGCCTGATGACCGAGGTCGTCGTTGCCGATCTGCTCCCCGGCGAGCGCATCGAGATCCATCGCCGCTATGCGCTCGCCCTGTCCGGTAAGAGCGAACCAGCGCAGCCGGGGTTGGCCGCGCGGCTGGCGCACCACTGGTACGAGGCCGGCGACCCGAGCCGCGCCCTGGCGGCCACCGTCGCGGCCGCGCGGGCGTCGGAGCGGGTCCACGCGCACGCCGAGGCAACCCGGCACTGGCAGCGGGCGGCCGAACTGGTCGTTCGGGTGGCCGCGGCCCCCAGGGCCGTGCAGCGGTCGGAGTGCCTGGATAGGGCGGCCCGCGCGGCGGAGCTCGCCGGGGACCACGAGTTGGCCGTCGACATTCTCGACCAGTTGCTCTCCGGCCAGGAGACGTCCGGCGGTCTGGCCTCGGCCTTGCTCACCGCACGCAAGGCGAGCTCACTCGCCGCGGCCGGCCGAGCCCACGATGCCCGGGAGGCCTACGGCGTCGCCGTCGCGCTGCTTCCCGGGGAGGGCGCACAGGCGGAGCGTGCGCAGGTGCTCTCGGGCTACAGCGTGGCCCTCCTGCAGGCCATGGATTTCGCCGGCGCACGGACCGCCGCGTTCGCGGCGCTCACGCCGGCCCGAAGCGCCGGGGCCAGCACGATCGAGGCGAAGACCCTGGCGGTGCTGGGCTTCAGCCAGGCGTACCTGGAGGACCCGGTGGCGGGCTCGGCGGCGCTCGCCGAGGCGCTGGCCGTCGCGGAGCGGACGGGCGAACCGGCAGCGATCGGAGAGGCCCACCTACGCCGCGTGGAGCTCCTGACCGGCCCGCTGAACCAGCTGATCGACGGTGTCGAGTGCGCCCGGCAGGGCGTCGTCCGCATGCACTCCCTCGGGCTGGCGCGCACCGCCGGGGTAACCCTGCTCACCCACGCCGCGAACGCTCTCTTCCGCCTCGGGCGCTGGGACGAGGCACAAAGCACGGTTGCCGAGGCGTGGGCGCTCGCCCCCTCGGGGGCCGCAGCGCTCGAGGTGCGGTTGGCGCGCAGTCGACTCGACCTTGGCCGCGGCCGGCTGGAGGCCGCGGCGGACGATCTCGAAGCGGTAGACCTCCTCGCCCGCTCGACGGCCGGACCTCGGCACCGGATACCTCTGATCGTCCTGCTCGCCGCGCTCGAACTGTGGCGGAAGTGCCCGGCCGAGGCGCTGCGGCACATCGAGGAGGGGCTCACCGTGGCGGAGGCCGGCGCCGATGACATCTGGTCGCTCGCGCCGCTGGTCTGGCACGGAACCCGGGCGTGGGCCGACACGACAACCTCGGGCCTGCCTCCGCCCTCGCCGATCCAGATCAGGCGCCTCAAAGACCATCAGGCCGAGCTGGCACGACGCGGGAGCAACGCTGTCCCGGCGATTCGGTCGGTGGTGGAGACGTTCACGTTGATGTGTGCCGCCGAGACGGCGCGGGCCGAGGACAACCCCGATGCCGGCGCCTGGGAACGAGTCACGGAGCTGTGGGAGCGGCACCACCAGCCCTACCCGGCGGCGTACGCCCGGTTGCGGCGCGCGGAGGCGTTGTTGAGCCGGCACTCGCGCGCCGCCGCCGCATCCGACGACCTCCGGAACGCCGAACGAATCGCCCGGCGCCTGGGCGCGGAACCACTGCTGGCGGACATCGTCGACCTCGCGGCCCGCGCCCGGGTCTCCCTGGACGGGCCCGTACAGCCCGAGAGCCGGGTACCCGCCCAGAGACGCGTCGGCCGCGGCCCGTTGGACGCGCTCACCGCTCGTGAGCTCGAGGTGCTCACCGAGCTCGCCACCGGGTTGACCAACCGGGAGATCGCCCACCGGCTGTTCATCAGCGAGAAGACGGTCGGGGTGCACATCAGCCGGATCTACATGAAGATCGGGGTGCACAGCCGCGTACAGGCGAGCGCCGTGCTGCAGCGGTCACGCCCGGCGTCAAAGCCGCGGTGAGGCTTCCACCTCCGCCTCGATGAGCAGGCGCAGTTGCCGTAATGCGCGCGCACGGGTCGGCCCGATGCTCCCGACGGGGATTCCGGTCCGGCGGGAGAGCTCGGCGTAGGCGGGCGGATCGTCCTCGAACAGGAATCCGAGCAGCATGCCCGAGCGCGCCGGAAGCGACGCCATGAGCCGCCGTAGTCGTCGAGCGGTGTCGGCGTCCACCGCTCGTTGTCCGACGTTGCAGGTCGGGTCGGGACGGTCGGCCGCCGCGTCGGTGTCGAACGGACACGATCTCCGCTGATCGCTGAGGATCCGGAGGCACTCCCGCCGCGCGGTCGTCATCAACCACCCGGCCAATGCCTCCGGCTCCCGGAGCTGCCGGTGACGCTCGATCATCCGCAGCCACGTCCGCTGAGTCACATCCCGAGCGTCGGCCTCCTGGAGGCGGTAGCTTCCGATCGTCGCCGCGACGGCCGGTTCGAAGCGGTTCACGAGCTGTTCCCAGGCGTACTGGTCGCCTCCCTCCGCCCCGCGAAGCAACTCGGTCGTGGTCGGCGTCCGCGACAGCCCGGGGTCGATGGCAATCATGGCGGTTCTCCTGGCCTTCGGTCGGTTTCGACGCGAGACCAGCATTGACCGGAATGGCCGTCGAAGCGTCAGGTGAACTACCTATCTACGCCGCGATTCACACCCTACGCCGACCTACGTATTAGCCGATCGGACTGACCATCACCTTGGTCATGCCGGCGACACCACCTTCTTTCTCGAGCACGATCTCCCTGAATCGCTCTCGCCCGAACACCCGGCCGGGGAGCCCGAGGATTCGCTCAGGAACCCAGACCGATCGCTGCAGCAGCGAACGACCGGTCAAAATCTGGGCCACTTTGTACGATTCCCAGTTGAGCTTCTCCCGCACGACTTGTTCCTGCTGGTCGTCGGTCGCCGCCGCGAACGACATCGCGTCCCACCAGACACGCTCCCGGTAGTGGGCGAGGCCGGCCTCACTGATCTTCTCGTCAAGCCCTCCGAGCGCATGGTCGATCAGCGCGATTCCCTGGCCGTAATCCCTGGCCAGAACGTCCTGGATAGGACCGAGCGACCGGATGAGCAGGTTATTGACCTGGTCGTGGTCGAACTTCCGTCGGTGCAGCGCCAGGTGGCTCGCGGTGTCCCCGTGCTCCTTGAGGTTCGCCGCGACGGCGTACGGCAGGTCGTAGTTGATGTGCGCGTTGATGCCCAGGAGCGCGTTCTGCACGACCGTCGGGCTTCCCTGTACGGCGGTTCGGTGAGCGATCTTCCAGGCGCGCTCCACATCCGGGTTGGGGTCGCGTTCAAAGGTGCTGAGCGACCGGAAGTACAAGCTGGCGAACAGCCCGGAGAGTCTCGCGATCCACGGCGGATCCAGAAAGATCTGCTTCTTGTAGTCGCCGAGCTGGTTGACTGCGGCGTGCACCTCCAAGGTCATGATGTAGTAGAGCCGCAGGAATATCGCCCGATTGTCGTTGCGCTCGTGGAAGTGGTCCAGGGCGGCGCGCATGCAATGGAGGGCCTCGTCGATGTCACGAGGGCGCTGCGCGGCAATATCGGCTGAATTCATCGTTGACGCCTCATTCTGTGTTCGAAACCTCGCTCAGCCCGAGCGTCCGCTACCGGGGCTGGTTGCCACGAGCCCCACTACACCTCCCAGCGCTGTTGTCGCGAGCGCCAGCGGACCTTCCGCGGCCTTTCCCTGGTAAAGCAGTAGAAAGGCCATGAAGCCAAAGATGAAAATGGCTGCCGCGAGAGTCGCGACGACTATGTACCAGAGGGTCTGTCTCGTTTTCCGATCCGGTGTGCCGAGGAGGCCGTCGGCCACTTCCGCCCGCTGCTCCGTGGCTAGCGCGTTGACCGCCGCTACCGCGGCATCCTTCTGTTGTTTCGGGGTGTCCAGGTTTCGCACGACGGTTGCGACCAGGTCCTGCTGCTGCGCCGGCTCCAGTTTCTGCGCCGCGAGGTCCGCCAAGGACGCCGCCGACTCCGCTCCCAGCAGGTCCGCATGCTCAGTTGGGCGCTGGTCCGGCCGCGTGGACCCGTTTCCCTGTTCCGGCATGGCTGCCTCCTCTCGATCGTCCGCGGTGTGCTGACCGTTCAGGGGGTCGGGTCCGGTTCGTGCTGGACCCCGACCGATCCGGGTGGGGAGTTGTCGGGGCAGCCGTCGCTGATCCACTGACGGATGAACGAGACCCGTTCGGCGGGCACGGGCGGGCGAAGTCGCGGCATCCGGGTGCGGGGTACGGGGTCGGACAGGCGGGCGATGAGCGGCGCCGCGTCGGGGTCGGCGACGACGCCGCCCTGGTCCTCCATGACGGGGGGCGTGCCGAAGAACCGCAGGGCGAGGAACCCATCGCGGGTCGTCCCGGCCCAGAGGTTCCCGTGGCGGCCGATGGTGAACCCGCGCACGGCCTCCTCGAGGATCGTGACCACCTTCGCGAAGCCGGTGGGGAGGTTTTCGGGCGGGATCCCCTCGCCCCGGGCGAGCGAGGACATGACCGCTTGCGCCCGGAGGTCCGATTCCACCATGTGCTCGAGAAACGGCTCGGCGTCGATGGGCGGGAGCTCCTCGCGGACGAGCCGCACCGAGGCGAGGGAGACGTCCAGGTGCCTGCGCCAACGTTGTTCCTCGCCGTCCGGCAGGTTCAGGGTGTACGGCAGCTCGAACGGCGGACCCGCGTGGGTGCCGGTGGCGGGTTCCTCCTTGGGCAGGTTCACGAGCTTGCCGGCGATCTTGCCGAGGTACCGCATCTCGTCGAACGCGCCGACCAGCAGCAGTCCGCGCGCCGTGCGGTCGCCGAGGCGCGGGCCGGGTGCGGAGGAGTACACGGGTTGGTCCAGCAGCAGGAAGTGCGCCAGCTGTTGCAGCAGCATCCGGTAGCGGAGGTTGAACAGCCGCGCCCACGCCCGCGCTCGCCGGTGGGTGATTCGGCCCGGGTCGAGTTCCTGCCCCGCCCCCGGCGGGCTGGTGTTCGGGTTGGTCGCCACGGGGTGGGCGACCTGCGCGCCGGCGTCGACCAGCGTCGAGACCCTCTTGTAGATCTCCAGGAACCGCTCGAAATGTGACTCGGTCCCCACCGGGCCGAGGTCGGAGCCCTCCCCCTGCTCGCCGATCTTGGAGACGGCCTTCCTCGCGGCGTCGCGCAGCGGGCCCGGGTCGGTCTCGGGGAACGACTCGACGATCAGCTTCTCGCCGGCGGCCGCCGAGCGGGGCTCGAACCCCCAGTCGTCGAACGTCGCGTGCCGCCCGCCGGTGTCCGGCCGGATGTCGGCGTCGGCGAGGCCGGTGGCGAACAGGTGGTCGAGGCGTTCGAATATGCGCCCGACGTGGCGAACCTCCTGCCCGCCGTTGGCCTTGACGGCATCCTCGCGGATCCGCTCGACGAGTTCCGCGTCCCCCGCCGACACGGTGTCCGGCAGCGGCATCGGGCTCTCCGCGATGACGTACTTGGCCAGCGAGTCGAGCGACAGGGGTTCGAGCGCGAACCTGAATGGCGAGACGTCGGTGGCGCCCGCCGACCGGTTCCGGTCGAGGTGCACCTGCCCACCGACCAGGTGCAGGAGGTTCTGCACGGTGGCCAGGTGTCCCATCTCCTCCCGCGCGATCTGGGTGAGCAGGTCACGGATCTCCCGCAGCTGCTGCTCATGGGGACCGGCGACGACCCGTACCGAGTAGGCCGCATAGAGGTACTGCACCATCAGCGCGTGCTCGATCTCGGCCGCCGCGGTGAGCAGGAAGACGGCCTCGTCGCGGGGCTCCAGCGGCGGGTCGTGCAGCGAACCGGACGGACCCGCCTCCGGTGCGACGGACGCGTTCGAGGCACCGTCGCGACCCCGCGACGGCACCGGCGTGATCGAGCCCGGGGTGAAGAACCGTGTGTCCACTGTGCGCTCCTCGGGTAGGGCGGGGCGGTCAGGCCGCGGTCCGGTGCCGGCGGCGCCAGAACGCGCTCTCGGGCCACCGCCGCTCGCGTCGGTAGTGCGCCAGACCGGCCGCCACGTGGGCGCGATGACCGGCCGCCGTGTCCGCCGCGAACGCGGCCAATGCGCCCCCGCTGTCCCGGTCGAGCACCGCCTCGGCCGCGCGGATCGCCGAGGTCAAAGCCACGGTCAGCCCCTGGCCGGAGAGCGGGTCCAGCGTTCTGGCCGCGTCGCCGACCGCGACCCAGTCGCGCCCGGCGCAGAGCTTGGCGACCCGGGCGTCGGCGGGCGCGAGATGGCACGTCGACTCCCCGACCACCTCGGCGACGAGGTGGGTGTGCGACAACGCCCGCGCGCGGAAGCGGCGACGTTCCTCGGACCCGGCCGGGAGGACGTCGGCGTCGGTGAACAACGCGGTGACCGCGCGCCCGCCGGGCAGCGCCGCCGCGTACCACCACCCCTCCGGGCATGCCTCGATGAGGGTCCTCGGGTCCGGACGGTGCGCCCGTCCGAAGCGAACCAGCCCGACCAGCCGGTCATCCCCTCGCTGAGGACCCCCGTACCTGGAGGCGACGCGAGCCCCCCGCCCGCTCGCGTCGACCAGGAATGGCGCGCAGACCGTGCCGCGTTCCCACCGCACGGTCCAGCCCGGGTGCTCGCGGTCCACCCGCGCCGCCCGGGGCAACGCCAGGATCCGGGCACCCTCGGCGCGAGCCGCGTCGAGCAGCATCGAGTCGAACCGGTCCCGATCCACATGCCACCCCGTGCCGTGCGGATCGACGATGAAGTCGTTCTCCCGGGGCCGGCCGTCTCCCCAGGACGCAACGGTGCCCGGCGACGCGAGGTGGCCGGCGGCCAGGAACGTGTCCCAGACACCCAGCGCCACCAGCGGCCGGATCACCGAGGGCGGCAGGGTCTCGCCGATTCGGGGGCGATGCCGCCGGTCACGGGTCACGAGCACCACCGATCGGCCGCCCCGGGCGAGCGTGACGGCCGCGGCGGCCCCGGCCGGACCGCCGCCCACGACCACCACATCGGCGATGACGCCCGTCGAGGTCACGGCCGCCGTCGAGTGAACTGTGGGTCCCGGTCGACCTCGACGAACACCGTCTCCGCGCCGGCCTGCCGGGGGACGATGAACCCCAGCCGCTGCACGTTGTCGACCATCTCCTGGAACGGGCCGATCGGGGCCTCCCAGTCCGCGACGCTCCCGGGAACGTCGTGCGGGTCGGTCATCACCCGGTCGGGCCGCTGCGACGGCCACCAGTCGCCCTCACAGGCCCGGAAGTCCGCCTGCCACGGCACCGCCATGATCTCGGTCAGGCAGCCGGGGTAGACCTTCCCGGTGTTGGTGCGGTCGAGGCGGAACGGCCGGGAGTAGATGTCCGGGTCCTTGAGGTTCAGGCCGCCCTCGATACCGGGGAAGAAGTTGTTCCCGGTGCAGCGCTCGAGGGCCGCGCGGTCCAGCAGCCTCGGCACGGTCTCGGCCGCCGCCGGCGCGCCGAGGTCGCTGACGAAGTCGCCCGCCACCCACTGGTCCAGGTAGGTCCGGAGGAACGCCGGGAGCTCGAACATCGTCAGATCCGGGTCCTTCACCCTGGCCGCGACCTGTGCGCGGATGCGCTGGTTGGCCGGGGCGGGATCGGCCAGTTCGTCCCACTTCAGTGGCACCAGGCCGGCCCACTGGTCCCAGTCGTCCACCCAGCGCAGCGCCACCGTCCGCTCGATCATCGGCTTGATGTGCCGGACGAAGGACGGGCGGGTCTCGGGCCGGAGCGCCCCCTTAGTGATGCCGCACTGGAACGCGATGTCGTAGAGCGACACGGTGGCGTCGATGCCCGGCGCGAAGTCGGGCGGCGCCACCACCACCCAGGCCTGCTCGTGCACCGCGACGGGCTTCTGGCCGGGCAGCGTCACCGACGCCGAGACCGGGCCGTCGGACACGTCGTCGTGCCAGCGGTCGTTGTTGGCGAAGTTGTCGAGCGGCGCGCCGGGCGGCACGGAGCCACTGGCGCCGCGGCCGCCCAGCACGATCAGCCGGCCGGCCTGGTCCGTCCGGATCTCGCCGAGGTAGACCTGCTTGCCCAGGAAGGTCCCCGCCAGGGTCTCCGGCCCGTGGTCGGCGCCCGCGACGGTCACCGGCCGGGGGCTCCTGATGACCAGGCTGTCGCGGTTGGCCACGGTGCGGTTGCGCCGCGCCGCCGGACCGGCGACGTGGTCGAGCGCGGCCTTGCGGTTCACCAGGTCGACGCTCCACTCCACGTGGGCCTCGGCCCCGACCTCGCCGATCAGCTCCAGGTTCCCCGAGATGTCCTGCTCGTACTCGAACACCCGGAACCGGGCCGCCTGGCGCTTGATGCGGCCGTCCTTCTTGTAGGCGGTCACCGCCGTTTCCGCACCGCCCGGGCCGATCTCGACGCCCGGTGAGCCAGGGATCTCCGGACCGAGGAAGAACGCGGACTGGTGGTTGCCGACGCGGGCGACCCCGATCGCGGGGTGGATCTTGTAAACCGTGCCCATGGTTCTTCTCCCTCAGGAATCGGTGTGTCGGATCGTGAGCGACCGCCCCGCGGCCGAAGGGACTCTCAGGACGGTCGCCTCGACGGAGTCCGCGAACGGCCGGGAGAACGGGTACCCCATGTCGCGGGTGTCGGGATAGCGGTCGACCGCGCCGCAGAAGCTCATCGAGCCGCATTCGGCCGACGGGCGCACCAGGTCCCGGACCGCGTTCGAGCAGAACACGACCAGCCGGTACGGCATGCCGTCCTCGGTCCCGCGGGGCAGCAGCAGCGTGTAGGGCCAGCCGCGGTCGCAGTAGTCGGGATCGTTCGGGTCGGCCGCGCCGTCCAGGACGGACTGCGGGTCCGGCGGAAGGGCCAGCGCGCGCGCCGGCTTGTGGTGAGTCACGAAGATCGCCAGCGCCTGTGCGACCAGCCCCGCGGCTCGATCATCGTCGGCATTGAGGGTCCTCTCCGGGTTCGCCGACCTCCGGTCAGCGTGTGAGCTGGGTGATCTGGCTTTCCGAGTGGCCGTCGACGGTGACCCGCAGGAGGAAGCTGCCGGAAACCGGCCGGCCGGCCGCGTCGGTGGCGTCCCACCGCGCCGTGCGGCGGCCCGGCACCGGCTCCTTCTCGTCGACCAGCCGGCGCACGTGCTCGCCGAAGCGGTCCCAGAGGTCGACGGTGAGTTGCTCGGCGCCATCGGGCACCGACAGCGACACGGTGAGTGGCACCCCGGTGCGCAACGGGGCGTTGTCGTCCAGCAGCAGCAGTTCCTGCTGTGGCGCGACCGGTCGAGGCGCCGCTACCGGTTCGGCCGAGTAGCGGTACACCGTTCGGCCCGAGGCGTAGCCGACGGACCGCGGGCCCCGGAAGAACCGGAACCGGTTGATGAACCGGCCGATCTCGTTGGCATTGCGCCAGGTGGCGCCGCCGTCGGTGGTCGCGCTGCTGAAGCCCTCCTGGAAGGTGTCGGAGCCCCAGCCACCGACCCAACCGGTCTGCTCGTCCAGGAACCCGATGCCCTCGAGGTTCGCGTTGCCCTGCTGGTCGTGGACCTCGATACGTGTCCAGGTGCTACCGCCGTCGGTGGTCTTGAGCACCGCCGCCCGGACGAAGCTCTCCAGCGCGACGTAGCCGACCCGGTCATCGAGGAAGTGGATCTTCCATCCCCACTCGCCGAGCGGGAGCTCGGCGTGCAGCGGGGCCAGCTGGTCGGTCCAGGTGCGACCGCCGTCCTCGGTGCGCAGCACCACCGCGCGTACGTCGTCGCGCGTCGGGTTCGGGACCGTTGCCCGCCCGCCCACGACCCACCCGTGGTCGGCATCGGTGAAAAGGGTGTCGACCAGCAGCGAAGCGTGCTGGGACATGTCCCACGCCTGCCAGGTGGCCCCGCCGTCCACGGTGCGCATCATTCGCGCCGGCCGGTCCGGGTAGTTCGTGCCGGAGGCGTACACGACCTCGCCGTCGACCACCGAGAGGCCGCAGACCGCCGACGGCGCGAGCGGCGGGAGGTCGCCGACCAGGTTCCAGGTCAGGCCGCCGTCGGAGGTCTCGTACAGGCGTCGACCCGCGGTGAGCGTCCCGACCCAGCCGCGCGACGGGTCGGCGAAACCCACGCAGCGGAGGTACACCCCCGGTGCGTGGAACTGCTCCTGCCAGGTGTCGAAGCCGTCCGTGGTGTGCAGGATCTGGCCGTTGCTGTTCACCGCCCAGCCTTCGCGCGGATCGAGGAACCAGATGTCGTCCGTGCGCGAGCTGGCGATGGGAGCGTTCGTCGTGTGCCAGGTCGGCGCCACGCTCGGCACATCGCTGTCGGGGCAGCCGTCGTCGATCCACCGCTCGATCTCGGCGATGGCCTCCGCCGGCACCGGCTCCCGACCGGAGGGCATCCGGTTGAACGTCGCGTCCGGCGGCGGCTCGGGCAGGTCGGCGCCGAACGGGGCCTGCCCCTTCAGCGCGCGCACGAGGTTCGAGCCGGCACCGTCGCCGACGACCACGAGGTCGTTGCCGAACACCGTGGTCGTGACGAACTCGTCGCGGGTGGTGCCGCGCCAGAACGCGCCATGGAACCCGACCGGCGCGCCCGGCCCGCCGACCGCCCCGTCGAGGATCTCGAGCACCCGCTGGAATCGGTTCATGACTGCCCCCGGCCGCCGTCGGAATCTGGGTTCATCAGGAGGAGCGCTTGCGCTTGCCGCTTGATACCTGTCGGGGGCGATCGGCACCCGCGCCGTTCACGAAGATCGTCCGGGTGGCGTCCTCGACCGGCTGGGCGGTGCGCAGGCCACAGTCCTGCAGCGTGTGCTGGTGAAGCAGCACGGAGTCCGGTGACGGAGCGATCTCGCGCCAGGCGAAGCAGGCCCTGATGATCGCCTGGTTGGCGCCGCCGCTCACCGTCCGGTCCGCGCGCACCAGCGCCCGCAGCACGTCGTGGTAGGTGAGGAAGTCCGGGGAGAGCGATCCCCAGGTGACGGCGAGCAGGCGGCCGAGGTAGTCGCGCGCGTTGAGCAGCGCCCGCTCGAACTCCTTCTCCTGCCCCTGGTAGGCGGCCTCGAAGTCGGCCTGGATCTGCCGCAGGTCGGTCACGCTGCCCGGTAGCTGCGTCGACCGGTCACGCAGGTCGGCCGTGATCAACCCGTTCTGGACCAGCTCCTGCTGGAAGACCTCGACCATGGTGTCGAAGATCGCCCCGGTCAGCGGGAGCGACCGCTCGTGCGGCTCGGGTCCTACGTCCGACATGCGCCTGGAGTTGAACGCCACGCGGATCTGCCGGCTGTCCGACAGCTCACCGACCCGGTCGAGCCCGTTGACCGTCAGCAGGTTGCCCTTGGTCGTCCCCAGGAGGTGCTTGACGAAGCTGTCGAAGTGCAGCAGAGCGACGATCGCGGTGAGGTCGCCACTGGACTCCTGCATCCCGCCGTAGTCGATGCCCTCATCCAGCGGGCTCGACGGCACCCCGACCTCGCTGAACACGATGCTGTGGCCCAACTCGTGCGCGAGGACGTCGAAGTTCTGGCAGTAGGGCCTGGTGTGGTCGATCGTGCCGCCCGGGGTTCGTCCGTAGCCGAACTCGAGGAAGCCGAACCCGGACTGCGCGTTGTCCCACTCGATGAGGGGGATCAGTTCCAGCCGCGAGAAGGTGGCGTCGAAGTGCCATTCGAGGTGGTGCCCGAAGTAGTCCTCGAAGATGTCGAGGACCCGCCGGACGGTCGCGTACATCGTCGCGGCCGAGAACTCGCGGCTGTCCGGGTCGAGGTGGGTGAAGTGGCCGTCAGGGCCCGGTGACACCGGTGGACGGGCCGGGCCACGATAGGGCGGCCGGGTCAGCCGGTTGTAGGGAAGCTTCTCGACGGCGTCGACGACGAACATGCGGTCGTCGGCGGGGCCTGGCTGCATCTCGGCCGGAGGCACCGAGACGATGACTTCCTCCGGCTCGGGGAAAACCGGGGTTCCATCGTCCTTCGTCAGGAATCTGGGCTGCGGGAAGATCAGGAACCGGGTGCCGACGTTGGCTAGTTGGGCATCGAGTTGCTGCGACATCACGGTCTCCTTCTTGGGGGCTCTCGGGTCTTCCCGGTCCTAAGAGCCGCCGCGACCCCCGGCTGATACAGCGTTGGGCCGGCTCGGACGACATCGCTCGCGGACCCGGATCACGGCTCCGCCGGCGGGCATCTGGCCGTTGACGTATCTGCGGGCCGCCGTTCCGCCTCTTCCTGAGGCCCGACATCGCGGGACGAGCAGAAGGGAACGCTGGAGATGGCTGATCAGGAGTGGGTGTACCGAAACTTCACCCCGGCGGAGGGAGCGACAGCCGCGATCAACTTCTTGAACCAACCCGAACGGCAAGGCGGCGGCGAGGCGAGTGCATCGCTTCGAAACGATCAATCTGTCGGGGTTTTCTATCTTGCGCCGGGCAGTTTGGGCAGCGGGACCCAGCAGGAATGGATCTATCGGGAATTCACCGCCGCCGAGGGACCACAAGGCGCCGCGAACTTCCTGAACCAACCCGCACGGCAGGCGGCCGGAGAAGTGACGGCGACCGCTCGTGGGGACGGGTCCGTGGCGCTGTTGTACCTGGCACCGGGCAGCTTGGGCAGCGGAACCCAGCAGGAATGGATCTATCGGGAATTCACCGCCGCCGAGGGACCACAAGGCGCCGTGACCTACTTGAACCAAGCGGCGCGGCAAGGGGCCGGGGAAGTAACCGCCGTGGCCCGCAACAACGGTTCGGTCGCGCTGTTCTATCTCGCGCCGGGGAGCTTGGGAAGCTCGACCCGCCAGCAGTGGGCGTACCGCGAGTTTGCCGCAAGCGCGGGTCCCGCCGGCGCGGTCGCGTTCCTGAACCAGTCGCCGCGTCAAGGTCGTGGTGAAGCCAGCGCCTTCGCCCGGAACGACGGCTCGGTGGCCCTCTTCTATCTGGAGCCCGGAACGGGATGATCCGCGCACCGCGGGACGCCGGCTGATCACCGTCCGGTGGTACGGCGGAATGCCCGCTGGACCGGCAGAACACCGGTTCAGCGGGCATACCCCGGTGCCCGTGGAGAATCTGGTAAGACCTCAACCAGCAATTTCATGCACCTGATGTGGCCAACGCCGTTGGACAGTCACTGGCGTCGCGTCCGCGGATGACCGTTTGACGGGCTCGTATCGATCGGGTGATGCGAGTAAATTTCCCGCGCACAACGGGTGGATCCGTGGGTGTGGGTGGAGGGCTGGGTGTGGTCGAGTCCAATTACTGTCGGCGTGGCAGGGGCAAACCCTTGGTGCTGGTGCACAGCCTTGGCCAACGCTGGCAGATCTGGCGACCGGTGATAGATCAACTCGCGGAACACCACGACGTAATCGCGGTTGATCTGCCCCGAATGGGCCGGGCCCCTGTCCCCCACACCGCCAGCGAAGATGGCATTCGCGCCTTCGGCATCCAATCGCTGAAACGAGTCTTCGAACGTCTCGAGGTACGCCGTCCACACGTCGCCGGCTGTGGGCTCGGCGGGATGCTCGCCGTCGGCGCCGCCACCACGGGGATCGTGTCCTCCGCAACCGCGCTGTCGCCAACCGGTTTCTGGACGCCCGGACAACGCTGGTGGGTCATCACGCACCTACGCATGTTCCGGGCCGCCGCCCGTCTGGCTTTGGCCACTGATCCGCCGCTGGCCGAGATCAGCTTCGTGCGCAACCTGATCATCTCTCGGCTGTGCGTACGTCCGAAGCGGATGGACCTCGCCGAAGCGCTCGCCAACCTGGCCGCCATGCGCGATACGCCGGCGTTCAGCGAGGCCATGGCCAGTGCCCGCCAGTTTCAGTGGAAAAGTGAACCCAAGCCGGTAGTTCCCCTCACCGTGGCCTGGGGAGCGCAGGACAAAATGATCTCGCCCAGCCAAATGGTCAATGCCCGGCTCCGGCTGCCGGCCGCCGACTTTGCCCGGCTTCCCGGCTGCGGACACCTATCGATGATCGATGACCCCGAAATGGTCGCCTGGGTCATTCTGCGCAACTGCGCGCGAGGCGAAGACCGACTCACCACCCACCCGCCGTTGAGCTGACACCACGTCGGCCAGGTTCAGCTCGAGGTGGGGAAGAAGAAAGTTCGACGAGTACGAACCAGGCCACGCTCGAACTCGTACCAGTCGGCGAAGGCTATTTGAATCATGTCGCCGTTACGCAACACTCCGCTGAAAGTTCCCCAGCAACAACCTACGGACTCGCTCGCTATGATCGCACGAACATCATGTTCCCCGGCGCTGATCTGGCGAGTCGTCTTGTAGAAGTCAACGAATTCCGTTCGACCGTTCATTTCTGAATATCCAGGTCGACTGTAGAAAACAGCTGGGCTGAGGAGGCCCCGCAGAGCATCCCAGTTCCGGCGATCAATAGCTCGGTATATCGCCATTATTGTGCCCTCTATGTCGGTCACCCGCGCGTCGCTCACAGCGCGGCGACGGCTTCGAGCTCGACGTGCACGACCGGGCTGACGAAGGCCGCGACCAAGGTCGTGCGGGCCGGCCCAGGTTCTGGCCACACGGACAGGAAGACCTCGTTCCACGGGCCGAACAGCCGCGCCGAGGACAGGTACGCGGTCAGCTTGACGACGTCGGCCACCTCAGCACCGGCCTCGGCGAGAGTCGCCTCGAGCACCCTCACCGCCTCGCGGATCTGTTGGTCGGCGGGGACGGTCCCGCCGTCGGTCATCGCCGTCAACGCGCTCGGCGAGATCAGTCCCGAGGTGAAGACGAAACCGTTGGCGGTGACGGTGGCCGGCAGCATCGGGGACTGGCCGGGCGTCCGGATCAGGCTCGGCATCGGCGATCAGCTCTCCCATTCCACCGATGAGCGATCGAGGTCGGTGATATCTCCCCGGCCCAACAGGATCAGCACGGTCTCGATCTCCCGGCGGAGCAGCTCCAGTACCTGATAGGCGCCGTCCTCTCCGGCCGCGGCGATCCCGTAGGCCGAGAGCCGCCCGATCAGCACCGCGTCCGCCCCGAGGGCGACCGCCTTCACCACGTCGCTGCCCCGCCTGATGCCGCTGTCGAGCACGATCGCGCCTCGGCCGCGCGCGGCGGCGGCGATCGGTTCGAGGGCTTCGATCGTCGAGCGCACACCGTCGAGCTGACGCCCGCCGTGGTTGGACACGATCACTCCGGCGGCACCCGCGTCGAGCGCCGCGACCGCGTCCTCGGCGGTCAGGATGCCCTTGGCCAGCCACGGCAGCGGGTAGTCGGCGAGCAGCTCGCTGAGCTTGTCCCAGGTCCAAGCCGGCTGCGTGGCCGGGTTGAGCCGCGCCAGTGCCTGCTCCATGTCGATCTCCGCGTCGGGCGGGTAGTTGCCGGAGACGACGCGCTTGTCGACCCTGAACTCGTTGAGCAGGAAATGTTCCCGCCAGCCGGGAGTCGGGCAGTCCAAGGTCAGCACCAGGCCCCGGTACCCGGCGTCCACGTACCGCTGCACCATGGACCGGAAGTTCGCCTCGGTGCCCATCGGGTGCAGCTGGCCGAATGCCGCGCCCTTCGGCGCCGCCGTCGCCAGCTGCTCGGCCGAGAACGTCCCTGCCTCCGGCACGACGCCACAGATCCCGAACCGCTCGTTGGCGCGAGCCACCGCCCGATGGCCCTCGGGATGGAAGTAGCCGTCCGAACCGAACGGTGCCGTCATCACCGGGATCCGCAGATCGACGCCCAGCAGCGACGTGGCGGTCGACGGGTGCGGTAGGCCCGACATGACCCGTGGCACGAACCGAATCCGGTCGAATGCCGACCGGTTGCGCCGGACGGTGAGCTCCGACCCGGAGCCGCCCTGCAAGTACTCGGTGATCACCCGGTCCAGACTCCACAGACCGGCCCGCTCGATCTCGCCCAGCGTGCGAAGGCGCACCTGCGGCGCCAAACCCTCGTGGCTGCTCGTCACCCTGCTCTCCTTTGAATGGCAGTCGGTGTGTTAGCCCTGCGCGACCAGGGCGCGGATTTCTCGTTCGAGGTGCGTGGTGAACGTGGCCATCTGGCCGTCGAAATAGAAGTGCCCGCCCTCGAGCACGTGTACGTAGCCGTGACCGGTGGTCAGCTCCGGCCATCCGTTGAGCAATGCCGCGGGGACCCCCGAGTCCTGCGCGCCACCGAACGCGACGATTGGGCAGCGCAGGAGCCGACGCGCACCGCTGTATTTGTATGAGGCGGTCATGACCCAGTCGGACCGGCACGCGTCGAGAATGAGGCCGAGCAGATCCGGGTCCTCCAGCGCGACCCGGTCCAGGCCGCCGCGGCCGAGCAGCCCCGCCACGAGCTCCTCGTCGCTGGGTTGGCGCAACAAGTGGCTGTAGTGCGCCGCCGGAGCCGCGGAGGGGAAGAAGCCGCCCGGCCCACGCTCCATCTGCTCCAGTTGCCAGCAGATCTCGAACCCCACGAGGCCCCCGAGGCTGTGCCCGAACACGAACAACGGTCCGGGCTCACCCGCCAGGACGGCGGCCAACGGGTTCGCCAGCTCGCTGATGTCGGTGGCGTGCTCCTCCAGGAAGCGAGTGCCGCGGCCCGGATACTGCGCGGCCACGAGATGGATATCGTCGGAAAACCACGGTGCCCACCTCACGTATCCCTGTGCCATTGCACCTGAATGAGGCAACAGCACCAGGGTCGCAATCGCCCGCGGCGGTCGGGGACGAAGTTCCCACAGCCAGGTTCCCGCCGAATCCACCGAAACCAGGTTCTCGCTCAACTTACCGGACCCCAATCCGTCAAGAGGTAAAGGAGACTGGCAGATCCTCTATCCCCCACATGAAGTTGGATCGCATTCGCCGTACTTCCCCGACAAGTTCCATGCGGGCCACACGTTCCGCGAGAACCTGGAGCAGCACTCTCAGCTCAACCCGGGCAAGGGTGGCGCCCAAGCAGAAATGCGGGCCAATTCCGAACGTCAGATGCCGGTTGGGCGACCGACCGAGGTCGAATCTGTCCGGATCCGCGAATACCGTCTCATCACGGTTGGCCGAAGAATTCCAGATGGCAACCGCCTGGCCGGCCCGCACGAGTTCGCCGCCGACCCGCACGTCCTTGGTGGCCACCCGCATCACGTGCAACGCCGGAGCCGTGTATCTGAGGACTTCCTCGACCGCGGAGTCGATTCCCACCTCGCCGTTGCGCAGCCGCTGCCACTCGCCGGGGTGATCGATCAGCGCCAGCAGGCCCGCGGCCGAGGCGTGCCGCGTGGTCTCGTTCGCCCCGGTGAGCAACCCGTCGCAGTTCATCAGAATTTCCGCGTCCGTCAGTGGACGGCCATCCATCTCACCTTCGACGAGGGCGCTGATCACGTCGGTTCCCGGCTTGCGTCGACGCTGCTCCACAAGCTCGTTGAAGTACAGAAAGATCTCGGCGTGTGCCTCGGTCCTCTCCATCTCCCCCGCCGGGCAACGGATGCCGGCGCCGACCGACGCCCCGAAGGCCTTGCTGGTCAGCTCGATCATGTTCGAGCGATCCGATCTTGGAACGTCCATGATGTCGCAGATGATCGCCGCCGGGAGGATCGCGGCGATCTCACTGACGAAATCGACCCTCGCCTTCTCCAGCGCGGCAATCACCAACGGCTCGACCACGGAACGCATGGACGCATCGAGCGCGGAAACGACACGGGGCAGGAAAGCCGTGTTCATGACCTGCCGAAGCTGTTGATGAACCGGCAGATCGGTGACGATCAACATCTTGCCCGCCGCCGCGCTGACCGCGGCCGGATCTGAGTCGATTCGCATACCGAGCTCAGAGGTGAAGGCGTCGGTGTTCCGGTAGACCTCGAGCGCGGGCTCGTAGGCCATGACGGCCCAAAATCCGGGACCGGGCGGGTGTTCGTTCCAGAAAACCGGTGTCGTGGCGCGCAGCTTCGCCCACACCGCCACGGGGTCGCCCAGCTCGTAGAGCTCGGGATCCGCGATATCGCTAATCACTGTTCAGTGATCCTTCCGAAAGGCGAACACCTCATAAATTTCCGTACCGCTGAGCAGGTCGTCCTGCTCCAACTCCACATCGAAGCCGTGCGCCTCCAAGAGCCCGGTGAACGACTTCAGGGCACCATTGATGTCGTGCACCTCGGCGACGACCTGCCGCACCTTCGGCCAATCCTGCTCGCGGAGCCCGCGCAGCACATCCAGTTCGCTCTTTTCGACGTCCAGCTTCAATAGGTTGATGCGCTCGACGCGCCGCGCGGCGATCACATCGGAGAGGGTCTGCACCTCGCAGCCAACGACAACGCTTTCGTGCCGTCCCACGAGCATCTCCCGGACATCTTCCTCGTCAAATCCGCTGCGAGTCAGGTAAGAACGAGTCAGGGATGCCTCCGCCTCGACATCCGCATAGAAGCCGGACATCACGGTGGAGTCGGGGTAATAGGTGAGTTGGCCAATGCCCGAGCGGTCCCCGAGCGCACACCGGGTCGAGCTGGCAATTATACCGTGCATCGTCAGGTTCGCCGTGAGCGCCGAGTACGGCTCCGGCGCCGGCTCGAAGGCATGGAAGACCAGTCCCGGACACTCGAGGTGAAAGAACAACGCCGCCATGCCGATATTCGCACCAACGTCGAAAACCGTGTCGCCCGCGTTCAGGGACAGCCTTTCGTGCGCGTAACAACGTTCGGTGAAAATATCCCGGTAGAGCAGTGCCGTCTCTCCGGGGCTCAGCTGCTGAACAAACAGACCATTAGGAAGTTGCATCTCATACATGAGCACGTTACTTTCGGAGGCTTAGTGGTCGCATATCGGTCCAGTTTCTATCGACGTACGCTACGCACTCGATTTCGGTGCCGCTGTAGCCGGCGGGCCGCCACCCAACGGGCGGCGGCAGGTCGGACGGGAAGAGACCGTACTGCTCTTCTGAATTGATCAGAACTGTCCATTGCCGAGAACCGTTGTGCTCCATAGAGCTCCTCCGCTATGACGAATGCAGCTGACGCAGCACCGTGCGAAAAGTATCGTGAAACCCTCGTAGGATCTCCCGCTCATCGCTGAACTCAGCCGCGATGCGGATCGCGCCGTGCAGCCCGGCCACATCTTCAGTCAATTTCAGATGAAAGGCACCCCGGGCCGGTTCACGGTCCGAATCCGGCTCGTTCACGGACACCAAGAATCCCAGTAAAACATGCCCCGAGGAATCCGGCTCCAAATCGGCCGGGATATCTCGCGGGAAGTCATCGTGCGAATACGCCCCGACGATCCCCGATCGGACCGATGCGACCGCTGTTGCGAGGGTTGCATCATACGAAGCAACTCTCATCAATACCGTGGCCGGCGATCGGCCGGACGACTGGCCAACTCCGGTGGATGCTCCGATCACGAGCTCGCGGGCCATGACGTGGTCACCGAGTGCGACACCGAACGCGGCGACGTACACCATGAATGGCGTCACCCACTCGTCGCGGGCAAAATCCCGCACTGCTTCGACCACGCCGGGCGGCACATCGAAATCACCGAACGGAAGGCCCGCCGACAGAGGACCCGACGCACTCCACAGTGGTGGCACCTCGGAAAAGTCCCTCGGGTCGCTCAGCAAACCGCGCCAGTAGGCCCGGTCGGCTTCCGGGTCGTGCCGGTCGCGGATGGCGCGGGCCACAACATCATCGAGGAAGACCCGCAACACCGGTGACTGGAAGAGACTACTGACCGGAATCTGGACGCGCAGGGTCGAGCGAAGTCGTGCGATCAGCCTGCTGGCCAGCAAGGAATGTCCGCCCAGGCTGAAGAAGTTGTCGTCGGGGCCAACCTTTGGTACCCCGAGCGTGCCCGCCCAAAGTGCCGCGACGAGCGTGTTCACCGGATGATCGAGGGCGGACACCGGTTCCGCCGCCGGTGCCCGCTCACGCAGGGCGGCGCCGTCGAACTTCCCGTTCACGGTGAGTGGGAATGAGTCGACCCGGGAAATCGACGTGGGAATCATGTACTCGGGCAGCCGCTTCTTGAGCAGGTTGATTACCTGCTCGTCGGTACCAGCGAAATTTCCGGGCCTAACGGCTGCCACCAACTTGGCGTCGCCCTGATGAGCCTTCGCCAGGACCACCCGGGCGTCCTCGACTCCGTCAATTGTCCGCAGCGCGCTCTCGATCTCTCCGAGCTCTACCCTGCGGCCCCCGATCTTCACCTGATCGTCGATCCTGCCGCGGAACTCATAACTCCCGTCGGGGCGCTGGCGAGCAAGGTCACCCGTGCGATACAAACGGCTTCCGGCCGGCCCCCATGGATTGGGTTGAAAACGTGCGGCGGTCAAGCCGGGCCGGCCCAGGTACCCCCTGCTCACTCCGTTTCCGCCGATACACAGTTCACCAACGTCGCCCGGCGTGACCAGGTGTCCCATGGCGTCGACCAGATAGACGCTGCAGCCGCTCCGTGCACGACCTATGCCGGGCTCCTCGGTGAACCGCGTCAGCACCTCGGAGAGGGTGGCCCACACGGTCGCTTCCGCCGGCCCGTATGCGTTCGAGACCGGCACCGTCCTGGACCAACGCTTGGCCAGGGACGCATCGAGCCGCTCCCCCACCGAGATGACGCTCGTAAAACGCATTTCCGACGGATCGAGCACATCAAGGATGGAGGGCACGAGCGTCGCGACGCAGTTCTCGATGCCGGACAAGTCATCGGGGCTGTCGGCGTAGTGCAACGGAGCACCGTGACCGACCGCCATCAGCATCTCCCAGATCGATGCGTCGAAGCCGATCGGTGCAAAACCGAGAACGTTCGACCCGGCCGGGACGAGCCCGGCCTCACGTTGCGCACGAACGAGCTCAAACGCATTGCTGTGAGAGACCATCACGCCTTTGGGACGCCCCGTGCTACCCGAGGTGTAGATGACGTACGCCAGGCTGTCGGCGGACTGCTCGAATGCCGAGCTCCACGTCGGATCCGGTTCGGCGGATTCCTGGTCGATCAACACGGTCGCCAATGAGCCGGGCACCAGATTTCGGTTCTGAGTATCCGTCACCACCGAGGTGAGGTCGGCGTCCCTGGCCATCCAGTCAAGCCGCTCGACGGGATTCGCCGGGTCGAGCGGCAGGTAGGCCCCACCGGACCGCAATACGCCGAAGAAGGAAACGACCAGATCCACGGACCGCCGTACGCACACTCCGACCGGCGTTTCGGGACGCACGCCTCGAGACCGCAGCAAACCCGCCAACCGAGTGGCACGGCGATCAAGCTCACGATATGTGAGTGACTCATTTCTATCGCGCACCGCGATGTCCGTCGGCCGTTCCGCGAGCTGGTCCTCCAAAATGCTGTGAAGCATTCTCTGCCTAGTCAGGCGCATCTCTTTTTTCCTCCGCAAAAGTCGTGACCCGGAGCAACTGGCCACGATCTGGTGTGTCCTGGGGGGCGTAAGGTGCGGATGTCAGGGGGGTTATTTTGTCGAAATCGAGCGACTTGCCTTAGTCTCGCCCGACTGCCGCTTCCGCGTCAACGCCATCATCTGGCGTGCAACTTGTCCGGGATTTCAGGAATGGTCGTACGGGCACCTGAGGTCGTGAGTCGCTAAATTCACCGACAGCATGTTCAGTCGGCGAGTACTTTCACCGCCCGAGTTGGGCCCGCCAGCAAGGTGAGCGCGAGCGTGACCGCGGTCGCGGCGGCGCTCACGATGACGCAGGCGATGAACCCGTTGCGGAGGTCGTGTGTCGTCCCGAGCAGGGGGCCGAAGGTGGCGACGCCGATGGCCGCGCCGACCTGGCGGGCGGTGTTGAACGCGGCGGATGCCGCGCCATGCAGCGGGGGTTCGACGGCGGCGATGGTCTGGGAGATCATCGTTGGGGCCAGCAGGCCCGCGCTGAACCCGGCCGGGACCAGCGTCAGAACCAGCGGCCAGAGCGCGGGTACGGTGCTGGCCCAGGCCACGGCGAGGAACGTGAGGGACAGCGCCGCCTGGCCGATCCCGAGGACCGCGCGCCGACCGAAACGCTGGGCGCACGGTGCCGCGCACAGGGTGCCGACGGCGATCAGCCCGGTCAACGGAAGGAACAGCAAGCCGCTGGCCAACGCACTGAGGCCTCGGCCCTGCTGGAGCATCAAGCCCATCGCGAACAGCAACCCGTAGAACGCGAAGTTGAACAATGCCCCCTGAGCCGTGGTCCTGACGAACCCGCGGTCGGCGTAGACGCCCACCGGGAGCAGCGGTGCCGGCGCCGATCGCTCGGCCAGGATGAATCCGATGGCCCCGGCACCCGCCAGACCCACCGAGGCGAGAACGGCGGGGCTGCCCCATCCCCGGTCCGGGGCTTCGATCAGCGCGAACACCAGGCCACCGATCAGCACGGTTGCCGTGCCCATGCCGGCGAGATCGAGGTGACGATCCCGACGCGGTGTCGCGGGTATCGAGGAAATGCTCCAGACGATGGCCGGGATGCCGATCACCACGTTGACCGCGAAGACGGCCCGCCAATCCGCGACCCAGACGAGCGCCCCGCCCAGCAACGGCCCGGCGGCCATACCCAGACCCGCCGCCGTGGCCCACCAGCCCACCAGCCGATGCCGCAACCGCTCGTCACTCGCGCTCGCCGTCGCCAACACCAGCGCGCTGGGCAGCAGCAGCGCCGCGCCCGCTCCCTGGGCCAGGCGCGCGAGGTTGAGCACCAACATCGACCCCGCCACCGCGCACACCGCCGAGGACGCCGTGAACACCAGCAGGCCGCCGACAAACGCCCGCTTCGCGCCGAGGGTGTCCGTCAATGCGCCGGCGCCCAGCATCACCGCCGCGAACGACAGAGTGTAGGCATTCAGCACCCATTCGAGCTCCGGTCGCGACGCCTGCAGATGCGCGCCCAGCTGCGCCAGCGTGAGGTTCACGATCGTGCCGTCGACAAAGGCCATAAAGGCCGCGAGCAGCGCGAGTGCGACCACACCCCGCCGGTTTTCGATAATCACGGAACGGCTCCGTCGTTCTGCCTCTGTTGGGGCACTTCGGTTGTGCCGTGTTGGCCGGCTTGCTCACCAGCGCCCTGAAGCATTTCCCCGAAAATCTGCCATGCCATCGCGCACTCGTAAGCCCCCTCCGCCGCCAGGCTCGCGAGGTGCGCGGGCACATTCTCGATGAGCGCGTCACGCTCCCGCACAAGCGCCACACTCATGTCGAGGAGCCGAAGCAGGACCCGGCCCAATTCGGTGTGCCGCAAGCACGGATCATTGCGCAGCACCTGCACCACCGGGACGACGTCTCCGGTTCGTTCGACTTCTCTCCGACCGTGCGACTCCCGCGACGAACCCTTGACGCGCCGAAGGTTGGCGGGCACCGGATCCTTGCCCTGATTCATCCGGTCCCGTACGTCTCGAACCGTTCCCGGCGAGATCCCGGCCGCCCTTGCTATTTGACGCAACGACGCCGTGGGGTCGTCCATGAGCAGCTTTTCGGCAAGTCGTCGTCCGTTCGCGCTGTTAAGTGGACGAGCGCGGCCATCGCGGCCGATTCGGACGTGCAACTGGTCGTCTTCTCCAGTTGCACACCGACGAATCTCCCCCACCGTCTGATGAGACAGGCCGACGGCCAGGGCGACAAGCCGATCGGACCACAGCGGGCGAGAGGCGAGGATGCGCGCGGCGGCGGCCGTCCGATCGCGCAGCGTCAACGGGAGTCCATGCGTGGTGTTGGCATGAACGGCGAGTACGAACGCATCCTGGTCGCTGCCGTGGAAGTACTGCACGTCGATCTCCGTCTGGCCACGCAACACCGCGGCGCGAAGTCGATGAATACCATCGACGACACGCATCGTCTGGCGGTGCACGATGATCGGCGGCAACGCACCCGCTACCCCGGCCAGCATTCGAACGTGCGCGTCATCGATCCCCGCGGTCCGGGGCGACACCGAAACTGACAGCTGACCAATCGGAACGGTCTCCACACCAGACTTGTCGCCCAACAAGTCAGGCGACAGTTCCGAGGATCCAGTAATCAGTTCATCCTCCAACCAGTGAAGACTCGGATAAGCACCATGAACTCGGACGAAATCGGGCGCCAAAGCACCAGGTCGGCAGCCACAAGTCCGATTGTGACCACATCGTCGACTCAAATCCGAAGAGGCCGTTTAAGGATACCAAACACCCACGATACGTCAAGCAGAATTCAGTATGACCATTGGGTCACACTGCTATCTCCCGTCTCATTTTTCACTAATTCAGTCCGCCCGCTCCCGCTATATTGGAGAACCGTTGCGTACGACTTGAATATGTTGTTCACGGCCTATTTCCGTTGCTCCGCCGCAACTGCCGTCAGAGACGGCGGAGTCCGCTGAGGACCCTTTCCATCAAGGCCAGGGCGGGCACATTGCCATTGCCACTGACAGTTTGATGCACAATGACCAGATCGAGGCCGGCCATGTCCCCCAACAGGACTTTCGCCACGCCCAATGGAACTTCCAGCAGCGCCGCCACCTCGGCGACCGAACGCGGCCGGGCACACAGGTCGGCAACCGACCGGTACTCGAACGACAACAGCGCCAGCTGGTCCCGTCCCCGCGAGCTGGTCGACACCAGGGTTTCGATCTCCAGGTGGTACTGGGACTTGGTGCGGCCCATGGTCCAGGCATAAGGCCGCACGGCGGCCGACGCGGAGCCGTCCACGGCATACCGGTGATCCTCGTCCGCGGTCGCCAGGTGAGTTCCCGCCGGCGCGTCGAGCGGGTCGAGTCCAGGCTGGTAGTACTCCGGCTCCGCCTGGTAGTACTCCGGCTCGGGCTCCGGTTCCTCCTGCCGGTGGGCACGCCGGCGACGTCTGTGCCCGCGGTTGCCGTCAACCGAGAACCCGTTCATGACGTCAGCGAACGACGGCCCTGCTGACCGGCGCTCGCGGTCGTCCGGAACGCTGGTCATCCCCGCTCCTCCCCCTTAACCGCGCGGAGTACGGGGGCCTCGTGTCGGCCGCACGCCGCACCACGGTGAGCTCTCCGGCGGCCGGGTGGAGGTCACGCGACGGACTCCTGCTTCGTCGACTCGGCCTGCTCGGCCTGCTCGGCGATGTCCTCGGCGGGCCCGCGTGGCACCAGGGCGATCAACAGGGCACCGCACAGGGCCGGGACGGCGAAGCCGTAGAAGTTCCACTCGAAGCCGATCCCGGCGGCAAGCACCCAGCCCCCGAACAGGGGCCCCACGATCGCACCGGCTCGACCCATCCCCAGCGCCCAGCCCAGTGCACTGGCGCGGACCGGGGCCGGATGTTGTACGGCCACATAACCGTTGACCAGGATCTGCGTTCCGACGCTGCCCAGCCCGGCCACGCCGACGGCCACGAACAACAGCGTCGTGTCGACCGGCTGACTGAGCACGACCAGGCAGGCTGTCGCGAGCAGGAACGCCGACACGGTGACCGGCTTCGACCCATACCGATCGGCCAGAGCCGACGCCACGACCGTGCCAGCGATGGCGCCGAGGTTCAGCACCAACAGGAACGTCAGCGCGGAGCCGAGCGGATATCCGGCCTCGCGCATGATCTGCGGCAGCCAGGTGTTGAGGCCATAGACCAACAACAACCCGCAGAAACTGGCCGCGCCGAACAGCAGCGTCGCACGCAGGCGGTCACGGTGGAACAGGGTGGCGGGCCTGGACCTGCCCACGGCCGCCGCACGCTCCCGTTGCAGCGCCGGCAGGTCGAGGCCGTACTGGGCGGCGAGGACCTCGGCCTCGGCCACCCGCCCCCTTGCCAGCAGGAAGCCCGCCGACTCGGGCAGAAACCTCCAGGCCAGCGGGAGCACGACCACCAGGGGCACCGCACCGATCGCCATGAGCGGCCGCCATCCGTAGCCGGGCAGCAGGAGCAGCGCCAGCAGGGCCGCGAGCACGCCGCCGACCGAGTAGCCGGCGAACATGATCGCGTTGTACAGCTGTCGCCGAGCCTTCGGCGCGTATTCGACGGTCAGCGCGATGGCCGACGGGATCACGCCGCCCAGGCCGAGCCCGGCCAGGAATCGGAGCAAGCCCAGCAACCCGGAGGTTGGAGCCAGAGAGCAGCCGACCATCAGCGCCGAGAACCACGTGATGCCGAGCAGCATGACGGACCGGCGACCGAGCCGGTCGGTCAGTGCGCCGGCTCCGAGCGCCCCCACCAGCATGCCCGCGAGCGCGTAGCTTCCGATTGCTCCGGCCGAGGCAGGCCCCAGGTTCCAGCCGGGTTCGGCGAGCAGGCTCGGCATGGCCGAGCCGTAGACGATCAGGTCGTAACCGTCGAAGACGATCGTCAGAAAACACAGCGCGACCACCATCGGCGCCGACCGCGCCGGGGCACTCTTCGCCTGTCGCACCCAGAACACGCTCCTCGTTCGCGAGATCTTCCGCGTCCTCGGCGGAATGCCGACAATATACTACATCCAGGAAACGACCGTCTACGAAGTGACACACATGATGTGGCCTTAGCCGGCCTCTTGCTCCGCCGCCACCGCCACATCCAGGACCGACCCGACATACGCCTCCGCCGCCGGCCGGAGCAGCCCGTGAGCCTCGAGAAACACTTCATGCGCACGGCGGCCGTGCCAGCCGACGGGAAGCAGCTCCGGCGGAAGGTCCGGGTCGCTGAAGGGGAAGCCGCGATAGTCGTCGATCAGTTTCATCCGCTCCACCAACGCG
Organism: Actinospineispora eucalypti; assembly: GCF_039543365.1. Lineage (NCBI taxonomy): Bacteria > Bacillati > Actinomycetota > Actinomycetes > Pseudonocardiales > Pseudonocardiaceae > Actinospineispora > Actinospineispora eucalypti. The sequence continues at coordinate 309,352 of NZ_BAABJP010000004.1, forward strand.
TCGGCTCCGCCCAACTCTCCGGCCCGGTAGGCCACCAACCGGGGGCGGTAGACCTCGAGGTACTCGACGTAGGCGCGGTCCAGGGCCTCGAGATCCCATGCCCGGGAAACGATCGAGCGGTCGGCCTCCAACCCCATGGAACGGGCACGGAAGACGTCCATTTGAACCGACGGCTGGTCGGCAAACGCGGTGAGGACCTGCTCCCGCCGATCGTGCGGGCTCAGCCAGATGGCGGCGGACAACGGCCCGAAACCGAGCCAGGACAGCTTTTTCCGCAGCTGGTCGCGCAGTGTCCGTTCCATCTCCGGAACCGAATAGATGACCATGTGCCACTGGCCGTCCCACGGCCCGAAAGGCCGGTTGAAGATCCGGTCGGACCCCTCGTCGAGAAGCTTCCACCCGGCGTCGGTCACGGTGTACACCGTTTCCCGGCCCTCGCGGAGGCTCGACAGCCATCCGTCATTGCGCAGCCGCATCGCCACGACCCGCACGGTTGTCTCGGGAATGTCGAAACAGCGCATCAGCGACACGAGATTGCGCAGCCGCACCTCGCCACCGCGGTGCCGCAGGTAGCCGGCGAGGATGTCGAAAACCAACGACCTTGCTTTCACAGCCACCTCCGCCGCCCGCGCGAGGCCACTTCGCGCCGACCCACAGTTTTATGCCGTGCCGATGCCCGAGCAACGCAACCCGGCTATTCGACCCAGGTCCGCGTCGATGATCGTATCCCGCTGGCCCCAGGTGCCTCAGCCGTCACCGCGCGCGGCCGAGCGGCGCCGAACCCCGCGCGGGTTCGGCGCCGCTCATGAGTCACCGCCGGACGGGTCGGCGACTCAGCTCCTCGTCGGCTTGGGGTCACCGACGTTCGGCGGCAACCGCAGCGGCGGCAGGTCGCTCAGGGGCGCCTGCGGCACGTTGCCGCCGAGTTCCTCCGGGAACGGGGCGCCCTTCGGCACGTCCACTCCCTTCAGCACGTCCGGCGGGTTGTACGGCGTGATGCCGCGCCCGCCGGTTCCCTCGAACGTCTCGGAGCGGTCGCAGCCGAGCAGGTGCACGGTCAGCCGCCGGTTGGTCTTGACGTTCAGCTCCGCGTCGCAGCCGATCTCGGCCCGCTTCGGGTCGACCGTCACCTCGCTGATGTCGGTCGACTCGATGTCCAGCGCGTTGCGGACCGGCGCCTTCTCCGGGGCGTCGAGATGCCGGTACTCGCGCAGGTACGGGTTGGCCGGCAGCGGATTGCCCGAGCCCACACCGATCCTGGTGCGCTTCTTGGCCGGCACCGGCGCGTCCCGCAGGCCCATGCCGTGGGAGATCGCATCGATCTTGCCGATGTCACCCTTCTTGGACTCGATGCCCGACAGCCAGTAGGCATGGTCACCGACCAGGCCGAACTTCGGATCGTCCATGTAGGTGTTGCGCACGTACGTGACGTGGTGCGGGTTCTCCGCTCGCGGCTTCCGCCCCATCCAGTCGGAGACCATGTTGAACATGCCGTTCTTGCACATGATCAGGTGCTCGGACGGGGCGCCCATCCAGGTGATGGCCTCGTAGTCGAGGTCGCTCTTCGCGTACGCGCTCGCCCGCTCGCGGGTAATCGAGATCGGGATGAAGTCGCCGGGCAGGCCCTCCATCCACTCCATCACGGGCTGGTTGCGCCGGCTGGGCAGCATCGGGGTGAGCTTGGAACCCGGCTCGTGCTTGGTCACCGTGTCCACCGGCAGGACGTCCGCCACCCCGTTGAGGCCGGGGAACGACGGCGCCACGTCCAGGCCGTCGCAGATGAAGGCGTGGCTGAACACGTCCGGGAAGGTCAGCGAGATCTTGTTCGCCGAGTAGGCACCGCTGGAGAAGCCGCCCATCGAGGTGCGGTCCGGGTCGAGGTCGTAGTGCCGCCGGGCGTCCGCGAGAGCCTCGAACAGCGCGGCCCCGTTCTGTCCGTAGCTCCAGTTCTCGTTGCCCCGGGCGTCCACGTCGATCACCATCGTCGGGTTGCCCTTGAGCCCGGCGAAGTGGCGGTACAGGTCACCCTTGTGGCCCGCCACGTTGTCCCCCGGGCGCAGCGCGTACCCCTGCATGTACAGCATGGACGCGTAGCCACCCTTCGGCGGCGCCGCTTCCGGCACGTACACGCTGTAGCGCTGCATCCGGCCGGGCAGGTCGGGCACGCACTCGTCGCGGCACGGCCAACCGAACTGCAGGCTGAACCGGCCGTCCTGTCCCTTCCCGGTACCGGTCTGGATGCCGCCCTGCTGCGTGCCGGCACCCGGCGGCGGGCCACCCGGGTCGCTGGGCAGCCGCCGGCCCTGCGCGTACTCCCACTTGCTGGCGAACAGCCGGGTGAGATAGCCCCTGGTCGGGGTCTCGCTGTCGTCGTCGACGCCCTTGGCCAGCTTGTTGAAGTCGACGTCGGCAAAGAACTCGCTCAGGTTGCCCTTGGCGATCGCGCGGCGCTGGTCGTTGTCCAGGTAAGGCGACTCGAACGGTTCCTTGAACCGGAACGCGGTGTCGAAGAACGCGGACGGGCTGGAGTCGCCGAGCACCGCGCCACCCGGATGGGTCTTGTCGGCGGTCGCCCGGGGGACCAGGTACTGGTCGTCGTCGCGGTCCCACAGCCCGGCCGCGGCCGCGATGCGTTCCTTCCCACGCGGGTTGAACACCGAGTGCGGCACCCGGATCTCCACCTGGCGACGCTCGGTGTCGACCTGCACCGTCGGCTTCTCGCCCAGTGTGTCACCGGAGGCCGCATCGACGATGTCGCCCTTCGAGCCGTGCACGGTCACGAACTTCTTGGCCGGCATCACCGTGTTGGCGCCGTGCGGCACCTCCATCGGCTTGTCCGAGTCGCCCAGCGCGAGGGTCAATCCGAAGAGGTCCGGATCGGTCATGGTGTTGAAGGTGATCCGGAATGCCGTGTCCGAGTCGAGCGGCTTCACCCGAATCTCGAGGATATCCGCGGCGTTGCGTCGGTAAGCCGGATTCTCCGGATAGGTGTAGTTGCGCAACATGGTGTCGACCGGCCACCGGTATTGGTTGCCGCCCCCCTGGTCATCGTAAATGCAGCCCTGGTGGACGTACTCGCCCTTGTGATAGGCGCTCGCGTGGCAGATGCCGATGGGTCTGGCTTTCCAGATCCCGGCGTTCTCCTGCTGCTTCGCCTTGACGGAATCCGCATACAACAGCGAAGGACCGGCCCGGCGTTCGCCGGACCCCCCTCCGGATTCATCCGCGAACACCGGGCGCGCCGCGAGCACCAACACCAAGCCCGCACCCACCACACCGACGAGCCCCAACACCCCGAGCTTGCTTCGCCGAAGCAACGCAAGCTCACCTCCTCATGTCCCTCATGGCCCGGCTGCCATCTGCCCCGGTTTGATCTCACGGGCACTGCCGGACCGGCCTGGTTCGATCAACGCCTCCCGAGGTTCGAAGTTACGAAAATTCGCCGGCCGACTTTAATACGACACATGTGAGTGCCCGGATCGGTCGCGCCCTACAGATCCGCCACCTGGAGCCGCATGGTGAGCATCTGCAGGACATCGCGGAGTTCGGCGACCTCGGTCCGGGTCAGCCCGGAGGCCCGAGCGATCGCGATGGGCACGCCCTCCGCCTCGAGGCGCAGACGGAGGCCCACCCGGGTGCCCCGCACCTCGACGCTGCGCACGTCGTCGACGCTACGACGCCGACTGATGAGACCCGCCCGCTCGAGTCGGGCGAGCAACGGCGAGAGCGTCCCCGAGCTGAGCTGGAGCCGATCACCGAGCTCGCCGACGGTCACCACGCCCCGCTCCCAGATCACCAGCATGACCAGATACTGCGTGTGAGTCAGCCCGAGAGAGGCGAGCTGCGGGCGATAGGAGCTGTTCATGGTGCGCGACGCGGTGTAGAGCGCGACGTAGAGCTGCGCCTCCAGCCCCATGGGCTCTCGCCTGGCGGCCGACTCAGGCTCGTGCACATGGGGCGAGTCTTGACGACGCGCCACGCTCAGCACGTCCCTCGCGCCGACTTCGGCACGACCGGCGCCGAAGTCGCGCCCGGGTGGCGGGCCGCCACCCGGACAGGGGTCAGCTTCGCGCTGGAACTCGTTTCACTTTGGATGCTTGGCGTTGCAAAACACATAGTCATGACCTCTCGGGGGGAGCGATACGCCTGGCCGGGATGGACATCCAACCGACACAGATTAGGTAACTGTTACACCCCTTACGAGTGAACGCAAAGGTCGCGCCCGACACGTATGAATGATGAGAACATCATATATCGATCGCGTACGTGGCCTAAACTAACCCACACAGGTGATGTACGGCGCACATGTTGCACACAGCGCTACCGGCATCACTCAGGCAAAACATCTTCTGAGACGCGGCGCTCGATATTTCTGGATTGCCTCGACCGTCGTGACCCTGTCGCACAACGGGTCGTTGACCGCTCGCGAAAGGGGGCGACCAAAGTCCCCTGATCGGGTTTCTTCCCGGGTGGAACGGCGTCGGCCCCCGGGACAGGACAGCAGAAGGGCCTGACATGTATTCAGCGACACCGCCGGCCGCCGGAATCGGTTCGTCGGCACTGAACATCAGCATCTTCGCGGTATTCGCTGTCGTCACCCTGGTCGTCGTCCGGCAAGCCGGCAAGGGCAACCGCTCGGCGGCGGACTACTACTCCGCCGGCCGAACATTCACCGGCGCACAGAACGGGGTCGCCCTTGCCGGAGATTTTCTCTCCGCCGCGGCCATCCTGGGCATCTCGGGCGCGATAGCCTTCTACGGCTACGACGGATTTCTGTACTGCATCGGCGCGCTGGTGGGCTGGCTGGCCGCGCTTCTCGTCGCGGAAGCGATCCGCAACGTAGGCCGTTTCACCATGGGCGACGTGCTGAGCCTGCGGCTGCGCGAACGCCCGATCCGTGCGGCCGCCGCGCTCTCCACGGTCATCGTCGTGCTCTCGTACCTGTTCGCCCAGATCGGCGGTGCCGGCGTCCTCGTGGCCCTGCTGCTAAATATCACAAGTCAGGCTGGCCAGGCTCTGGTGATTATCGGTGTCGGCATCCTGATGACCCTTTATGTGCTCATCGGTGGGATGCGCGGCACGACCTGGGTGCAGATCATCAAAGCCGGCCTGCTGCTGGTCACCACCTTCGTACTAATGACCTGGGTACTGGGCCGTGAAGGCTTCAATTTCAGCGCGGTGCTAGGTGCCGCCATCGAGCGGAACCCGCACGGAGAGGCAATCCTCATTCCCGGTCTGCAGTACGGGGGGAGCTCGACCTCCACCCTGGACTTCTTCTCCCAGGCAATGGCGTTCGTCATGGGCACGGCCGCGCTCCCGCACGTATTGATGCGGTACTACACCGTGCCGGACGCGCGAGAGGCGCGCCGATCCATCTCCTGGGCGATCTGGCTCATCGGGGCCTTCTTCACGGCCGCAATGGTGGTCGGTTACGCGGCCGGCGCCATGGTCGACCCGGCCACGATGGCCAGCGCGCCGGGCAAATCGAACGCGGCGACACCGCTGCTCGCCTATCGACTGGGCGGCGAGATCCTGCTGGGCATCGTTTCGGCCGCCGCCTTCGCGACGATCCTCGCCGTGGTCGCCGGGCTCACCATCGCCGCATCGACCTCGTTCGCGCACGACGTCTACGCCAGCATCATCAAGCGCGGCAGGGCCGAGCCGCGCAAGGAAATCATGGTCGCCCGGGTCTCGGCGCTGGGGATCGGCGTGGTCGGGATCGCCGGAGGGATCCTCGCGAAGGACCAGAACATCCTGTTCATGGTCTCTCTGACGTTCGCCGTGGCGGCCTCGGCCAACCTGCCGACGATTCTCTACTCACTGTTCTGGAAGAGGTTCTCCACGGCGGGGGCACTGGCCAGCATCTACACGGGTCTCATCTCCTCGGTGACGCTGATCGTGCTCTCCCCCGCGGTCTCCGGCGGAAAGACATCCATGCTCCCGAACGCCAACTTCCAGCATTTCCCGTTGAGCAACCCGGGAATTGTGACCATTCCGCTGTCGTTCCTGCTCGGATATGTTGTCTCGCTCCTGTTCCCGGAGAAAGCCAGCCAGGATCGGCACGCGGAAATGCAGGTCCGAGCCCTGACCGGCGCTGGGAGCGAAGCCGTTGCCCAGGCCGCGGACCATCTGCCCGAACACGGGAAATTCGACGAATATGACGACGACCTCGAACCGCGGCGCGATGCATCGGCACGCCCCGAGCCGGTCGGTGCTCTCAAGGCCAAGGCGGTGCCCGATGCGGGTGAGGCCACCGAGTTGGTGTTCACCGTCGCCGAAGTGGAAGCCATCGCCCGCCGCGTGACACGAGAGTCTTCGGCCTCCGCTTAGGCCGACATCCGCGCACATTGAGCCGGAGGAATTCGGGAAATGACCGTCCAAAACCATCTCACCTCGCCAGCCAGCGTATACCAGCAGATCTATGAGAGCGACGAGTTTGTCGAACTCAAGCGCAGGCGACGGGGATTCGTTCTGCCGATCAGCATCCTGTTTATTACTTGGTACGCAAGCTACGTCGGGCTCGCCTGCTACGCGCCGCAGTTCATGGCGGTGAAAGTCATCGGCAACATCACCGTGGCACTGGTAGCCGGCATTCTGCAGATCCTCAGCACGCTGGTGCTCGCCACCTTGTACGTACGATTCACCAACCGGGAAATCGACCCAGAAGCCGCACACGTACGCCGCATGGTTGAACAGGCCCGACGCGGAGAAAGTGAGCAGAAGCTGTTCGGCGGCAATCGATAATGGACGGTCCTGGTCTTTTGCCGGCTCTCCCTGACCACTATCAACGGGCGGTTTTCCGCGGTGCGCCGATTTCAACGATTTGCTGGAGACTCCCCATGGAACTGGTATTCGGGCGACGTCGAACGCCATGTGTGCCGCCTGCGCGATACCGGCGGCGCGGCCGGCGCCCGGGGCCGGCCGGATCGTGTCGAGTACGCCGACTACCTGCTGGCGATCGGGTACACCGAGCAGGAGCTGCAGAACATGGTCGCGGCCCGGGCGGAGGACTGACGGTGCGCGCCGGACAGAGCGCAAGCGGGCGGTGCTGAGATGGGAGGCACCGAAACCGGCTCGATGCGGCTAGATCGGCTGCTTCCGACGAACTGGAACCTCCCGGTCAAGCTCGCGGCCGTACTGGCCGTACCGATCGTGCTGGCAATGACGTTGGGTGTGTTGCGAGTCGCCGGCGACGTCGACGACGCGACCGCGATCGGCCACCTGGACCGCTACCTGGCGGCCGGTGACCGGGTATCGGCGCTCGTCACGGACCTGCAACACGAGCGGTACCAGGCGGCCGTATTCGTTGCCGGCGCTCGAGCCGGCGATCAGGCACCCCTACGGAACGCATTCGCCGCGGTGGACGCCCGGCTGGCCGACGCCAAGGCCATGATCGGTGACGCCTCCGCGCTGGGCAGCGGCCCGCGCGCGGTCTACCAGCAGATCACCGACCAGCTGTCCCGGCTGGACGCCTTGCGCGGCCGGGTGACCGACACCCGCCCAGACATGCCGAACGGGGCCGCCAACCGCGCGGACCCGCTGATGGTCAACCACTACACCGGTTTGATCGGCTCGATGCTGATGTTCGAGGCCGCGCTGGGCCGCCAGACGGGTACCCCGGTCTCGGCCGGGCTGGCCTCCGAGGTGACCGCGTTGGCCGCCGCCCATGAGCAGATCTCGCTGCAGCAAGCGGTGATCGCCGGAGCGATCACTCGGGGCGAGATGCTGCCGGTGGATGCCGACATGGTCCGCGGCTCCGATGCACGCCTCTTCACCGCAATCGACCAGCTGCGCATCGGCGCGGCCGGCGGTCGCCGCGAGCTGCTCAAGTGGACCGAGAGCGCCGCCGTCCGAAAGCGGGTGCGACTCAAGCAGACGGCGCTCAACGAGGCGACGCCCGCCCGGGCCGCAGCCGAACGGAAGGCTCCGCGCAACCAACTCGGCGTCGACCGGGCCGAGTGGGATGCGGCGCACGACACCGAACTCGCCGACCTGCGGGGCACCGAGGCCGGCGTGCGCGCGGAAATCAAGGCGAACGGACTCGAGCGGCAGGAGCGAGCCAGAAGCGCCGCCGGAATCAACTCGGTGATCCTGCTGCTCGGTTTGCTGACCACGGCCGCTGTGGTGTACCTGATCGGCAAGTCGATACTCAACCCGCTGCGGATACTGCGCGGCACCGCCCTGGAGGTGGCCAACCGCAGGCTGCCGGAAGCGGTGCGGAGAATGCGGGAGGGCAAGGCCCCGGACAGCGCGGTGACGCCGGTGCCGGTGGCGGGCCGCACGGAGGTCGGCCAGGTGGCCCGGGCGTTCGACAAGGTGCACAAGCAGGCCGTCCGCCTAGCCGCCGAGCAGGCCGCCTTGCAGAACAACGTCAGCGGCATGTTCGTGAACCTGTCGAGGCGTAGCCAAAGCCTCATCGAGCGCCAGCTGCGGCTGATCGAACAGCTCGAGCGCAACGAGCAGGACTCCGAGCAACTGGCCAACCTCTTCCAGCTGGACCACCTGGCCACCCGCATGCGTCGCAACAGCGACAACCTGCTGGTCCTCGCCGGCAGCGAGCTCACCCAGCGGATGCACCAGGTGGTACCGGTGGTCGACGTGCTGCGCGCGGCCGTTTCGGAGATCGAGCAGTACAAGCGGGTGGTCGTGCAGCCCCCACCGGACGCGCGGATTCTGGGCCGGACGGCCAGCGACCTCGTGCACCTGGTGGCCGAGCTCCTGGACAACGCGACGAACTTCTCGGCGCCAGACACCCGGGTTCTGGTCAACAGCACCCGGAACACGGATGGGTCCGTCCTGCTCGAGATCTCCGACGAGGGCGTCGGCATGTCGCCCAAGGAACTGGCCGCCGCCAACCGTCGGCTGTCCGGGACGGTCTCGATGGACGTGTCCACGTCGCGCCGGATGGGCCTGTTCGTGGTCGGCCGACTCGCCGCCCGGCACAGCATCCGCGTGCGCCTGGCCAGCGCGCACACCACCGACAACAAGCAGTCCGGCACCACGGCCTACGTCCACGTGCTCGCCAACCTGGTGGTCGCGCCGGCGGCCACCACCGACCCACCCCCCACGCAAGAGCACCGCCCCGAGGGCAGCGAGCAGCCACGCAAGGCCGCGCAGACGCAGAACGGCACACACACCGCGGACCGGAAGCCGGCAGAGACCCGAACGGCACGCCCGGCACGGACCGCGGTCAACGGCTCGGGCGTCCACATGGCGCTTCGGCCGGCGCTACGCGTCGACCAAGCCCTCCCCGAGCGGCGGAAGCGCGCGCCACAGCGTCCACAGCCGGTGCCGGTGAACGCACCGGATCCGATCGTCGCCCCCGACCCGCCCTCGATGCCGAGCCCGGTCCACACCGAGCCGGCCGCGTCCCCGCCGGAGCCCTCCGAGACACCGATCTACACGCGGATGGAGTCCGCCTGGTTCCGGTCAGCCGGACGCGAAGCACCCGACCCCCTGACCCCGCAACCCACCAGGTCGGGCACGAACGGCGCCGAACCGGCCGCGGCGACCGTGCTCGGATCGGCCGAGGCCGACGATCCCGGCCAGGCCAGAAACGGCGCCACCCCCGAGCAACGGTCCCCGGAATGGGGCGCGTCGCACGCGCTGCACCCGATGCCGGAAGCCCCACCCTCCGGACTCACCGATTCCGGACTGCCCAAGCGGAAGCCGGGCTCACAACTCATTCCGCGCGGCGCGCATGCCCCGACGGATGCGAAGCCTCGCGAGGCGCCCGCCCGTCGCGCAGAGCAGGTCCGCAGCCAGCTCACCAGCTATCAAAAGGGGCTCCGGCAGGGCCGGGCCGGTCACCGCAAACCCGAGCAAGCCGAGTCCGTACACGTCCCACCCCACCCCCGAGGAGCCCAAAGTTGAACGAGCGGAGCGAGTTCGGCTGGTTGCTCAACCACTTCGCCGAGCAGACCCCCGGTGTCGCACACGCCATCGTGGTCTCCACCGATGGCCTTTTGCTGACCGCCTCACCGGGTCTGGCCCGAGATTACGCCGACCAACTGGCGGCCGTCACCTCCGGGCTCGTCAGCCTGACCGACGGAGCCGCTCGCTGTTTCGAAGCAGGCCGGGTCGTGCAAACGGTCGTCGAGATGGAGCGCGGTCTCGTGCTGCTCATGTCGATCAGCGACGGTTCCTGCCTGAGTGTGCTGGCGTCGCCGACCTGCGACCTCGGCCTGGTCGCGTACGAGATGACCATGCTCGTCGACCGGGCGGGTCAGCTGCTCACGTCCTCGCCGCTGCACCCGGTCCGATAGGGCGCCACCGACAGGCGGGTGAACCACGATGTCGACCGTGCCCAATGGGCACCACGCGAAGAACGTCCCGACCTTTGCGGACGTGCTGGACGGCTATCAGCTCGAGGACACCTGGTGGTCCCGGCGGACCGGCCGACACCGTCGGGTCGAACCGGATCACGGATCCGAGGACTGGGCAGAGTGGCAAGATCAACTGGAGGTGGAGACGTTGGTGTCTACCAGCCCACGTGGCCGCGAGCAGCTGATCGTGCTGCGCCTCGAGCAACGAGCGGTGGTCGAGCTGTGTCATCTGCCCCGCTCGGTGGCCGAGGTTGCCGCGGTGCTGCGGCTGCCTCTGAGCTCAACCCGAGGCTTGCTCGACGAGATGGCGGGCCGGGGCCTCGTCGCCGTGCACCGGTCCATCGCCGCCCAAGGCGGTATTCCTGATCTCATGTGGATGGAAAGGGTACTCAGTGGACTCCGCCAGATATGACCACGAGCCCGAGGCAGTTCCCGCCGCGACTTCCGCCAAGATCATTGTGGCGGGTGGTTTCGGGGTCGGGAAAACGACGTTCGTCGGATCCGTCTCAGAGATCGTCCCGCTGACCACCGAAGCGGTGATGACCGAGGCGAGCGTTGGCGTCGACGATCTGGAGTGCACGCCCCAGAAGCACACCACGACCGTGGCGATGGACTTCGGCCGGGTGTCGCTGGAGTCGGACCTGATCCTTTACCTCTTCGGCACTCCCGGACAGCATCGGTTCTGGTTCATGTGGGACGACCTCGCCCGAGGCGCTATCGGCGCGGTAGTGCTGGTGGACACCCGCAGGCTGGCTGATGCTTTCGCCGCCGTCGACTTCTTCGAAGACCGCGGCCTGCCCTACGTGGTGGCCCTGAACCGCTTCAACGGCCAGCTGGCACACGAAGTCGAGGACGTCCGGGACGCCATGGCGATCAGCTCGATCGTACCGATCGTCAGCTGCGACGCCCGTGATCGGGCATCCACCAAAGAAGCCCTGATCGAGCTGGTCGAGTACGCGATAAAGAAGCGGCTGACGCCGGCCAGCCTGGCTTGAGCGCCGACGCGGCGAACTCGTCAGAGATCTCGAATCGGGACTCGGCAGTCATACTCCCCGGTACGACGAGCGGCCAGCGAGCAGATTCCTGAAGTTGGCCGCATCGACCGCTGCGCCGGTGCCAAGTCCGGTGGGTTGCAGATCGAGGATTGGCAGCGAGCCGAAGACCGCTGGCGGATCGTTCGCGGCGCGCGAGTTGGCCGAGGAGCGGCTCAGCGGCACTGACGGCCGCACTCTGTCGTTGAGCAGGACCGCACACCCATCGATGCTCAGAGGGGCTAGCCCAATCGAGAGCTGTCGGCCTCTATCGATGCCGGGCTGACCCGGGCGGACGGACACCGGAAGGCGGTGGCACGACTTCGCGGCGCAGAATTTTTCCGGTAGGACCTTTGGGAAGGCTGTCGACGAGCCAGATTATGCGCGGGTACTTGTACGCCGCGAGCCGGCCGCGGACGAAGTGTCTGAGTTCGTCCGGATCAGTCGTTTCGCCTGGTTTGAGTGCCACGGCGGCGCCGATCTCCTCGCCGAGCTCGGTGTGCGGGATTCCGACGACCGCGGCTTCGGCAACGGCGGGGTGCTCGTAAAGGACTTCCTCGACCTCACGCGGGTACACGTTGTATCCGCCGCGGATGATCAGGTCCTTTTTGCGGTCGACGATGGTGTAGTAGCCGTCCGCATCCTTGGTGGCGATGTCACCGGTGCGGAACCAGCCGTCCGGGATGGCCACCGCGGTGGCTTCCTGGCGGTTCCAGTAGCCCTTCATCACGTTCTCGCCGCAGATGGCAATTTCACCAGGCTCGCCGGTCGGGACGTCGAAGCCCTGGTCATCGACGGTGCGCAGTTCGCAGCCCCGGACCGGGAGGCCGATGGTCCCGGGCCTGCGCTCGTGACCGGGTTGGTTGAAGCAGGCGATCGGGGCGGTCTCGGACAGGCCGTAGCCCTCGTAGATCTCGCAGCCGAAGCGCTCCTCGAAGGCGTGCAGGATTTCCACCGGCATCGCGGCACCACCAGCGATGCACGTGCGCAGCGAGCCCATCTCGGCGACTTCGGCGTCGACGTGATGCAGCATCGCCGCGTACATCGTGGGAACGCCCTCGAACACGGTGACCCGGTCGCGGCCGATGACTTCCAACGCCTTGCCGGGGTCGAATCGAGAGATGAGGGTCAGCAGCGAGCCTGCCAGCACCGCGGCATTGAGGCCGCAGGTCAGGCCGAAGACGTGGAACAGAGGCAGGCAGCCCATGATCACGTCGCCGGGGCCCGCCTCGATCAGCGTCTCCACAGTTGTGGAGGCGTTGGAAGACATGTTGTGGTGGGTGAGTTCGGCGCCTTTGGGGCTGCCGGTGGTCCCGGAGGTGTACAGGATGACCGCGGTGTCGGCGGGGGCCCGCTCCACGGGCTCGGTGATCGGCGACCCTCCCAACTCGGTGGGTCCCGTCGCCGGAACGACTATGCCGGTGATCCCGGCGGCAGTCGCGGCCTGGCGCACGACGTCGCCCCCACCGTCCCAGCCGTAGACGATCTTCATCCCGGAGTCTTCCAGGTAGTACCGCACCTCGCGGTCCTTGAGTAACGGGTTCATCGGCACCACGACCGCTCCGGTGAGTAGTGCGCCGTAGAACAGAATTGGGAAAGCTGGCACGTTCGGAAGCACCAGCCCGACCCGATCGCCCGGTACTACGCCCCGGGACCGCAGGTCACCGGCGACGGACGCCGCCGCGTCGTGCAGCTGAGCGTAGGTCAGCACGCAGTCGTCGAGCTTCACGGCAGGCCGATCACGGTGCGTCCGCACGGTAGCGATGAGGTTCGCGGCCAAGTTCGACATAATCGACTCCAGGAAATCCCGCATTGCCCAGTATTGCCCGCTGCCACAATTGACCAGAGGGTAACTTCAAGTGGATCTGAACAGCGAATCCACGCAGTGTAAAAAGAGCGTCAACTCGCGTATCAGCCAGCAATTTCGAGTTTTTATTGGGCTCGGGTTCCGATGCCAAATACCGAGCGCAGCCACACCGTAGCTATTGTCTCAGCTATGTCCTCAGTGTGAATCGCATTTCCACTGCGCATGCTCATCAATCCTAGGTTCCGTTCGCCCATCCACATCAGCGCCGCCGCCAGCGCTCGTGCGGGTGGGCCGCCGACGGCCACCCCGGTCGCCCGGTCGCGCTCGATGGCCGCGGCCGCGGCCTCGATGAATTGACCCAGGATCGATTCCCACTGAGACCGCAGCTCGGGTTCGGCTCCCACAGCGTCTCCGACCTCCCGCAGAATGTGACCGTGCCGATCCCATACGGCCACGACCTCGGCGGCGGCTTGCTCGATCGCCTCCTGCGGTGCCATGTCCGCGGGGCGTTCGAAGATGAACCGTGAGGCGGTGAACACATCTTCGGTGACGGGTCCAAGCATCGCGAACAGAACTTGCCACTTCGACTCGAAGTAGAAGTAGAACGACGACCGGGACAGACCTGCCCGCTTGGCAAGGTCGTCGATGGAGACCGCGCGGAGCGGCGTGTCACGCAGCAGCTCGTACGCGCCGTCGAGGATCGCCTGCTCGCGCCGATCGCCCTTCGTGGGCCGCCGCCTCCCGACGCGAACGTCCGGCCAGACAGGACCGGATGAGGAAGTAGTCGCCACCGTTGCATGGTAGTCCACTCCCTTATTCGCCGCTTCCATTGCATCCTTGGACCGTGGCGGTACGCAACAAACCGCGGAGTCCTACAACTCCTCCGGGTCGGCGACTTTGATTACGAGCTTCCCCCGACTCTCGCCGGAAAAAATGGCGTTGAGCGTCTCGCGGGCATTTTCGAGACCTGCCACCACCGTTTCCTCGTAGCGTAGTTTACCTTCTTCAAGTGCCACGGCGATCCTGCCGATGACTTCGCTGAATCGGTCGACGTGATCGGAAACGATGAATCCGGTGAGCTTCACCCGCTGCATGAGCAGCTGGTTGAGGTTGAGCAACGTTTCTTGATAACCCTTCGCGCCGTAACCGTTGTAGTCGGCGACCATTCCACACAACGGAATACGCGCCCCCACGTTCAGCCGACCCAGGACGTGGTCCATGATCTTGCCGCCCGCGTTCTCGAAGTCGACATCGATTCCGAGGGGCGTGGCCTCGTCGAGCTGTGCCCGCCAGTCGTCGGCGTGCCGATCGACGCAGGCGTCGAATCCGAGCTCCTCGACCACGTATCGGCATTTCTCCGCGCCGCCCGCGATACCCACCACCCTGGCACCGCGCTGCTTGGCCAGCTGACCGGCGATGGACCCGACAGCGCCGGCGGCGGCGGAGACGATGAACGTTTCGCCCGGCTTGGGGTCACCAATCTCCACACCGATGTAAGCCGTGATCCCGGTGTGCCCGAGCACGCCGAGGAACGTGTGCAGAGGTGCGGGCAGCGGATCGGGGAGCACCGTGAACGATGCCTCGGGTCTCGAGTCATCGGCCAAGCAGTAGTCCTGCCATCCGGTGAATCCTTGCACGAATGAGCCGGTCGGCAGGTCGTCGCGGCGTGATTGAACGACCTGCCCGACTCCGACGCCGCGCATAACAGCGTTCAGCTCAACGGGAGGCATATAGCCTCGGGTGGAGCTCATCCAGACGCGGCTGGTGGGGTCTACGGACAGGTAGAGAGTGCGAATGAGCGCCTGTCCTTCGGTGAGCTCCCCGACAGGTTCTTCGAGCCACTCGAGATCCCGGTCGCGGACCGGGCCGCGAGGCCGGCTACGGAGCCGGTAGAGCCGGTTGACCGTATTTTTCACCGTTTCTCCTCGGCCTTTTGTCTGAGCACCTGGACCGCCAGCTTGTGACTCGCATCCATATTTCGACGGCGGTCAGTTGTCGGCGGCCATCTTTGCGAGGTTCAATCCCGGGATGATCGAATGTCCGCCATCGACATGAAGTTCCAGCCCGGTGGTCCATCGAGATTCGTCGGAGGCGAGCCACAATACCGCCTCAGCCATCGCTCGCGGCGGCAAGAGTCCTACGTTCTGCAACACAGTCCAGTTTTTTGCGCCTTGGAGGTCTTCTTTTGTTCCCTGGCCCTCTCCCCGACCCGCGCAGAGGTCGTAACCGCCTTGCCAGTCCAACCCCTTGGTGTCGGTGGGTCCGGGTAGCAGGGAATTGACACGGATGTTGTACTCGCCGAAGGCTAGGGCGGCACTCTTCGCCAGCCCGAGCGCCGCATGCTTTGATGCGACGTAATGTACGTAGCCGGGGGCGCCCTCGACTCCGTTACCAGAAGCGGTGACGACCACTGAGCCTCCACCAGCTTCCTTCATGTGTGGAGTGACGGCTTTCAGCGTTCGCCAGACTCCAAGAACGTTGACATCCAATACGTCCCAGAATTCTTCTTCGGGAATCTCCGCGAAGGGACGAACCGTCCACACGCCAGCGTTTGCTACCGCGACATCGATGCGACCGAAGCGCTTCATCCCCTCGGCCACCAGCTCATCCAACGACTTCTGCTGGCGGACATCTCCCTCGTGCGCAAGGATCTGGCGGTCCAGCGCCTCGACTTCCTTGACGGTTTGCTGAAGGTCTTCGGGAGAGCCTAGCGGGTAAGGAATCGCGCCCTTCTCCGGGCAGTCAATGGCAAGAATATCGGCGCCTTCTTCCGCAAAGCGCACGGCGATTGCTCGGCCTTGACCTCGTGCCGCACCGGTCACTAGTGCGACCTTTCCGTCCATACGTCCCATCGCTTACTCCTCCTTGAGTGGTTGATGCTCCAGAACGCCAATCGACTCTGCCGAGGGCGTGATCAGTTGCAGGAGCACGTCGATCCCGGGTGGTTCGGTCCACACATGCATCGCGCCGGCGAGTTGGATGGGCGCCGCGATGGGTTCGGGACGACCGGGGCCTCGGATCACACAACCCGACAGCTCCGGCCCACCAGGTCCCCGCAGTCGTAGAGCCACATGATCGAGCGCCGCGGGGCGGGCACCGAGGGCGCGATCGAGAGCGGCCTCGTCATGCAGCGTGTACAGCTCGATCGCGGCCCCGGCAACGTCGAGGAATACCGCGCTGAGCTCAAGATCTGGCGCCTCGAACCGCCGGAAGACATCCACGTTGAACCTGTCGACCCATGCCGCCACAGCCGAAGGAAGGTCACGTACGAGCACGCCGACATGGTCGAGTTCCGGGCTGTCTGTGCGCTTGTCGGCGTTGGTTGACTGGCCGGCGCTTTCGTTGCCGGCCGGTGTGCGCGATTGCATGGACTACTTGCCCGAGGCCACGAAGTGCGGGACAAGACCAGGAGCCGGCTCGGTCCACCGCTGGGTGACTACCTTCGCTCGCGTGTAGAACCGGTAGGCGTCGTGGTTGAGGCCGTCGTCGCCGAATCGAGAGTCCCCCCATCCCCCGAATCCGAACCAGGCGGTCGGAAGTGGGATGGGCACGTTGACGCCAACGCTGCCGGTACTCACACCTCGGGTGAACCGCCGCGCGGCGGGCCCACTGGTGGTGAAGATCGATGAGCCGTTGCCGTAGGAGTTGGCGTTGACTATGTCGAGGGCTTGATCCAGGTCGTCGGCGCGCACAACGCTGAGCACCGGACCGAAGACCTCCTCTCGGTACAGCTCGCTCGCGACGTCCACGTGGTCGACCAAGCTGGGGCCGATGAAGTAGCCAGGGCCTGGGGCAGGTAGATCGCGACCGTCCACGACCAGCTGCCCTCCTTGCTCGGCCGCGCGCTGGAGCGCCCCACGGACACGGTCGAGGGCGGCACCCGAAATCAGCGGACCCATGTCAGAGTCGGGCCCGGTACCGGGCCCGACTTTCAAGGAAGCGACCCGCTGGGCGGTCTTGGCGGTGAGCGTCTCCGCCGCCTCGCCGACGGCGACCGCAACGGTAACCGCCATGCAACGCTGTCCGGCAGCGCCGTAGGCGGCCGAGACCAGGGCGTCCGCCGCGGCATCGAGGTCGGCGTCGGGCAGCACGACCATGTGGTTCTTGGCACCGCCGAGAGCTTGGACCTTCTTGCCGGCCGCGGCCCCTCGCCGGTACACCTCCCGGGCAACCGGGGTCGAGCCGACGAACGACACCGCCGCGACGTCCGGGTGGTCCAGCAGTGCGTCGACCGCCTCCTTGCCGCCGTGGACAACGTTGAACACGCCGTCGGGCAGGCCAGCGTCGTGCAGCAAGCGGGCCAGCCGCACTGGCACGGTGGGAGCCTGCTCGCTTGGCTTGAGGACGAAGGTGTTTCCGCAGGCGAGCGCGGCGCTGGACATCACCACCGGAATCATGGCCGGGAAGTTGAACGGGGTGATGCCGGCGCACACGCCCAGCGGTTGCCGGAACGAGTAGGTGTCTACGCCGCCGGCTACCTGGTCGGCGTACTCGCCCTTGAGCTGCTGGATGACCGAGAGGGCGACGTCAACAGCTTCGATCGAGCGAGCCAGTTCACCCCTGGCGTCCGCAAGCGTCTTGCCCTGCTCGCTGGTGATCAGCGAGGCCAACTCGTCGCTGTGCTCGAGCAGGAGTGCCCGGAACCGATGTAGCACCGCCGTCCGCGCGGTGGCCGGGGTGGCCGCCCAGGTCCCCGCCGCGGACCGAGCGTTGAGCACGGCTCTGCCCACGACGTCGGCGCCGCCCATTTCGACGGTCCCCACCACGCGTCCGGTCGCCGGGTCACGAATCTCGGCGCGCGGACCGTCCGCCGGCGCCACCGCGGCGCCGGCGATCCAATGTGGCACCGCTTCGAGTGCTAGGTCGATGGTCATTGCTGCTCCTTGATCCCTCGTCCGAGGCTCGGTCAGGCCTTCACGTCGCGGGGATGGGTGAGCTCCGGGAAAATCTCCACGCCGTAATTGACCCGGAGGTTCTCGGCCTCGGCCTGGAGCTGTTCCGGGGTCCGGAGCTCACGGTCCCGTGCGGAGTAGAAGTACTTGTCGATGCCCCCGTTGGGCTCGAAGCGGTCGACGTCCGGCCCGGGTACGAATACCACCAGGATGCGTGCCTGATCACCCACCACTTCGTAGGTGTGGCGCTCGTTCTTGCGCCCCCAGACGAACTGGCCCTTTTTGGCGCTGTACGAGCCTCTCTCGGTGTGAATCCTGATCTCACCATCCATGACGAAGAAACCTTCTTCCTCGCGGTGGTGGATGTGCCATGCGGGCTCGGTGCCGCGCTTCCAGTCGGTCTCGATCACAATCAACTGGCCGTTGGTGGTCTCGCCGGTCGCGTGAATCCAGAAATCGACACCGGTCATGAAGTCCCCGGTCATCGTGAAATTGATCTGGTCGCGGTGCGAAACGTAGCTCTCGCCATTGCGGGTATCAGCCGGTTGAACCTGCGCAACGTCCGATGTGGTCGCCATGGCATTCCTCCTCGTGTCGGTGCCGCGGCGACGGGCGAGGCCACGGCGTCTCCGGGGAGGAGGGTAGACGCACTGGCTAGTCTAGTCAACAGTGAGTCTAAAAATACTCGACAGACTGTCCACTCCAACTAAGATGCAGGTCAGCACCACCTTTCTGTACCGCTCCAAGCCTTCGGGCCGCACGTCCAGCAGACCTCGACCCTCCGGGACCGCACCTGTCCGGGTCGCCTCCAGGAGTCGACATGCTGTTGAATCTAGCCGACATCTAGTGCATTATCGATCCGCCCGGGTTCAGGCGAGCATCCCGGCTACAGCCAACGGAGGCGACGAAATGAGCACGCACAGTGACAATCGCAAGGTGGTGGAGCAGTTCTGGGCGGCGCTGGACGACGGTCCGCCTCGCGGGGCCGAACTGGAATCGTGGAAGAACACCTTTGCGGACGACGGAGTGTGGGAGATGCCGTTCGCGGGTGCTCCCCTTCCCCGATCCATCCCGGGCCGGCATCTGATCGGACACTTCGTCGACTGGTTCTTCTCCGCGGCGCCAGATCTGCACATCGTGTCGTCGATCGTGCATGAGACAACCGATCCGGAGCTGTTCATCCTGGAGCTGCGCGGCGAGGCGACTCTCACGCTGAACGGCAACACCTACGCAAACAACTACTGCACCCATATGCGTATCCGGAACGGAAAAATAGTGCTGTTCCGTGAGTACTTCGACCCCAACGAGGTCTTACGGGCCTTCGGGCGCGACGAAATCGCCAAGGGAATAGAACAGGTCATGGCCGCGGCTGGAATCCAGGCGGCCGCAACTCAGGAGGTTGGTCGATGAGGCTCGTACCGGAACTCACCTACACCGCCCAGCTCAGCCCTCCGCAGGTTGTCGGCCCGGGCCCCTACGGTCTCCGCCAGGTCCTCGCGGTGTCCGGCGGCAAGGTCGAGGGCGAGAGGCTCAGCGGAACAGCGGGTGAAGGCGGCGGCGACTGGATGCTGGTGGGGGACGACGGGTTCGCTCGGCTCGATGTGCGCGGGCAGTTCCGCACCGACGACGGCGCGGTCATCTACCTGAGTTACCTCGGGCTTTTCGAGATGAACGACGTCGCGCTGGCCGCGATCACCGGAGGTGCCAGCAGCACCGACTACGGAGACAACTACTTCGTGACGACGCCGCGCCTGGAGTGCGGGGATCCACGGTATGCGTGGGTGAACCAGAGCGTGTTCGTCGGGCAGGGACGCGTCCGGCCCGGTCCCACGGTGGAGTTCAGGGTCTTCCGGGTCGAGCCATGATCGACCCAACCTGGCACCGGTTCTTCGACGCCGGAGCGAGGTCATTTCCCAGCAGGCGTCCGCGATCATGAGTTCGCTGCATCCCCAGGTTCAACAACTAGTCGCGGCATTGGCCACGAAACCCCCCGCGGCCCCCTGGGAAGTTTCGATCACCGCGTATCGGGAAGCGGGTGAAAGGCTCGCGGTTCTGGCGGGCCTACCCGACGACGGATGTGCGGTGACGGAACTGGCCATCCCTGTCCGCCGCGGGTCGGTCAACGCCCGTCACTATCGTCCCCCCGGCGAGAGCGTGGGCCCGGCAGTGGTTTATCTGCACGGCGGTGGGTTCGTGCGGGGCAGCCTCGACAGCCACGACCGACTCTGCCGGGCTCTGTGCATGCGAGGCGGGCTGGGTGTGGTGTCCGTCGCCTACCGCCTGGCACCGGAGAATCAGTTCCCAGCCGCTCACAACGACGCATTCGATGCCCTTCGTTGGGTCAGCCAGCACGCCGGCGAGCTCATGATCGATCCAACCGCGCTCGCGGTCGCCGGGGACTCGTCAGGAGGCGCGCTGGCAGCGGCGACGGCACTGGCCACCCGAAGCGTCGGCCCACCGCTCAAGGCCCAAGGCCTGCTGTGTCCCGCGCTCGACGCCACCATGAGCAGCGGATCGGTAGATCGCTATCACGCCGGCCCGCTCCTCACCCGCGAAGGACTCGCCTGGTCCTACGACCAGTACGTCCCTGACGCCGGCGACCGGCGATCAGCCCAAGTCTCGCCGTTGTTCGAGGAGACTCTCGCGGCCGCGCCGCCCGCAATCATCATCAGCGCCCAGATCGACCCGGTGGCGGACGACGCACGTCGGTACGCCGAGGCCCTCGCCACGGCAGGGGTCGCCGTCAAGGCGCGCGAGTACGCCGGCATGCCTCATAGCTTCATGCTGCTCGCCGGCGTGCTCGAAGACGGCGAGCATGCCCTCACCGCGTTCGCTAACGACTTGGCGGAGCTTGTGAAATCGGGCCGAGCCGGTCCGGGGCCTTGCGCTAGTTAGATCTCCTCGGCAAGATCCGACCGACTCAGCCGCTCTTTAGCCCGTGACCACGAATTCGGCGCCGGCGGCCAGTGCTACCTCGGGGCCGAAGAGTCTGGCCGGGGTGAACGCGCCGGGGCGGCCCTCGCCCTTGGCCAGGCGCAGGGCAACCTCGGTGACGGCGCCGACCGTGAACTCCATGCCCTCGCCGGTGCGCAGCCAGCCCTCACGCACGCGACCGGACGGCCATTCGACTCGGGCGCGGCCCCAGGACGATCGGCGTGGGCGTTCCTTGGCCGTGGTCGCCGTGATGCGGGCGAGCCGCCGGGTGGCGAAGCCGGCCAGGCCGGGCAACCGCAGCGCGGCACCGATCGCCGGCAGAGCCGCTCGGACGGCCGGGTTGGCCGGGGCGAGAGTCGAGGCGCCGATCACCGACGGGGCACCGCTGGCCTGCCAGGCCGCAAAGAGCTCGCCACTGGCCAGGGACGCGGTGGTGACCACGTCGCCGTCGGGGGTGGTCAACCGTTCGGCGGCACCGCCGGCCAGGGTGCGCACCATCCGGCCGTGTCGCACCTCTCGGCCGCCGTCGAGCAACGCGTGCACGATGGTGGCCGCCAGGGCTTCGCCGAGGGCGCCGGGTTCGGTCGCGACCGACGCGATGGCATCGACGCGGACTCGTGAAGGCTTTTCCTCGTCCGCCAGCAGATGCAGCAGGATGCTCTCGGTCGCGAGCACACCGAAGCCCGCCCCGGAAACCAGCGTGCGACCGGTCGCCGCCGCTTCCCGGTCCATGTCGTGGAGCAGCTCGAACGTGCTCAGCTCGTTGGCGACGTCGACGTAGTGGGTGCCTGGCGGGCAGGCCCGCGCGACCCGCGGCGCCGTGACCGCGAACGGGCCCACCGTGTTGATCACGACGGCCGGCGCCTCGGTGGCCAGCCGCGCGCAGACCTCGTCGAGCGAGCCGGTCACCGCCCGGGCGTCCGGACTCACCTGGGTCAGCCGCTCCCGGCCGCGGCCGGTCACCACCACCTCGGCGCCGGCCTGCCGCAGACGCTCGGCGGCCTCCCGGCCGACCCGCCCGGTCGCGCCGAGCACCCAGATCTCACCCGTCATGTTCGCCTCCACCGGCCATGGCACGTCATGTCATCACGAACGTAGAGTACGACACGACGTGTCGTCACTAGAATTCGCCGTATGGGTCGATGGCAACCGGGTGCGCGAGAACGACTCGAGCAGGCCGCGCTCGATCTCTTCCTCGAGCAGGGCTTCACCGAGACCACCGTGCCCCAGATCACGGCGCGGGCCGGTCTCACCACCCGTACGTTCTTCCGGCACTTCGCCGACAAGCGTGAGGTGCTGTTCGCCGGCGAGGAGCTGGTGCCCGAGCAGGTGGCCCACCTCATGGCCCAAGCACCACAGTCGCTCGGCCCGATGGAACTGATCACCAAGGGCCTCGCCCCCACCGCTGCCGAGATCTTCCAGGGCCGCGGCCTCGACTACCTACTACGCCGACGGGCCGCGATCGATGCCGAACCCGCCCTGCATGAGCGCGAGCTGCGCAAGTTCTCCCTGATGTCGAAGGCCCTGGAGCAAGGCTTCCGCGACCGCGGCATCGACGACCTGACCGCCCAGCTTGCGGCCGAGATCGCCGTGACCACGTTGCGGATAGCGGTGACCCGCTGGCTCAACCAGCACGGCGACCCCGACCTCCCGACGACCATCAACCAGACCCTGGCGGCGATCAGACACCTGGCGAACACGCCGTCGGCTTAGGGCTTCTTAACCAACGGGCTGAGGACAAGCTCCCGCATCGGGAACCGCGTCGGCAGGCTCATCATGGCAGTCATGATCAGGACCTGGCTGATCGGCGAAACCGGCTCATTTCGCGCCGGCCATCCGCCTGTAGGCCGGATACAGGCCGCCACGCCGGATCGCCCAGCACCCTCAACGTCTACCGCGCGTTGGTGGACCGTAACTGCGGGCGCGCGGTCGCGGCGGAGTATGCCGGTCACAGGGCGGCGATCTGCACTGCCGTCGCCCCTGACGAGGTCTTCACCGTGCGCACGTACGCCACAACGCGCCAGCCTATGGACCCCGGCTAGTGCGCAAGATCAGGCCGCCCAACCAGCAAACCCGCCGGTCACAGCGGTACGCCCCCTCGACACCGGCCCCAGTGAGAAAGCCAGGTCGTTAGGGTGCGCCCCCGACGTCGGGTCCCTGGTAGCCGAGTTTTGATGTCTCGTCCATGCCGACCTCGTAGTCGATGCCGTCGCCGATGGTGTTGTGGTTGACCAGGGCGTTGGTCGACTTGTTCTGGAACGCGAAGGCTTTGGGTTTCGCCCCTTCGATCTCGTTGTCGGTGGCCTCGACCCGGGTCACGTCGTCGATCATCAGGGCCTGGTCGGCGTGGTTCTCGCAGTAGTTGTTGCGGAAGTAGAAGTTGCTCGAGGCGCCGACCCCGGAACCGTCCCCGGCGGAGCTGTTCGGCCCCTCCGCCATGAGGCAGATGTTGCTGATCCGTTCGCAGCGGTTGTCCGCGATCTGGATCTGTTCGCTGGCCACGTTGTCCTCGTCTGTGGCGAAGGTCTGCATGCAGTCGGCATGCGCGCCGCCCAGGTGCACGGTGTCCCGGATGGTGTTGTGCGTGATGGTGATGTTCTTGCCGAAGAACCGCAGGCCGTCCCCGTCCTTCCCTCGGGGGCTGAGCACCGTGTTGTTCTCGAACGTGATGAAGTTGCCGCGCAGCGAGGCGCCCGGCCCGATGGGCCGCACGAGGTTGACGCCGCTGATCTGCACGTAGTTGGCCTGCACGCTCAGCCCGCGGAGAATGGTGCGGCCGTCGCCGACCAGCTCGATCGGCTTGCCCACCGTGCCGGACCGCTTCAGCACCAGGCGCTTGCCGTGCAGGTCGCCGATCAGGCAGATCCGGGTCCCGGGCTTCGCCTCATCCATGGCCCGATCCATCTGCTCGGTGTCGGTCACCGTCTGCGCGCACTGCTTGGGCGCGGGCAGCGGCCGGATCGCGCCCCGGCCATCGGAAGCGGTGTGCGCGGGCAGCACGGGTCTGGGCCCCCCGCCGCACCCGGCGAGCACCGCTAGGCACAGCGGCACGACCAGAGTCGAGATCAGCGAGCGCCTCATTCCTCGCTCCCCCACAGCCCGATGATCACCACGTAGAGCATCAGGCCCGACCACAGCCCGCTGATCACGCCCAGGTACATGGCCGGAGCGGCCATGCGGGAGATGTTCGCCATCGACCGCGCCACGATGTGCAGCAACGCACCCGCCGCCAGCCCAGACAGCCCGATCTGCGCAAGCTCGTCGGACAGGAAGGTGCCGAGTACCGCGGCCCCGAAGACCGGCGCGGCGGCCAGCAGCGCCACCCGCGCCACCAGGCCACCCGGTCCGGTGGGCGCGTTCGCCGGTCGGGCGGCCCCCAGATCCATGCCGGCCAGCAACGCCTGCAACCCCACGCCCAGCGCGAGCACGATGGTCAGCGCGGTTTGCTTGTCGTCCCCGTAAGAGCCGATGGCCAGCGCGGCGAGCGCGCCGGACAGCCCGATCCCGATCGCCATGTGGTCGACCCGGCGGACGGTGTGCCGCACGCCCACCGGGAGCGCGACGGTGGGCATGGTCGCGATGTTGCCACCGACGGGCGGCGCCGGCGGCGTGCTCACCGGCGCACCATTACCCGTCCAAACCCGCGCCTGCCAGTACGGCAGCAGGAACCCGAGCAGCAGCGCCCCGAGCAGCATGCCGGCGTTGCTGGCCACCTCGCCGAGGTCCGCCATATCGTCCCGGAATTGCTCGAGGACGACACCGACCGGTACGAACCCCTGCCGCATAACTGCCCAGACCAGAAATAACAATCCGCCGCTGAGCGCTGCTCGCGGGAGGAACCCCGGGGGCTTTCTCCGCTTGAGGAACAACCCCGGTAGCACCGCGAGCGCCGCGATCAACGACACGGCGAGCACGCCTTCTTCGGACATTTCCCCACCCGTTGAGTGCTTGTTAAGAAATTGAATAACCAGCGTCAGCTCGGCATGCCGAGCTGGATATTGGGGAGCATAATCAATGCCAAAAAAGCCTGGCGCGGCGGATGGTTAAACGGGTTCACGGCCGTTATTCCAGATCACACCACGATCACGGCGACACGATCAGCGGTGGGACCACTTGCTGGCGGGGCATCCGTGCGTTCGGCGAAACGCGGGCACGCTCATCCGATGCCCGCTGCGCTCCCTCCGCGGTCACTGAGCCCGTCAGTCCCGCCCCAGGCGTGGGTTCGCGCCCGGTGGCCACACCGGTGACCAGGCCCTCGGTGCCGCCGCCATGGTGAGTGCGGGCTAGCTCGAGGCAGACCAGGAACCGCGCGGGAAGCGAGTGCTGGGTCGCCGCGACCGAGGCAGCGTCTCCACCAACTGCTCGCCCGGGAGTTCACGCCGCCATTCGGTGAGTACGTGAGGGATCCGGATGGCCAAGTCCGACCTGGCCGCCCGCCCGATCTAATGCCCGCACCCGAGACTCGGTCGAAGCCCACCCGACCATCGTGTTCGCCGCCCTCGCCGTCTCCCACTGGACCGAGCACACCATCACCGCCGCCGACCCGCCTACCCGCCGACGCCCACACCGCCCTCGAAGCCATCCGCACCCATTACGGAGGGCACTAAATCGAGCCAACTCGGGCCGACCAGCTAGCCAGCTGGCCCAGGTGAGGCTCACTCGATGGCACGACGCTTAGGCGGTTCTCTCACCGCGTCCCCACACCGCGCTATGGCCGGGCGTAAGAGTTGGCCATGGCGGAGTTACCGAACGCAGTACAACTCGTGCTGGCCGGGTTCACCGGACTGGCCGGGTAGGCATGGCCGTCCTGGAGCCCACGGTCGAGTTGGCCAGCGCGCCCGGTGCGGGACGTGCCGATCTCCCGACCCGGACGCGAGCTCATCTACCAGCCGAAATGGGACTTCGGTGCAGGGTTTGGAGCGGTTGGAATCGTCAGCTCGCGATCCACGCTCGTGGCCGAGGAGAAGCAGTGGTGGGCGGCGTATCGGTTGGGGCACGTTCCGGACCTGGGTGCCCCAACGTCAACGGGATCTTCATAACGGCAACCCGCATTAACGCGTTGTCGCCTTGCCGTCGACATGCCAGCGGCCGTGGTCGTCGACCTGCTTGGCAGGTTGTCAGCACCTTGGTTTAGGCGGGTTTGGCGGCGGCCGTCGGGTGTATTGGCCGCCACGTCGCTGGGTGGCCCGCGGGTCGGCCGGTCTGGTAGTCAGGTCCGGATCACGGTGTTCTTGAGGTGTTCGAGGATGTTGGCGAACCAATTTATGTGCTTGTTTTGCTTCCAAGGTTCTATTTCCGACCAACAGTCCTTAACGTTCCAAGTCTCGACACCATCGCTGAGTTCGTTATCGAGAGGAGCATTCTCACAGTTGGGATAGGCGCGGATATCGCTGCTCTGTCTGATATTCCCGCTTGCGACGGCTTGCGCGGCTCTTCGCCCAGCATCAAGCCTCTGGGTCGCGGATACCCTAATTGCACTGAGTCTCTGTTCAGCTTGGAAGTATCCGGCTGTGTAGACGCAGCCTCTGTCCTGCCAGCAGCCTGCCCTTGCGGGCAGGTTTAGTCCGGCGAGTTCGAAACCTGTTTCCTCGCGGAACTCTCTTTTGGCACCAGCCAGGATGACAGCTCGGGTTATCTTGCCGCGCTTCGCGATCTTTTTGACCTCGTCAAGTCCGCCGCCCGGCAAAGTCCAATTGTCGCCACCGTGAAGGTCCTGACCACTGGTTGACAGGGCCTTGCCTTTGAAGAAGTAGCCTTTCGTGTTCTTGCGAAACAGCAGGAAGTTCCCGTTACTGTCGTAGATGACAGCATAAACAAAAGTATTTTGAGGCGTACGGCCGCTTGCTCTGCATAGGGCCAAACCCTCGGCGACCTTGCGCTTAAGTGCTTGACGGTTGGTGGTTGCCGCAGCGACGAAGACACGGTCCCGGCCGACTTGGTCGAGGACGCTCTCCGCGACTTCTCCAAACACTCGTTCCGCACTGGATAGTCCGGATCCTCCGGGTGCGGTCATGAGGACCCTCGCAGGCTGTCCATGATGGCGTTGCTGACTAGTTTGGTGAGTTGTTCGGAGGGCAGCGCGCGTAGGGATGGGTCTTGGGTCAGTGCGCGCTCAAGTGTGGGCACGCCGATGTCCTGGACGATCTTGGCGGCGATCGCGTCCAGCGAGGTATCGGGGGCGCTGCCAGCACCGCCGACGCCGCGCCCGGCTCCGCCTAGCATGTTGAGCGCCCCGCCGGCCGCGGTGATGTTCTTGCCGAGACCCCCGCCGGCATGGGCCGCGGGTGAGCGACCGCCGCCACCAGCGCCACCGCCAGCGCCAGCGCCACCAGCACCGGCGCCACCGCCAGTGCCACCGGCGCCGCCGCTACCGCTGCTGCCGTCGGTGGTGCGGGCGCCGTTGCCGGATCCGGCGGCGCCGGGGAGTGAGCCGGCGGCGGCGAGTTCGGGGGCGACCATGGGGAGCAGTTTTTCGGCGGCTTCCAGCGTTGTTGCCAGTGTTTTCTGGTAGTGCTCGAGGGCGGCTTTGTAGGCGTCGACGGAGCGGCCGCCCGCTGCTTGTTCGGAGGCGGCGACTTCTTTGAGTCCTTGCATGGCGACTTGGGCGTTTTCGCTGGCTTTGCTCATGTCGTCGAAGAGTTTGGTGACCATGGTTTTGCTGATCTCTGCCATGCCGGTGGGGTCGGGCAGCGCGCGTAGTTGTTGGAGCTGGGCCAGCGCGGGGTCCAGGCCGTGGCTGGTCAGGTCGAGATCACGTGCTCGGGTGTCGAGGCCGACCGGGGTGATTTCCGGTGGCAGGATCGGGATCGGCGAGTCGTGCCAGTTCCAGAATCGGGTGAGGTCGATCTTTTCGGCGGCGTTCGCCCGGGAGAGCACCGCTTCGGCGAACACCCCGGCGCTGGGCACGGCGACCACGGTGTGCTGGCTGTCCGGGCCGTCGCCCTCGTGGAGATTGTTGTGTCGCAGCCAAGTCTGCCGGGCGGTTTCGGTGGGGTAGTTCCACCGGAAGGCCAGGTAGTTACCGGTGATGGCGACCGGTTGGGGGTCCACGCACGCGCCGAGTGGACGGCTGGGCGGTGTGGGGGTGTCCCCAGCGGCCCCGTCAGGGGCTGCTTCGGTGGGGGTGTAGGTGTAGGTGGCGAGGATGCGGCTGAGGGTGATCTCGTCGAGGTTGGCCCACACGGCCTGGCTGTAGTAGTGGGGGTCGCCGTTGAGATGCCCCAGTACCGCCGCGACGTCCTGGGCGGGGTGGGTGTCCCCGCGCGCGGCGTCCGGGGTCGTCGAGCCCGGACGGTAGATGCGCACCGGCCGCCCGTCGGTTTTGATGCCCCACACTTCGTCCCTGGACACCGGGGCCACCCACGCGAGCTTGGCTACCTCCGGATCGTCGACGAAGGACGGTTTCCAGAAAAATGTGCCGTCTCCGTCATGAACGTAGAGTTCGTTGTTGGTCGTGATGGCCCACAACGACGTGTCCGACGCCGCCGCGATCATCTTCATCGGCTTGTCGTTTCTGTATGCGCTCATCCAGCCGATGCCATCCGGGGAACTGGGACGGACCTCGTTGGAGTCGCTGCCGATGTGCCAGGCCTTGCTGCGGTTGGCCGCGGCGATGCCCCCGCCCGAGCCGCTGGTGAAACGGTGCCAGCCGTCGGTGTCTCTGCGGTACAGGCCGCCACGACCGTTGACGCCCCACACCGACCCGTCCTGACAACAGCCAAGCACGGTAATGTCCTCGTTGTTCGGCTGCGGGTCCGCAACGAACACACCGTCGCGCAACCGGCACACCGTCTTGTCCTGGGTAGTCACCCAGATCTCGGTGGCCCGGCCCACGGCGATGGACACCACCGCGGCGTTGTTCGGCACCGCGGGCAGCGGCGCCCACGATGGCCCAGTCGGGTCCCACCGCACGGCCTTCCCGTCCGTCGTGACGGCACACACGGTCCCGTCCGAGGCGGCCGCTATCCGGCTCAACGTCGACGAGTCGGCCGGCGACTCGATGACGAAACCATCAGCGGTCACTTTCGCCCCTGCGCCGCCCACATCGCTGCCCACATCGCTGCCCGCGGCCCGGGACGGGCCGCTCGTGCGAGTGCTGGCGGCGATCCGGTCGGCCCATTCCGGTGGCGCGGCCGCGGCCAGGACGCTACGGAACCGGCGCAGCAGCTCCGGGGTGAAGGTGATGAGCTCCATCGGCACGAACACGCACCGGTCGATCCGCAGCGGGAACGTGCGCACGTCGTAGCTTTGCACGACCTCGTAGTACTGCACGGACATGGCGTGCATGTGGTTGTAGTTGGTGACCACCCTGGTGGAGGCCCGTGCGCCCTCGGCCTGGCTGGCCTCTTTGATCACCGTGGCCTTGCGGGTGCGGTGAGCACTCGCCTCCTGCCGGGTGCGCGCGGTCAGGTTCTGCACGGTGGACAGCGTCGCTTCCTTCGCCCCGGCCGACCGGGCGACGGTGGTGGCCGTGGTGTCGTTGTCCGCCCAACTCGCCGAGCTACCCATGCCGCCCAACAACCCAGCGAAACCGCCGGACACGCCGCCGCTTCCCGAGTGCGATTTCGACCTCGTGGTGGAGGAGCCCTCTTCGGTCTGTCTGGCCGACCCGTGCGACGTCTCGGCGACATCGCGGGCGTCATCAGTTGCCGACGACATCTGCTCGCCCTGCGCGGCGGTGTCCGCCGACGCACCGGCGTCCTGCCTGCTCCAGTCGAGCACCGCGATCCGGGTGCTCTCCCCGGGCGCCAACGCGAGGCTGTGCAACAGCCGGCCCAGCGTCACCCCGCGCGCCACCCAATTCTGCTGAGCCGTCACGACCACGCCCTCACCCGGCCGGGTGTAGAGCCCAAGCGCGTCGTCGTCGATCTTGACCGGCTCATTCAAAGCGCGGAACGTGACCGGTTCGCCGTGATCGGGAATGTCGGTCAACACCACCGTGCGATACAGCGTGGTCTCCGCCGGATAATTCCCCGACGTAGGAACCAGATCCGAGATGTCCGGCTCAACCGGCGCCCCCAACAGCCCATACACACCCGTGGGCGACAGTTCGGACCCGGCATCGTCGAGCTGTTCCAGAAGTTCATCGTCACTTCGTTGAAGGTCCGTGGACTGCTGCCCATCAACGCTTTCAGCGGAATCAGAAGAATCAGGCACGATGCCCAACAGTACGAGCAGCGCACCTCACACGGTTCATCATTCACCTGAACAGCCCAAGATCTCCCCGCGCTGTCAGAAACACACCTCGACACCCGAATGATCAAGATGTCGCTATCATGTATCGCGGACCGGGTATGGTGAATGACCAACTCGGATATCCCGCGAGCAGACGACACAGACGGCCGCCGATTCTGATTGACGACAATGAGCCGTGCACAACCCTCCACATGAACGGGGCCTTTCTTTCCGCCACTTTGGGCCGGGCCGCAGAAGGAATACCCGCTATGGCCTGACAACTGAAACCAGCCTTGTGCCACAGGTAGAAGCTGCCCTAAATTGCCCGTCGCCCCCGCAGTCGAGGCTGGCCCTTATCTCGTGGGCTGCAGCAGCGGAACCAGAACCCGCCAGACGACATCAGCGGAGCAAAGCACGGGCGCGCCTCGCCCCACGACGGCAACACCTCATTCGTGCACAGAATGGGACGGGTGGAGGGCGGCGCTATTCAGCGCGTTGGGGATGTTGCAGTCGCGGCGGGGCAACAACCTGGCCGCGCGCTTCCCCGAGATCATGGCCGAGGCGGCGGGTTGGGCGATATGGTGCCGCGGGCCAGGGCAGGCGCCATCGGAGGCATCCCGACCGGGGGCGCCGGAGCCCGAGCCGGCGCACTCGGCGGCGCCATCGGCGGCTGCGCCGCCACCCTCTGAAACCGGCTCACGAACCCGCACGCCCGGCCCACCAGATCCTCAGCGGGCCGGGCGCGCGACCTACTGTCGGCAGCAGAACATTCGATCGCACACTGTTGATCCCACTCGGTCGACAAGCTGTCATAGTGGGCGTCTCAATGGAGTGCCCGGTGGATCGAGGCTTAAGGTGTGGTGGGTTCGAACGCGCCGCGGTTCTCCTCGACGAACGCCTCAAGAGTTTTCGGTGGTGAGCCGCCGATCACTTCGACGACGTCGGTGACGATGTCCTGTTCACCGTGTTTGTGGGTTTCGGCTACCCGGCTGAGGTGCTCGACCAGCAATGGGGGAAATCCGCCCTGGGACAGAGCCTGTGCCCAGTTCTCGACGGGAATGTCCACGTACTGGATCGGGCGGTCGAGTACGCGGCCGATCGTGTCGGCTTGTTCGGCCATGGACAGTGCCATCGGGCCGGTCGCCGCATAGGTCTTGCCGTGGTGTGGGGCTGGGTTGGTCAGGATCCCGACGGCCACGCGGGCGAGGTCTTCGCCGGCGATCGGGGCATGTCTGCCCTGGCCGTAGGGCAGATAGATTTTTCCTTCGGTTCGAATGGTCGCTGGATTGGCGATGGTGAGTAGGTTCTCCAGGAAGTAGGGCGGGCGTATGTGGGTGACGCCGATGCCGGACCAGTCGAGGACGCGCTCGGCCAGCCAGTGTCCGCGCGCGGCTGGGCTGGCGTGATCTGGGCGGGCGGTCATCTGGGACATGTTCACGATCGATTCAACGCCGGCTTGTTTTCCGGCGGCGGCGAAGGTTGTTGTCGCAGCGAGGAGGCTCTCGGCGAGTGGATAGGTGAAGTAGGCGCGCCGTACGCCTTCGAGGGCGGCGCGTGCGGTGTTGAAGTCGCCGACGTCACCGACGACGATCTGCGCGCCCAGCGCCTCGAGGGCGGCGGCCCGGTCGTCGTCGTGATGCACAAACGCTCGAACGGGTAGCCCTTGTGCGAGCAGCGCTCGTGCGACGTGGTTACCCGTCGCCCCATGACTGCCACCCGCGCCAACAATCAAATACACCGTCGAACTTGACTCGGTCATCACAGCATCGCACCTTTCACTTTGATTGAGTGTTCGATCGGCATGGTTTTGCTCGATCAAGTTGGTCGACGTGGCGTCACGGCGGCCTCGGTCGTGGTCGGGCCGGTCGGGTTGGGCGAGATGCTGGCGGCACCCCCGTGACCGGGTCTCACTTCTGTCGACGCGCGGCAGTAGCCGGGATCGACAGCACGCACGGAGACTTTCGGCGCGGAGGACTTCGGTGCGGTGTCGATGTCGATGTCGCCGCGGGTCGCGCGTCGAGGTGAGTGCGGGGTCCGAGTGGCGGGCCGTAACGGGAAGGATGGAACCGATGGCCGAGTACCTGGTGTTGATCTACGACAACGAGAGCGCGGTGGACGGCGCCGGCCAGCGGGAGTCGGGGCGGCTGTTGGCTGAGCACCAGCGGTTCATGAGCGCGCACGAGACGGCGCTGCGCGGCGGTAACGCCCTGCAGTCGACCGCGACGGCCACGTCGATCCGCCCGGATGGCGGCGGCGGGTTCACCGTCACCGACGCTCCGTTCGCCGAGACCAAAGAGGCCCTCGTGGGCTACTACCTCATCGAGGCCGACGACCTCGATCAGGCCGTGGCCATCGCCAAGCAGGTGCCAACGTTCGCGGGCGGAGTCGAGGTCCGCCCGGTGCGCACCTTCGACTGAGCGCCCGAGGACAGACCGTGATGGAGGCGGCGTGATGACGGTGGACCCGCGGGTGGGCGCCGCGGTCGCGGACGCGCACCGCCGCGAGTGGGCCTTTGTGCTCGCCGCGACGGTGCGCGTCACCCGCGATCTGGACCTGGCCGAGGAATGTGTCCAAGACGCCTACGCCAAAGCCCTGGCCACCTGGCCCACCAACGGCGTGCCCGACAACACCGGGGCCTGGTTGACCACCACCGCGCGGCGCCGCGCGCTGGACCTGCTGCGCCGCCAGGCCACCGCCGCCCGGGCGTTGCCCCTACTCGTCGAGACCCACACCGACGAGGGCCGTGAGGAGCGGCTCGTGGGGGCCGAGATCGGCGATGAGCGGCTGCGGCTGGTCTTCACCTGCTGCCACCCCGCCCTTTCCCGCGACGCGCAAGTGGCGCTGACCCTGCGGCTGCTGTGCGGACTGTCCACCGCCGAGGTGGCCCGCGCTTTCCTGGTCAGCGAGTCGACCATGGCCGCCCGGATCACCCGCGCCAAAAAGAAGATCACCCAGGCGCGGATTCCCTACCGAGTACCCGCGCGCGAAGAGCTACCCGACCGCGTGGCGTCGGTGTGCGAGGTGGTCCACCTGCTGTTCACCACCGGCCACGCCGCCCCCGCCGGCGCCGAGTTGATCCGCCGCGATCTGGTCGAACGCGCCCTCGACCTGGCCCGGATGCTGCGCACCCTGCTACCGGCCAACGCCGATATCACCGGGCTGCTGGCGCTGATCCTGCTCACCGACGCCCGCCGCGGCGCCCGTCTGGACGAACACGGACAGCTGGTACTACTCGCCGAGCAGAACCGTGCCCGCTGGGACCACGACGCGATCACCGAGGGAGTGTCCCTGGTCCGCGAGACCCTACGCCATCGGCCTCCCGGACGGTTCGCGTTGATGGCCGCCATCGCCGCGGTCCACGACGAAGCCAACAGCTGGGACACCACCGACTGGCGCGAGATCGTCGGGCTCTACGACCTGCTCGTGGCCCTGTGGCCCTCACCGGTCGTCGCGCTCAACCGCGCCGTCGCGGTCGGGTTCGCCCACGGCCCCGCGGCCGGCCTCGACGCACTCGACCCACTCACCACCGAGCCCCAACTCGCCGGCTACAGCTACCTCGCCGCCGCCCGCGCCGAATTCCTCGCCCGCCTCGGACGTACCCACGACGCCCGCACCGCCTACGAAGAAGCGCTGCACCTGACCGAGAACACCCCCGAACGCGACTACCTCACCCAACGCCTCGACCAACTCCAAGGGTGAGCAGCCAGCGGGCCAGGCGACGACCCGTTCATATCCTGGTTCCGCCGCCACGACAAGTACTGAACGCCCCACACCTGCCAGCGCGAGTCGAACAGCACGCCCGATGGCCGCCCCGGCTGGGCAGCGGCGAGGGCAAGGTCGTCTTCGCCACCACCGAACCCGACGCCGGTTCGAACACCCACAGACTCGCCACGACCGCCACCCGCGATGGTGCGGACTACCTGCTGCGCGGCCAGAAGTACTACATCTCCGGCGTCGACGAAGCCGACGCCGTCCTGGTGGTCGCCAAAACCGGCGTCGACGAGCGAACCGGCAACGCCGAACTGTCCCTGTTCGTGGTCGACACCGACGCCCCCGGCCTGGTCAAACAGTCGCTCCCGGTGTCCGTCGCGCTGCCCGAGCGCCAGTTCACCCTGCACTTCGACGACGTCCGCGTCCCGGTCGAGCGGCTGATCGGCGTCGAAGGCGACGGGTTCCGGCAGGTCTTCCACGGACTCAACCCCGAACGCATCATGGGCGCCGCGCTCTGTGTGGGCATCGGCCGCTACGCCCTGGCCAAAGCCACCGAGTACGCCAACACCCGAGTGGTGTGGGACCGCCCCATCGGCGCCTTCCACGCCATGGCCAAGGCAAAGATCGAGGTCGAGCTGGCCGCCCTGATGACCGCCAATGCCGCGTGGCTGCACGACCAGAACGAACCCGCCGGCGAAGCCGCCAACATGGCCAAATACGCCGCCGCCGAAGCCGCGCTCGCGGCCCTGGACGCCGCCATCCAAAGCCACGGCGGCAACGGCGTCTCAACCGACTCGACGCACACCCCAAGTCCTCCGCACCACTCGTATTCTTCCAGAGCGGCTTCGACGGACTCCGAAACGGAACTCAGCGACCAGGTACATGCCGAACAAGGTCGCGAACGCCGCCGTAACACCCAGGCGGCGGTTACTGGGCCGCGCGGCTTGGACCTGAACTATCGCCCATAGGCGGCCGCGACATGCTCTTGTCGAAAGGATGTCGTTCGCGCGTTCCGCAATGTGCGACTCGCATTCCAACGAGCCCGATAGAATATCAAGATCTGGAAAGTCGTCACACCATTGTGCCTAAACAAATTCCGTGGCGCATGACTCACTAGAGGGACACCCGTTTGCGCTAGGCCGTGTCCGTTGTGACGGAAAATTCAGCGCCGTTTACGTTATTCGCGACATTAAACTGACGCCCGGAAGTTTGTTGACGCGAGTATCGGAAGAGTAAATTCATCGTTGGTCTTTCCGGCGTCGAAGCGCTGGGTAGCCACGCCTCGAACGCGCGATGCGATAGGGGGAATCGCGTTGGAGATCAGATCCGATGTGGCGGCGGCGGCCGCCCGCATGCGCTCGGGCCACGCTGTGGGCCGCGAGATCCGCAGGTTGAGCGCATACCTGCGCGACGGTGAGTCGGTCCGCCGGTTGGCGTCGGGCATCTACGGGCCGGCAATCGGGCTGCTCGCGGTCACCGACCAGCGAGTCCTTGTCTTCCGAGACGACCGCGGCGGGCAGGCCAGCGAGGGCTTCCCGCTCACACGACTCTCGACCGCCGACTGGGAGCTCGACGGACCCACCGGGACGATCACCCTCTCGGACTCGAAAAGTGTCGCCGTGCTCCGCGACGTGTCACCCACCGACGGCGCCCAGGTCCTCGCACTGATCCGAAGCGCGGTCGACCAGGGCGCGACGACCCACATGTCGGTAGTCAACAACACCGAGCAGCGCGACGCCCGGGAGAAGCTTTCGCCGGGCTCGGTGAACACACCAACCCTGGACTGGCGGGGGGCCACCGCCGTCGACCACCATGGCCACGGCCAACCTCAGCCGGCGATCTCGATACCCGTACCCGTGCCGGACGCGCCCCCGCCTACCCGGACCACCAGCGATTCCCCAGAGCTCGCCGGCGAGCGCTCGGTCGGCCGACTAGCCACCCGCTCTCCCACCCGGCAAGGGCGTGACGAGGCACGCGGCACCAGTCGCCCGGAACCGACAACCAGAACCAACACCGGGTCGAAGTCGATCAGCTGGCGGCAAATCTCGCCACCCACGCCGGCCGACACGACCACGCACACGCACACAAACGACCCGGGCGCCGACACCGAACCCGCACCAACCAGCGCCGGCGGCAACTACGAAACCGTCGAGCAAACCAACACTCCACACCGCGACACAACCCCCGACGAGCCAACCGCCGCGACACCAACCCGAGTACCACCCGCCCGAAGCAGAAGCGGCAAGAGCCGGATCTGGATCGGTGCCCTCGCAATCGGTATGGCCGCAATCGCCGCGATCGCCGGCGCCAAACTGATCTCCACCCACTCCCCCACGGCCAACGCCCCGACCGACCCCGCGCGAGACGCCACCAACCAACCCATCGGCACCGCGGCAACCGTGACCAAAGTGATCGACGCCGAGACCGTCGAAGTCACCGGCCAAAACGTGACCGGCCCGGTCACGGTGCTCGGCATCGTCACACCCAAGATGGACAACAACCAATGTGGCGCGACAACCGCCAAAGCCTATGCACTCAAAACGCTGACCAACATGCCGGTCACCCTGGTCACGGACCCCTCACAGCCGCCCACCGACAAAGCAGGGCGCACACAAGCCTTCCTACGACTCGCCGACGGCGGCGACTACTCGGTGATGGCGGTCCGCGCCGGCATGGCCCGCCACTACAACAGCCCACACCCCGTCATGAACGCCGACGAACTCCAAGCCGCCGAGCAACAAGCAAAACACGACAAGCTCGGGCTATGGGACAGCCAATGCGACGGTAAACGCATTACCTCCACCCCCTCCAGCCACAACTAGTCACACCGCGCCGACGCAGGCACACCGACACACAGGCGGCGCGGCGCCTGCCGTCGCCGGCCAACTGGGTCGGCAGTCATCACCCGCGCACCCCAGGTACCCGGGCCTGCTGCTGGGTGTGGCCTGGATCTGGTCGAGGTAGGCGTGGGTGTCCACCCGTACCAACGGGCCACCCGGCAGGTGCGGCGAGTCGATCCGGCCCGATGCTGAGGTGTGAATCCGGTTAGCACGGCGGCGAAGCCCGGGCCGTTAGGCCCGGTCACGCGGAGGTTCAGGCTGCTGGTCCGGGGGTGACGGTGTGGCCGAGTTGCTCGAGTTGGTGGACGAGTTTGCGGGTTCGGTGTTCGGCGGAGCGTCGTCGCTGGTTCCAGTCAGGGCCGAGGTCTTGGTAGCCGGTCTGGTCGTGCAGGACGTGGCAGTAGACGCCCCAGGAGCCCGACAGCAGCCCCACGACCAGTGGTGACGGGACCAGCGCGCCGACGTAGGTGGCGTAGATGAGAGTGACCACCAGCGGGGAGAAGCCGAAGCGTTGCTGATAGCCGCCGTAGAGCGGCGCCGGGAGGTTGGTTCCCGCGAGCAGTACCACGATCGTGTCGGGGTCGCCCAGAATCGGGCGGTGGAGCGCTGGACCGTGGCGGTGCTCACCGGGACCCGTAGTCGTGGAACGGGTCGTCGCGTTCGCGTACGGCCGCGCGGAGCCCGATCGCGGTGGCCCTGGCCTCGAAGTCCAGTCCTTCTTGGGTGTGGCGGGCGACGCCGTCGAGCAGGATGCCGAGGGTGCGGCTGGCGGCCATGCCCATGTTCTCCACCGTCTGGTTGCACAGCAGCTTGTGCAGTTGTAGTTGGTTGGCGGGCAGCCGGGCCATGCGGCGCGCGAGATCGGCGGTGTGCCGGTCGAGTTCCTCGTCGGGCACGGTTTCCAGGATGAGCCCGATTCGTTCGGCCTCGGGCGCGGTGATCTGGTCTCCGGTGAGCAGGTAGCGTTTGGCGCGCTCCAGGCCCATGCGGTAGACCCACATGGCGGTGGTGGGGGTGCCCCAGACCCGAGCGGGTGGGTAGCCGAAGCTGGCGCCGTGGCCGGCGATGACCAGGTCGGCGCACAGCACTAGGTCGGTGCCGCCGCCGATGCACCAGCCTTGCACCGCAGCGATGGTCGGTTTCGCCGCGTACCACAGCTTCAGGTACGTCTGGACGAACCGGCCCATCCAGCGGTAGTCGGTGGCGGAGTCCCACACGCGGTCGGGCGCGGTGGTCTCGGCCCGCTGCTCGTCGATGAGGCGGTCGATCTGGTACCCGGCGCAGAACGCGGGACCCTCTGCACGGAGCAGGATCACCCGCACCGCCGGGTCGCCGTCGGCGGCGTCGATCGCGGCGGCGAGTTCGTCGCGCAGCTCGGGGGTGATCGTGTTGTACTCCTCGGCGCGGCAGAGGGTGATCGTCGCGACGCCGTCGGCGACCGCCGTGCGCAGTGTCGGTTCCATTCAGTCCCCCGCTCCGACGGCCGTGTCCAACAGGGTCGTGTGCTTGCCCGCCCGGCCGGCGTCGGTCTTCTCGTAGAACCGGGAGAGGCGGCCGGGAATTTCCGGGTTGCCCATCAGGGTGTAGCCGTAGAGCGCCTCGATGGCGAGCTGGTCGTCGAGCGGGCGGCCGATGACCTCGAGCAGCGTCTGTTTGGCCGATTCCAGCGCGGTCTGGTCGTTGCGCAGGATGGTCGCCACGGTGGCTTCGGCGGCATCCATCAGCTGGTCGTGGCCGACCACCTTGGATACCAGGTTGGCGCTGAGCGCGCGGTGGGCGTCGACCGGTTCGCCGGTGAGCAGCATCTCGGCGGCGAACCCCGCGCCGCAGATGTTGACCAGGCGCACCACACCGCCGTCGGCGTGGTGAAAGCCCCGGCGAATTTCGAAGGACCCGAACTTTGCCTGCGCCGAGGCGATCCGGATGTCGCAGGCCAGCGCCGTCTCGAAGCCGCCGGCCAGTGCCCAGCCGTTGACCGCCGCGACGATCGGCTTGTAGATGCGGTGCAGCCCTCTGGTCAGCCCGCCGAGGCCGTCGCGGATCTTGGCCCGTGCCCCCATCTCGTGCATGCCGGGCACGCCGAGCCACCGCGGCACGTGGGTTTTCAGGTCGGCGCCCGCGCAGAACGCCTCGTCCCCGGCGCCGGTCACGATCGCGACCCGCAGCCGGTGGTCGTCGCGGAAGTCGGCCCAGACCTGTTGCAACAGCCGGTGGGTCTCGAGGTCGATGGCGTTCATCGCTTCCGGCCGGTTGAGGGTCACGTAAGCGACCTCGCCGCGCTTGTCGTATAGGACCTTGGGCATCGCTTTGCCTTTCTGTCAGCCGAGCTGTTGCGCGCGTTCGCGCAGCACGTGTTTCTGGACCTTGCCGGTCACGGTCATCGGGAAGTCCTCATCCGGTTCGAGGAACCGGACGAGGTGCGGGATCTTGTAGTGCGCCAGGCGGCCGGCGCAGTGGGCGAGAATCTCCTCGGCGCTCACCCCGGCTCCGGGAGCGGCCTTGATCCAGGCCACCGCCTGCTCGCCGTAGACGGGATCGGGCATCCCGACCACCTGCACGTCCGCCACCCCGGGGTGGGCGCGCAGGAAGTCCTCGATCTCGCGTGGGTAGATGTTCTCCCCACCGCGGATGATCATGTCTTTGATACGGCCGATGATCGCCACGTAGCCGTCGCGGTCCATCGTGGCCAGGTCACCGGTGTGCATCCAGCCCGCCTGGTCGACCGCCTCGCGGGACGCCTGCTCGGCCGCCCAGTACCCGCGCATCACGGAGTATCCCCGTACCCGCAGTTCACCGGGGGTGCCTCGGGGCACGGGCCGACCGGTCTCGGGATCGACGACCGCGACCTCGGTGTGCGGGTGTGCCGTGCCCACGGTCTCGGTGCGGCGTTGCGGCGAGTCGTTCACGCGGGTCTGGGTGGACAGCGGGGAGGTCTCGGTCATGCCGTAGCCGATCGTGATGTCCGCCAGATGCATCTCACCGATCAGCCGCCGCATCAGCTCGACCGGGCACGGCGCGCCGGCGATGATTCCGCCGCGCAGCGAGGTCAGGTCGTAGGAGCCGAAGTCGGGCAGCATCAGCTCGGCGATGAACATCGTCGGCACCCCGTACAGCGCGGTGCACCGTTCGGCCTGCACCGCCGCCAGCGCCGCCGCCGGTTCGAACGACGGCCCCGGCAGCACCACACAAGCACCGTGGGTGAGCGCCGCCAGGTTGCCGAGCACCATGCCGAAGCAGTGGTAGTACGGCACCGGCACGCAGATGCGGTCACTCTCGGTGAAGCCGCAGCGCCGGCCGCTGAACAGGCCGTTGTTGAGCAGGCCGTGATGGGTTAACGACGCCCCTTTGGGCGCGCCCGTGGTGCCGCTGGTGTACTGGATGTTGATCACGTCGTCGGAGTGGAGCTCCGCTTCCCGGGCGGCGAGCTGGCCGGCAGTCACGTCCCGGCCGCGTTCGATCAGTGCCTGCCAGTCGGGTGTGCCGAGGAATACGACGTGCCGCAGGTCCGGGCACTCGGGTCCGGCCTCGGCCACCAGCTTCACGTAGTCGCTGCTCTTGTGCTCGAGCGAGCTGAACAGCACCCGACTGCCCGACTGTCGCAGCACGAAGGCGGCCTCGGCCGAGCGGTAGGCGGGGTTGACGGTGACCAGGATCGCGCCGATCCGCGCGGTCGCGTACTGCACGAGCGCCCACTCCATGCAGTTCGTGGCCCAGATGGCGACGCGCTCGCCCCGGGCGACGCCGAGCGCGAGCAGCCCGCGCGCCACCTCGTCCACGGCCACGTCGAGCTCGGCGAAGGTGCATCGCCAGTCCTGCTGACACGAGACCAGCGCCTCGCGTCCGGCGAAGCGGCGCGCCGCCGACCGCAGCTGCGCGCCGATCGTCCCGGCCCGCAGGGGTACCTCGTCCACTCCGTGCACGTACGAGATCAGGTCCGACACCGCTGTCCTCCCGCCGGTCTTGAACAGTGAATCATGATTCATAATTCACAACAAGCCCCGCAGCCCGGATAGCCGGCCCGTGGCGCGCGGCCGCGTATCCTCCTGCCCGATGCACAGGGAGGTCGGCAGCGTGGTCGAGCAGAAGGCGCAGCGCCCCACGGCGGCGCGACAGCGCCGCGCCGCCGCCCGTGAAGCGATCCTCACCGCCACCCGCGAGGTGATCGCCGAAACCGGATTCCCGGACGCGCAGGTATCGGTGATCGCGCACCGAGCCGGAGTCGCCGTCGGCTCGATCTACCAGCACTTCCCCTCACGGGCCGAACTGTTCGCCGAGATGTACCGGCAGGTCGCCGGCCACGAGTACGACGTGGTCAAGCAGGCCGCCGCCGATGGCGGGAGCGCGAGCGAACGGATCGCCACCGCCGTCCGCACGTTCTGCACCCGCGCCCTGCGCGCCGGCCGGTTCGCGCACACCCTGCTCGTGGAACCCACCGAACCGGCCGTCGACGAGCACCGACTCGCCTTCCGCGAGGGCTACCGGCGCCTGTTCGCCCGACTCATCACCGACGGA
Source organism: Actinospineispora eucalypti (assembly GCF_039543365.1). NCBI lineage: Bacteria > Bacillati > Actinomycetota > Actinomycetes > Pseudonocardiales > Pseudonocardiaceae > Actinospineispora > Actinospineispora eucalypti. The sequence goes on from NZ_BAABJP010000004.1 coordinate 350,578, forward strand.
ATCGCCGAGGGCGAGCTCCCCACACAGGACGCCGAGATCTCCTCGGCCGCGGTCCTCGGCATCATGACCGAGACACTGGTACGCCCGCTCGGCGAAACCGGCCCGATGAAACAACCGGAAAAGCTGGTGCGCCAGGTCGTCCAGCTGAGTCTTGCCGCGATCGGCGCCACGTCATCCCCACGCGCCTGACCGGACACCTGGCGTCGCCCGGCACTAAGCCTCGATCCACCGACAGGTTGGGCCGCGTGGGCTGTCTCGTCGAAGTTGATCAGTGTGGTCTGGGAACGTGTGTGATCGCCTGACCTCGCTGTCAGGTGTTCCACGTAGTTGTCCGGGTCGTGCTGTTGCCGGCAGGTGGTCAGGTGGCGGTGCTCGGTGGGCCGCGGGCTCGGGTGAACAGCTGGGTCCATGCGGTTGCCCATGGCCATGCGCTGGGTAAGTGCGGTCACTGTGGTGGCCTTGGTCAGGTTCGGGACGGGGTGGTCGCGGCGGCGCGGGTGAGGTTGAACGCCATGCCCGCGAGCACCAACCAGGCCGCGTTCGCGGCGAACACGCCGACGGGCAGGTGGGGGTGGACCTGTTCGATGATTGCATGGTGGCGGTGGGTTCGGCGGGCGTCTCGGCGGCCAATACCCACGACAGCAAGGCGCCCAAGCCGCCGGTCAAGGCGATCCCACCCTCCGGTCCCGCCGAGCCCCGCAGGGGGGCGGCCTGGCAAGCTGCATGCCGGCTACCTACCGACTCCGGCGGGCCGCGCGGAGGACCGCGGGCTAGCTGCGCTGGCCGCAGTGCTGGCCGTCTCCGGGCTTCGGCATGATCGACGATCTCCTTCACAAGATCGTCGAACCCTACGTCTCCCGACTTTCGTGTCCGCTGAGCGGGGGCAACATCAGATCCGCCATCTGGCCCGACCTGCCTGGGGTGACGACACTCGCGGCTTGGGCGTCCGCCGCGCGGCCGCGAGCCGTGGTGAACAGCCTCCGGTCGTGCAGATGGGTAATTACGCGCTGGACAGCTGGGACGGAGTGCCCGCTTGCCGGGATGCAGGCGGCCTGGCCGGCGAGCTCGGTGACTCCGCCGGGGAGAGGTGCTCGCGCCGGAAGCTCAAGTGTTCGACCATCGCCGTCTCTGCCTCGTCGGGATCTCCGGCGTCGATGGCCGCGAGAATGGCCTGGTGCTGTCGAACAGTTTGCTGCGCCGCCTCGGGCGACAGGTCCAGATCCCCGACCGGCTCGGTCGCCGCGTGGAGTGCGTGTACGAACGCGGCAATCGCGCGATTGCCGGAGGCGGCCGCGATCGTGGAGTGGAACCGCGCGTCGAGTTCGGACACTTCCGGGTCGTCTGCCTCGATGGTCTTCTCCCTGGCCACCACCTCGCGCAGGGCCGCCAGGTTCCGCGCGGACCGATTCGCCGCGGCCAGCCGCGCGGCCGGCACCTCGAGGTACTGACGGACCATTGCGACCTCGTCAGCCCGCAGAGTCCCGAGCTGGAGGCGGACCTGCAAGGACTCCGCGAGGGTTGACCCGAGCGACTGGTGGTCGACCTGTTTGACGAAGCTTCCACCCCGGACGCCAGGAGACTTGGTGATCAGTCCCTCGGCGCACAGCGACCGCAGCGCCTCACGAACGGTGGTACGGCTGACGCCGAATTGCCGGCTCAGCTCGGCCTCCGGCGGGAGGCGCTCCCCGCCCCGCAGCTCGCCGGAGACGATGGCCGCGCGGATCTTCTGTTCGACCTGCGCGCGGGGGCGCACGACCTTCTGGCCGATGATCCTCGGCTCACGCTTGTCCGAGTCTGTGTCCGAAGATGCCACTGTGTCCTCCGAGCTGGCGCAGGGCACCGAAGCGCCGCACTTGAGGAAATTGTACGACCGTACCCGGCGACACGAGGGTGATCTCTTGTACCCGACCTGGTCACGGTCGATCAGGGACCGCGCGCTCCAGGAAGAGGGCCAGCACATCCAGCACGTCGGAGCGAGGAAGCAGTTCGGCCTGGATGCACAGTGCGTACGGAAGCTCGACCAGCAACGCCCACATCACCACCCGCGCCACACGTCGTTCCGTCGACTCGTCGGGCAGGCCGCCCGGGAGCAGGCCGTCGACGATCGACAGCGCGGTCTGCCGCAGGTGCACCGTGAGGCCGCCCAACTCGATCTCGTTACCCGACTCGTGGACCCATAGGTGCAGCACGGGTCCGTGCTGCACCAACATGTCGAGCCAGCTCGAGATCCAGGCGCGCAGGTCCTGGCGACCGGTGTCCGCGGTGGGAAGCTGGGCCAGCGGGCCGCGTAGCGCAAGGGCCGCACGGTGGGTGAGTGTCTGCAGCAGCGCACGGCGATCCGGCCAGAAGGCCGAGAAGCTGGCGCGCGGGAGTCCGGCAACCGTGATGATCTCCCCGACACTCGTCGCCCCGTAGCCCTGTCGCCGGATGACATCCACGGCGGCGGTCAGGGTCCGGTCGACCACGTATTCAGCGCGTGACGTCCTGGCCGCCCGCCGCAGCCCCACCAGACCGGTGGACGGCTCGGGAAGCGCGGGGAGACCCTGTCGGCTGCGTCGCCGGGGCGTGATCTCGTCATGCGGGGCGGGCGTCGGCGGCGGTTGCCAGGTGGGCCTGGGTAGGTCCGGCAACAGCGTGTTACCGACGAGGACGGCCAGATGATCGTCGACGACACTCTCATCGATCCCCGGCATCTGCGCGGCGCGCGTCAACTGAGCCCAAGCGACCAGCGTGAGGACCGCGATCGCCAGCACGCCCGGATCCACGCTTCCGGTGTCCAGCTTCTCGAACCGAGGGCGCAGGGTCTCCGCAAAGCTGCTCAGTGTCCGGAGGACCGACTGGCGCAGCTCCCGCTCGGCCTCGTCGACCATCAGCCACATCCGCATCGCTGTCGACCGTCGGTGGACGACGGACGAGAGTCCGGCGATCCAGACCCTCAGTTCGTCCAGGCCGGCCCGGTCCGCCTCGACCGTGCCCAGGCGGCCTGCGTGCCTGACGACGTCAGCGCCACACTCCTCGGCGAGATCGCGGAGTATCTCCTCCTTACTCCGGTACAGCTCCCGAAGAACGTCGGAGGTCACTCCGGCGGCGGCCGCGATGGCCTCCATGGTCGTGGCCCGATAGCCGATTCGTCGGAAGAGCGTGAGCGCGGCGCAGACCGCGTCCTCCGGAGTCGGCGTCCGCGACATTGCGGATCCCGAGCCACCGCCGCCACGTCGCCACGAACCGCTCACCATCAAGCCTCCGGCGACCGAACTTAGCCAAGGCGAGTTCGTTCCGCACCCGTGGCCGCGGTCCGGCGGGTCGCGCTGGGGGTCCGCGCCGCCCGCGCGCCCGAGTCGATCGATAGTCCTCGGCCCCTCGACCACGGCCGGAATGATCAGATGGTTTGCCGCTCGCCCATGAGCACCGGCGCGGCGTGGTTCGCCGCGCGAAGCGACACAGCGTCTCGAAAGAGGCCGGCGGCTGGATACTCCTCGAGGTATCCGTAGCCACCGAAGCACTGCAGCGCCGCCCCGCTGGCCTCGACCGCGCGATCGAGCCCATCTCGCACCGCGGCCGCGGCGTCCTCGGCCGAACCAGGCGGACGCAGCGCGGCGCCGAGCAGGGTCACGGCGGGCCCGTGCAACGCCGAGAGCTGGGCGCGCATTGTCGGCAGGGCGGTCAGCGGTCCGCCGAACTGCACCCGTCCCTCGGCGTATCGGCGCGCATGCTCCGATGCGGCCTGCACGACCCCGGCGGCAACGGCGAGAACCCCCATACCCAACCTGGCCCGAACGATGTCGCCCCGGCCGGGGTCGTTGCCCGGCTCAAGGTCGTCGCCCGGCTCGAGGTCGTCGCCCGCGCCTTCGGGCAGCGTGGCCGCAACCGTGACCGCGCCGTCGAGCCCGGTTCGCCGCTGGGGCGGCCCGAACTCGACGAGCTCAGCGGGCACGAACCGGCATTCGCCACCACTGAGCACCACAAGGTCGCAGGCCGCTGCGCCGACATCGACCCGCTCCACCGAGATGCGGTCGTCAGCGAGCTCGACGACCGCCAGCGGCCGCCCTTCGAGCGCCGCGGTCGCGAGGACCGCACGCCGAGCACTCGGCGCGAGCGCGAGCGCGACCGCCGCGGCGTGCAGGTGCGCCATCGCCAGACCGAGAGCGGGCCAGTAGCTCGAAACGCGCGCGATAGCCAGCTGAGTGGTGGGAAAATCGGCGTCTCCCCCGCCGTCGGCGTCCGGCACGCCGAGCGCCCAGATCCCGCTTTCGGCCAGCGCCGACCGCGCCTGCGCCACACGGGGCTCCACCTGCGCCCCCCGGGGTTGCCAGCTCGCCGCGAGCTGGTCGATCAGCTCCAGTACCGCCCGTTGTTCGGCAACGGCGGTATCCCACGTCGCGCGGAACACGGTCAGGACCAGAACGTCGAGGTGTCGGGGGCCCGCCGCTCGGCGAACGATGCACTCGCCTCGTGCGCCTCCCGGCTCCCGAGATACAGGGTGAGCTGCTGGTCGTGCGCCATCCGGGCCTGGCCGGAAACACCGTTGTGCCGGGCGGAGAACGCGGCCTTGAGCGCCCCGAGGGCCAGCGGGCTCCGGGTCAGCAGCTCCGTCGCCACCTCCCGGGTCCGCTCCATCAGGCGCCCGGCCGGCACCACCTCGTTGACCAGCCCCATCGCCAGCGCCTGGGCAGCCGTGTACTTGCGATTGAGGTACCACATCTCCTTGGCTCGCTTGCGGCCGATCGTGTCCTCGAGATACCAGGTGCCGTAGCCGGCGTCGAAGCTACCCACCATGGGTCCCACCTGGCGGAACACCGCGTTCTCGGCGGCGATCGTCAGGTCGCACACGTTGTGCAGCACGTTCCCGCCGCCGACGGCGAACCCGTTGACCGCCGCGACGATCGGCTTGGCGATCGTGTCGATCGCCTGGTACACGTCGACAATCGGCAAGACGTTCGAGTAGTCGAGCCCCTCCATCTCGGCGTGCTCGCCCCCGATGCAGAAGAACTTCTCCCCCGCACCGGTCAGGATCGCCGCGCGTAGCGCGGGCTCCACCCGGAACCACTGGAGCGCGTCGACCAGCTCCAGGCAGGTCTGGTCACGGAGCTTGTTGCCGTTCTCCGGGCGGTTCAGGGTGATCGTCCGGATTCCGTCGAGGTCGTCGACGACGATGTCCTGGTAGCTCACGAAGTCATCTCCCCCGGGTTGTCGGCACTGACACGGCCCTCGAGACCCCCGCCGGCCCGGAACCCACGTCCGCTCTTGTTGCCGAGGTACCCGGCCGCCACCATCCGGGTCAGCAGCGGGGGTGGCGCGAACTGCGGGTCGAGCGTCTGCTCGTAGGCACTCCGGGTGGCGTGGTGGTGGGTGTCCAGCCCGATCACGTCGAGCAGCTTCATCGGGCCCATGCGGTAGCCGAGCCCCAGCTCCAGTGCGGTGTCGAGGTCCTCGGCGGTGGCCAGCTCGTCGTCGTAGGCCTGCACGACGTCGTTGAGGTAGGGCATCAACAGCTTGTTGATCAGGAAACCCGGACGGTCCTTGACCTCGACCGGTGTCTTGCCGATCGACCCACAGAACTCGATGAGCGCCCTGATCACATCGGGGTCGGTCTGCAGGGTGCGTACCACCTCGACGAGCTTCGTCAACGGCGCGGGATTGAAGAAATGCAGCCCGGCGAACCGGGTCGGGTCGGGCACGGACGCGGCGAGCGCGGTCACCGGGAGCGTCGAGGTGCTCGTGGCCAGCACGGCCTCCGACCCGACCGCCTCGGCCACGGCCGGCAAGAGCCGCGCCTTGACCTCGCGGTCCTCGACCACCGCCTCGATCACCAGCGACGAGCCCGCCAGGGCGGCGACGTCGGTCGTGCCGCTGATCCGGTCCAGAGTCGCGTCTCGGTCGGCGTCGGAGCGCCTTCCCCGCCGGATGCCGTCGGCGAGCAAGTCCGCCACCCGCCGCCGGCCCTCGGCGAGCCGTTCCTCGTCGATCTCCAGCACCTGCACCGTGCGCCCCGACTGAGCAACGACCTGCGCGATTCCCGCGCCCATCGTGCCGCACCCGAGCACCGCCACCCGCCCGAAGTCGGACATCACCAGCCTCCTCAGGCACCGAACAGTCGGTTGTCGTCATAGGTGTAGAACCCGCGGCCGGTCTTGCGCCCGAGATCACCGGCGGCGATCATCCGGTCCACCATCGGCGGCGGCGCGAACCGCGGATCCCGGAACTGCTCGTAGAGGCGCATGGCCACCTCCTTGTGAATGTCCATCCCCACCACGTCCAGCAGCCGGAAGGGGCCCATCGGGTGCCCCAGTCCGCTGGTCACCGCGAGGTCGATCGACTCGACGGTGCCCAGACCGGCCTCGAGCGCCCGGATGACGTTGTTCTCCCAGGGGATGAGGAACCGGTTGACGATGAAACCGGGTTGGTCCTTGGTCGTCACCGTCGTCTTGCCGAGCGTGGTGAGGAACTCGCGGGTCCGGTGGTAGGTGGCGTCGTCGGTGTAGCGCCCTCGCGCAACCTCCACCAGCTTCATCAGTGGCGCCGGGTTGCAGTAGTGGGTGCCGATCACCCGGTTCGGGCTCTTCGATCCGGCCGCGATGCCGGTCACCGGCAATGTCGAGGTGTTGGTGTGCAGCAGGGTGTCCGGGGAGACCACCGGGTCCAGGTCGGACCACAACCGCTGCTTGGCCGACAGGTTCTCGAAGATCGCCTCGATCACCACGTCGGCGGCGGACAGGTCCCGCAGGTCTGTCGTCCCGCTCAGATTGCCGATCGCGCTCGCCGACTGCTCGGGCGTCAGCTTGCCCTTCTCAGCGCTCTTGGTCAGGAAGCCGCGGGCGGTGTCCAGACCGCGGGCCAGGTTCGCCTCGTCGAGGTCGCGGATGATGGTCCGGTAACCGGCCTGGGCGGCGACCACCGCGATGCCGGAACCCATCGTGCCGGCGCCGATCACCGCAACCGTTCGGATGGGAGGGGTCACGTGGGTTCTCCTGCTCGGGTCTGAGCTTTCATGCGGTCTGCCCGCCGTCGACGACCACGACCGATCCGGTCATGAAGTCGGAGGCCGGCCCGGCGAGCTGGACCAGCCAGCTCCGAAGCTCCTCGGGGCGCGCCATGCGCCGCGCCGGCACACCCTTGAGGATTCGGCCGTAGATTTCGGGATCCGCCCTGGCCTCGGCGTTGAAGTCGGTCTCGACGTATCCGGGCGCCAGCGCGTTCACCTGGACGTTGTGCCGCGCCCACTCCAGTGCCAGCGAGCGGGTCAGGCCGACCACGGCCGCCTTCGACGACGAGTACGCGGTGTGCAGCGGAACGCCCTTGAGCGCGAAGTTCGACGCCACGTTGACGACCTTGCCGTGGCCCTGCGCAACGAGATGACGCCCGACGGCGCGAGTGGTGAGGAACGTGCCCCGGACATTGGTGGCGTGCACCGCGTCCCACTCCGCGGTGGACTGGTCCAGCAGGGCACGGGTCGCGAGGATGCCGGAGTTGTTCACCAGGATGTCGACGTGGCCGAAGAACTCGACGGTCCGCTCGGCGAGCCGGTCGACGGCCGCCTCGTCGGTGATGTCGGTGGGCACGACGAGTGCCCGGCGGCCCTCCGCCCGGACCTCCTTGGCGACCGCTTCGAGCTGGTCGGTACCGCGCGCGGCGAGCGCCACGTCCGCGCCCGCCTCGGCCAGCCCCAGTGCCAACGACCTGCCGACACCTCGGCCGGCCCCGGTGACCACCGCGACCTTTCCGGCCAGGACTCCGGCTGCGCTCACCGGCTCGCCTCCTTCATGCGTGTCGAGGTGTCCCGGCCGATGAGCATCCGCTGGATGTCGTTGGTGCCGTCGTAGATCTGGGTCACCTTGGCGTCCCGCAGGTAGCGTTCGACGCCCAGGTCAACCAGGTCCCCGGCCGCGCCCAGCAGTCGGACCGCCGCGGTCGCGACCGCGACGCCGGCGTCGGTGCACTGCTGTTTCATCATGCTGATCGCCGCTGTCGGCGGTCCCTCCGATCGATCGACCTGGGCGGCCGTGGTCAACAGCAGCAGCCGGGCCTGCAGCATCCGGCCACGCAACTCGGCCATCGGGGCCGCCAGGTCGGCGGGCAGCACCGGGCCGTGACGACGGGTGAGCTCGGCTAGGGCATGGGCGTAGGCGCCACGTGCAATGCCGACGCCCTGGGCGGCCGCGCTGATGCGGGACTTGACGACCGCGCTCATCACGATCCGCCAACCGCTGCCCTCCGCCCCGAGTCTGTTCGACGAGGGCACCCGGACGTCGTCGAAGAACAACTCGGCCGTGCTGGACCCGTGCATGCCCATCTTGACCAGCGGCTCGCCGTGGCCGAGCCCGACGCTGCCGCCCTCGACGACGAACGCGCTGACGCCGTCCCGCCGCGCGGTTCGGTCCGTCGTGGCGAAGCAGACGATCACTCCGGCTCGGTCGCCCGTGGTGATGAACGTTTTCGAGCCGTTGATCCGGTACTCCTCGCCGTCCCGCCGCGCCGTGGTCCGCAGGCTGGACACGTCACTGCCCGCGTTCGGTTCGGTGATCGCCAGTGACCCGTAGACCGATCCGTTCAGCAGCCCCGGAACGTAGCGCTCGGCGAGCTCGGCGTCGCCACCGATCAGAATCGGATAGGCGGCGTGGGTCTGGGTCATGTAGACGAGGCTGGTGGCCGGGCAGGCGGCGCAGACCTCCTCCATGGCCGCGGCGTAGGCGACGGTGCTGTCCGCCGAACCACCGAGTTCCTCAGGGAAGAGCAGCCCGGCCAGTCCGGCTTCCGCCAGGGCCTGGTAGCTGTCCCCCGCGAAGCTCTTCGTGCGGTCCAGCTCGCCCGCAACCGGCGCGACCCGTCGCGCGGCGACCCGTCGAACCTCGTCGCGCACCGACCGCTCCCGCCCGTCCAACAGCGCCTCGGTCACCGCCTCGTCGAGCGCGCGGTGCATCGCCAGGTAGGCATCGGGGTCACGGTCGATGAGCGAGGCGCCGGGACACCGCGGCGACGGGGCGGGCGACGGGGCCGTCACCACGCCGCGCCGTCCCGGTCCGGGAAGGTGGAGCGGCGCTTCTCCCGGAACGCTGCCACACCCTCGGCCGCGCCACCGGTTGCCACCGCCGGGACGACGGCATCGCCCTCGACCACGACAAGAGGCTCGGTCATGGTCGAACCGCCTTCTCGGCCGCCGCCGCGTCGTCGAGCAGCCGCTGGATCTCGTCGTCGCCGAACCCGAGCTCCTTCAACACCTCGAACGTGTGCTCGCCCAACTCGGGAACCGGTTCGTTGCGCGCCCTCGGCATGGAGGCGAGGCGGAACGGACTGCGCACACCGAACAGCTCGGTTGGAGCGGACGGCACCGGGAGCAGCGAGCCTCGGGCCTGCACCTGCGGATCCTGGGCCACCTCCCCGAGTGTCAGCACCCGGCTGCAGGGCACTCCGACCTCGGCGAACAGGGCCACCCAGTGTTCGGCCGACTCCGCCGAGAGCCGTGCCGAGATTCGGTCGACGAGCATGGGCCGGTGAGCCCTCCGCCCGGCGTTGTCGGCGAGCCGCTCGTCGTCGGCGAGATCGTCCAGACCGATCGCCCGGCAGAATCGCCGCCACAGCGAGTCGTTGCCGATCGCGATCACCAACGGCCGGTCCGCGGTGGGGAACGGCTGGTAGACCGCGAGGACCGAGTCGGTACCGCCGCTGGGTGCCGGCTCGGGCTCGCCGGCCAGGAAGGAGGCCAGCCGGGGCGCCATCAAGGCCAGGTCGGAGTCGAGCAGCGATACGTCGATCACCTCGCCGATCCCCGTGGCGCGTTGCCGGACCAGGGCCGCGCACACGGCCAGTCCGCCGCTCAGCCCGGTGACGATGTCGGACAGCGCCGTCGACACCCGCTGCGGCGCGCCGCCTCGCTCGCCGGTGACGCTCATCAGCCCCGAGCGGGCCTGGGCCACCAGGTCGTAACCCGGCAGCCCGCTGTCCGGACCGGTCAACCCGAACCCGGACATCGCGCAGTAGATGAGCCTCGGGTTGCGTGCCCGTACCACCTCCGGGCTCAGACCCAGGCGCTCCAGCTTGGCGGGGTTGAGGTTCTCCAGGAACACATCGGCCGAGTCGAGCATGCGGGCGAGCGCAAGGGAACCCCCGGGCGAGCGCAGGTCGAGCACCACGCTGCGCTTGTTGCGGTTCGCCGAAGCGAACCAGGGCGACACGTCCCCGACGAACGGCGGACCCCAGGCGCGGCAGTCGTCGCCGCCCGGCCGCTCCACCTTGATCACGTCCGCGCCGAGGTCGGCCAGGTACATGCCGGCCGACGGCCCGGCGAAGGAGGTGGTCGCGTCGATGACCCGGACCCCGTTGAGCGGACCTGCCTCGGGACCCGGTGACGGCGAGCCGTTGTGCCGGCCCTGCACGCGCCCGGCCGACGGCGGAGCGCCCGGCGCCGTCGCTCCGGTCATACCTCGCCGACCGACAACGAAACACCGGTGACGTATCTCGCCTCCTCGGATGCGAGATACAGCACGGCATTGCTGATGTCGATCGGGTCCACCCACGGAATCGGAAGGTTGTGGGTGGCCCGGCAGGCCTGGATGAAGTCGTCTTCGGTGGCATCGGGCCGGTCCGGGAAGAACAGCTGCTTCATGAAGTCGTTGCGCAGCATGGGCGTGTCGCAGTTCGTCGGGTTGACCGTGTTCACCCGGATCGAATGTTTGGCCAGCTCCACCGACAACGACTTCATCATGCCGACCACACCCGACTTCGCCGCCGAGTAGTGGACCAGGTTCGGCGACCCACTGGCGTAACCGACCCGGGAGCTGGTCAGGATGATCGACCCACCGTTGCCGGCGATCAGGTGCGGGATCGTGGCGCGGCAGGTCCACCACACCCCGGTGAGGTTGACGCTGATCATCTCCAGCCAGGTCTGCTCGGACATCTGGTCGGCGGCCGCCGCCGAGAAGATGCCCGCGTTGGCGACCACGACGTCGAGCCGACCGAGCTCGGCGACACCGTTCTCCACGGCGCCGGAGACCTCGTCGAGGCTGCGGACGTCCGCGGTGGTGAGCACCGCGCGGCGATCGAGCTCCTCGATCTGTCGGCGGGTCTCCGCAAGGTCGTCCTTGGTCGCACCGGGATACGGGACGGTGTCGACGGAGTCGCACAGGTCTATGCCGATGATGTCGGCACCCTCCTGGGCCAACCGGACGGCGTGACTGCGCCCCTGGCCCCGCGCCACTCCGGTGACGAACGCGACCTTGCCTTCCACCCGGCCCGTCATCCCAGCGCCTCCCGAACGATCTGCAATTTCTGCAAAATGTCTGCTAATAGACATTACAAGGAGGAAATCGAGCCCGTCAAGGACGGCCGCCGGTCGCGTGCCGCACCATCGCCCGAGTCGCATCCGCGCAGGCGGTCGCCGCCTCCAGGGGTGGCATCGCCACGAGGCGGTCGTTGAAGATCTCCGGGCCGATCGGCGGCAGCGGCCCCTTGGCGGCGATCCGGCGCAGGAAGTCCTCGACCGGCAGCTCCCCCTCGCCCGGAAGTTCCCGATGGTGCAGCGAGTCGTAGAACCTGTCCCGCACCGGCTCCGTCGCCCCGTCCACGAGTTGGATCTGGAAGATGCGTTCGTGCGGCACGGCGTCCACGTCGGCCGGCACGCCGCCGGCTCTGCTGATGTTGTAGGTGTCCAGGACCAGACCCAGGGTCGGCCGGCCCACGGCGGCGAGCAGCTCGACGGCCAGCGCCACCGTGCTGACGTGTGAGCCGTTGCTGATCTCCAGGTGCGGCCGGATCCCCAGCGCCGCCGCGCGGTCGGTGAAGGACCCGAGTGCGTCCACGACCCTGGCCAACGGCGCGGGCTCGCCCCAGAACGGTGCCCCCAGCGAAACGAACTCGGCCCCCAGTTCGCTCGCGTAGCGCAGCAGGTCGGACTCGCTCGCCCGCAGCAGCTCGGCGGCGGCGCCCGCGACAGCCTCCGGGTCGTGGCCCGGATACCAGCCGAGATACACGTCCACGCAGTTGACCCGCGCCTCGCGGGCGGTCAGCTCGCGGTGCACCGCCGCCAACGAGCCCCAGTGCGCCTCGGCCTCGGCCACGTCGGTCACGAACGCGGTCATGGCGTCGAAGCCGGCCGGACGCAGACACTCCGCCCGGGTGAGCAGGTCGTGGTTGTGCAGACAGGCGCCCCACATCACGAGCGCGCCCTCAGATGTGCCCACCGGTCGGCGCTACTTCTGCAGGTAGGCCATGTCGGCCTCCAGGACCGTGCCCGAGACGTAGGAGGCCTGGTCGGAGAGCAACCAGGCAATGGCTTCCGCCTGCTCGGATGGCTCGGACATCCGGCCACAGGGCATCAGCGCGGCGTAGGCGCGCTGCGTTTCCTCGGGATACGCCTTGAGGAGGCTCGTGGCCGTGGTCCCGGGAGCCAACGCGTTGACCCGAATGTTGTCCCGGATGTAGTCGATCGCCGCGTTGCGCGTCAGGCCGACCACACCGTGCTTGCTCGCCACGTATGCGGTCAGGCCCGGGGGACCGGCCTTCAACCCGGCACCGGAAGCCACGTTGACGATGGACCCGCCGCCGTTGGCGAGGAAGTGCCTGGCCTCCGCCCGCAGGCACAGCCAGCAGCCGCGCAGGTTGACGTTCATGACCCGGTCCCACACCTGCGCGGTCATCTCGTGCGTGCGCTGCTCGGGTTGCGAGATCCCGGCGTTGTTCACGGCCAGATGCAGTCCGCCGAACTCGGCCACCGTGAAATCCACCATGGCCTCGACCTGGGCCTCGTCGGCCACGTCCACCCCGATGAACGCGGCCCGGCCGCCGTCGCCGCGGATCGCGGTGGCGACCTTCTCCGCCAGTGCCTCGTCCAGGTCCGCGATCACCACGGCGGCACCCCTTGCCGCGAGCAGCGTCGCCGTGGCCTCGCCGATCCCGGTGGCGGCCCCGGTGACCAGGGCAACCTTTCCGTCGAAGTTCATGCTCAACGGTCCTCTCAATGCACGATGGGATCGACTCAACGCAGCTCGAAGGTCAGTGGTAGCGCTTCCGGCCGGCACACCACACCGGTTGTGTAAGGCACATCGAGCTCAGGGTCCCGCAGCCGGAACCCGGTGGCCCGCCGGGTCAACTCCTCCAGCCCGATGCCGATGAGGAACTCGGCGAACGGCGCCCCCAGGCAACGGTGCACCCCGAAGCTGAACGCCATGTGCTGGCCGCTGTTCGGCCGGGCGAAGTCGAGCGTGTCCGCCTGGGGGAACTGAGCCTCGTCACGATCAACCGAGGCGTAGTGCACGAGCACGGTGTCCCCCGCCCGCAGGGCCACGCCGCCGATCTCGGTGTCCCGGGTGACAGTCCTGATCAGCCCGGTCACCGGGCTGACGAAACGCAGGAACTCGGCGAGGTGCCCGGACGCCCAGTCCGGGCCCTGGATCCGCGTCTCCAGCTCGGGGTGCCGTACGACCTGGTGCATGATCAGCGCCATGGTGGCGTAGTTGGTCTCGAAGCCGGCCGCCACCGCCGAGAAGATCATCCCTACCTTCTCGTCCTCGGTGAGCGGCCGCCCGTCCACCGAGCCGAGCTCCACCGCGCCGATCATGTCGTTGATCTCCACGCCGGAGCTCCTACGCCTGGCGAGCAGCTGCCGCACCAGCCCCATCAGCTGGGCGTAGGCGTCCTGCGTGCTCTCCTGCACGATGCGGTCGGCGCCCGCCACGAACAGGTCGATGTCCTCGGCGCCGCTGGACCGCAGGAAGACCGCAAAGAGCGCGGCGTAGGCCAGCTTGGCCGCGTAGTCCTTGACGAACTCGACCTCGCCGGTGGATAGCCACGGCTCCATGAGCTGTTGGGCCAGCTTGCGCAGCTCGGGCTCATGGGCCCGGATGGCCTGCTGGGTGAAGTAGGGGCGCAGGATGTCCCGATACTGCTTGTGCAACGGCGGGTCGGCGGCGGCCGGCAGCGGGCGCGGCTCGCCGACCCCGTGGACGGTGACGCCGTTGCGGTTGGAGAAAGCGGCAGTGTCGAAGAGGATCCTCTTGGCGTCGGCGTAGCGCGACACCACCCAGTACCCCGGCTCGGCAGTGGTGTGGAAGACCGGGCACTCCCGCCGTGCATGAGCGAGCACCTCGTGCATCACCTGCACGTGAGCCGGGTCGTACTGGTCGAAGGAGCTCAGCAGTTCACTCGGTTCCACGGATTCGGCCTTCCTCGGCGCGCTCGGGTCGGCGGTACACGGATCGCTCCCCCGGGGAGGTCAGGGATCCCACCGGATCGGGAGCTTGCTGAACCCGCTGACCAGCAGAGCCTGGGTGCGCGTCGGTTCCTCGTCCGGGTCCAGCCGCAGTCCGGGCAGCCCGGCCAACAGCGCGGAGATCCCGATTCGCAGCTCCGCTCTGGCCAGGGCCGCACCGATGCAGGTGTGAATGCCGACCCCGAAGGACAGGTGCCGGCGCAGCTCGCTCCGTTCGCGTTCGATGTCGAACTCGTCCGGCCGCTCGAACTGCTCGGCATCCCGACCGGCCGACGCGAGCATCAGCCGAACCTTGGCCCCCTTCGGGACCGGCACGCCGCCGATCTCGGTGTCGTGCCGCGCGGTCCGACAGATGCCCTCCAGAGGAGAGGCGAACCGCAGGGTCTCCTCCACCGCGCAGTCGATCAGGCCGCTCCTCGCCGACGCCGATCATTCGGGCGACCACTCGGATCGTCATCGGAGCCGCGAAGTCGGCGACCAGGTCGGCGTGGCCCCTCGGGCGGATCCGGTCGACCAACTCGTCCCCGAGCTTCTGGATGTCGGGTTCGTAGCGCTGCACCATGCGCGGGGTGAAGGCCTTGTTGGCGATGCTTCGCTGGCGGCGGTGGGCCGGCTCGTCCGCGATCAGCAGCATTCCGTCGTCGCTGATCTGGCGCATCCGCTCCGGCCCAGGGCCTTCCTTGTTCGAGAAGGTGCCCGGCGACTGCATCACGTGGGCGATGTCCGCGTAGCGGAACACCGACCAGAACTCCTCGGTCGCCTCGGCGACCCACGGATTTCCGCTGATCTTGCGTGCGCGCGCCTCGTCGAGCACGTGGTGGTGCACCGGACACGAGCGCCGCAGTTCGTCGAAGTACCGGTGCGGGTCCGGCTTGACCTCACCGTCGTACGGGTTGTACTCGATCATCAACACCTCCATGCGGAAGATGCCCCGACCGCGGAGCCTATGGCATAATGTCCTACAGTTACAGTCCTGGCCGGAATTGATCGGGGGACCACGATGTCGACAGCGGGGACGGGCGAGGCCCGTTCTTCACCGCGAGTGATAGGTGAGAAGGTCCTTCGCCCGCGCGCCCAGGTCGAGGAGAAGGTCCGCTCGATGATCTTCTCCGGCGAGCTGCGGGGCGGCGAGAAGCTACCGCCGGAAGGCGAGTTGGCCCGCCAGTTCGGCGTCAGTCGCACGACGGTGCGCGAGGCGCTGAGGTCCCTGGCCACGGAGGGTCTGATCTCGAAGACGCCCGGCATCAAGGGCGGGAGCTTCGTCCAGCAGGTCGACTACCAGTCCCTCGGAACTCTCTTGCGGGACTCTCTTCACCACCGTCTGCAACTCGGCTGCCTGCGACCCGACGAGCTGGCGATGGTCCGCCAGTACCTGGAGGTGCCGGCGGCCCGGCTGGCCGCCGAGCATCGCTCCGCGACCGATCTC
The DNA here is from genome assembly GCF_039543365.1 of Actinospineispora eucalypti. Lineage (NCBI taxonomy): Bacteria > Bacillati > Actinomycetota > Actinomycetes > Pseudonocardiales > Pseudonocardiaceae > Actinospineispora > Actinospineispora eucalypti. The sequence goes on from NZ_BAABJP010000004.1 coordinate 366,204, forward strand.
TCCACGCTTCGCCAGATCGTGGCACGTCAGAAGACGATCTCGGTGGACGACCCCGAGGTGCCGGACCTCGACTCCCGGTTCCACCGGACCATCGCGGCCGCCTCCGGCAACCGCGTGCTGGCGGCGTTCGTTCATGCCCTGCACAGCGAGACCGAGCCCCTGCACTATCTGGACCTGTCCCCCGATGTCGGACGAGAGACGGTTCGGCAGCACCAGAAGATCGTGAAGACGATCGCCGCCGAGGACGCTGACGCGGCCGAGGCGGCGGTCGTGGAGCATCTGAGCTATCTACGGGCGCATTTGCTCCCGACCGACGCGAACGACGGCCGCGCTCAGGTACCGCTGCCGCTGGCTGACCTCCCGACCGGCGACAGGAGGCTTGGTGGCCACAGTTCAACTGCGTAGATATCGCATCGCGGACGGACAGCTCGATGCGTTCATGTCCTGGTTCCCCAGGGCCGTCCGCACACGTGAACCCTACGGATTCTTCGTCGAGTTCGCCTACGTCGACCGGGTTGCCGGCGAGTTCATCTGGGCGGTCGGCCACCCGGGCGACTCCGACGCCTTCGACGACGCCGAAGCGAGGTGGCGAGTCGACCCGGAACGCACGACGGTGTTCGGCGAGCAGCCCGACTGCGTCCTCCACCACCGGATAGCCAAGGTCGAGCCGGTGCGACCCTCCTGACCGATTGGAGCGCGTGATGTCGGGCAGCTACACAGTGTGTCTGGGAACCCAGAACGAGGGCGTGTGGGTCAGCCACGACGGCGGCTCCGAGTGGCTCCGCAGCCGGTTGGACCTTCCGCCGTACGCCAGGGCCGGCGAGGTCGACGTACGGGCGGTGGCGGTGTCGCCGCACAACCCGCGCCAGGTCTGGGCGGGCTCCACCGGTGAGCCGGGACGGGCCGTCCTGCTTCGCAGTGACGACTGCGGCAGGTCGTTCGAGAACGTTCCGGCCCCGCTCGACGGCAGCGAGATCTGGTCGATCGCGCTCAGCCCGCACGACGCGTCGGTCATCCTGGTCGGGCTACGACCGGCCGGAGTCCTGAGGTCCACCGACGGCGGCCAGAGCTGGAAGGAGCTCGCGCTCGGTGCGGCACAGCTCTGCAACGCCGGCTCCTCCCGCACCACCGACGTCGCCATCGACCCCGACCACGCGGACGAGATCTGGGCGAGCGTCGAGATCGACGGCGTGTTCCACAGCGACGACGGCGGGGACAACTGGGCGCGCATCGTGCTCAACAACGGCCAGTCCCTGCTGGGCCCCACCGAGGTGTGGCGCGACGACCGGCACGAGGACATCCACGGCGTGGAGGTCGGCGGAGGCGCGGTGTGCGCCTCGACCCCCATCGGGTTCTTCCGCAGCACCGACCAGGGCCGGACCTGGTCACCGTCACGCTTCCCGGAGCCCGTCCCCGGGGCCGGGCAGATCTGGTACACCCGAGGCCTGCTCACCAAGACCGACGATCCTGACACGATCTTGGCGGGCGTCGGCGACTACATCCCTGGAGCCCGCGGCGTCATCCAGCGCAGCACGGACGGCGGCCGGAGCTGGGCGCCGGTCAGCCAGGTCACGAACTCGGTCGTCTACGCGATCGCGGGTCACCGTGACATCCCCGAGACGATGGCTGCCTGCAGCATCTTCGGACAGGTCCTGACCAGCACCGACGGTGGCGCGACGTGGTCGAGGACCGCCCGCGACTTCGGCGAGACCCGAGCGATCGCGATCAGCCCCGCGAGCGGGTGAGCCTCGAGAGGTCGTGTCCGCCGCGCGCACGGACCCACCCAGCAAAGGAGATCACTGGTGAGACCGACACTCCAATCGACCCCACTGGTCCGGGAGATCACTGACCCGGAGGTCGAGGCCTACCGTCGGGACGGGTGGGCCTGCCTGCGCGGGCTGATCTCCCCGGAGCTCGCCGGCCAGCTGCTCGAACAGGCCAAGCAGGTCATGGGGCCTGAGGGCAAGGACCATACGTTGCGCCCGGGCATCGATCCCCAGCTGGAGTGGTCGACCCAGTACCACTACCCCGCCTTCGAAGGAATGCCGTTGTTCGGCGAGCTGGGGCGGTCGGAGGAGATCGGCAGGGCAGCACAGCGCCTCATAGGCCGGCGCGTCGGCGTCCGCTACTACCGGGACCTCATCGCCTGTCGCCAGCCCGCGGCCAGCGGCGGCGCCGGTTCACGGCCGACCCCGCCGCACCAGGACTACCCCTCCCGCATCTTCGACCGCATGGGCTACGTCAACTTTTGGATCGCGCTCAACGAGGTGCCCCCGGAACGCGGGAGCATGCAGTTCCTGACCGGCTCGCACCAGGAGGGGCCGCTCGGTTGGGACAGCAAGGACCGGCCGGCGGCCGAGCAACTCCAGCTCCTGGACGTCTATCCCGAGCTGCTCGAGCGGCACGAATGGTCCGAGCCGCTGCACCTACGGCCGGGTGACGCGACATGCCACAGCATGCTCACCGTGCATCGCGCCGGCGCGAACACGACGGGCGAACAACGCTGGTCCTACATCACGATGTATCTGCCGGAGGACGTCCGCTACGTCGGCAATCACGACGTCGCCAACCTCATCGTCGGCAACCCGTTCCACGTGACCGGCGACCGGAAGGGGATCGAGCCCGGGTCGACGTTCGATCACCCCCATTTCCCGCTGGTCGTTCCGGGCTTCTGAGCAACCAGGCGGCTCGGTGGCGGTGCCGAACCAGGCCACCGGGTATCCGCCTCGCCCCATCAGTGGCGACGGTCCACCAGTGACGAAATTGTCTGATATTTGAGGAGCGAGGATCGGCGGCCGGATGAGCCGAGGCCCCCGGGCACCGCCGCACCGGTGAAGACGACACTGCCGGCGGTTCGGTAAGACCGGCCAAGATCGCGGCCCGATCGGTGCCCGCCCGCGCGGCGCGTCCGCTCGGGTCGACCACGTCCGATCGGGCATCGGGCCGGTACGCGACACGACCTCGACGAACCCGGGAAGCGTCTCGGAAACCTCCGAAGGGCATTTCAGGTAATGGCGATACCGCGGTTCACGGCCCGAGCGGAGCGAGCCGCCAGACAAGGTCGTTAATACTTCAACGACTGCTCGACCCGATCCAAAATGCGCTCGACGTCGGGCAGCCAGAATTTCTCGAGCTTCGGCGGCGGATAAGGCGTATCGTATCCCGTCGCGCGCAATACGGGCGCCTCCAGATGATAAAACGCTGCCTCGGTCACTCGGGCAGCGATTTCCGCGCCCAGACCAACGCTCCGTGACGCCTCGTGCGCAACAATTCCGCGGCCGGTTTTCCTGATGCTGTCCACAATCGTTTCCTCGTCCAACGGACTGAGCGAACGCAGGTCGATCACCTCGACACTCCAGCCGTGCTCGGCCGCGGCCTCGGCGGCATCGATCGCGGTGCGGACCATGGGTCCGTAGCAGATGAGCGTCACGTCGTCGCCGGTTCTGCGCACCACGGCCTTGTCCATCGGCGCCGTGGTGAGGGGCAGCTCGATGTCCTCCTTGAGGTAGTAGCGCCGCTTGGGCTCCAGGAAGATCACCGGGTCGTCGCAGCGGATGGCCTGGCGCAGCAGCGAGTATGCGTCCGACGGTGTTCCCGGTGTGACCACCCTGAGTCCCGGAGTGTGCGCCCAGTAGGCCTCAGGGCTCTCCCCGTGCTGCTCGATCGCGCCGATGCCGCCGCCGTACGGGATCCGGACGGTGACCGGGAGCCGGATCCGGCCCCGAGTACGGTTGCGGTACTTGGCCAGGTGGGTGACCACCTGCTCGAACGCCGGATGTGCGAAACCGTCGAACTGGATCTCCGGCACCGGTCGGTAGCCGTAGAGCGCGAAGCCGATGGACGATCCGACGATCCCGGACTCGGCGAGCGGGGTGTCGAAGCACCGGTCGGTGCCGAACCGTGCCTGCAGCGCATCGGTGACCCGGAACACCCCGCCGAGGGCACCGACGTCCTCGCCGAACACCAGCACGGAGTCGTCGTCGAGCATCTCGTCGGCCAACGCCCGGTTCAGCGCCCCCACCATGGTCACCGCTGCCATCTCAGGCCTCCCCGCCGGCGAGCTCACGGCGCATCATCTCTCGCTGAGCCTGCAGAAGACTGGGCCGCTCGACGTAGACATGGTCGAAGAGCTCAAGCGGATCACCGGCCGGAGCGTCGTAGATTCCCGCCCTCAGCTCGGCCGCGAGCGCGTCGGCCTGCCGGTTCACCTCGCCGTCCATCGCGGCGTCCCACAGGCCGCGCGCGTCGAGAAGACGACGGAACCGCGTCAACGGATCCAGCTCGGCCCACGCCTCGATCTCGCCCGGCGGCCGGTAGCGGCCGGGATCGTCCGAGCCGGAGTGAGCTTCCATGCGATACGTCAGGGCCTCGATCAACGTCGGGCCCTCCCCCCGGCGCGCGCGGTCGACGGCCCACCTGGTCACCGCGTAGCACGCCAGGACGTCGTTGCCGTCCACCCGGATGCCCGGCATGCCGTAACCGATCGCTCGGTGCGCGATGCTCGGTCCGGCCAGTTGGTCACGCACCGGCACCGAGATCGCCCAGCCGTTGTTCTGGCAGAAGAACACGCACGGCGCCCGGCGAACCGAGGCGAGGTTCATCGCCTCGTGCGCATCGCCCTCCGACGTCGCGCCGTCTCCGAAGTACGCGATGACCACGAGGTCGTCGCCTGCCAGCCGGGCCGCGCTGGCCAGGCCCGCCGCGTGCGGCAGATGGGTGGCGATGGACACGGTCTGCGGCGCGAAGCGGTACTCGAGCGGGTCGTGGGCACATACCCACGTGCCCCGGTTGTGGTGGAGCTGTTGGACGGGATCCACGCCCCTCACGCGCGCGGCCCCGTGCTCACGGTACGAGGGGAAGATCCAGTCGCGCTCGGTGAGCGCGTACGCACTCCCCACCTGCGCCGCCTCCTGCCCCAGCGACGACGTGTAGACGGCCAGCTGGCCCTGGCGGCCGAGTTTGAGTGCCTCGTCGTCCACCTTTCTGGTGATCACCATGAAGCGGTACAGCGCACGCAGGCCGTCGTCTTCGAGGTCGAGGGCGTACCGCGGGTTCTCCCGAACTCGCCCCTGGGCGTCGAGCAGCCGCACAGGCTCCTCGGAGGGCAGCAGATCCTCCCGCCGGGGCGCAAACCAGCGGTCGTCCTCGACATGTTCCCCTACGCTGGTCACCGGTCATCTCTCCGTTCCCCTGCCCAGGGGTAGACGAGGCATCCCGCTCGTTCGGCGCGCTCGGGCCGATAGATGCGAGGCGGCAGTACCAGTCTGAATTAGACCACACCACATTGGCTCTTGCCCCCGGAAGTTCGACCTTTTCAGCACGAACACTCTCCTACCGACGACGACCCCGAGAATGAGCGTCGAGAACGCGACTTGACTAATTGCGGAAGTGAGCCGCAGCCTGGACGCCGTCGGCTCCCGTCACCGTTCAGAGCTCGAACGCGCTAACCAGATTGTCACAATGGAAAGGCCACACGACAATGTCTGTACCCATGACCTCGCGCCGGACACGCGGCGACGCGGCGCGACGGTCGCGCTCCCTCCTGCTGACGGTCGAGGACTTCGCCGGGGTCGAGCGCGTGACGAGTCTCCTTCGCGGTCGTCGCTACGACGTTCGCGGGCTTCGGGCAAGCGTCCTCGACGACGGCGGCTGGGCGGTCGAACTCGACGTTCCGGCCGACGAACACGGCCTGTGGCGGCTGTACGAGCGGCTCCAACGCTTGCCGGCGGTGATCGAGGTACACCTCGGGCCGGGCTTGAGAGGACAATTGGCGGACAAAAGCACCACTGACCCGGAAGGATGACGGTCCCGGGTCCTCGGCTCACCGGCAGGGAGGACCCGCCGTGGATCCTGGCCGCCGCCACCCCCGGGGCCGGGGCCTACTGATTCGCCCATCCCGAAGAACTGAGCGCCCTCTGGGCATCCGCGCGCCAGGATCTCCGGTTGGTGCGCTGATCCCGACCTCGGGGAAACACCAGCTCACCCGCTGTCGACGAGCCGTCCCGGCCAGGTAATGGCCTGGGCGGGACACACCGCGACGGCGCGCTCGATCGACTCGGCGTCGCTGGCCGCGACACCGCCCGCCGCACCGCGAACCCGGGTGATTCCGTCGTCATCCATTTCCAGGTAGCGCGAGGCGTAGTCATGGCACAGCCCATATCCCACACACTTCGTGGCATCCACCGACGGCGGGGGCAGCAGCTCGTCGCTCAATGGGTCGGCACCTCCGCGCCTTCCCGGTGCAGTCGCACCGGGAAGGAATCGAACACCACCTTGAACGTGTCCTTGTTCAGCCGCGGCTCGCGACCGGGAACCAGGTTCACCTCTCGGCGCACCAGCTCGCGCAGAATCGCCACGGTCGACCCCTGGTAGCCGAGGAGTCCGCCGGAGTCGGCATCGAACCGCCCGAGAGCCAGGGCTCGACCGATGCAGGCGTGATGGCCGTGCCCGAACGCCAGCCCCCACAGCGGAACGTCCCTGGCGGTCCGCCGGTAGGGGTCGAAGCGCTCCGGGTGCGGGCCGAAGAACTGCTCGTCGAGATGGGCAACCGGAATGTGCAGCACCAGCTCGTCGCCCTCCTGGTACCGCCGACCCTGTGCGGTGACGCCGGAGCGCAACGCCCGCCGGGTGAGCGCCGGGTTCGGGACGTGCAGTCTCAACGACTCGGCAACCGCCCGGATCAGGAAGTCGTTCCCAACGTCGAGGGCGGCGGCCACCGACTCCGGATGCTCGGCGAGGTACTCGATCAGATGGTGCAGCGCGTCGAGCACCGTGTTCGACGTGCTGCGCACGCCGGCGACCATGTAGAAAGTCGCCTCCCGCGCGATCAGCTCCCCGTCCCAGTTGGCGTCGTCGTACGCCGCGACCAACGTCGAGATGAGGTCGTCGGCGTCGGGGTCAAGGCCGCCGGGCGCACGCCGCCGCAGAATCGCCGGCATGATGTACCGCTCGGTGAAGTCCACCAGGCCCTTGCGGATCCGCCAGGCCTCCTCGATCGGGTCCTTGCGGCTGAACATCAGCCCGGCCGCGCTGTTGACGAACACCATGTAGTGGGTGAGCTCGTCGATGGCGAGCGCGGTGTCGGCCGGCAGGCTCAGGCCGACGAACTCGGCCATGACCAGTGTGGTGATCCTCGGAATGACCTCCGCGAGGTCGACGGTGAGGGTGTCCCCGTCCTGGTCCGCGCGGTCGACCTCGCCGAGGACGTGCTCGATGGCGTTCCGCACGGCCTTCGCCCTGGTCGTCCGCAGCACCGCGGGACGGAAGTGCTTGGCCTCGAGGCGCCTGCGCCGGGCGTGCTCCGCTCCCGCGGTCAGCGAGATCGTCTCCAGCTTGAACGGAGTCGACATCGGATCGGTCCGGGCAAAGTCGGGTGAGGCGAGCACGTCGGCGATCTCGCGGTAGTCCGTCACCGGAGTCATCCGCGCGATCGCCTCGGGCATGTTCGGGTTGGCAGCCACGTCGGGTGCCTTACGCGTCATCGGTCCGTTCCTTCAGCCGTGCAGCAGGATGCGGGCGGGCTCCTCGCAGAGCTCGGCGAGGTAGGTGACGAAACGGCCGGCCTCACCGCCGTCGCACACCCGGTGGTCGAAGGCGAGGGTGAACGCCACCACTCGTCGGACGGCGAGCCCACCCTCCACCACCCACGGCCGCTCTCTGATCGTCCCGATCCCGAGAATCGCCGCCTCCGGGGCGTTGATGATCGGGTCACCGTCGTCGGTGCCGAAGTAGCCGTAGTTGTCGACCGTGAACGTCCCACCGGTCAGGTCGCGCGGCGTCGCGGTACCGGACCGGCAGCGTCCCGCGAGCTCCGCGGTCCGTTCCGCGATCTGCAGGGTTGTCAGCCGGTGGGCGTCCTTGATGTTGGGCACCATGAGGCCGCGCTCGGTGTCGACCGCGATCCCCAGATTGATCGGCTCGAGCAGGCGGATCTCCCCGGCCTCCCGGTCGTAGCGGGCATTGAGTGTGGGGAACCGGCGCAGCGCGGTGAGCACGGCGCGGCAGATGACCGCCATCGGCGTGATCTTCACCGGGAAACCGTCGGCCGCGGCCCGCGCGGTCAGCACCTCGCGCAGCCGCCACAGCTCGGTCACGTCGGCGTCTCGGGTGCACAACGCGTGCGGGATGTCCCGGCGTGAGCGCTCCATCCGGGTGATGATGCGCTTGCGGATGCCTCGAACCTGCTCGACCTCACCGGGATACCGACCACGGAAGCCGGGCACGGCCTTCTCCCCGGACAGCGTGGACCCGGACGACCCATGACCGTTGTCCGATGGGCCTGGGGTGCCGACGGGCGAGGCGGCACGCTCGACGTCGGCGCGGGTGATGGCTCCGCCGGGGCCGCTGCCCGGCGGGAGGCCGGCGAGCTCGATGCCCAGCTCCTTGGCCAGCTTGCGGGCCGGTGGCTTTGCCAGGGGGCGTCCCGCCGAGCGCCGCCGGCGGCTCCGCGCCTCCTGCTGAGCGCCGTACCCGACCAACAACTTCGGCTCGTCCGTCCCGGAGGGCGACGGGCTTCCGGTGGCGATCCTGACGAGCACCTGTCCCACTCCGAGCGTCTCGCCGACGGCAGCGAGCGTCTCGACCACGGTGCCGGCGAACGGGGAGGGCACCTCGACAACGGCTTTCGCGGTCTCCACCGACGCCAGGGCCTGGTTCAGCTCGACGCGGTCTCCCTCGGCCACGTGCCACTCGACGATCTCGGTGTCCTCCAGCCCTTCACCGAGGTCGGGCAGCAGGAAGTCCCGTATCTCCTCGGTCCGTACCCCCGTCATGGGCGACGCTCGTAGGTCACATGAACCTCCCGGGGACGGCGGACGATGCCGCCGCTGTAGCTGATCTCGCCCCGGACCCGGATCCGGCGAGCCTGGGCGGCGAACTCGTGCAGCCCCGCGCCGATGACGGCCTCGGCGAAGATGGCGCCGAGACACCGGTGGATGCCCGCACCGAAGGCCAGATGGGTGGTTCGGGACGGCCGTTCGAAGTCGAGCTGGTCGGCGCACCCGAAGTGTGCCTCGTCGCGATCGGCGGACGCGACGTGGACGATCACCTTGTCACCCTTGCGCAGCTTCGTCGTACCGATGGTGGTATCGGCGGCGACGGTGCGGGCCAGTCCGGCGACCGGGGACTGCAGGCGCAGCAGCTCGTCCAGCCGACGACGTGCCCAGTCCCGTTGGGCAAACGTGTCGATCAGCTCCGGATAGCGACGCGTGAGCACCAGGATGGTGGCCAGCTGCGTCACGTTGGTCTCGAAGCCGGCCGCGATGAGCGAGCACACGCAGCTGGTCACCATGTGCGGCGGGATGGGCTCACCGCCCACCCGGCCGTTCTCCAACGCCGAGATCACGCTGTCGTCGCGCACCCCGGCTGCCCGGCGCCGATCGAGCAGCTCGCCCACCAGCTTCATCAGACCCAGGTAGGACTCCTCGGTGTTCTCCACCACCACCCGGTCGGCCGCCCCGATGAAGTCGCCGAGCAGCCCGAGGTCTTCCACCCGGAGATAGACCTCGGCGAATGCGGCGAAGGAGTACGGCGCCGCGAACTCGCGCACGAACTCCATCGCGCCGGCGTCCAGCAAACCGGCCAGCCGTTCGGCCGCGATCTCGTGCAGTCTCGGCACCGAGGCCCGCACCGCGTCGCGGGTGAAGAACCTGCTGAGCAGCTGGCGGTACTCCTTGTGAGCCGGCGGGTCCAGGCCTACCGGGATGTCCGGCGGCAAGCTCGGGTCCCGGGGAAACACCGTCACGCCTTCACCGTTGGTGAAGGTCACCGGGTCGAGCAGGACCCGGCGGGCGTCCGCGTACCTGGTCACGATCCAGTAGCCCGGCTCCGACGACGTGAACGTCACCGGGCAGTGCTCCCGCGCGTAGGCGGTGACCTCGTACATGCGCTCGTTGTCTTCCGGGCTGTAGTGGTCGAAGCTCCGGAGAACGTCGTCATCGATCATGTCGCTCCCGCCAGGTGTGGCCTGCGCGAGCAGAATAGTCCAACATTTGACGTAACGATAGCCCGGACAAATAGGTCGGACAAATGGTATCGTGCCGGCGGACTCTGTGTCCCCGACCACAGTGGAGGAGAACGCCCATGAGCAGCATCCTGGGCACACGGGTGCGACGGGTCGAGGACAAGGGCTTTCTCACGCGCGGTGCCGTGTACACCGAAGACGTCCAGGACGATCGCCTGACCGACGCCCTCTACCTGACGCTCGTCCGCTCGCCGGTCGCACACGGACGCATCACCGGAATCGACACGTCGGCGGCGCGTGAGTCCGACCGGGTCGTGGCCGTGTTCACCGCGGCCGATCTCCAGGACGTGCCGCCGCAGCCGCCCTCGTTGCCGATGTTCCCGCCCGGCATGGCGCAGCCTCTGCTGGCCCACGATGTGGTCCGCTACGTCGGAGAGCCGATCGCCGCGCTGCTCACCAGCCGTGTCTACGACGGTGCGGACGCCGCCGAGCTGGTCTCGGTGGACTTCGACCCGCTGCCGGCCGTCACCGACCCGGCGCGATCCGCCCGCGACGAGATCCTGCTGTTCCCCGAGGTGGGTACCAACACGGCCTTCGACGTGGCCGCCATGGCGGCCGCGGCCGCCGAAGCGCAGGGAGTCCAGCTCCCCGCTCCCCCGGCCGATCCGTTCCAGGGGTGCGAGGTCGTCATCCGCCAGGTGCTGCACAACCAGCGCGTCGCACCGGCCCCGCTCGAGGGCCGGGCCGCGGCCGCGACCTGGGAGGACGATCGGCTGCTGCTGTGGTGCTCCAGCCAGGGCGCGCAGACCCTCCGGCCGAGCGTCGCCGCGATGCTGGGGATACCGCCCGACCAGGTCAGGCTGATCACCCCCGACGTCGGTGGCGCGTTCGGCGGCAAGTTCTTCGCCGATCCCGAGCACGCGATCTGCGCCTGGGCCTCCCGACGGCTCGGCCGGCCGGTCCGCTGGACCGAGACCCGCTCGGAGAACCTGCTGTCGATGCATGGTCGAGGCCAGATCCAGACCATCACGATCGGCGGCCGCCGCGACGGCACCATCGAGGCCTACCAGCTCGACGTGATCCAGGACGCCGGCGCCTATCCGAGGATCGGCTCGATGTTGCCGGCGCTGACCACCATGATGGCGTCCGGCGTCTACGCCATCGACCCGGTGCTCACCTCCGCCCGCAGCGTGGTCACGAACACCGGCCCGATGGGAGCCTTCCGGGGCGCCGGCCGCCCGGAGGCCACCGCGGCGATCGAGCGTGCGGTCGACCTGTTCGCGGCCGAGGTCGGGATGGATCCCGCGGCGGTCCGGAAGATGAACGTGCTCGCCGCCTTCACCGAACCGATCACCGTCGCCACCGGCGCGGTGTACGACACGGGCGACTACCAGGGTGCGTTGGAGCGGGTGCTGGAGGCGGCCGACTACGCCGGGCTGCGCGCCGAGCAGACCCGGCGCCGGGAACGCGGTGACGTGCGGCAGCTGGGCATCGGGCTGAGCTGCTACGTCGAGATCACCGGGGCCGGCATGGAGCCGGGGGTGTTCAAGGAGAACTCCACCGTCGAGGTGCACGCCGACGGCACGGTCACCGTGCTCACCGGTACGTCCCCGCACGGGCAGGGCCACGCGACCAGCTTCGCGATGATCGTCAGTGACCGCCTCGGAGTGCCGATCGACCAGATCACGCTGCGGTGGGGCGACACCGATGTGGTGCCCGAGGGCGCCGGCACCGGAGGGTCCCGGAGCCTGCAGCAGGGTGGGGCCGCCGTGCTGCGGGCAGCCGACGAACTCGTCGAGCTGGCGAGGATTCGAGCGGCGGGACTCCTGGAGGTCGATCCGGACGATATCGAGGTCGACACCGACAACGCCCGGCTGCGGGTCGCCGGTGTGCCCGACGCCGGAGTCACCTTCGCCGAGCTGGCGGCCGTCGAGGAGCTCAAGGCGCACACCGTGTTCTCGGCGCCCGGCCCGACCTTCCCGTTCGGCGCGCACCTCGCGGTCGTCGAGGTCGACACCGAGTCCGGCCAGGTGGAGGTGACGCGGCTGGTCGCCGTGGACGACGCGGGGACGATCCTGAATCCGCTGATCGTCGAGGGCCAGATCCACGGCGGACTCGCCGCGGGCATCGCGCAGGCGTTGTACGAGGAGATCCGGTACGACGAGGACGGCAACCCCCAGACAGGGACCTTCGCGGACTACTCCATCGTCGCGGCGACCGAGGTCCCCTCGTTCCAGCTGGTCCCGATGGAGACCCCTACCCCCTACAACCCGCTCGGCGCCAAGGGTGTCGGAGAGGCCGGCACGACCGGAGCCACTCCGGCGGTGCAGAACGCCGTCGTCGACGCACTGGCCCACCTCGGCGTGCGGCACATCGACCTGCCCACCACGTCCCAGCGGGTTTGGCGAGCGATCAACGAGGCCCGGAACGGAGTTCAGCGGTGAAGGTACGTCTCAGCGTGAACGGTCAGGAGCGCATCGACGACGTCGAACCCCGCCTGCTGCTCGTGCACTACCTGCGGGAGGTCTGCGGACTCCGGGCGGCCAACATCGGCTGCGACACCACGTCGTGCGGTGCCTGCACCGTACTGTTGAACGGCGAGGCCGTGAAGTCCTGCACCGTGCTCACCGTGCAGGCCGACGGCACGGAGGTCGAGACCGTCGAGTCGCTCGCCCGGCCCGACGGCACGCTCCATCCGGTTCAGCAGGCCTTCCACGACCACCACGCCCTGCAGTGCGGCTTCTGCACACCCGGCATGGTCATGGCCGCCGTCGACCTGCTTCGCGAGCATCCTCGTCCGAGCGAGGCCCAGGTGAGGTCCGGTATCGAAGGCAACATCTGCCGGTGCACCGGCTACCAGAACATTGTGGCGGCGATCCTGGCATCGGCGGAGCAGGCATGATCCCGGCGGCATTCGAATACCTGCGCGCCGACACGGTCGAGGAGGCCCTCGCCGCGTTGGCGGAGCTCGGTGACGAGGCCAAGTTGATGGCCGGTGGTCACTCGCTGCTGCCCATGATGAAGCTACGGCTGGCCTTTCCCGCCACCGTGGTCGACCTGGGACGGCTGGCCGAGCTCTGCTACCAGCGACTGGACGGGGACGAGGTGGCGATCGGTGCGCTGACCAGGCACTGCGAGCTCGTGTCGTCCCCGTTGCTGGCCCGGGAGGTGCCGTTGTTGCCCCATGTCGCCGCTCGGGTCGGCGACCGGCAGATTCGGCACCGGGGCACGATCGGCGGCTCGCTGGCCCACGCCGACCCCGCCGCCGACCTCCCGGTGGCCGTCCGCGCGTTGGGCGGAACGATCGTGGTCCGGGGTCCCGACGGAGAACGGCACATCGACGTCGCGGACTTCTTCGTGGACTACTTCGAGACGGCGCTCGCTCCTGACGAGATGCTCGTCGAGATCCGGGTACCCCGGTGTGGCGCCCAGGGCTGGGCCTACCAGCGGTTCGCGCGCCGTTCGCACGACTGGGCGATCGTTGCCGCGGCAACGGTCGGCGGCCGAGTCGCGCTGGCGAACATGGCCAACGTGCCGACGCGGGCCACCGCCACCGAGCGGGCGCTGGCCTCCGGCGCTTCGATCGAACAGGCCGCCGCCCTCGCGGCCGACGGGACCGAGCCCTCGGCCGACGGGCACGCCGACGCCGAGTACCGCCGCCACCTCGCGCGGCTGCTGACCCGCCGAGCACTCGAGTCGGCGGCCGCCTGACCGGCGGGAGTACCTGCTCGTGAGGCTGTCCGGTATGCCCCTGTCGGAGGTGCGATGAAGCTGGCGACGTTCTCCTATCCCGGCCCCCAGGGCCGGGAGTCCCGAGTGGGGGTGCCCGATGAGCAGGGCCTCATCGACATCACCAACGCGGCCGCGGAACTGCTGCGCATCCGCAAGGGCGGTACCCGTGCGCGCGATGTCGCGGCCGCGGTCGTGCCGCCGGACATGATCGAGTTCATTGCCACCGGTTCCATGGCGCTCGACCTCGCCGCCGAAGCCGTCGAGGCGGTGCGGACCGGCAGGATCGGACCGTGGAGCTCGGACGACGCGCGCGTTGTGTGGCCCGCCGATCAGGTGCGGCTGGAAGCTCCGCTGCGCCCCCGGAGCATGCGCGAGTTCGGCGTGTACACCGAGCACCTCGAGCATCTGGGCATCAAGGTGCCCGAGGCGTGGTACAAACTGCCGCTCTACTTCAAGGGCAACCCGGAGTCGGTGATCGGTCCCGACCAGACCATCCGATGGCCGGCGTTCACCACGACGCTCGACTTCGAGCTCGAGATCGGCGCGGTCATCGGCAAGCCGGCCCTCAACCTGAGTCCTGACGAGGCCATGGACGCGGTGTTCGGCTACACGATCTTCAACGACGTCTCGGCACGGGACATCCAGCGCGCGGAGCAGACCTACCAGGTGGGCCCCGCCAAGGGGAAGGACTTCTGCAACGTGCTCGGACCGGTGATCGTCACCCGCGACGAGCTCGGCGACGGCGACCTCGCCGTGATCGTGCGGGTCAACGGCCGGGAGTGGACCCGCTCCACCACTGGGGGCATGTATCACCCCTGGCCACGGCTGGTCTCGCATGCTTCCTGGGAGGAGTCTCTGGTCCCGGGCGACCTGCTGACCGCCGGCACCGTGGCGGGCTGCTGCGCGGCGGAGTACTTCCTCGACCAGGGCCGGTCGCCGGAGGACGGTCTCCTCGCGCCCGGAGACGTCGTCGAGTTCGAGGTCGAGGGCATCGGGCTACTGCGCAACGCCGTCGGTGACCGCCCGGACGAACTGTCGCTCGACTACGGGGTACCGCTCTCCACGTGACCGCCGACGGGCAAGGCCCGTTCCTATAAATGCAGGAACGGCAGGACCGGACGTCCCGAATTGGTCCACTGGAGGACCAGGAGGACCGTGCCGTCCTGTTCGGCGCGCGTCGCGGGATATTCGACATCCGGCGGGTAGAACATGCAGGAGATCGCGTCGTACTCCCTGCTCCGCCAGGTTACCGAGCCCTCGATCAACCACCGGGTCTGTTGGAAGTCGACGGTGTCCGCGCCCAGCACCGCCCCCTTCGCCAGGCGCACCAGCTTCACGTTCGGACCGGTCTCGTACATGTTCAGCACGTGCTTGACCTCGACGCCGTCGCGCACCGGCAGCCACGGCAGTTCCTTGGTACGCACGTAGACCGGGTGCGGCAGACGAGGGCGGGCGTACTGGACCTTCTCCTCGCCGGTGAGCCGCGACTTGCCCTGCTCGATCGCGATCGTGATCGCCTCGAACGAGTCCAGCGGCCGCCCGCCATCCGGCCGGTAGATCCCGTTGTCGAAGTTGCCGTACTTTTCCAGCTCCTTGGTGGTCTTCGAGATCAGCGTCTGGTCGAGGAACGGCCGGTTGGAGGGACCGGTGAACTGGGTTTGGAGCATGTGGCACCGAGCCGTCGGGTTCTCCACCGAGGCCATCGGACCGTACTTGACCGAGTCACCGACGAACTGAAGGTCGCCTTCCTCCACGGTGTCCTTGCCGAACTTCATCGCTCCCCGGTGGAAGTACCGGACCTGCGAGAAGGTGTGGGCGTGGCGCACATTGCGGATCTCCTCCAGCTCCAGTGCGCTGTTGTTGGTGACCGCGATGCCGCGCTGAGGGTTGATCACCTGGAAGAAGCGCTGGTCCCAGCTCGACGCCTGCCTGCCACCGAAACCCTGCGCCTGCACGGCAAGGTCGTCGTAGTGAACGCACACGGCTTCGGTGCCCTCGAACGTGTCCGTCTCATTCAGGATCAGCGGCAACAGTCCATCCCTTCAACGCGGTCTTAGCGGGGCTACCGGATCTGCGGGTCGCCCTACCGTCCACTACGTGACATTGTTGGACATTTCTGCGTTGCGCGCAATGGGTCCGGACCTACGAGTTCGCCGCACGCCAGCCCGGACTGCGCGCGACCGCCAGCTGATGCGTTGACCTCGACTATAAATTGTCCTATATTTTCCTAAACGATAGGCACGACGATCTACGGGCCCGACCGGTCCCGACGTCCTGTGACCGAGAGGATGACCATGTCCGCCGAGGACTCCGCCGACACCGTTGTGGCTCCCAACCTCAGCCTGCTGACCGGGCCGATCGAGAATCCGGGTCAGCCCACAATTTTCAAGATCGAAAAACCTGAGATGAAGCGTGGCAGGCACGTCAGGGTGCTGGCGCGGACCGAGACGATGTACTGCAACGTGCAGTTCGTCCGCCAGGGCGGCGAGAACAAGCTGCACTCCCACCCGAACCTCGACGGCCTGTGGTTCGTCCTGAAGGGCAAGGCCCGCTTCTACCAGGGCCATGAAGAGCTGCTCGTCGAGCTCAACGCCGGCGAAGGCGTCGTCATCCCGCACGACTACAAGTACTGGTTCGAGAGCGCCGGCGACGAGGACCTGGAGCTACTGCAGGTCGAGTCGTTCCTCAATGCTGGCGATGAGATCAAGCGTGTGGTGCACGACAAGAGCGGCGAACTTTCGAGCGAGACCTGGGATATGGAGTCGAGCCACTAAGGAGTACCGAAAGCTCGTTACCTGGGTGTGGCCCCAGAGATCCGGGGCCACACCCATTTGTGTTGTGCGGTTGCCGGAATTCGGGCCGCTACCGCTTCGTGCCGAGCGACCATGGCCGGAGATGCTGGCTCACCGGATCAGACTTCGAGCGTGATTGCCTGCGTGGGGCAGCTGTTCGCCGCCGCAACCACGTCGTCCCGCACCGACTCGGCAGGTTGCTCCTGGAGCACGTACAAGAAGTCGTCGTCACGAACCTCGAATACGTCCGGGGCATACATCATGCATTCCCCGTGTGCCTCACACTTCTTGAAGTCAACGTGCACGCGCACCGACTTGTCCTTTCTCTACACCGGGTCCCAGCGACGGATACTGGCCGGCTCCACATCGGGTACCTGATCGAAGTTGAATCGGAGCCATGACCGGGCAACCTCGGCGACGAAGATCCGCCCATCACGATCGACGGCGACGTCGTGCGGCGCGGTGAGGCGACAACCGCCGTCATGCCGGTCGAGAATCAGCCTTTCCCTGCCGTCAGCGTCCAGGGCGACCAGGCGATTGCCCAGCTGAGCCACGTCTCTCTGCACAGCGCTCGGACCGAGTTCGGCAATCAGGAGCAGATCTTCATCACCCCAACGCATCGGCACCGCGGCGCACGGGCGGTGACAATGCCAGTGCCCGAACGCGCCGCCCTTTTTGTCGAAGAACTGGAGGCGGAAGTTCTCCCGGTCAGATACGACGAGGAGATCCTCGCCGAGGAAGCTCAGATGGTGCGGGAGGCTGAAACAACCGATCGCGCCGCCGGGCTCCCCCCACGACAGCACATGGACACCGTGACGGTCGAAACGGTGGATTCGAGAGTTTCCGTATCCGTCGGCGACGAAAATGTCACCGCTGCGCGGATGCACAGCCACGGAGGTCGGCCGGTTGAACGCCTTTCCCTCCTGCCAGGGCGCCGGCGCACCCCGGTTGCCGAGCACGAAGTGCAGGTCCCCGTCAGGAGAGCGCTTCTCGACGACATGCCCGAACTCGTCAACCAGATACAGATCGCCGAACCGGTCCACGGTGATTCCGTGCGGGCGAGCGAACTGGCCCTCCCCCCAAGCGCGGAGCACACGCCCGGCCAGATCGAGCTGGACGACGGGCACCGCGCCTCGGTGGAAGGCCCAGACGGTGCCATCCGGCGCCGCGGCCACGGAGGCCGTGTCCCCCGTGAACGTGAGTCCCCTCGAGGGTGGAGGCCAGTCGGGAACAGGTGCGTGCGTCACCGCATGCTCGCCCTCCGCCCGAGCTCCGGGCATGGCCAGCCCCAGCAGCGTTTCGTGCGACGGCATCAGATCCACGATCCGAACTCGACAGCCTCAGTACTGCGTGTTGCCGGCGTCCACGGTCATCGCATGGGCGGTGACGTAGCGCGCCTCGTCGGAGGTCAGGAAGACCACCGCGTTGCTGGCGTCCTCGGGTTCGATCATGGGCACGTCGATGCCATTGGTGAACATGGGCGCCAGCCGAGGGTGCTTGGCGAGGACCTCGCCCATTCGCGCGAAGGACGCATCGGAGTTCATCAAGGTCTGCACGCCGGTCGGATGCAGGGTGTTGACCCTGATGTTGTGCTCGGCCAGCTCGAAAGCCAGCGAACGCATGAGCCCGACGATCGCGCTCTTGGCCGCCGTGTACGGGTGGAAGAACGGCAGTCCCTTGAGGCCGGCCGCGGAACTGATCAGCAATATCGAACCGCCACCGGAGTCAACCAGATGCTGGATCGAGAGCTGCACGGTGTTCCAGACACCGGTCAGATTGATGTCCAGCACGTCCTGCCACAGCTCCGGCGTGACCTCGTGCCACTCCTGGATCGTGATGATCCCGGCGTTGGCGACCACGGCGTCGAGCCGGCCCAATTGGCTCACGCCGTTGTCGATCGCGGCCTTGAGGCCCTGCCGGTCCCTGACATCCGCTTCGACAGCCACGATACGTCGGTCGAGTGCCTCGACCTCCTTGACCGTGCCGGCAAGGTCTTCCGACGTCGCTGGCGGGTACCGCGTGTGCGGCATCGGTGCGCACGCGTCGACGGCAATGATGTCCGCCCCTTCCCGTGCCGCGCGAATCGCATGGCTACGGCCCTGACCGCGCGCCGCCCCCGTGATCAACATGACCTTGCCTGAGAGCCGACCAGTCATCGCACCTCCAAAGAGTCCGACAATAACAATAGTCCGCTCATGGTGTCCTTGACTAGCACCTGGGCATCAAGGTAGGTAACGGCAGTCGGCGGCTCAGCCCCGTCTACTGGCTATCGTTCGACTTTTTAGCCTCGCGGCCCCGGGCGCTGATCTTGCTGGAGGGTTCGCCGGTGATCGGAGGTATTGGCCCCTCCTGCTATTAGGTGCTCAAGCATTGCTCAAACCGATGGCTCCCGATCAGTCGCCCGTTGGCGCACCGCCGGACGTCATGGCCGATGCGCGACACCATGCAGCATCAACGCGGCCGCCTCCTCGGTCTGCACGCGTCGGTCAGGTGACCGGCCGCCCGGAAACACCCACTCGTCAAACAGCGCCATCGCGAGGACCATCCCGGTGATTGCCCCGATGGTCGCATCGGGTTGGTGGAGTCCGGCGTAGCCCTGCGCGCGGGCCTCGTCGAGCAGCGCCTGTCGGAGGGTCACCATTCCCTGGGTGAACTGCTCACTGATCGAGCGCGCCAGGTCGCCGAGCCGGCCGTCGGCGGCGGTGGCCGTGAGCAGCAGCCTCAATGAGTCGCGGTGAGGCTCGACCGCGTCGTAGAGGCCCACGACGAAATGCCGGGCAAGTTGCTCCGGGTCCCGTTGGCCAGGCGGGTTCGAGCGCCAGAACTCGAAGTGTTGCTCCAGGAAGTCTCGGAGCGGGGTCAGAACCGTCGCTTCGAACAGCTCGGCCTTCGACGAGAAATGGCGGTACAACGTCGGCTGGTCTACCGATGCCCGCTCGACGATCTGCGCGGTCGTCGTCGCCTGGTACCCCTGGCACTCGAAAAGGTCCCGCGCCGCCTCCAGCAACAGCAGCCGGATCTCCGCTGAGGAACGCCGGTTCGCGCGGTTGCGAGTACCCGTCCTTGGGGTCGCGCGCGTTTCGGCACGACCCGCATACGATGGTTTCATCCGGCCTCTCGTAACGCCCTCAACATCGGCGGCGGGAACAAAAGGGGGCTATTCAGTCGACGCGCCGCGCGGGCTGCGGCTCAGGTTCGGCCGCCACGATCGCCATTTCGGACGCGGCGGACCCGTCGAGCCGCTTGATCGCCGACATCATCACGGTCGACATGCCGACGACCCAGACGAAGAACACCGCCAGCGGGAGCCAGTAGGCGAGCACTCCGTTCCAGGAGAACGGCCCGCTCTTGAAGAAACTGATCAACCCTCCGGGGACCGAGAGCAACGCGGTCCACCAGCACAGGTACCCGGACCATCGGGGAAATATCGGGTGCGCCGACTGGTCGCCGAGAATCGTCCACCCGGTCACTCCCAGCCAGATCATCAGCGGCGGCCATGGGTACAGAAACAGGAACCAGGCGAAGTCGTTGATCGATCTGGTCACGTCCGGGTCGATCTCGCCAGGCCGAAAGGCCGCGAGGGCCCAGATCATCGGCACGAAGACGACGATCACGGTGACCACGCCGATGCAGACCACCTGCGTGTAGGTGCGGATCGGCGTCCGGCCCTCCAGCAGCCTGGTCAGCGCCGCGAGCGCGCACCCCCACAGGGCGACGAAACAGAACCCGGTGATCATGAGAAAGCAACCGACCCGGATCCGGGTCTGGTGTTCGACATAGATCTTGACGATCTGAGCGCTGGAGTCCTCCGCGGAGGGCGGCAGGATGAATCCGGACAGCACGAAGCCAGTACCGAACAGCAGGAACATGCCGGCGAAGCCAACCCAGATGGCGGTTCGCACGGGCCCGAGGCTGAGCCGCTCGGTCATCGCGCGCTCCCGGTGGAATAGAGCGGGTCGGCCGCGTCCGGGCGGCCGAGGAGGATGTCGCGGTCGGCCCACTGGTCCCACATCTTCGCGGTGGGCGGGTCCACTCGGGAGTAGTCGTACACCAGCCGTCGGTGCGCGATCGCCCATCGCCCGGCCCGCTTCTCGAAGCGGTCCACGAAGCGACCTCCGAACAGGATGTCGGGCAAGCTCGCATCGGGGTCCCGGCCTACGAGAACGTTGTAGAGGTAGGACTCCACGTGCGCGCTGTCACCGTCCCGTTCGATCAAGGTGTTGGTGACGACATGCTGCATGATCCCGTACTCCGAGGCGGGCCCCCGAAACTGGTGCACGAGTTCGATGAACCCCTCGAGACCGCCGTTGAACACGCCGTGTTCGTCGATCGCGTCCTCGTGATAGCAGCCACGGACGAGGTCGACGTCGTACCGGTCGATACCCCGGCAGTAGCGGTAGAGACAGTCCCTGATCTGCTCGCGCGCCCAGAGCTCTTCAACGATCTCCGACGTGTCCACCGTGGTTCTCCGTTCGAAATTGTTGGATATTTTGAGTCTAGAAGAGAGTAGCTCAGGGTGTCAAGGCCCGAAAGCACCACTGACCTCCCTAAACTGTTCGATTGGCAAATTACTGGACTTAACCGAAAAGAGTCGATGTGCGGTCGCGTGGGGTTTGCTAGGAGCATCGCTGAACACGCCGCGACGCCACCCGACATGCCATGCGGCACCCGCTGCGCGGCGCAGTACAGGACACCGATGCGGTGCGCGATGACATCCGCCAGATGGTCACCGAGCATCCGCGAGGGAGATGAGGTCGACCGGCCTCCGTAGGCGCCGCAACCGTCAGCGGCCGCCCGGTGTTCTCCTCAATGCATGCAAGGGGCCGGCCCTGATCGATTAACCCAACGGAAGGGCATGTCGTGTCAGAACAGAACAAGGCCATCGTCGGACGCTGGTTCACCGAATTCTGGGGCAATCCGTGGAATCCCGGTGTGATCGACGACTTGGCGGCGCCGGACATTCGGTTCGAGTACTCGATGCACGCCCCGTGCCGTGGCCGCGACCAGGTGCGGGAGTTTGCAACCAAGTTCCGGTCGGCATTTCCCGATCTGAACTTCTGGGGCACCGCCGAACTGATCGCCGAAGGCGACTACGTAGTCGGGCAATGGGAAGGTGGTGGCACTCAGACCGGAGAGGCCTTCGACGACATCCCGGTCGGCGCGCTGCCGGCCAGCACCGGCAAGACGATGCGCTTCAGTGGCATCTCCGTCCTGAAGGTCGAGAACGGGCTGATTACCGAAGAGATCGGCCTTGATGACGGCCTCAGCGCCCTGCGACAGCTCGGGCTGATCACGGCGGCGTAGGCCCCGACAACGAAGCTCGCGCGCCCGGTGCCCGGTCAGTGCCCACCCGGCTGGCACCCCCAACACGGCGGTCTCGCCAGCCGGATGGGGTGTCAGGATCTCGTCGCGCACGAGACTGCGCCGGGCACCGCGCGCCGAGCTGACCGAAATGCGACCCAGGTGCCGCATCGCAGGTCCATCGCCATGCAAGCCGACCCCAGCGACAGCTTCGCGAAGAGATCGAGTTCACCTCAGGCGGCGTGAAGTGCGCGGCGTGGTTTTACCCGGCCACTTCCGATCCCCGCCCTCGACCGATTGTCGTGATGGCTCACGGCATCACCGGTACGCGGCGTGACGGACTGCCGCCATTCGCCGACCGATTCGCGGCAACCGTCAACGCCGCGCTGATCCACGCCGGCAGCGGCTTGACAACCCCATAGGGACACCCCCCGCTAACGGTTGTGCCAGTCGCGGAAGGCGGTGAGCAGGTCGTTGCGGGCCCGGGTGGACAGCGTCTCGGGGGGTAGCTCGCCGAGCCGGGCGATCGTCACCCGGAACTGGTCGAGGTAGCGTTCGCAGCCTTCGCATATGGCGATGTGCTCGACAAACCGTGCCTCGTCGACGGGGGCGAGGGCACCGTCGAGGAACGCCGTCACCAGTTCCACGAACTCGTTGCAGTCCATCATCGCGCGGTGGCCTCCCCGCTCGCTCCGAACGCGAGGTAACCCGCGAGTTCCTCGCGGACAACCGCACGCGCACGGTGCAGCAGTACCCGCTGGTTCGCCGGGGAAATCTCCAACATCCGGCACACCTCGTCGGCATCGTGGCCGTCCACGTCCCGCAGGTTGATCACGATGCGCTGCCGCTCGGGCAGCCGCGCCAACACCCCGGTGATCACGGCCCGGATCTCGGTGTTGAGCGCCGCGTTCTCCGGGGAGTCCCACTCGTGCGGCGCATCGCGCCAGTGCCCGGGATAGTCGCCGTCGGCGCCTTGGAAACGCGCGGGGTCGACGGTGGGTCCGCGATCCTCGTCCTCGGGGGCCAGGCTCGCCCACGGCACGCTTCGCCGCTCCCGGACACCGCGCTTCTTGGCCGTGTTCACCAGGATCCGGTACACCCACGTGCGGACCGACGAGCGAGCCTGGAACCGGTCGATGCCGTTCAGCACGGCCAGCCAGGTGTCCTGCACGACCTCCTCGGCCGACGCGTGGGTGGAGACGAAGGACTTGGCCAGCCGCAGCATCGACGGTGACCAGGCGTCAACCACCTCGGCGAACGCCGCCTCGTCCCCTCCGCGCAGCGCCGCCACGAGGTCCGGGTCGCAGGTCGGTGGAGGCACCGGGTGAATATACGGCCGGCTCCCGCCCCAGCAGCCCCAGCGCGGCCGCCGGGAACGCCAGCACGGACAGCAGGCCGGCGCAGACCAGCGCCGCCGCCGTCACCGGTGACATGAGGCCGATGACGGTGCCGATCTGCGTCGCGGTGACCAGGAACGGCAGTGAGGTCGCCTGCAGCAGGCCGGCGGCCGCGACCGACCGCCGGTCGAACAGCTTCCGGTAGAGCAGGGCTGGCACGCCGCGCGCGAGCAGCAGCGCAAGCAGGAACAGCGGCACGCGGGCCAGCGCGGCGGGGTCGGCGAGCAGCCCGGCAAGGTCCAGCCGGATCCCGCTGGCCACGAAGAACACCGGGATGAGCAGGCCGTACCCGATCGCGTCCAGCTTGACCCGGAACCGGGGGTGCGAGGAGGCGTCCTTGTCGAGCAGGCCGACCACCGCGCCGGCGAGGAAGGCCCCGAGGATGCTCTCCAGGCCGAACGCCTCGGCCAGCGCGACGAAGGCGACCAGAAGCGCCACCGCCGCCCGCACCCGGATCTCGGCCGTGGTGTCCTGCAGCCGGACCAGCGTCGTGCCCAGCCGCCGGGACCGCCCGGCCAGCGCCACCACGATGCCGGTCACGGCCACCAGCAACACGAACATCCCGAGCAGCACGACCCGCCCGCCGGTGCTCCCGCCGGTGGTGGAGAACAGCAGCGAGAGCAGCACCACCGCCGCGAAGTCGGCGACCGAACAGGCCGCGATCACCGTCTGGCCCAGCGGCGACTCGGCACGGCCGGCGTCCTTGAGGACCGGCACGACCAGCCCGAGCGATGTCGCCGAAAGCGTCACCGCCAGCAGCAGCGGGCTGTGCACCCAGCCGAGGGCGCCAAGGCCCGCGCCCTCGGCCAGGCCGACCACCAGGCTCACCAGGTATCCGAGCAGCGCGAGCCGCAGGACCCTCCCGCGCAGCCTCCGCACGTCGATCTCCAGGCCGGCCAGGAACAGCAGGAACGCCAGGCCGAGCAGCGCGACGATCTGCACCGGGAGGTCAGCCTGGACCCAGCCGAGTACCGAGGGGCCGACCACGATGCCGGCGACGATCTCCAGTACGACGGCCGGTACGCGCAGGGCCGGGGGCACCTGCGCCGCGAGCAGCGGCGCCACCAGCGCTATGGCGGCGACCGCGAACAGGTTGACGAACTCGACGTCAGGCATGTTTCCCGGCTCCGTCCGGCCACGCCGCTCAGCGGTATTCGGGGTTCTCGAAGTCGAAGCGGCAGCCGGCGTCCCACTGGGAACGCTGGTTGCCGTGCGCCGGGATGCCGCCGGCGTCGCGCAGCATCCGGGCCAGGTGCATGAGGTTCCAGGTCATGAAGGTGGTGTTCCGGTTGGTGAAGTCGTTCTCCGGGCCGCCCGAGCCGGGGTCGAGGTAGGAGGGACCGGGTCCGGCCTCCCCGATCCATCCGGCGTCGGCCTGCGGCGGAATGGTGTAGCCGAGGTGCTGCAGGCTGTAGAGGACGTTCATCGCGCAGTGCTTCACGCCGTCCTCGTTGCCGGTGATCAGACAGCCACCGACCCGCCCGTAGTAGGCGTACTGACCGGCGTCGTTGAGCAGGTGCGAGCAGGCGTACAGCCGCTCGATGACGAGCTTGGTGACCGAGCTGTTGTCGCCCAGCCAGATCGGGCCGGCGACGACCAGGATGTCGGCGGCCAGAACCCGCTGGTAGAGCGCCGGCCACTCGTCACGCGCCCAGCCGTGCTCGGTCATGTCCGGCCAGACACCGGTGGCGATGTCGTGGTCGATCGCGCGCACCACCTCGACGCGCACGCCGTTCTTCTCCATGATGTTGCGGCTGACGTCGATGAGGCCCTCGGTGTTGCTGGGGTCGGGTGAGCGCTTGAGCGTGCAGTTGATGAACATCGCGCGCAGGTCGTCGTAACGGGTCTCGGTGCCGGTCATGGTCTGTGTCCCTTCGGGTGGTGGGGTGGTCAGAGCAGTTCGGCGTCCTGTTCGACGCACAGCAGGGCGGGTCCCTCGATGGCGAACAGCGCGGTCATCGCGGTGTCGAGCTGGTCGGTGGCGCGGACCCGGATCCCGGTGGCGCCGCACAGCTCGGCGTAGCCGGCCCAGTCCGGGTTGCGCAGGCTGGTCTGCCAGACCGGGTAGTCGCCGGCCAGCTGCTCCTTGCTGATCTTCCCCAGGGCGTTGTTGTTGAGCAGCACGTGCTTGATGCCGATGCCGTACTTGACCGCCGTGGTCAGCTCGGCGGCGTACTGCCCGAAACCGCCGTCGCCGGTCACCGCGACGATCGGCCGGTCCGGGGCGGCGGCCCAGGCACCGAGCGCGGCCGGGTAGCCGAATCCGATGGAGCCGAGGTAGCCGGACATCAGCACCGGCTGCCCACTGGACTCCAGGTATCGGCCCAGCGAGTAGGCGTGGTTGCCGACGTCCACGGTGACCACGGCGTCCACCGGCAGGTGGCGCGACAGGGCGTCGAACACGGCGGCCGCCGGCACGCCCCGGCCCCGGTCGTCGCGCGTGCGGCGGTGCTTCTCCGCGCGCCAGATCGCCCAGCGGGCGGCCACATCGGGGCGCTGGTCGGTGGCCTTGACCTCGCCCAGCGCCTCGACCAGCGCCGACACGGTGAGCCGGGCGTCCCCGACCAGCGCGGCGGTCACCGCGTCGAAGCGGCCGACGGCGGAGACCTCGTCGTCGATCTGCAGGATCGGCTTGTAGGGAGCGATCCCGGTGTGGTTGGCGAACGAGGCGCCGACCACGATCAGCAGGTCGGACTCGTTCATCAGCCAGCTGGCCACCGGCGTTCCGCTGCGCCCGAGCACCCCGGCACCCAGCGGGTGGGTATCCGGCACCAGCCCCTTGGCCTTGAACGTGGTGACCACCGGCGCGTGCAGGCACTCGGCCAGCCGGGTGATCTCCCCGGCCGCGTCCCGGGCACCGTGACCGACGATCAGGACCGGGCGGCGGGCGTCACGGACCAACGCGGCGGCGGTGGTCAGCTCACCGGGGGTGGGCAGGATCCGCCGGCCGGCGCGCCGCCCGTCGGGCACCAGCGCCGGCGCGTCGCTGGGCTGCACCTGTACCTCGTCCGGGAGCACCAGGTGAGCCACGCCACGGGCGTCGACCGCGTGCTTCACCGCCAGCGCGGCGAGCTCGGCATGGTCGCTGCCAGCGGTCACCGTGCTGCTGGACACGGCCACGTCCCGGAACACCGCGGTCAGGTCAAGATCCTGGAACGCGCCCCGGCCGAGCACCTTCGAGGGCACCTGGCCGGAGATCGCCACGACCGGCGCGCCGTCCAGCTTGGCGTCGTACAGCCCGGTCAGCAGGTTCGTCGAACCCGGCCCGGCGATCGCGAAGCACGCCGCCGGGCGGCCGGTCAGCTTGCCGTACGCGCTCGCCGCGAACGCCGCCGCGCCCTCGTGCCGGATCCCGATGTAGCGCAGCTCGCCGCGCTCCTCGGCCCGGCGCAGCGCTTCGGCAAACCCCAGGTTCGAGTGCCCGACCATGCCGAACACGGCCGTCACACCCCACGCCACCAGGGTCTCCACCATTACATCCGCGACCGTGCGCGGCCGGGCCGGCTGCTCCGGGAGCTGGACGTACACGCCGTCGCCCCGCTCGGCGACCGGGTAGGTCGGCACCCCGTCGGAGAACCCCTCCGGCGGCCGGCCGGTGATCGGGTGGTAGTCGTACCCGTGCCACGGGCAGCGCAGCCATCCCTTCTCGATCGCCCCCTCACCGAGCGGGCCACCCTGGTGCGGACAGCGGTTCTCCAGCGCGCCCAACTGTCCGCCACAGCGGCTGAGCGCGACGGAACGACCATCCACCACAACACCACGCACCCGCCCGTCCTCGGGCACGTCGGCCGGATCGACGCGATGCCAATGGCTGTCGGACATGTAACGCCTCCTCGGTACTCGGACACTGACCGGAGGACCCGGCACGGGGTCAGTGCCCCGAGGGGCGGCGGGCGTTACACGAGGAGACGAGATGACCACGACGGAACCGGGGGCACTGGCCACCACCCGGCGGACGCTGCACGGCATCGCCGAGCTGTTGCTCGCCGGACCACAACACCGCAACGCCGGCACAATCCGGCTCCAGGTCACCCCGGGCGGGTTCGGCACGGTGGTCGAACGGGACGCCGGGCCGTGGCTGCGGGTGGACGGACCGGCCCTGCTGTCCGGCCACACCCGGATCGACCTCGCGGGGCGGACTTACAACGAGGTGGCCGCGACGGCGGGCATCCGGGCGGGTGCCCCCGAGGACGTGTACCGGGACGGGGCGGGCGTGGACGCAAACGAGCGGATCACCCTGGATCCCGATGCCCTGGCGACGATCGTGCGGGCGTTCGAGGACGGTGACCGGGCCCTGCGCGGGTTCGCGCCCGAACTCACGCCGGTTCTGTGGCCCGAACACTTCGACGTGGCCGTCACGGTGGACGAGGTCAACTACGGGGTCTCCCCCGGCGACACCGGCATCGGCGAGCCCTACGCCTACGTCGGGCCGCACCGCCCCCGGTCCGGGCCCTTCTGGGACGCGCCGTTCGGCGCCGCCCGCACCGTCCGCCAGCTCGGCGACACCGCCGGTATCCAGGCCTTCTTCGACGAAGGCCGCGCCGAAGCCCGGCGCTAGCCGCGCCCGGCCCGACGCTGGCCGGGCCCGGCCGCCAACCCGAGCAGGGCGGTGCCCACCGCGATGCCCACCTGGGAGAGCACCCCAAAGGGCCAAAAGATGTGGTTCTCCAGAAACCCCCAGCCACCGATCAGCACGAGCGCGCCACCCGGCCAGACCACCCGCTGCCCCCCTGGCACGAGCGCGGCCGCGGTCAGCGCCCCGGCCACCAGGAAACACCACGACCCAACCAACCCGAGCTGGTCACCCACGCCGATCAACCGGGCCGCCTGATCACCGGTCTGACCGTCCCCCTCGACAACCACACCGGCCGCGATACCGGCCAGCACGTCCAGCGCCGTGTAGAACACGGCATACCCGTAGCCCGCGATCCGCGCTAACCAGGCCATGGGCGAGCGGTTTCCGAGCAACAGCACCCAGAACGCCACCGCCAGCAACGGGAACAACGGCAACAGCACCACGTGCATGGTCCACCAGTGATGCGCGGTCGCCACCGTAAGGCCGGCGGGGTGGGTGAGACCGACCCCGGCCAGCACGAGACCGGGCACCGCCAAAGCCGCGGCACGGATCCAAACCATCAGGCCACTGTGCCAGCCCGCTCAGCGGCGCAGCGCGGTCTCCCGCTTCATGTGGGACAGCTTCTCCGGATTGCGCACGGCGTAGAGGCCGGTGATGAGGCCGTCGTCGATGCGCACCGTGACGACGGTGTCGACCTCGCCGTTGTGTCGGAGAACCAGCGCCGGGTAGCCGTTGACCTGCGCCGGGCGCAGCGACATCTCGGCGGGGATCCGGTTCAGCCCGTTGGCCAGCACGCGGGCCACCCGGTGGGCCCCGACGATGGGCGAGCGCGCGGCTTGGGCGACCCCACCACCCCACGCGGTCGGCGCGCGGTGACGTGCGACCGCGCCCGGTGCGCGATCTGGCGGACCGACGGGATGTCCTCAGTCGCCATTGTCGTAAGACTGCGCGATACCCCAGAAGTCGATCCCATCGATCGCGTCCCGGACGAGGTCGAGCGCGTCTTCAGGCATCGGGTCCGGCCCCACGAACCGGTTCTCATCGAGCGCCCATCCAACCGGGAGGCCGTCGTTGAGTGCCTCACGTAGCTCGAAGCACAGGCCCTCCTGGTCAAAATCCGCGCCCTCCGCGCCCCAGCGCGAACGCAACCGCGCATCCACCCAATCCTCGACCGTGTCCTGGCCGGTGGCAGCGGCCCAAGTCGGTCCCAATGACGTCACCAGAGCAGGGTGGCATTCACGGCGCCCGCACACGAGTGGCCGAACGCGCTCAGGCGGGTTCATCTGCACGTGAAGTCCGGCCCGAAAAGCGCCACCTGCCGCTCACCATTCGGTTCATCTGGCCACTCGACCAGTTGCGCCAGCGACGGATCCCTCATCGACGGTCCTCGGTCGCCGGCGCCGCGGCGACTTTCGCGGCGGCCCGGGCGAGGGCCGCGACTGAGGGGGACGTGCTGTGTGCGGGCCAGGCGAGCACGAGGACACTCGGTGGAACATCGGTCACCGGGACCGTGGTCAAGTCCTCGCGCAGGGGCGTGGTCAGCGAGCGCGGTAACACGGCGATCTTGCGCCCCAGCGCGATGAGGTGCATCAGTTCGCTGAGACTGCCGACTGCGCCGGTATCGGTCGGATCGTGTTTGTGCAGCCTTTCGCGCTCGAGATCGCTCATGCGCAGGCCGGGCCGATGCGCGAGCGGGTGGAACGCGGGCAGCACCGCGACGGGCGCCTCGCTGAGCAGCGTTTCGGTGTCCAGCCCACTGAGGTCGTCAGCCGGTGTGTAAAGCAGGGCAGCGTCGGCGCGTCCTTGGCGCAACGCGTTCGTGCGGTCTCCCTCGAAGACCACCTCGACCGGTAACACGTCCGGTTCGCTCTCGTAGGCCGCGAGCATGGCCGGGAGGAGGCCGGCATCTCCACCAGGCTTGATAGCGAGGACCAGGCGGGGGTCACGCGCACCGGCGCGCTGGGTCCGCGCGGCCGCGGCCGACACCGCGTCCAGCGCCGTGCGGGCGTCGCGAGCGAGCACCTGGCCGGCCGCGGTCAGCGTGACCGAGCGACTGGTCCGTACGAACAGGCTGATTTCCAGCCGGCGTTCCAGGCGCCGGATCGCCTTGGACAGCGCCGGCTGCGCAATGCCCAACTGGCTCGCCGCGCGCCCGAAGTGCAATTCGTCGGCGACCGCCAGGAAGTACGCCAGCTCCCGCGTCTCCAACCGATCCATTCCTCCAGGTTATCGATCACGGTCCGGTCGGTCTTGGACGCACCACATCCGGCGGTGGTGAGGTGAGAATCGTCGGCTCGCGCGGTCGGCGGATGAACACCGATGCAAGGAGAGATCACGCATGCCCACCATCGCTCTCGTAGCCGCCGGTACGCGCCTGGGTCTGTCGCTCGGCAGGGTCTTCGGCCATCGAGGCTTCGACGTCGCGCTGATCGCCCGCTCCGAGCAACGACTCGGCGAACTCACCGCGAAACTGGCGGAAGAAGGTGTCCAGGCGGCCGGGTTCGCGGCCGATGTCACCGACCGCTCCGCGCTCACCAGCGCCCTGAACCGGGCCGCGGAGCGGTTCGGCCGCATCGATGTGTTGCACTACTCATCGGTGCCGGTAGGCGACACGTGGATTCTGAGGGACGCGTCGGAGCTGACCGTGGAGAACCTGAAGCCGCAGGTCGAAAGCATCTGCTACGGCGCCATCAGCGCCACCCACGCAGTGTTGCCCGCGATGGTGAGCGCGGGCAGCGGCACGCTGCTGTACACCACGGGCGGCAGTTCGGTCACGCCAACCCCATGGGCCGCCACCACCGGCGCCGCGGGCGCCGCGCTCCGGAACTGGGCACTCACCCTGAACGGCACGCTGGCCGGCAAAGGCATCTACGTCGGCCATGTCGCCATCGGCGTGTGGATCGCCGGAACTCCGGGCATGCCCGATGACGCATCGCCGATGGAACCGGACACCATCGCCCAGCTCTATTGGGACCTTCACACCACCCGCAACACCGCCGAACGCGTCATCACCGCCTGACCAAGGCGCGGCGGCCCCATGGCGGTGACGGCAGGGGCAGCCGCGCAGGGGGCGATCGGCCGCGTCACGGATGGTTTCTCTGCAGTTTGCGGTTCTTGCTCCGATATCCCGAACCTGCCACCGGCGCCCGGAACCCGGTTCGCGCATCGGTCACCGACCTGGCTCTTTCCGTATCGAAACAAACAAGGTTCAAATAGTTGCGCTCGGCCTCTGGATGGAAAGACATTTTGCGTTCGGACAAGGATCCACGGTGCCGAGCTGGTCGACTTGCTCGAGACGTGTAGTCCAGGTGCGTTGGCGACCATGGCGGTTACGCCGCATAGGTGGTCAACGGCGCCACGGGCGAGATGGTGTCCCTGAATCAGCCGGCGAACTTGTCCCGCACGGTTGCGCACGGTTGTGAGCCGGCGCGCGGGCGGCACCGCTGGGCGATAAAGCGGTCAGCGAGAACATGCGTGCTGGTGAGAGTGATTTGCGAAGCTGCCGCCCGAGCCCCTACGTGATGGCTTGGGCGGCATCTTCTCCCCCGGCGCGCTCAAAGTCCCCATGTGAGCGGTGCCACATCGGAAGTGTAGAGCAGCGGAACACATAAACGATCAAGAGGCAAAGGGGTGTCGCGGCTCATTTTGAAGTGCGATTAGAGAGTACTAATTATGGACGAATCGACCCGTGTGGGTGAGCGCTGGTCGCGGGAACCTACTATAGGCGCGTGTAATATGTTGAGGCCCGGATGAGCTGTTTCCTGATATCTCCCCCGACGTCAGGTAGGGGCTCATCCGGGACCATTCGCGGATCGATGACTTTTTGCGAAATTGCATCTCTGCCGCCGCCGAACGCCCTCGCCTGACTCGGTCGCCCGGACTTGTTCGGCCACGTTCGACACGACAACACACCCGACTTCGGCTCGAGTTCGCCACGGATCCGACACGAGGACCGCGCAGAGTGCATCGGCGAGCCGATTCAGCGACGCGCCGGGACACAGTGTCCTTTCGGAAGGTGCTGCTTCGACCAGGTGACAGCGTGTCGAGCCCAACCGCCCTGTGACTGAAGTAACACTTGGGGCTATCGTGGTCTTCGCGGAGTCGGTGCTCATCGTTCCTGGGCGGCGTGAGGGCTCGGGGAGTCGTCATCACTGCGCCTAGGGCGCGCGCGACCCCGCAATGGGTTAGGTCGCCGTCCGGGCAAGGTGCATTTGCCCGGACGGCGACATCCCGCCAGCCATCAACACCGCAACTGAACGACTGCTCTGGATTTAGCCTCGTCAGAGCGATGAGTCTGCCTGCCGCCCGAAGTCTGCCCTCTTGACACTCCCGCCCAGATAGGGCGAGAAGCGGAGCATCCGCGGCCCTTGGAGGAGAGGGAGGCCAGAATGAGCAATCCGATTCGGCTGTACATGTCGATGTCGCTCGACGGTTACATCGCTGGCCCGGACGATCGACCGGGCCAGGAGCTCGGACGCGCCGGCGGACGCCTTTTCAACTGGCTCGACGACCGGGAATCCAACGGTCCCAGTGGACAGGTTTACCGCGAGGCGCTGGCGACCGGCGCGGTAATCTCCGGCCGTCGGACCTTCGAACTCGCCGGGCGTTGGCAGGGCGACCATCACGACGGTGTGCCGATCTTCGTCCTCACCCACCATGTGGAGGACGGGGACGTGCCGCCCGGCCACGCGCGATTCGTCACCGACGTGCAGGACTGCGCCCGTCAAGCTCGCGCGGCCGCCGGGGACCGGCCGGTCATGGTCCATGGGGCGGGTGCGGCCCAGGCGCTCCTGCGAGCCGGGCACATCGACGAGATGGAGATCCACCTGATTCCGGTCCTGCTCGGGGACGGCCGACGGCTGTTCGACCACCTCGGTGGCGATCACATCGAACTCGACCTCGTCCGACGGCTTGACGACCGAGACGTCACGCACCTCCGCTACCGAGTGCGCCGACCCGAGTAGGCCGCGTGAAGACGCTCTTCGTCGCCTATACCGGGACACCAACTGAACACGCGACTGGCGTGCCTCGGGCGCATTCCGGTGAAGACCCGGCCGGAGTCGACACCGTCGTTCGCCCGGCCGCGTAAGCAACCCGCCGAGTCGCAGGTCCGTCGGACTCGGTAGTTGCCCGCCGCCGGGTCGACCATCCCCGCCCCGCGCCGATCGGCGCCTTGCAAGACGCCATGCGGACTCCTAATGCCCCTAGGCAGGCGTGTAAGCACCACGGCGACAGTCAGGAGAAGCGGGCGGGGATCTGGCGGGGCTCGGTCGAGGAGGTCCACGCCACCTCTTCCTCGAGGCAGACGCACGAGGTACGCGCGAGGACCTCTTCGACTGCCACTCGGATCTCCAGTGTCGCCAGGGGCATGCCGACACAGCGGTGGATTCCCCAGCCGAAGGCCAGGTGGTCGTTTGCCTTGGGGCGGTCGAGTCGGAACTGGTCGGGTGTGTCGAAGTAGGCCGGGTCGCGGTTGGCGCCGGCATACAGCAGCATCACCCGCTCGCCGGGCCGGACCGTCACGTCGCGCAGCTGGACCTTCGCCCGTGCGGTTCGGGCGAACCAACGCAACGGTGTGTGCAGGCGGACCGTCTCCTCGGCCGCGACGGCGATCAGCTCAGGCTCGGCGCGCAGCCGGGCCTGCAGGGTGGGGTCCGACGCCAGGCGGGCGAGGAGGCATGCGGTGGCGCGGGCTGTCGAGTGATGACCGCCGACGAGCAGCGCGACGATCGCGCCGTGGATCTCGGTCTCGGTCAGGCTGAGCTCGGTGTCGTTCCGGTAAGCGATGATCTGGCCGAGCCAGTCATCACGCCGAACAGCGATTCGGGAGGCCACCATGTCCTCGAGGATCTGCCGTAGCCGGTGTGCGGGGTCGCTGCCATCGGGTAACGGGGTCCGGTAGAGAAACAGCGCTTCAGCGAGCTGCTCGACCTCTTCCTTGAGCTCGGGCGGCGCACCGATCAGGTCGAACATGACGTCCAGGGACAGCCGGAAGGCGTAGTCCTCGCCCAGGTCGACGCGATTCCCGCCGCACGCGAGCGCCTCGTCGAGGAGGCGACGGGCATGACCGCGTACCCGCGCCTCTAGGGTGGGCGCGGCCCGCGGCCCCACGGCCTCGGTGAGGATGCGCCGGTGAACCGTGTGCCGGGGCCGGTCGTACTCCAGCGCGAACGTCGGCGGGGTCCCGTTGGGCGGGATCCGCACACCCATAGATGAGACGAAGCGCCGGTCGTCGGCGGCGATGGCGCGGACCAGGTCGTGGTCGACGACGGCCCAGAACCCGCCGTGCTCGTCAGACCAGGCGATTCCGCCAACCTCACGGATCTGCTCGTAGCGGGCGAAATCGGTGAACCGCATCTCCTGATCCAGCGGGTCGAACGAAACACGCGCGCAGGCACCGCTCCTCATCGAGCACCCCAATTCATGAACTGAACGGTTTAGTTCAGGAAAATCTAGGTTCGGCTGCCCGTGGTGTCAACCGCCCACCGGTTGACCGTCGTAGGCTGGGCGCATGAACGCCGACGCGGCGCCCTCGCCCCGGCCGCGACGAGGCAGACGCCGCGACGAGTCGAAGGACGTCGCGGCGCTCGAGGCCGCGCTCAAGCTACTGGCCACCGAAGGTCTCGCCGGGTTCTCCATGGACCGCGTCGCCGCGGCCGCCGGCATCTCCAAAGTGACCATGTACACCCGGTGGCCGAGCAAGACCGAACTCATCGGCGCGGCGC
Organism: Actinospineispora eucalypti; assembly: GCF_039543365.1. NCBI lineage: Bacteria > Bacillati > Actinomycetota > Actinomycetes > Pseudonocardiales > Pseudonocardiaceae > Actinospineispora > Actinospineispora eucalypti. The sequence continues at coordinate 400,688 of NZ_BAABJP010000004.1, forward strand.
TCAACCACCTGCAGGTCGACCACGTCCCAGCGCCGACCGGCAACGTCCGCGACGACCTCGTCGCGCACCTCGAGGCGATGCGCGTGCAGTACGAGGAGTCCGGCGGAATGGGCATCGTGGGCAACTGCCTCGCCGACGAACCCAGCTCGGGCGAGCTCCTGGCGATCGTGCGGCGCAGCACGCTGCTGCCGAGGCGCGCGCATTTCGCGCAGGTGCTGCACGCGGGGATCGGCCGGGGGGAGCTCTCCCCCGACCTCGACGTCGAACGGGCCACCAGCATGCTCGTCGGACAGCTCTACGCCGACCACCTCGCCGGGCTCGAGGTGTGCCCCGGCTGGGCCGAGGCCGTCGTCGACGGCGCACTCGCGGGACTCGCCCCGCGCGCCTAACTACTGAAACGACCTTAAAAGATGCGGCACCTACCACCGCGGCGCGCCGCCAGGTGCGTATCGCTGACTCGCGGCATCGAGACTCTCCTGGCCTGCCCCGGAGCCGACACTCTCGGCGAGAACCGGAGGGCATATGGTCGCGTTGTCGAGCGAGCGATCGCTTTACCGAGTTCCCCGGCACATCAAGCACCAGTTCGGAAGTTACCCAGGGGCGGCGAAATCAGATGGATGATCTTGAGTTGACGGAGGGGTTGGAACCCGAGCGATTTCGGCCCGCTTTGCATTCCTGAGTCAGTTTTCGAGAGGCTGTCTTTGCTGTTCAGCGCAATATCGGCGCGCCCATTGGCAGCTCCGGTGCACCGAGGTCCTGGCGAAGCCCGTCGAAGAGGATGTAGGCGTACACGGCGCAGAACACGAACGTGGTGAATCCGGCGATGGTGGCGAAGACGGAAGTACCGGTGACCACGTTGGCGTATACCAGCGCAAAGGTGACGTCGACGAACACGAAGCCGGCCGTGAACACCAAGGGAAGACGCAGCGTGGCGATGGTCATGAAGACGAAGACGATCAGCCAGGCGAGTGTGTAGGGGGCAAGCACCTGGGGCGCCTGGTCCGGGCTGGTGAGGCCGAACCACTTGTTGCTCAGGCCCATCAACATGAACCCGAAGCTCAGCCAGAACGCGGCGTACACGCCCAGGACGGCGGATACGGTGCTGGCTTCCAGCCGTGCCGCCCACAGAGTGGCGATCAAAAGGAACAGCCCCGAGGACACGGACACCGCGGCAATCATTCCCCCAGGCAACGCTGTGGGCAGGTAGCCGATGAGCCACAATCCCAGCGTGAGACCGCCGGGCAGGAACCCGGTTATGCCGAGTAGTGCCGGGTTGCCGGGCGAGACAGCCGCTGGGGCCGGCTCGGCTCGGTCGGCCGCCGCGTGCGCGCCGGAACGCACCTCACTTTCCGTACTGCTCATGGTTACTCCTCGATCAGGTTCTGATTGCTCGATTGGTCACGGAGCTCGTACACGGCTAATTGCGCGGTGTGTGATTTCTGCCGTCCAGATAGTTATTCACACCTGGGGTCAACTCATTGCACTCAATAGGACTGGCAGTACTTTACGCTCGGCGAATCAGGCCGGCAAGGGTACGACGACCCAAACCGTTCGTTCGCTAAAACCTACCGTTCATAGGCAATTTTGCACCGTTCAGCCGGTCAATTTTCCAGCGTGCCGATCTCGCCTCTGGGCCAGTCTACCCACCGGCGCCAGACGAGGCTCGGAAACGCTTTGTCGCCTTGGTGGGCGCGCTTGCCGGCATCCAAGTAGAGCTGGACGAATATCCGCTCGCCGCCCGCCGTCCATCCTGTTCAGATGCGGCCAGGTAGCGGCTCATCGCTGTGCCCTGGCTCCGCGTCCAGCCGGTCAAGGTGCTCCGGCCACCAGACCTTGCGCCAGTACCGGGGGCAGCGTGGCCCGGACCGCCTCGGCGCCGCCCACTCGCGCCCGTACAGCACACCGACCGCGAACCCGCTCTCCCTGCCAGCTCCGCCTCGGTGACCAGCTCTCGGATCGCCCAGCGGCCGACCACACTGTCCTGGTGCTCGCCGAGCAGCCGGCGAGAGTTCTCCAACCGGCGGTCGAACCGCTCGGCCGGCTACCGACCACCGGGCGCACCACCTCCTCGATCGCGGTGAGGACCTGGTCGGAGACGTTGCCGATCCGGCCCTCTTCCAGGCGGACCGGAGCGGGTGGCTCGGCGGAGATCCTGCTCGGCTCCACCACGCTCGCGGTCAGCGGCCAGGCGCGCTGCCCCGTGGTGGGAGTGCGGCGCTGGCCGCTGGGCACCGAGGCCGGACCCGTCGTGCTGGGCGTGAGCTCGGTACCCGCCGACGCCGTCGCGATCGAGGTCGCGTTCGACCTGGCCAACCGGCGCGGCCGCCCCCTCGTCGTGGTCGTCACAAACTGATCTTGAACACCCTCCTGCCATGTCCACGGCCGCACGCCGTTAGGGCTTACTCATCTAGGGTTCCGGGTCATCCTTCGACCGTCCGCACCGTGTGCGCGGCGAGCAGGTCGATGTCCCAGCGGATGCCGTGACCCGGTCGCTCCGGCGGCATGGCGCGGCCGGCGGTGACGGTCAGCGTCTCGGCGAGCAGGTCGTCGAGCAGCGGGAAATGCTCCAGCCAGGTTGCCGTGCGAGCCGAGGCGCCTAGGTGTACGTGCAGTTCGGGGAGGAAGTGCGGGGTGATGCTCGCACCGTGCGCCTCGGCGAGCGCGTCGATCCGACGAAACTCGGAGATTCCGCCCGCCAGGGGTGCGTCCGGCATCCAGATCGGCGCGACGCCCGCGAACGGTGCGAACTCGGCGAGTCCGAGCAGGTGCTCCCCCACGGCGAGCGGCGGTGTCGGACCCGCCGCCAGCGCGCGGTGCGCAGCCACGTACCGGGATGGGATCGGTTCCTCGAACCAGGTCACTCCGAGCTCGACCAGCCGGGGGGCGAGCCACAGCGCGGTGGCCAGGTCCAGTCGTTCGTTGGCGTCCACCATGATCCCGACCTCGTCGCCGAGCGCGGTGCGCACTGCGGCCACCCGCTCGATGTCCTTCGCCGGTGGATGCACCCCCACCCGCAGCTTGACCGCCGGATAGCCCTCGTCGCGGTAGCTCAGCGCGCCGGAGACCAGCTCGGCGGTGCTCATCGCATGGGTCGCCCGGCCGCTGCCGTACACCGGCACGTCGTCGCGCTGCGCCCCGAGCAGTCGGAACAGAGGCAGGCCGGCCCGCACCGCGCGCAGGTCCCACACGGCGATGTCGACCGCCGAGGTAGCCAACAGCGGGATGCCGACTCCGAGCCGGTGCGTGCCGTCCCGCAGGCGATAGCGAGCGCGGTCCCAGTCGGCCAGGTCGAGCCCGCGCACCGCGGGCAGGTGCAGCTCCTCCAGCAGCGCGGCCGCCGCGACCATCCCCGGGCCGAGCGCGTAGCTGAACCCGGTACCGCTCGCGCCGTCCGCATCGGTGAGGGTGACGACGACCAGTTGCAGCTGGGTGGCACCGGATCCCCCGCGCGCCGCGCCGAGCGGCATCTCGACCACCCGCAGGTGCACCCGCTCGACGCATCCAGACGTGATCATTCCGAGCAGCCTCCGACGGCGGTTAGGGCTCCAGGAGGGAGCGGTGCTTCGTCTCCGGCGTCCGGGCCAGCGCGACCGCGCCGAGCAGCGCCAACACCGCCGCGTAGCAGCCGAGCAGCACCGGCGGTCGACCGCCGGCCACCAGCGCGCTGCCGATGAGCGGGGCGAACCCGCCGAGCAGGCTGGCGAGCATGAACCCGGTCGAGGCGCCCACGTACCGGACCCTGGTGGGGAACAGCTCGGCGAGCCAGGCCCCGACCGGCCCGAGGATCAGCGTGAACGGCACCATCGTCAGACAGAAGCCGAGCGCGATGAGCCCCGGCCGGGCGGTGCTCAGCAGCGCGAACGCGGGTACCACGCACACCGCGAGCCCGACGGCGCCGACCGCCATCGGCACTCGGCGGCCGAACCGCTCGACCACGAACGCGGCCGGGATAACCAGCACGCCGTGCGTCGCGGCGGCCGCGCAGGCGATCGCCACCATAGTGCGCGGGGGCAGGCCCAGCGCCGCCGGCCCGTAGGCCACCGCGAACGTGGTGATCAGGAACCAGGTGGTGAGACCGCCGAGCACGGCCAGCGTCCCGGCCAGTACGCGGGCCGGGAACTCCCGCAGCACCGCGATCAGCGGCGCCCGGACCAACTGCCGTCGCGACGCCGCCTGGTCGAACACCGGCGACTCGGTGACCCGCAGGCGCACCCACAGCCCGACCGCCACCATGACCACGCTGAGCAGGAACGGCACCCGCCAGCCCCAGGCCAGGAACCCCGCGGGACCGGCGATCTCCGTGGTGAGCGTGAAGACCGCGGCCGCCAGTACGAACCCCAGCGGGGGCCCGATCTGCGGGAACGCACCGAACATCGCGCGCCGGTTGGCCGGGGCGTGCTCGGTAGCCAGCAGCACCGCGCCACCCCACTCGCCGCCTACCGCCAGGCCCTGCAGGACGCGGCAGACCACGAGCAATACCGGCGCGGCGACCCCGGCGCTCCCATAGGTGGGCAGCAGCCCGATCGCCACCGTGGCACCGCCCATCAACAGCAGGCAGATCAGCAGCGCGCGCCGCCGGCCGACCCGGTCGCCGATGGTGCTGAACAGCGCGGATCCGACCGGGCGGGCCACGAAGGCCACCGCGAAGCTGGCGAACGCGGCCAATGTCGAGGCGGCCGCGCTCCCGGACGGGAAGAACAGAGGGCCGAGCGCGAGTGACGCGGCCATCGCGTACACGGAGAAGTCGTAGTACTCGATCGTCGTGCCCACCAGGCTGGCCGTGGCGACCTTCGCCGGGCTCGTGCTCGTGGTGCGTATCGGGGTGCTGGGAACTACGCCGGTCATGGTCCCTCCGTCGGGATCGGGCGAAGCGAGAGGGGCGCCCGCCCCCTCCGGCGACCCCGAAACATATTATCAGTACACGGACGAATGTGGCGGACGACGGCGTGGCCCGTCAAGGGCGGGAGGGTCAGTCCTCGCGGTAGTCGAGGAGCCCCTTGTGCTCCTCGAGCAGGGTGGTGAGCAGCGCCACTAGCCGCTCGCGCTGCTCGACGTCCAGTCCGTCCAGCATCGCGTCATTGACCTGGGTCGCGCGCACCGTGGACTCCGCGTATAGCGCGCGGCCGGCGGAGGTCAGCCGCACCACCCGGCGCCGGGCGTCCCGCGGGTCCTTGACCTGGCTGACCAGGCGGCGCGCGGCCAGCCGACGGACGACGTCGGCCGTGGTCGAGCGGTCGAGCCGGACCTTCGAGCGCAGCGCGGTCTGGGTGAGCGGCCCCTCGTGCGCGAGCGCGTGCAGCAGGGCGAACTGCGGTGAGGTCAATCCGCCGGGGAAGTGCTCCGCCCAGATCGCCACGTGCAACTGCTGGCAGGTCCGCAGCAGGTGGCCAATCATGCCGGCCAGCTCGAACTCGACCGGCTCGAGGGGCCGTTGTCGCGGCGATGCCACAGACCCACCCTCCGCTGACGGTCCGGTGTCGCGCACGCCGGACGGCGCGTCTGAGGAGATCATACAAGCAACCCGACGCACAGGTCATCTGGAATCCGTCAGTATGCCGACTAATGGTCCTCTGGTCCTCTGGCCCGCCCCTTGATGCCGTGGTTCGACCGGAATCCGCCCAGCAGGGTGTCCGCCCAAAGGAACCGCTCCACCGCCGCCTGGTCGCGCCCGGCCGAGTAGCGCTCGCGGTGCACCAGTTCCTCCAGCGGGCGGCGCGGGGTGGGCGAGGGCCGCACCGCCGGATGGCCCACGCCGAACATGTCGTAGATCCGCAAATGCCGGGGTATGCCGAGCCAGGACTTCAGCATCGTGCCCATATACGGCGAACTCACGTCGCTGATCCATTGCGACCCGAGACCCAGCGCGGCGACCGCGAGGTGCGCCAGCACGGTGGCCTGGGCGAGACTGCTCACAAAGTGCGACTCGCCCTTCTCCAGCGCGGTGCGCACCGGATAGGCGTCGATCACCCGGGGATCGCCGAGGACTAGCACAAGCACCGGCGCGTGCCGAAATCCGGTGTATCCGATGTGGTTGCGATGCCCCCACACGGCCTCCTGCATCTCCCGCTTGTCAGCCATCTGCTGGGTGTACAGCGTGGCGATCCGCTCCCGCATCTCGCGGCCCCGGATCACCACGAACTCCCAGGGCTGGGCGTTGCCCGCCGACGGCGCCCACCGGGCCACCTCGAGGATCTTGTCGATGGTCTCGTCGGAGACCTCCCTCTTCGGGTCGATCGCCCGCACCGAGCGCCGGTACCTCGCCAGTGCCAACAACTCGTCATAGCCGGCCGCGCCAGGCGGGGTCGCCACCCCGGCCTCCGTGCCCACAGCCTGCTCGGTCGTGCGCGCCACCTCGCTCACCGCCTTCGGGTTCCGGTCGGTGAGGGACCGCGCTCGTCGCTCGCAACGGTCACGGCCAGGGTCCCGATGCGCGACAGCGTCACGGTGATCTCGTCCCCCGCCGCGATCGGACCCACCCCAGCGGGCGTGCCGGTGGCGATCACGTCGCCGACCTCCAACGTCATCACGCTGGAGACGTAGGACACCAGCTTCGCTACCCCCCAGATCAAGCTCCGCGTGTTCGTCTTCTGCCGGATTTCGCCGTTGACCACACACTCCAGGTCGACGTCGTCGCACGGACCGGCCTCGTCGGCGGTGACCAGCCAGGGACCCAGCGGCGTGAAGGTGTCGAAAGACTTGCGGGTCGAGCGGTCCTCGCCGCCACGCATTGTGATGTCCAGGCAAGCGGTGTAGCCGGCGACGTGACCTAGCGCGTCGGCCTCGCTCACCCGGTGGGCCCGGCGGCCTATGACCGCCGCCAGCTCCCCCTCCTGGTCCACCCGGCGGTCGGAGTAGGGCAGCCGCACGACGCCGCCGTGCGGCAAGAGCGAGGACGGCGCTTTGAGGAACACCGCGAGGTCGGAGATGTCCACGGTCATTGCCATCTCCGAGCGGTGGTCGCGGTAGTTGACGGGCGCCGCGACGATCTTCGTCGGGTCCGGGACCGGCGGGCCGAGCCGCACGCTGGCGAGCGGGACGCTGTTCGTCGGCGCGGGCGCGGGCAGAGCCTTCCGAACCTGGTCCCACCGCTCCAGCAACCGACGCATCGCGCTCTTTGTCCCTGGCACGGTGTAGCCACCGACCAGTAGGCCACCGAGGTCAACGACCCGGTCGCCGGTGACGTAACCGACCCGGCCGTCGTCGTAGGTCACTAGTCGCATGAGCACCTCACCCACCTTGGACTAATTCACTCTGTATACGGACGATATTCAGCATGATGCACTCAGTCAAGCAGGTTGACAGTTATTCAGAGGTTCTGGCAGAGTCATCAGCATGCGGACGAACTCGCCTCAATTTTTAATCTTGGGCGGTGGCATCGGTGGGCTGACCGCCGCGCTAGCACTGGCCCGCGCTGGCCACACGGTGCGTGTATTGGAGCGGGCGCCCGAGTTCGTCGAGGTCGGCGCGGGCCTGCAGGTCGCCCCGAACGCCTCCCGGGTGCTCGACCGGCTCGGCGTGCTGGATGCCGTCACGGCCGATGCGTTCTTCCCCCGCCGCCTGACGCTGCGCGACGCGCTGAGCGGCCGGCCACTGGTCGCGCTGGGCACCACGTCCGCGTTCCTCGGCCGCTTCGGCTACCCCTACTTCGTCACCCACCGGGCCGACCTGCACCGGGCGGTACTCACCGCGTGCCGAGACACCGGCCTGGTCGAGCTGCTGGCGTCCCGGCGAGTGGTGGAGATCGAGCCGCGCCCGGCGGGAGCCGTGGTGCGCTGCGCCGACGGCGCCGAGTACCAGACACCCGCCCTGATCGGTGCGGACGGGCTGCACTCGGCCACCCGCGCGCTGCTGGTCGGCGACGGTGACCCGGTCGACTCCGGGTACGTCGCCTACCGAGGCACCGTCCCGGTAGAGGCGCTGGCCGAGCACGGCGGGCTGGGCGAGCCGGACGGCATGGTGATCTGGGTGGGACCCGGCCTGCACCTAGTGCAGTACCCGGTCCGTCGCGGCGAGCTGTGCAACCAGGTCGCCACGATCGACACTCGCCGCCACACCGCGCACGCCGGCGACCTGCGCCGCCAGCTCGAGCACGCGTTCGCCGGGGTCTGCACGCGAGTGAGGGCCGGCATCGGGCTGATGGACACCTCGCGGAGCTGGGCGATGCTCGACCGACCGCCGGCCACCGGCTGGAGCCGAGGCGCGATCACCCTGCTCGGCGACGCCGCCCATCCGATGCTGCAGTACCTGGCCCAGGGCGCGTGCCAGGCGATCGAGGACGCGGCCGTCCTGGCGGACCGGGTGAGCGAGCACCCAGGCGACACCGAAGCGGCGTTCAAGGCGTACGAGACGCTCCGCGCGCCGAGAACCGCGCGGGTGCAGACCACCGCCCGCACCTGGGGTCAGGTGCTGCACGTCGACGGCATTGGCGCCGAACTGCGGGCCGCGCTGCTGGCCACCCGCGCCGAGGACGACTTCGACGTCGTCGACTGGCTCTACGGCTTCGACCCCACCGACGCCCCGAGGAGGCTCACTGCATGACCACCAACGCCATCCAGACGTCCGCGCCAAGGAGGGTGCACTTGTGACCAGCACCGACGCCAACACCGCGTACACCGAGATGGACGCGATGAACGTGGGCGCGCTGTGGCGCCATCTCGGCGACCTCTTCCCCACCGAGCCGACCAGCCGCGCGGTGCCCTACCACTGGAGCTACCGCCAGCTGCGGCCCTACATGCTGCACTTCGCCGACACGCTGTCCATCGAAGAGGCACAGCGGCGCGTCCTAATGTTGATCAACCCGGGGCTGCGGGACATGTCCGCGACGGTCACTGGCCTTTATGCCGGCATCCAGGTGATCCTGCCCGGCGAGCAGGCACAGGCGCACCGGCACTCCGCGAATGCGTTCCGGTTCATCATCGAAGGCTCCGGCGCCTACACCACCGTCGCTGGGGAGCGCGTGCACATGAGTCCCGGCGACTTGCTGCTGACCCCCGGCTGGCGCTGGCACGACCACTACCACGAGGGCGACGGCCCCATGATGTGGTTGGACGGTCTGGACTTCCCGCTGGTCAACGCCCTGGACGGGGCATTCTTCGAGCTCTACCCGGACTCCGCGCAGAAGGCCGACGTACCGGATGACCTGTCCTCGCTGCAGTTCATCCACGGCCGGTTGAACCCGTCGTGGATCGGCGAGCGCACGGCGAGCTCTCCCATCGGCCGCTACCCGTGGGCAGAGACCGAGCGGGCGTTCACCGCCATCGCCGAGCACGCCACCGGCAGCGAGGTCGACGGAATCGCACTGGAGTACACCAATCCATTCACCGGCGGACCGGTGCTGCCGACCATGGCCTGCCGCGTACAGCGGCTGGTGCCCGGCTTCCTCGGAGCCGCTCGCCGCCACACCGCCAGCACCATCCTGCACGTGGTACGGGGTGAGGGCACCACCATGGTCGGAGAGCAGGCGATCAACTGGGCGGAGAAGGACGTGTTCATCGTGCCGCCGTGGGCCACCTACCAGCACCGCAACGGCTCGACCTCACACGACGCGGTGCTCTTCACCTACACCAACGAGCCGGTCGTCAAGGCTCTCAGCCTCTACCGGGAGGAGATCCTCTGACCTGTGCCCGGCGTCAGGCGTCCCCGCTGAACATCCACATCTCTCAGCACAATCGCTAAGGCCAGCCGGACCGGGTACTTGGGCGGCACCCCCCGGTGGGGGTGTTGGCCTGACCGGTTCAGGAGTACCCGTGGTGGGTGGCACACCATGAGAAGCATGGCCATGGCACGAAGGGTGAACAGCGTGGATCGGGTACGGAAGCAGCTGGCAAGGCTGGGCGAACTCGACCGCGGCTACTGGAGCGCGGTGGCGCTGGGCGGGCAGCACGCGGCGCTGGGCGAGGCGCTCCGGCGGCTGGTTGGCGACCCTGGATTTGGCGTCGCCTGGATCAGCCAGCCAGGCAAGGACGGCCACCTGGCCATCCGGGTCACCGGGGGCACCCGCACCGGCCTGCTGCGCAATCTGGCGATCGCCCCCGGCTCCGGCCTGACCGGCAAAGTATTCGACACGGTCGACGTGCACTGGGTGGACGAATACTTCGCGGCGGAATCCATCACCCACGATTTCGATCGACACATCGCGGCAGAGGGCATCACCCGACTGATTGCGGTCCCGATCATGAGCGAGAACCGGGTCTCCGGGGTGCTGTCGGTCGGCCGACGCACCGATGGCGTGTTCGGCGACCGCTCGATCGAACGAATAGTCGCCACGGCAAACAGCGCCGCGCTGGCCGGGGCGGTCGCCGAACGGACCCGACAAGCCGCCGAGATCGCCGCACACGAGGAACGGCGAAGGTTCGCGATGCAGCTACATGACAGCGTCGGCGCCATGCTGTACGCGATCACCGCCGGAGTACGCGGTCTCGACATCGAATCGTTGGACGAACCGTTGCGTCAGCGGCTGGCGACGATCGAGGACCAGGCCGCTGAGGCGGCCTGACTGCTGCGTGAGTCGTTACGGGCGCTGCACGCCTCACCCACCGAGCTGGCCCTATCGGTCGCGCTGCAGGCCGATTGCCGCTGCTTCGAAGAACGCAGCGGGCTCAAGGCTCACCTGCTCACCGTCGGCGAGATGCCCACACTGTCTGCCGAACGCATTCGACTGATCAGCACCGCGGTTCGGGAGGCGTTGCTCAACGCGGAGAAACACGCCGAAGCCAGCGCGATTGTGGTAACTGGGCTTGACCAGCATCGCTGACTCGCTCGCTCGGGCAGGGGCCGACTGGACGTGCATGCCGCGGACGGTGGCGGCACCGTGTGGCGGGCCTGGCTGCCCCTGTAGCGAAACTCCTCACCTCACCTCAAGCCTTCCACCTCACCGCTCCGCCACGCATCGTGCACGCCCAGTTGGGGGTGCACGATGCGGGCGAAAACCGACACCCTGCCTATCCACCGGCCGAGCAACATGGGCAGCGAACAGTTTAAGATGACTGGTCATATTCAATCGGCAACCGAGGAGACCTGACATGAGCGACCTGACCGAATCAGTTATCGCCGCGTACGGCGGGCTTGCCCGGTGGAACGAGCTGTCCGAAGTGCGAGCGCACCTGCTGGTCGGCGGCGTGCTCTGGGGGCTGAAGGAGCAGGACGGGGTGATCAACGACTGCAGGGTCCGGGTTGACCTCCACCGGCAGTTCACCAGTCACTACGCGTTCGCCGACGGCGTGCGGACCGCGGTGACACCGGAGCGGGCCGCGATCGAGACTGAGGACGGGCAGGTGGTTGCCGAGCGGGCGAATCCACGCGCAGCGTTCGACGGACACACCGCCGAGACACCTTGGGACCAGCTACACCTGGCCTACTTCGGCGGCTACGCGATGTGGAACTACCTGACCACCCCGTTCACCTTCGCGCAGTCGGACTACCGCACCGCGCAACTCGAGCCCTGGGAGGAGAACGGCGAGGTCTGGCAGCGACTGCGGGTGACCTTCCCACAGCGGGTCGCCACGCACTGCCCGACGCAGGTCTTCCACTTCGGCGACGACGGACTGCTACGGCGCCATGACTACCAGTCCGAGGTGATCGGGTGGGGGCCGGCGGCGCACTATGTGGCCGGCTATGGGGAGTTCGACGGCATTCAGGTGCCGACCTGGCGGCGGGTGTACCCGCTCGACGGATCCGGCGCGGTCGACCGGAGCACTGTTCTGGTCTCTATCGACCTCGACGACATCTCGTTCGGCTGATGTGGACAGTCCCGTGGCTACCCCGTTCAGTGAGCGCAACCCGATCGTCATCGGGTTGGTCAGCATGGTGGCCATCGCCGCCCTGCTGTTCGTCGCCTACCGGGTGGACGCGCTGCCGGTGATCGGTTCCGGCCCGGAGTACCAGGCCGAGTTCTCCGAGGCCGCCGGGCTGGCCACGAGCAACGAGGTGCGGGTGGCCGGCGTGAAGGTCGGCAAGGTCACCGGCGTGGAGCTGGCCGGCGACCACGTGCTGGTCACCTTCCGGGCCAAGGGCGTGAAGATCGGCGACGCGAGCACCGCGTCCATCCAGATCAAGACGCTGCTCGGCGACAAGTTCCTGTCCGTCGAACCGGCCGGGGACAAGGAGCTGAGCAAGCCCATCCCGCGCGAGCGGACCGTCGCCCCCTACGACGTCGTGCAGGCGTTCAACCAGCTGTCGGACACCGTCCGCGAGCTGGACACCAACCAGCTGGCCGGCAGCCTGCGCACGCTGTCCGAGACGTTCAAGGACACGCCGGACGAGGTGCGCACCTCGCTGGACGGGCTGAGCCGGCTGTCGGTGACCATCGCCTCCCGGGACGCCCAGTTGGCGCACCTGCTGGACGGCACCAACCAGGCCACCCACCTGCTGGCCAACCGCAACGAGGACATCAACCGCATCCTGTCCGACGGCGCCAAGCTGCTGGACGAGCTGCACAACCGGGAGCGCGCGATCAAGCAGCTGCTGGACGGCACGCGCGACCTCTCCCGCGAGCTGCGCGGCCTGATCAAGGACAACGAGAAGCAGATCGGCCCGACCCTGGACCGGCTGGACCGGCTCACCCGCACGCTGGAGAAACACCTGGACGAACTGACCACCGGCACCCGCAAACTCGCGCCCTTCGCCAGCATCTTCGGCAACGCGATCGGCAACGGCCACTGGGTCGACAACTACATCGACGGGTTTGTCCCGGACGCGGCGACGGTACCGAACACCGGCCAGCTGCCCAGCGGCCCGCTACCGAGGCTCGGGGGTGACAAATGACCGGCCGGGACTGTTCCAAGATCGGTGTTTCCGGCCCGACGCGCCGGGCTGAGGTCCGGCGAGATGGGC
>NZ_BAABJP010000005.1:0-77721 GCF_039543365.1 Actinospineispora eucalypti
CAACGAAACTACTCCCGAGAGGGTGACGGGCATGTGGCGCCCATCATGGCTCGAATCCTCGTTCGCCGCCTGGCCATCGGCAGAAACACCAAGGTTATCCAACTTTGCTGTGACGCGTGGTACTGATGCGGCCTGTTTGGAGGATGTGTTTTCTGGTCGAAATGAATTATTCGCCCACAGATGCCGCTCGTCCGACCCACGCGCGTCTCACACCGTCCAGCACGACACGTTCGACGCCCTCGAGGGACGCATGCACGGGTCAGCAAGAAACCCGCCCGTTGAGTGAACCGCCTGCTCGGCGCCACCAATCCCGAGTCCGGCGAGCAGGCCACCGCCTAGGGCTACGCCGTCTACCTGCTGGATTTCCTCACCGACATCAACGAAGACCTCGCGCTCGGCGCGCCTCTATCTCCCGCCCGCTGGGCGAGCTGGACCAGCACTAGGTCACCCGAACAGACCTGGCCCGAGCCGCCAACAACGGCGGATGCCCGAGCCGATCCGAGGTCGACGGCTGGTCCGCGTCCTCACCCCTTCAGCGGGGCGGTGGCAGGGTGTCCGTGCTCAAGGGGGAAGCTCAGGACGGGTGCGGGAGGTGCCGACCGGTCCCGCATGCCGGCCGAGTTGTGGTGGCCGTCCGCTCCGCGCCGTGGGTCTTGCGTCGCGGGCACTGTGGCCTTGGAACCTGACTTTTGTCAAGTTGTTGATCGTGAATTGTGGTGGTGGGTTTGACCTGCGAGTTCGCGGTCGGGGTCGGTGGAATGTATGCGACTAAGTCGATCTTTTAGCCTTGTCTCGGGCTGGTGTGGATCGCCGCGACGAGCCCATTGGGCGGGTCGAGGTGGTCGGCTGGCGGGCTGATGGGAGGTCGACCTGGTGCGTGGCCTACTGATACTTCGTGCGGCGAGGTGCCTGGGGGTCGGTTACCAGTTGCCTGGGTGTGTGGGCTGGTCGAAGCTGTGCTGCACGGCTGCACGGCTGCACGGCTGCACGGCTGCACGGCTGCACGGCTGCACGGCTGCACGGCTGAGGGGGGAACGTGAAGCGGCGTGGTTGGTTGCTGGCTCTGCTGGTGGTTGGGGTGGTGGCGCTCGGCTGGTGGCTGTGGGTGTTGTATCGGGCGCCGAACCGGGCGGATTTGGCCGGGTACTGGCAGCTGGTAGTGGCGATCCCGTCGTTGGCGGTCGCTGTGGGCGCGCTGGTCCGGGACCGGGCGGGGCGCGGCAGCGGTGATCGGGAGCGCGACGCCGCGGCGGAGTTGCGCTGGCTGGCCGATCGGCTGGCCGAGGCGCTCGAGCAGCAGTGGACTCAGGCGGCGGTGGCTCGTCGGCTGGTGGTGCCGGAGCCGATCGCGGTGCGCTGGGCGCGGCCGGCCCGCGCGGTGGCCGGGTCGGCGGCGGCGGCGACCTTGGCCGGCCGGTTCGCTCCGCTGCCTGGGCTGTCGGCCATCCGGGTGGAGCGGTTCGGGGGCGGTGGGGTCCGGGAGCTGCACGGCATTTACGGAGGGCTGGGTTCGGGCCGGCTGGTGATCGTCGGGGCACCTGGGGCGGGCAAGAGCGGCGCCGCGATCCTGCTGGTGCTCGACGCGCTGCGACATCGTGGCCAGGTGGCCGAAGCGGAGCGCGACCGGGTACCGGTGCCGGTACTGGTCACGCTGCAGCAGTGGAGCCCGCGCACCCAGTCGCTGCGGGCATGGCTGGCCGGTCAGCTGTGCGGCGCCTATCCGGGGCTGCTGTCCGGTCGTGGCGGCGAGCGGGACGCGGCGGCGTTGATCGAGTCCGGCCGGATCGCGGTAATCGCCGACGGTCTGGACGAGATCGCCGAGCAGCTGCGGCCGCTGGTGCTGCGCGCGCTCAGTTCGCAGGCCACGTTCCGGCTGGTCCTGCTGGCCAGGAGCGAGGAGATGCTGGGGGCGGCCGAGCAGGCCGTGCTGGACGGGGCGGTCGCGGTCGAGTTGCGGGACGTCGGCCCGGCGGAGGCCGTTGACTACCTGGCCCGCGTCCAGCGCGACCCGCCGCCGCCGAGGTGGCGGGAGCTGCTGGAACGGGTCAGCTCGGAGCCAGACGGTGCGCTGGCCCGCGCGCTGAGCACCCCGCTGATCCTCAGCCTGGTCCGCGACACCTGCCGTGACGACGCGGCCGTGGGTGCGTTGCTGGACTTGCGCGCCGCCCGAGGTGCGGCCCTGACCCGCGTAGATGTTGAGAATCACTTGCTGGGGCTGGTGCTGCCAGAGGCGTATGCCGAACGGCCCGGCGAGCCGGCGCCGCCGTATCCGCTGCCGTTGGCCCGCCGCACGTTAGGCTGGCTGGCCGCTCGGATGAACCGCGCGGGCACCCGTGACCTCGCCTGGTGGCGGATACCCGCCTGGACCTCCCCGCTGCCCGGCGTGGTGCTCGTCGGGGTGGCGGCCGCGGTGAGCGTCGGGCTGGGGCTGCTGTGGCTGCCGGCGGAACAGTCGCCGGTGGGGTGGCTGGCGAAGGCCATCCTGGGCGCCGTCGCAGTCGGCGGCGCGTTCGGGGCCTGGCTAGCTCGCCGCCGGATGGGACGGGCGTCGGTGGTGGCGTCCCCGGCCCGGGGCTCGGCGCTGTCCGAGCCTGCCGCGCAGTTCGTGCTCGGCCTGGTCCTGGGCCTGCTGGTCGTCCGGGGACAGTGGGCGCTCGGGCACGCCAGCGCCACACCGGGCCGGGGGCTGCTCGCCGATCTGCTGCTGGCGCTGCTCTACGCCGGGGTGTGCTACCTCGCGCAAAGCTTCTTCATGCGCCGGGGGCTGCGTCGACACCAGCACAAACACGGCGTCGCGCTACCTATCCCGTGGCGCCGGCTGCGCCGGATGAACCTGTTTAGCGCCATGCCGGGGTTCTGCGGCGCGATCGGCACAGAGCTCCCGCCCGCCTGGGCGCTGGTGCTGGTGCTGCTGTTCGCGGCGCTTACCAGCCGGGGAGTCATCCGGGGCTTGGCGCGCGCCATACCCCGCAGCGCGGCCGCCCTGACCCCGCTCGGTCAGTGGCGCTACTTCCGGATCCATTCACTCCTCAGCTGGCCGATGATCGGGATCTTTGTGGGCGGCTTCGGCCTGCCGAGGCTCGAGTTCGGCATCCTGGGCCTGTTCGGTGACGACCTGTCCGCGCTGCCCCCGGTACTGGTCGCCGGGCTCGCACTGGGCCTGGCCCTGGCGGCCGGCGTGTTCCAAGGCTGGGCGACACCACCGAGTTGGCTGACCGCGGTGGCCGCCGTGCAGCTGACGCTGCGCCACCGCACGCCACCGGACCTCATGCACTTCCTCGACGACGCCCACCAGCGGGGCGTGCTCCGCGCGGTCGGCCTGATCTACCAGTTCCGACACGCCCGGCTGCAGGACCGGCTGGCCACCCACGATCATTGACCCGGGAAGCCCGGGCGTTCGCCTGCCCCCGGCCCGCGTCGAGTTGCCCACAGGTCGGAACCCGACGGGGCCGATCTACCACCACAAACGCAAGCCCATCAACACGCACCCGAGCACCACGTTCGCCGCCCTCGCGGTTCGTCGCCACCTCGAGAACCGCACAGGGTGGGTGCGCACTTCGTGCCCACCCACCCGCCCGCTCACCACCCCCGGGGGCGCGCATTAGAGGGCTCGGCTAGCTGGCGGCCTGTTGTTCCCCGGCAGGCAGGCGCGGATCGGCCGAGGTGGCGCGGCGGCGGTGCAGCACCCGGAGCAGGTCCCGGCGGGAGATGACCCCGACCAGCCGACCGTGGCTGATCACCGGCATCACCCGCACACCAGCGGTGATCATCTGATGCTCGACCAGATCCAGCGGGGTGTCGTCGTAGACGAACCGGACATCGGTGCTCATCACCCCGCCGACCGTGCGCGGCCGGCTGAGAGGGCGCCCGGCCAGCGGGTCGGTCAACAGGTCCGAGTCGCTGACGATCCCGACCAGTCGCTGATGATCATCGATCACCGGCATCGCGGTGTAGCCGTACTTGGCCAGCAAACGGCCGGCGTCTTCGATACGCCAGCTTTCCTCGGCCACCAAAACGGGGTGGCTCATCACATCACGCGCGCGCATCATCGCGCTCCCTCACCCAGACCCCGCATATCGCCACACGATCGGCGTATCACCAGGTATACACCCGCAACCGAGCGCACGTGACCGGCTGATCACCGATCAGCCAGCCCTGTCAGCGGGCGCGCGGCCCGCGTCCCCGGGCGCCATGTCCTGGATCATCGATCGCGGCGGGATCGCGGTGTACTGCGCCCACGAACAGGTGCTCGTGGCCGCCGCCGTCCCCACGGACAGGCTGGTCGCCCTGGCCCAGCGTCTCCCGATGGAATAGCCCCGAGTGCGGGCGCAATCACCGGCGCGCTCGCGGCGTCTTCACTACCGACACCCCCCGGCCCGGACACCGGGTACGCGGCGAGAGTGTCCCGGGAAGCAAAGGAGCCGATCTACCACCACCGCCCACTGCGGCGCGACCAGCACCCGCATCATCAACGGAGCGATCGCCGGACTCGTCGGCGGCGTGGTGTTCGGCATCGTCATGGTCATGACCATGGCCATGACCGGCATGCTGCCCATGGTCGGAATGCTCATCGGCATGGACAACGCGGCGGTCGGACTCGCCGTGCACCTGGTCAACTCCGCAGTCATCGGCGCCCTGTTCGCCCTGCTCACCACCCGCCCGACCAGCCAGATCGGACCACTGCTCGGCACGGGCCTCGGCTACGGCTTCGCCTGGTGGGTTCTTGGCGCACTGCTGATCATGCCCCTGTGGTTGAGCGTGACCGCCGAACCCGCGATGCGAGACATGATCTTCCAAGTTGGCCCCGCACAGTGGTGGAGCCTCGCCGGGCATCTGCTCTACGACCTACTCACCGCCGATGTCCTCTACGGCCTCAGCCGCCGCGCCACCTCCTGAGCCGCCCACCGGTGACCGCCCGCCCCGATCGGGCCGGCCAACCCCGTGTCGGCGGAACCCCGGGTGTTCCCATACCACATCCCCGACAGGCGTCGTCACCTGAACGTGCGGTTGCGGCGTCGCACGGCGATTGAGACCCAGCAAACGACTATCCCGCTGCCTTAGATGAGCATCACCCGGTAGGGAGTCGCGGGGCTCAAGGAGGTCGTCGCCCAGGGGGTCGGGGGACATATGCCTTGGGCGACGACCCTCCCTCGAACGCCGCATCGAGCGGCGACACGACACAATACACTCCACTCGACGGTCGATGTGATTGTGGAACTGATCGCGTCGCGGGCACGCGTCGAGCCACCAGCCCAGCGCATGAGTCGGCGGCCGCCCGCCAGCCCGCGGGGCCTATTTGGCGGTAACGGTGATCGCTAAATCGGCCTAGCGTTGGGGTTCGCCCACGACGTCGCGTGCCGCCGTGACGAGGGCGGCGGCGGGCGTGGGCGGGACCTGACATCTGTGCGCTCCCCAGGAGCGGAAGGGGTGGTGTCGATGAACATCACCGAACCGGGGACGATGTCGGCTCCGCGCATTCGTGCCCACGCCATGGTGCGGGTGTGCGGCCGGCCGGATAAGTGTGGCGTCGCGCGGTTGCGTACCGAGTTGGCCGGCTGGCGCGCGGCCGGCGCGATCGATGTGACCTGCACTTGTCCGGCGTGAGCGGGTATGACTCGGACTTGGCCCGCATGCTGGCGTGGGCGCAACGCCAGCCGCACGGCAACGGGGGTGACCTGCTGATCACCGGCGCTGACCGGCGGCTGTGCGCCGAGCTGCACGACGCGGTGACCGAGCTGCGGACCATGCCCGGCTGGCACGATGACTGGCCGGGCCAGCTGACCTACCGGTCAGAAACGGCGGACCAGCCCTAACCGGCGGCGCGGCCCGGGTGGCCCGCGCTGGACACCGTAGGCGCGATGGGAACCCCCCCGTCGGCGTGATCAGGGCCGCCCGGCCCACGGTAGCGCCTGAGTGGAACGGAGCTGTCGGACATGCGGGACTCGATGATGATGGGCATGTGGCTGTGGGGCGCGTTGGGGCTGCTCGTGCTTCTGGCTGTCCTCGGCCTGCTCGTGTTAGCGGGTGTGTGGCTGCTGCGCCAACTGCGCGCGGATCGATCACCAGCGGCCCCGAACCCAGCCACCAACGCGGTCGCGGAGCGCGATCCGGCGTTGGACGCGTTGCGCCGCCGCTACGCCCTCGGCGAGATCGACGCCGAGGAATACCAACAACGCCGCAACGTCCTCAACCAGCGATAACCAGCGCCTCCGCTCACCAGCGACCCGCGGTCCGTGCTGTCATTCGTCAGTGTCCAGGTTGTTTCCCTGCTCCTGCTCAGCAGGAGCGCCGGAATTAAGCGACTCTTGAACGTCGGTCTCGATCTCGTCGTCTGGCATGTCGGCCCAGCGGTTGAGGCCGCCGAACCTGAGCTCGCGCCGCGGTTGCTGGCCGTCAGCCACAGCGTGAGCCACCTCGTTGTCTGAAGACGACCACCCAGGGGGGTCACGCGTCGCGGTAAGGACACCCGCGAACAGGGGGTTTGCGAGCGAAGCGGGCGCCGTAGTGAGCGACAGCCGAAGAACCAGCGCAATGATCTTGATACGTGTGCGCCAACCGCGTCTTCCGAGGTTTGATCACCGAGCGATCCACGGGTGTGAGGTCGGCCAAACACCGCCGCGACACCGGCTCAGCGCCACCCTCGCGGGGCTACCGGTGGGCCGCCTCGGTGTGACCGGGGCGGCCCGACGGTGAGCGAGCCGGCCAGCGGGAGCCAACGGAGCGTTAGCCGCCGGAGCGCCGGGGGCGTGCGCCGGCCAGCCGGCCGGATCCGGTGCCGAGCATGGCCAGCCCACACAGCAGCGCCACGGCGCCGGCGACGACGTTACTCAACGCCGTGCCGAGGGTCACCGGCCCGATCACGAACACCGACACGATCATCCAGGCGCCCAGTACGGGGCAGACCCACGCGGCGCGGTGCGTGGCGCCATAAGCGCTGGCGAAGCTGAACCCCAACACCGCGATCGCCAAACCGACGACCATGTTGTTGGTGCTCAGTGACTCACCGAAGGCGAACATCGCCGGCGCGATCGCCAGGTACAGGCCGGCCAGGATGATCAGTCCGTCGGTCAGTTGCCCCATCGGTGTTTCGGCGGCGTCCTCGTAGCGCTGCCGCAGTTGATCGTGCGCGTGTTGGACCTCGGCCAGATCGGGGTGCTCGGCCATGGGCGGGGTCGTGGGCGGGTTTTCTGATGTCATCGCCACTCACCTCCAGTGCGAGGATCTTCTCGACCAAAGTGGGCGTGTCCCGGCGTGCGTGGCTCGCCCAGCCACGTCCACATCCAGGGTCCACCCGCGCATCCCCGGGCGCAATGACCTGGCCACACCCACCACGAATGATCATGCATGATCATTGCCGTAGATCAGTTGATCTCCTGTTGATCTTTTCTTGATCTCCGCGCCGGTCCGATGATCTTTCGTGATCGACACGGAACGTCGCTCCTGATGACGTGGGTGACCTGGTCGAAGCGCTCCCGGTCCGGGCGCCGCGGACGCGCTTGACGGAAGAGCGACCCCTCCTGGTTCGTGGCCACTCGTTTCTCCTGGCGACAGCGCGGCCGGGGGTGCGTGGCGTGCCAGGGTGACGGTGCTTGAGTGACGGTTGTTGTCGGTGGGGCGCGACCAACTCCACCGCCGGCTCGACGCGTTGCTGCCCGGCCTTGTCGAGCTGAACGGGCACCCCACCCAACGGCTCCCCGGCACGCTCAACATCAGCATCACCGGCACCCCCGGCCCGCGCACTGCTGACCGGCCCGCCCGAGATCGCCGCCGCCACCGGGTCGGCCTGCCACGAAGGCAACGACACACCCTCACCCGTGCTCACCGCCATGGGCCTGAGCACCGACCAAGCCACCAGCGCGCTACAGCTGAGCCTCGGCCGCTGGACCCACCGGGCACGGCGTCGAACACGCCGCCCAACTGATCACCGCCCGTGCTCGGTCACGTCACACCGATGCCCACACCTGAACCCGGCCGCGCCACCGCGCCCACCGCGCCCGCCGCGGTGTATGGCGCCAGTGCGGATGCCTACCGCCGATACTGGGCACCCGTCCTGGACCCACACACCCAGGCACTGCTCGCCGCCCTCCCGGCCGGGCAGGACCGCACCGTGCTCGACATCGGCGCGGGCGCCGGCACCCTCGCGCCCGCGCCGCGGGCCGCCGGTGGCGCGCCTCGCCAAGCAGTGTCTCGAGTAGCGCCGGGCCGCTGACGCGGCCCCGCCGGTGCGGCTCACCTAGAACGGCCAGTGACCGCCGAAGCGGGTGGCCAGCCGGGAATCCAGGCCGGCGACCCGACCGGCCGGGACAAGGGCCAACAGCAGCAGCGGGAGCAGGTCCTCGGCCGGGTACTCCCACAGGTAGAGGTTGGTGTGCCAGAGCATCACCCAGATCGGCCCGATCAGCAGCAACCCGCCCAACGCCGCGAGTCGGGAGAACAGCCCGAAGATGAGTCCGAGACCCACGGCCAGCTCGGCGGCGGTCAGGAATGGCCCGAACGCTCCCCAGTGGGGTAACACCACCTCACGGTAGAACGCCCCTAGCGGCGTGATCTGGGTCTTGCTGGAGGCGCCGGTGGCGATTCCCCGCGCCGCGCCCAAGGTGATCAGGTTGCCATCGAAGAACCCCAGGTCGATATGGCCGACATCGAACAGCTTGGCCAAGCCGTTGGACAGCCAGACGACGCCGGTGAAAATCCGCAACACGGCGAACCCGCTGGCATAGATCGAGGTCGACCTGCCGGCCGAGGCCACTGTGCTCGTAGTGTCGGTCATGACGGTGGCCCTTGGCGCGAGGGGACTACCTGGTTGCGGCGGGAGTGCCCCGACCGGGCACGGATGGTCACGCTCATCTGATGTTGAGTGTCGAGTCGTCCCCGGTGGGGCGACCGCGCACCAGTCGCAGCAGCGTCTGTGCCGGTAGGGACAGCGGGCGGGTGGTTCGGGTGATCAGCAGGTCGGTGTCCAGCAGACCCTGGTGCACGGTCGGGCCGAACGGGCTCCAGAACGCACCGTCCACGGTGATGGTCAGCTCCGCGGGGAGGTCCGACTGGGCGGCGATGACTCCCAGGTGGTGATCGATCGCCCGACCACGGGCCACCACCGGGCGGATGATGTGGTCCTCATCCGGCACTCCGAGGCGGCGGTGTAATGCGCACAGCCGGTCCAACTCGGTGTCGGCGATCGATTCGACCGTGGTGGCGATCCGTACCCGGACGCCCCGCTCGACCAGCGCCGGGATCGCGGCGATCACCTTGGCGAAGTTTTCGGGCGCCCGCATGGCGTCATTCGCGTGCGGGTCCGGGCGGTCCAGCGAGATCTGCAGCGCCACCGGCTGTCCGGCCAGAGCTTCGACTTCGCCGAGCAGCCGGCGCCCGAACAGGGTGGCGTTGGTCAGCGCCACCACAGGCAGCCGCTGCGACATCTCCACCAGCAGCCCGGGCATCTCGCGGCGCAGAAAGATCTCCCCGCCGGTCACCCCGAGGTCGGTGAACCCCAGCTGCGCGGCTTGATCGGCCACCTCCAGCATCGCCGAGGTCGACAGTTCCCGACGCGCCGCCCTCGGCCCCGACTCGGTCAGGCAATACGCGCACTCGATATTGCAGTGGTAGTTGGCGTACATCCACACCCGGCCGGGCAGCGCGCCCTCGGCCACCGCATTGGCGATCGCACCCGAGGGCACGCTCACAGCAGACCCTCGGCGGTCAACCGGGCCAGGGTGTCCGGGCTGGTGGGCAACGCTAACGCGGTGGCGAACCGGTTGAGCATCAACGTCGTCCCGATCACCACCGTCACCTCCACTACCTCGTGATCCGCCCACCACCTACGCAGCTCGCCCTGGTGGCGGTCGGTGACCGGCCCGCCGCCGGCCACCGTGTCGACCCAGCCGAGCAATGCCCGCTCCCTCGGCTCGGCGAACTCCGCCTGGGCTGGTGCGTCGGGCGTGGTCAGGGCGCGCACCTCACGGCGGGACAGCCCGGCGTCCAGCGCGACCACAGTGTGCGACCGCACGCAATATCGGCACCCGGCCAGGGCCGAGGTACGCACGATCACGATCTCCTTGCTGCGCCAATCCACCGCCGATGGCCCGAGCGCCGCGCCGATAAACGGCAGCGCCACCTCCATCAGCTCCGGCACCTGCGCGAGCGCTGCCACAATCGGCCCCGGATCCCCGTCGGCGTAATACGGCCGGGCCAGCAGCGGAGCCTGCGCAGGCTCGACGCACAGCGACCTAGAGCTCACCAGTGGTGCACCGCTCACACCATCACCCTAAAACGACCGAGCGCCGGTAGATATCACCAAAGCCTTACAGTCCGCACCGTGAACGATCGGCTCGGCGCGATCGGAGAGAACCGGACGCTGGGCTATGCCGCGCACGGCGCCGCCGGGATGGTGATCGGTATGCGGATGCCGATCCTGGTGTTCTTCTACATCGGTCTCGAGCACTCGGTGGTCGTGAACATGTTCCTGTTCCCGTCCGGCCTGATGCTGCACGGCAAGTTTCGATCGCGGACTCCTTCATCTGGAACGAGATCCCCACCGTGCTCGGCAACCTGGTCGGTGGTCTGACGTTCGTCGGGCTCACCTTGTACGCGACGCATGCCGGACCAAAGCGGCTCGTACCCCAGGGTCGGGCGGGGACGGTGGTGCCCGCCGACGGGTGCACGTGGGGACGGACACCGCACCCGGCTGTGGACGTGGGTACAACGCCAGCCCGGCATTGAGCCGTCGGGCACACGGATGCTCCACAAGCCTGTCCCCGATACAGGCCACACACTCCCTTCAGGGTCCTTGACGGTGCTGAACCATGACCTGTTCGCCCTTGCCAGAATCACGGAAGAACCTGGCCAGAGGGTGCTCAGTCATGAAATCGGCGAGATAGCGCCGGGGCGCCCGGCGCGCATCGTCGCCGCCGGCCAGCAGCCGCGGCCCGGCGGATCGCGCTATGTGGACGAATTCTTGGCCAAGACCCTACGGAGGACATGCCAGGACAGATCGGAATAGGTGGCAAATTTCCGCCGGTCATGCTCTATTTCATGGACGTACTCAAACACGTCTCGGGTGCCGAGCTCGGCCGGGACGTAGGTATCCGGCACCGTCTCTTCTTCGTTGAGGTATACGTGGAAGGTGGCCGCGTAGTCGGAGGTCTCGTTCAATAGGTTCCACGGGCCGACCGGTTTGCTCCCGCCATCCATCGGACAGTAGACCTTGTGCACGCCGAACTTGTCGGCGGCCAGCCACGCGCATTGCCCCGGCGTGAGGGTCAGCAGTCCCAACTCGGTCGCGCCCCACCGGAGTTCCTCGTATGCCATCACATCGATTTGCCCAGTCAGACAATAGATGATTCCGGTCGTCCCTCCGTGTGAGTGCATGGGTGAGTAGTGTTGCGCGGGCCAGATTTCCAGCACCGCCGGAGAGCCCGCGTCTGCGTGATCACCATCCGGCAGCAGACCGTAATGCTTCCTGGCCATGCTGTCGTACTTTCCTTTCCCGGTGCACGCCACGCGGATGTACGGCGGATGAGAGTCATCGTCATTGATCTTTTCTTCCAGTATTTTCCGCAACAGCCCTTTCCTGGGTTTGAGTTCGAGTTCCATCCTTATGGCCTCGATCTCCCACGCCGAGAAGCGTATGTCGGAGGCCTTGTTGGCCAGGTCCATGACCGACGCGGGGACCATGAGCTGGCGTACGTACTCATCGAATGACGTTGGCTGAGAGATGATCAAAGCAGGACTTAGGTGGGCTGATTGGATGCGGAGTTCCCGCTGCTTCTCCTTGCTGGCATAGAAAGGTGGAAGCGATTCAGGCGAGGCTGTCCGCTCAGCGGCCTTCCCCGAAGAAGTACGTCTCGTGCTCGTGACAGTCATGAGCTTTCCCCTTTCGGTAGGTATCCGAAGCGTGCGATATCTCGTTGACCGTTGCAGCGCGGCAGCCGGCGCCCGTGCTTCAACTGTCGGATCGTCAAGGAATACCGACCTGTCGAGATCGCCATTCGTGGATGCCGCGGACTGATGCCGTGGGCCGATGCGGACGTCTTTCCCGGAAATCCTCGCCGTCAGAATTGAACAAGTCGCGAGCACCCCAAGAAAAGCTACTACAGGACAAGATGGCCGGCAATTGTTTCAGTTCTCGCTCGGCCGTCGCGCTCCATCGTGCGGCCGGGTGACGCCATCTTAGATTTTCTGCCACAAGTGACTAATCACGGATTAAGTTTCGCATCGAGTGAACTTTGGCTGCTCCATTGGTTGAAACGGCAGTCCAGCTCTCACACGAAAGGGGAGATCCGGAAGCCAGTCCTACTGGGTGGTAGTCACCCGGTAGCGCCGGCGGCGAGCGGCACCCTTGGTCAGGTGTCAGCCTGGGGCAAGGCGGGCGTAGACGATGAGGTTGTCGCGGTAGGACTTGCCGCGGTGGTCGAAGGTTCCACCGCAGGTGATCAGGCGTAGGGAGGGTTCGGTGGTGGTGTAGACGGTGGTGGTCGGGAAGCGCTGTTTGGGGTGCTGCTCGATCCGCTCGACGAGGAATGTGAGGGTGGCGCCACCGGTGGTGCGGATGATGATCGGTTGCCCGGGTTGTAGTTCATGCAGGCGGAAGAACGCGGCGGGGCCGTCCTTGCTGTCGATGTGACCGGCGATCACAGCGGCTCCCGGCTCGCCGGGTTCGGGGCCGTCGGCGTACCAGCCGACGCGGGAGTAGTCGTCTGGCACGGTGAGTGCGCCATCGGGGCGGCGCCCGAGCGGGACCAGACCATCGATCAGGACCCCGATCGCGGGAATCTGGAGGGTGCGTGGGCGGTCGGTGTCGGGCAGTGCGTCCGCGGCAACCGGCGCCGAGTCGGGCGAGTACGCATCGGACCGGGTTGTGGGCGGTGCGGTGGCAGTGCGCTGGGCAGGGTCTTGATCGGATGGGATCGGCGCGGTCGCGAGAACCACGAGGGCGGCCCCGAGCGCGATGAGCCCGATGCCGGCGAGTTGGTCCGGCGAGCACGCCGCCGACGCCGCGGAAGCAATGTCGGTGGTCGGGTCGGCCGCGTTCACTGGCGCCGGTAACGCGACATCAGCAGACCGATGCCGGTGAGCGCGACCAACACACCCCCACCCAGCAGATACGGGTTCAGGTTGGTGGCGGTGCCGCCGGCGCCACCGGGCACCCCGCCGGTCGGCGGGGTGCCCGAGTCCTGGTCACCCTCGCCTCGGTTGTCCGTGACCGGGTGGGTGCGCAACAGTGCGACTCCACGTTCTATGTCGGGGGTGAAGACCCGGTCCTGGTCGACGAATGGCACGACCTTGCGGTACTCGTCATGCAGGTGTTTCGTCGAGCTACCCAGAGTGAACCCTGGGCGCAGGTCGACCGCCTGGGTCGCGTGCAAGAGTTGGAAGGAGGAGATCCGGTACAGGTTGTCCAGTAGTCGGCCGAGGTTGCGCACGGCGAGTTGGCTCTGCGTGGCGCGATCTTCGATATTCCCCGCGACCGGGACGCTGCCCAGCGACACCGGCATGGCCAGCGTCCGGTTCTCGGTGTTGAGCGCCACGAAGGTCTTCTGCACGGCGCCGAACGAGTGTCCGGTGTTGCCCGGCGCGGCCAAAAACCGGCTTAGGTGTGTGACCTCGGGTTCGACCAGCCGCAACGTGTTCATGGTGAACGACTCGGAGAGCGTGCCGAGCGCCAGGGACAGCCGCTCCACCGCGGCCACCACGGGCAGGGGCTCGAAGTTCGCGGTCGGGTAGATCGCACCCGGTGTGTCGCCACCGACCTGGTAGCGCCGAATCTGGCTGCTACCGGGGCGCTCGCCGCCGGTGGGGCCGATGACCACCATCGGATTGTCCTCGGTGTGGTTGATGTGAATGTCAATCATCTGTTCCGCCCCGCGCAGCGCGTCCAGCGTGTTACCCAGGCTGTAGGCCATGTCGCGGTAGGACAGCGGATCTTGCAGCGCGCGTTTGTCCTCCGCCGTCCACAGGCTGCTCCCGTCCAGCGCCTCGCGCACCATCCCGGCCGCCTCGACCAGCCCGGGGAACGGGCGAGGCCGCGTGGTCGCCTCCAGGAACGGCGCGACGTTGCCGTTGAGCCCTTCCAAACTCAGCGCGAACACCGTCGCTGCCCGGCGCAGGTACTGCCGGACGTCGTGCGCGTGCAGCGCGGCCTCCCCGACAACCAGCCCGTTGTTACTAATGATGCACAAGAAGTCCTTGCCAACCGGGCGCAGCGGCTCGATCCCGGAAGCCTTGAGGGCATCAGCCCCGCTCATCCGCCGCCCCTGGTAAAACGCCTCCCACTCGCCAACCATCACCAGACCGATGTGCGAGGCCAGGGTGATGTCTGACTCGCCCACCGTCCCCGAAGCCGGGACGACCGGCACCACTCCCTTGTTCAAGAACTCGGCATACCCGCGGGCGACGTCGGGCTGGGCACCACAGGACCCGCTGAGCAGGTTGTTCAACCGGATCACCATCGCCGCGCGCACCACCTCGGCCGGTAGCGGGTCGCCCACACCGGCGGCGTGCGCACGCAGCGAGCTCCGGTTGAACTGGCGGGAGACCTCCAATACCTCATCGGAGAGGACCCGCTGGCCGTTGACCTCCTTGAAGATCGGCCGGTCCTTGTTCTGCCCCACACCCACGGTCAGGCCATACACCGGAATGTTCTGCAACGCGGCCTTGAGCACCAACCCAAAACCGGCGTCGACCCTGGCCATCGCCTCGGCGGGCACGCTGACCCGCGCATCGGCCCGCGCAACCGACACCACCTGCGCGACAGCGAGCTGCCCGCCGCCCACACTGACCGCCGCACCCGCGCCGTACGCGGGCGGCGCGCCGAGCACCACACACACCACAGCCATCACGAACGCAAAACCCGACCTGGCAACACGGCTCCGCACAACGACCACCGTCGACCTTCCGCTGATCCGACGACCCCGATCGAGCCACCCCAGTGAGCGACGTCAACCGACCCTGTCGTCACAATGGCCTCAACCACAACACCAACAACACGATGAGGCCCTGATCACGAGCGGACGCTTCCACAGCCGCAACCCAACACCTACGATCTCGCACCAACTCCACAGCCGATGACGAGCAGCCGCCACCAGTCCGGCAGGCAAGCTGGAGCTCAACGTGCTTGGCCCACATGCACGCGCAACACACGGGATTATTTACCCGTATTTCTTGACGTGTAATGGTGGGCGAGCCACCTGTCCATCCAAGCGCGGGTCTCATGACTATCCGCGATCACAGGGCGAGATGGACACGGCGCGTCCCGCCGCGCCCATCTCGACGACCGCCCTATCCGCCATCGGCATCCTGCGCCAGGCCATCACCCGGGACCTGGTCGACGGGGACACCGGCGCCGCCATGTGGCTCATCGTCGCCGTCGGGGCGCTGCTGGTCGCGGTCGCCGCGGTGCTGCTCGGCTACGTCATCCGCCTGGCCATCCTCGCCGTGCTGTTCGTCGCCGGCCCGCTGGTGCTCGCCTGCTACGCCCTGCCCGGCGCCGAACGGGCCGCCGCCTGGTGGTGGCGCGCCCTGGCGGCGGTGCTGGTCGGGCAGGTCGGCCAAGCCCTGTGCCTCGCGATCGCGCTGAGGATCTTCTTCAGCGCCGGCGGCATCCCCGACCCCGCATCCCCGATCAACGACCCGAGCATGTTCGTGTTCGCCGCGCTCGGCGTGATCTGGCTGATGGGCTGGCTACCGTTCTGGATGCTGCGCCAAGGCAAACCCGGCGGCGGCAACGGACTGCTCGGCTGGTTCATCGCCTCCAAAACCCTGGGCGCGCTCGGCGGACGCGCCTCGAACGATCCGCGCGGGTGGCCGTTCAGACCTTCATTGTGATCATGGCGCTAGTATCGCCGCGCCCGGCGGGTGTGCGTGTTCGGGTCGAACGCCGCTCGCCGGGTTCCCGCTGGGGGTTGTGTTGTCCTGTCTGCCTGGCGGCGGTGGGCTCAGAGGGGTCCGTCCACGTCCGGACCAGGCGGCCAGAACCGCGCCTCGAACCACACGCAGTCCCGGTGAACACGCCCTTGGTGAACGGTTGTGCCTTTCACCACCGCAACGTCGTAATCCACGCCGAGGACATCAAGATCCGTCGTTGGGTCGTAGGCGCCGGGTTGCGGATCGAACCGAAGAATTGCTCGGCCATCCGCCAGGTGTCGCGAGGACACGCACGCCTCCAGAATTCGTGTTCGTGCCTGTAGTGACTTGTCATCAGCACTCATACACGGCCCCGTCCCTCAGCTCCATCCTGGCCCTTCAGAAATCAGGTCAAGGAATTCGGGAGGTAAACCGATCCGCTACACCGAATCTGTGCCAATAACGGCGTCACAAATAGAGTAGAGTAGGTGGTTCATCGCCGACCGGTTTGGGCATGACCGTGCCGTGCCCCCTGCTTGGATGACGCGGGTGCGCCAACTCGGCGGCGCATTCTGAGGAACGGAGCCTGCTTCAAGGAACACGCATGATCGGGCGGTCTCAGTGGCCGCGGGGGGTCAGCCACCGAGACCGCACGTGTCGTGGAAACGCCTGGCGGGACTCGACCGGCCGCCGCGCCGCTGTGGCCGGTCGGGTCCCTTGCCGCTCCCGACGCACACGAGCGTGACACAGCGGCTACTCGCGCCGTGGTGTAACGAGGAAATCGGTCCCAGCTACGTCCGCGTCACCGCTCTGTCGGAAACGCTCGTGAGTGTGGCGGGAGTGTGGCAGGCCGGCGAAAGTCGTTACCGGTCCTCGTCAACCAAGACCTGTGCGTCGTTCTCGATTTCGTTTTCGGACATGTCGGCCCACCGCTTGAGGGTGTCGGCTTCAAGCTCGCGGTCTGTTCGCCGATCATTGGCCATTGGGTGCTCACCTCGCTGCCTCGACAACATGGGTGACGTCCCCGAGCGTCACGCTCCGCTGAAAGGGATGACCCCCCAATAGGGGGTTTCCGAGCGTCGCGGGCGTTGAAGCTAGCGGCACGCTACGAATCAGGCAATGATCTTGGGGCGCAAGTGACAACTGTGACAGTTGGGTTTCAGCCCCTCGGAGTTCACGGGGAACGGGACCGCGAAACGTCGCCGATCAAGTTTGGGCGATGTACGCGGTGCCCCCGTGGATGCTGGCCGTCGTCTGGTAGGGGAGTCCCGGGCGGCCAGTCACGAGACCGTGGGTCTCACGCGTGCGGCCGTGACCGCGGAGCGTCGCCTGACAACCCGCCATCGCTGGTGCCGGCCGGGCCGCCCTGGGCGCGGGAAGCTCAGCCGCGCGTTGCGTCTCCGCGTCGCGGTAGATGACACCGCCGTCCGGGAGCCGAATGTGGTTGACCCACCGCGTGATGCCCACATCCTCGGTTTCGAGGGCCTCGCGCCACTCGCGCACGATTTCCTCTTGGCCCCGGGCGACCCACAACCGTCCCCCATGGGTGAAGATCAGCCCACACGCGATCATGGTGCCCGCCAAGATCAGCTTCTGGAATCCGGGCACCACGTGGAAGTACGCCAGGGTGACCAGCACGCCCGCGCTCAGCGCGGCGAGCGTGCTCGACAACCGTTCCCGGCGCACGTCACGGCGCACACCCGCTTCGACCGTGGCAAGCCGGGCGCGCGCGTGCCAGTACAACCATCTGTCCATCCACGCGCGGGTCTGAGGACCATCCGCGATCACGGGGCGAGATGGGCGCGGCGCGTCCCGCCGCGCCCATCTCGAAGACCGCCCCATCCCCGCCCCTTCTTGTTGATCGCGCCGCGTCTGGATGCGCGACGCGGCGTTGGTCGGGTAGACGCTACTCGCCGGGCGACACCACCGCGGGCGGTTTGACCTTGAAAGCTCCGCCCTCGCGCGACGCGCTGTCGGGGATGGCGCCTCGACGATGACACCGGGTCCGGCGACCTTGCCGTTGTCCTCGTCGCGGTCCGGGTAGAACGCCTCCGGTCGGTTTGTACGCAGAGTGCTGTTTCCCGCCACCGGCTCGTGGCGGCCTACTCCTCGTCGTCCGGCGCACCGCCGGGCGCTGGGTCGAAGGTGCCGTAGAAGGCGGCATCGTCGACGACGGCCCACACGCTCACCGGGACGTTCTCGATCTGACCGCGGTACTCGACGGCGCCCGCGACCGCGTTGGGGTCGGGGTGGAGATCGAATGTCTCGGCCCAGCGGCGCACGGCCGCGATTCGTTCGGCTCGGTCGTGGTCGACCGTGTTGGGCGCACCGTCGAGTCCTCCAGTGCCCGAGCGAACCACCCAGCTCAGCGGGGACCGGGTGACGTGGCGGCGCAACGACCAGTCGGTCGGCGCCGCGGCCGCGGTCGC
Organism: Actinospineispora eucalypti; assembly: GCF_039543365.1. NCBI lineage: Bacteria > Bacillati > Actinomycetota > Actinomycetes > Pseudonocardiales > Pseudonocardiaceae > Actinospineispora > Actinospineispora eucalypti. The sequence goes on from NZ_BAABJP010000005.1 coordinate 18,270, forward strand.
CTGACCCTGAGGCGGCGGCAGCCTCGAACGCGTACGTACTCAAGAATGCCGCGCGCCGCGCTGTCAGCGACAGAACTACCACGGCCATAGCCAACGATCTGACTGGAGTACCAGCATCCGCGGGCACCATGATGATCGACTGTGGTCGAGGTGAGTGCCGGCGAAATGCCCGCTTTTCCGGGGACTTTGGTCCCTTGATCCGCGGGTGCGTCTCGATGAGGATCACCACCGCACCCGGTTGGGAGCTTTTCGCAGTTCGGTGCGTTCGGCACATTTTTCGCTGTTGTCGTGGCGCGGCGTCGGGGCTGGTGGGAGGGTCACTCAGAGTGGTGGATCGGGCGGTCCTGAATGGTGTCGCGGTGTATGCCTCGGGGTCGGTGCCGGCGGGCGAGCGGGAGCAGGCACAGGCACACCTCGGGTGGTTTCTGGGCGGGCTGGGTGAGGGGTGGTCCTCGGTACGGGTTCGGTTGACCGGCGTTGAGGGGGAGGGGCTGCCGTGGGCGGCGCTGGCCCAGGCCAATGTGGAGTACCGGGGCCAGCCGATCCGGGCGCAGGTGGCCGCCCCGTTCTTCGCCGAGGCCAGCCTTCTGTTGGTTGACCGGCTCGTGGAGCAGTTCGATCGGCTGGCCAACCCCACCCGACCGCGCCCCTGGCCACCGATCGTGCCGCGGCCGGAGTCGGTGCACCGGCCGGCCGCGTATCGGCGGGTGGTGCGCACCAAACGCTACGGGTTGACCCGGTGTGACCCGCGGCGGGCGGCGCTGCTGATGGACCTCGGCGACTACGACTTCTACCTGTTCACCGACACCACCCCCCGCTCCACCGCCGGGGGTGACGGTAATGGTGGGGCGGGGGTGACCGCGGTGGTGTATCGGGTTGGCCCAACCGGTTACCGGCTGGCCCACCTCGACGGGCTTGTGCCGCCCCCACCGGGCACGGCGTTCCCGATCAGCACCAGCGTGTACCCCGTCCCCCGCTGCACCCTCGCGCGGGCGGTCGCCCAACTCGCCGCCACCGACTCGCGGTTCCTGTTCTTCCGCCACACCGAGAACGGCACCGGTCAGGGCGCGGTGCTCTACCGCCGCTACGACGGCCACTACGCCCTGCTCACCGCCATAAACAGCCACGATCACGCGATCGACGCGCAGATCCGACGCTGGAGCAGACGTGGCGGCGAGTGAGCACCACCCCCACACCACCCGCCAGCCCACCGGTTCGGGCCAGCCGGCGGGCGATCAGACGCGGCGGATGTGGCGGCTGGAGCGGGCCGAATCACTGCGGCTGCTCGGCGGCGTCGGGTTGGGGCGGGTGGTGTTCACCGAGAAAGCGATGCCGGCGATCCGCCCGGTCAACCACCTCCTCGACGACGGTGGCGTGATCATCCGCACCCACCTCGGCGCGGCCGTGCTCTCCCGCCTGGGTGAGGTGGTCGCCTACCAGGCCGACCACATTGATCCCGACACCCACACTGGGTGGAGCGTCGTGGTCACCGGTGTGGCCCGCCCGGTCACCGACCCCGAGCTGATCAGCCGCTACGAACATCTGCTCCAGCCGTGGATCAGTGGCCACCAGATGGACCAGGTCATCCGGATCGAACCCCAGATCGTCACCGGATACGCCCTGACCGGCCCAACCACCCATCCCGACGCCACCGGTACGGGTAGCCCGGCCGGCGCGCGCCCCACCCCGAACGCATCCCACGACGCCGGCGGTGAGACCAACGGCGGCGGGCCGGGACAATGATGAGCGGGACCGGTGATCAGTGGCTCGCCCCGCTGCTGTGCGCCACCCTCGCCGGGATCGCCCTGAGCAGCGTCATCCGCGAACCAGCCCGCTGGCGGCGATCATGATCACGCCAGCACCATGACGACCCGCACGACGACGAGACCGACCACTCACGTCCGAGCGCCGAGCCGCCGCCCGAGACTCCCCAAGACCGGGCGGCGGCGTCGATCAGGACACGGCAACCGTATATCGATGAGCGGGCCGGCACCATTACACCCGTGTAAAGCGCCACAGGGCTTGCCGAGGGTTCGGCGGTAGCGGCGGTGGCCGTGCCGGACAGGCCGCACGGCGTGCCCGGACACGCGGTGTCCGCGGCCGGACATCGCCGCTGGCGATCATGTGGCCACGCGACTCGTAGCGGCCACGCCCCCATCCCGCCGAGTCCGGCCCGCTGCGCTGGACGTGTGTCGCTGACCCGCTCCAGGAATGCGGGTGACCCCTTTCCGCTGACTGTTGCGGGGGGCAGCTTCCGGTCGGGTGAGAGGGGCTCCCGGTCGGGTGGCGCAAGATCGCACGGTTTGAGTCACGTACGAACCACTTGTACCAACGATGACGTAGATCACGTCCAGCCGCGCAACGGGGGGTACCCGCAATGTCCATACACGCAATGTCCGACCTGTTCCGCACCATCGCCGGCCTGCTCGCCTGCGCCCTCGCCACCGCCCTCGTCCTCGCGCCCCTCCTGCTACTCAGCGGTGGCACCGCCTACGCACAAGGGCCGGGCGGAGGAGGAGGTCTTGTGGCCGGACTCGGATCCGGATCCGGACCGGGGGCCTGGTAGGTGGGCTACCAGGGGTAGGAGGGTAGATCTCTTAGGAGGCAAGCTGGTGGGCGGTACACCCCCAGCGACGACCACCGAAGACGGCTCAGGAGTCGCGCGACATCCCCCGCGGAATCCAGCGGGGGATGTCCCCTGTCCAAGGGCCTGGCTCGCGTCACGATCAACAGGCGTGCCGGAACTCGCGCTGATGACCGTGACCGGCCCGCCGGTCGCGGAGATCGCCGAGGCGATGGGGTCCCGGTTCGGGATGCGGGCTGCGGGTGGCGTGGCGGCGTGCGTTGGGCTGGTCGCGGTGGCGGTTGGCGCGGGAGTGCAACCAGCGCTACCCCGACGCGGGGATGACCCAGCCGGGCGATCTGGTCGAGTAGTTCGGGCGAGGGCGGCGGCGCGCTCTCGATCAGGCGACGAACACCCCGTCGGTGCTGCGCGGGCTGGTGGGGCCGGGTGGGTCCGCGCGGTGGGAGGACGCCCCGGCCAGCGCCCGGCACCGGTTGCTGGCGCTGATCCTCGCCCCGGAGTGGCTCGGGGAGCTTCAGTTGCTCCGTTCGCCCAACAGCGGCGGTCGCGACGGCTGCCCCGCGAAGGACCCGGTTACTTGGCGGCGCAACGACCGGCCAGTCGACTCCCCGGCCGCGGTCGCCTGACCGGGGACCGGGCGTCGCTGTCCGGTGACAGGTATCTTGGCCCGGCTAGTGCGTCTGACCTGCGCGGGCCGTTTAGCATGGCACAACAGTGATCGACGGCGTGGCATCGAAGTTTGCCCGCCGGGTGCGTGGGGCAGGGTTGTGCCAGTCGTTTTGGCCCGGCATGTCACATTGACACGGCGGAACACGGTCCCGTCCCGGGAGTTCGCCCGCCGTCGCCGGTCGCCGGTGGCGATGGTGTGCCGTTCCTAGATGGCCTGCAGCGGCGGGGCGCACGGCATCCGCGGCGGCGGCCCGGGCTTACTTGTGCCGGGTGTGCCGGGGGAGGGCGCTGGACACCCCGGGTCGACCGGACCGTGTGGGGGGCCTGCCGCTGTGCGGCCCGTACCACGAGCGCCAGCAGGGGCGCGGATATCGTTCACGGGCTGTTCTCAATGTACTTCGAGGTGGATCGGGCGTTCGGAGGGTAGGGGGGCGGCCCGGGGGATCTGGTCGGTGGTTTGGTCGAGCGGTGTGGCGCGGCCGAGGTCGACCCGGATCGGCAGTCGGCCGTCGTGGTTGGCGCGCACCGACCGCTGGGAGCTTGTCCCGTCGGTCGAGGTGGCTATCACGTGGTAGGTCTGGTCGGGGTGGAAGTTGTCCGGGGTGAGCATCTGGACCACCCCGGAACCGTGCAGGGTGAGTGCCCGCCCGTCGGCGCGGGCGCTGGTGACCTCGAGGAACTCCGGGTGCGCGCGGTGCACTTCGAAGTTGTAGCCCCATACCGAGAAGTCCGTGATCACCGTGCGGTAGTTGAACCGCTCCGGTGTCTTGACACCGCGGTCGAACGCCGTGTTGGCCAGCGGCACGATGTCCTGCGCGTATACCCGGTGGTTGTTGCCGCCGTGCACGCCGGGGTACTGCACCCGGGTTTCGGCGATGCCCCGGTCGCGCAGTGTGCGGGCGTGTTTGTCGTACTGGTAGGCGATCAGCCGTTCGCCGCCGCCGGCGCCGGGGTTGGTGGCGGCGGGATAGCGGCGGCAGTCCGGGGCGAGTAGCGAGGTCGGTGGCAGGCAGCCGTCACCGGAGCTAGACAGCACCGGCAGGTCGATGCCCACCAGGTTGGACACCAGGTCTCTCGGGTTGCGCCCGTGCCAGTCGGGCGAGTTGGTGGCGCCGGTGCCGTAGCCCTGGTCGCGCCAGTAGCCGATGCCTTCCCAGGCGGGCCGCAGCACCGGGTCGTCGGTGACGTCGAGTAGCCCGCTCACCGAGGCGGCCAGCGCGTACCGGTCCGGGTGCAGCATGCCCTGCAGGTAGGCGGCGACCCCGCCCATGGAAAACCCGGCCACGGCCCGCCCGGCCCGGTCGGCACGGGCGTGAAACAGCGCCTCGACCAGCGGGTAGAGCTCCTTGTGCAGGTAGCTGTCCATGGGCAGCTCCCGCGCGGTCAGCGGGTGCGCGCCGGGCAGACCGTTGGGGCGGCCGTCGATCCAGGCGCAGGTCTGGCAGATCGACTCGCCGGGGTCGGTGTCCGGCGAGACCACCAGGAAGTGCGCCCGGTCGGCCTGCGAGCCGAACTCGAAGATGTCGGTCTGCACCGCCCCGCCGCCGGGGCCGATCTCCTTCGCCAGCAGGTCGTTGTTCAGCACCGGCCGCAGCGCCGGGTTGTCCAACGCCGGGACCACCGTGCCGTGCAGGTAGTACAGCACCGGCCAGCGTTTGCCGTCGGTGGCGTAACCGGCGGGCAGGTTGACCCGGTTGGTGATCCGCCGGTGCAGCAGCGGGCTGTTGAACACCAGGTCGAGCACCTTCGGGTCATCCCCGTGCCGGGCGAGTCGGACGCCCCAGTCCCGAAACGGCCCGGGCAGTGCCGACACGTCCGGCCGGGAAGGTTCGCCGGCCGCGGCGAACGAGACCAGCCCCGTGGTCAGGACAGCCGCAACGACACCAACGATGATCGCGATCCTCGATATGCCCCGCACGCGCCAAGCCCTCCCCGACCGACAACCTGAACGCTGTAGCTGCCAGATCAACCGGGCTTGCCGCCGTCAGGTTACGCCAAATGGTCTACTTATTTCATCTATCAGCCGGGCGTGGAACGGCACGAAGCCGAACAGCGCGGCGTTGAGGGCGACTGCCCCGGTTGTCCGGCCCGGTCACCCGCTGGGGAAGATCTTGATCTTAAATTTGGACGCCGGGCCGTCACAGAGATCAGAAACGGGCTAACTGGCACCGGGCTGTCTTACGTGTCGCGGGACAGTCGCGCCCGGGCCGCGGCGGTTGCGTTCCCCCGCTGGTCGAGTCGTGTCTCAGTCCAAGATCGCGGAACCGCGGCCTGTCGGAGTATGGCGACCACCTCACGCGGGCGGACGAGACACCCGGCCGTGTTCTTAGTAGATCGTTAACATTGCGCGATGGACGGACCAGATGGTACATCGCCCCGTCGGCAGCGCGGAGGGTTTCCCCGGCGCGTGCAGGTGCCGATCGAACTGGCCCCGAGTGAGCATCGGCGGCTCGCGGCGTGGTGTCGCGGTCTGGCGACCGACCTGGAGGTCCGGGCGGTTTCCGTGGGCGAGGTGGTCGAAACGATGATCGACCTGGTTCTGACCGATCCGCGCACAGCCGGTGCCGTCCGCCAGCGACTCACGAGCCCGGAGCCGCCCGGCAAGTTGTGAGTTCGACCATCTCCGGCCATGCCACTCGGGTCGGCACGCTGTGCCAATCTGACGTTCAGAAATGGGTGGTGGCCTCGGCGTGCACGTTGCCGTGCAGAGACGGCGCCCCGCGGATGGCCCCAACAGCAAGATCGACGCTTAGCGGGGGGTGTCCAGGGCGGCGGCGAGCAGATCCAGTGACGCGAGTAGCTCGTCGCGGTTCACCACGGGCAGATAGCCGATCATGTCGAGGTGGGTGAACGCCGACCAGTCGTAGGTCTGGCTGACCTCGGTGCGACCGTGGGCGAGCGGCGTGAGCCGGTAGACGTAGGTGTGCCCGGCCGGTTCGGCGCCGGGCTCCGAGGGAGCCCAGCCGAGCGCGCGGTCCGGCTCGTACACCACCACGTGGTTCTCCACCTGGTGGTCACCCATGATCGGGTTGTACATGTTCATCACGAACACCGCGCCCACCCGGTCCAGCCTGGCGTGGTCGGCGGAGCCTCGGACCATGCCGCTGGTGTCCAGCGCCTGATGGTTCTCGGCGTTGGCCAGGAACGCGAAGACCCGCTTGGCCGGCGCGTCGATCGCCCGGCTCACCCGGATCAGGCGAGAGTCATCGGACACCACTCTGCTCCCCTCGTGCGGGCATGGGCACACCCGAGTAATCGGACCCGGCGGCCGCCCGAAAATCATCGTGGCCGTCACATATCAGTCCCGGCTCATCAGGTTCGGACCCCACGGGTAGCCCGAAGACCACCGACAGAGGGGGACGGCATAGACGGCGTCAACCTGAGTCAAGATCATCCGGCCGTTTCGCGCAAAGCATGCCAGAGCCAGAACTCGCGCTTGTCATCACTCAGGACTTGCTCGACGACGACCGGTAGCTCCTCCCCGGAAGGTGGTATTGCGATCTCTCACAGGCTCCGAGCTTGCACAGGCTCGGGTTAGTCGGCGTAGGTGGTGAACGCGAGTGGTGAGCAGGCTCGCAGGTCCCAGCGATTTTCGGCGAACAGCGCGGCCGCCACGGCCTGCTCGGTGCCGGTGGCGCGCGAACCGAGCAGGGCCGGCGCCACGTCCAACGAGGTCAACAACCGCCGTGTCCGCCGCCGCGGGGGCGTGTGGCCTGAGCGGGGCAGGATCTCACCGATCCGCCCGACCATGCTCGCCAACACGCGCGGTTGCCCCGCCTCGATGGTGGGTTGGTAGCCCAGCGGCACGGCTTCGGTGATGGTGACGTGCGCCTCCTCAAGCACCAGCCGCCGCAAACTCGCCGCGAGATCGTGATCGCGGTGTTGCGGCGGGCCGCCGGGTAGTCGATACACCCCGTCACCGTCGTCGTGCAGCAGCACCCGACCCGCGTAGTCGAGCAGCCACCCGGACACCCATGCCACCGTGATGTCGGCTGGTACCGGCCCCGGACGCCAGCGAGCACCGTCCCCATCGTCCCCCGCGATCACGAGCGCGACGATAGCCCGCCCTGGCCGCGGTGCATGCCGATCAGCCGGGCGCCGCGCCGCCCCATCCGGGTGTTTCCTCGGCCGCACGCGGCACGAACTTCGCCGGGTCAAAAGCGAAGTCTTGAACGCGACCGCCCCGCACACGGGGGCAGCCGGGATCGGTGTCCCCGCGCGCGCTCTCAGCGGCACCATGTACGTCCCCGCTACGGGCGGCTGGTCGCCAAGACGGCCAGGTTCCTGGCGGGCCGGGGCACACGTCCGTCCGCATCGTTCCCGGACCGGGTGCCAGCGGCGCCCCCACGGCGGCCAACAGCGGTGAAGGTGCGTCGGGTGCCGCTCCGTGCGCTGGCAGGTGTCGCGTGTAGCCTGCCCTCCGCTGCGCGACGCACAGCGACCGGACGGGGTCGTCGCCTAGGAACTGTCCCCCGACTCCCCAGGCGGCGACCCCTTCCCATGCACCCCTCGCGGCGCCCCGCAGGGTGTGATGATCTAAGCAGCAGCGCACCGAAAATTCGATTCCTAGCGGTACTGAGCGCCGGGAAAGGCACGTTCAGGTGACACCGCGGCCAGGGTCGCTGATCGACGAGAAAACGCGCTCGCCCAGCTTCGTGCTCGCGTTTCGCCGGAACCGACACGACGCCGTCGTCTGGGCACACGCATCTTGCCCAGACGACGGCCTACCCCGTTCGCGGGGTCACGCCCCCCACCGGCGCGCGCTTTGCGGAACCCCGAGCCTGTGAGTGCCGAGAACCCTGTCACGTCATGCGACTTGCAGGTATTCGTGGATGAGGCCGCCGAGCCGGTCTCGTCGCAGCGGCCGGATTGCCGCAGTGGAGCGAGGGGAGTGCGGTCGGTGGGTGGGTGCTGAGCGAGGGCTCGATGGGGACGATGGGTGTTGTAGTGCTCGCTGTATTCGCGTAGGACCTGCGCGAGGTGGTTGGGTCCGGTGATCAGGATGTGGTCGAGGCACTCGCGTCGCAGTGTGCCGATCCAGCGTTCCGCGATCGCGTTCGCGCGCGGTGCTCGGACTGGCGTGCGGATGATGCGAACGTCTGCGCCGGCGAACACCGCATCGAAGGCAGTGGTGAACTTGCTGTCGCGGTCGCGGATCAAGAACCGAAACTGGGCGGCGCGCTCGCCGAGGTTCATGAGCAAGTTGCGTGCCTGCTGGGTGACCCACGCTCCCGTCGGGCGGGCGCTGATCCCCGCGATGTGCACCCGGCGGGTTGCGTGCTCGATCATCACGAGGATGTAGAGGCGGCGTGGGAACAACGGTATCGACATGGGCGAAGTCCACGGCGAGGATCGCGTGGGCTTGGGCGGTGAGGAACTGTCTCCAGGTTGGTCCGGACCGCTGCGAGGCGGGGTCTATCCCGGCTGCCTTGAGGATCTTCCATACCGTCGAGGCTGCGAGCTGGTGGCCGAGTCCGATGAGCTCGCCCTGGATGCGTCGGTATCCCCAGGTCACGTTCTCTCTCGCCATCCGCGGGACCAAGGCACGCACGGTTTGGGGGATGGGTGGACGTCCTTGCCTTCGCGGATGGGTCCAGTGGCGGGCAACGAGGTGGGCATGCCAGCGCGGAGGCGTTCTCGGTGAGACCAGTCGCAGCCGGCGTAGCTGGGTGGGCGGCAGCCTGCTCAGGGAGCTGAGGAGGGCGCGGTCGACCCAGGTCAGCGTCGGGCGTGGGTTCTGTCGGCGCAGGACCGCGACCTCATGACGTAGTACGAGGATCTCCGCGTCTTTGGTCGCGCCGGACCGGGCGAGCAGTACGAGCCAGCTCAGCACTCGGGCGAGCATGAGATAGGCGAGTCGGATTGTCACAGCGAGCGATCATGCTGATCGCCAGCGGTCGGAGGTCACGGCGGCTACGTGGCCGCGAAGGCCCTGATCAGGACATGTGACACAGTTCTCGGCATCCACACCGTCGGCCACCGGGTGGATCAACGGGCAGGCTGAAGTACACGCTTAGATCTCGATGACCACTGGAGTGCTGGCTTCAATCGCCGCGTACAGGTCAATGTCTTCGGATCCGAAGTCGACACTGACCACCACCGCAAAGGGGATTGCGAGGTCCTTGGTTGTGTCGCGGTCTTCCCACCAGCCCAGGATCGGATAGATGGCTAGTAGCCGGTCGCCGGCGAGCTCACTGGCGGTCAGCTCCACGTAGTCATGTTGCAGCGTGCCGCGTCCTCGTAGCTGTTGCCCGACTGTCCACCCATATCCGCTGCTCCGGTCGTTGTCACTCGTCGAACCGGCGGCTAGCGCGTTGATCCGCCGACGTAGTTGCTCCTCGGTTTCCGCTGGACCCTGAACCTCCCATTTGAGGCGGCCACCGGCGTAGCGTCGGCCGAGCAGGATGTCAGTGGGCTCGACGAAGTACGTCAGCGTGATCGCAAGTTGTACCCGGGTTTCAGGGTGGTCGTTCAAGACCTGGTCCGGCAGTGGGATCCGTAACATCTGAGCCTGGCGAGCGCCTGGTGCGAGCCGTCCTTCGTAGATGAACACTGGTCGGTTGCTGTCCGCGCTGCTCGCGGTCTGAAGATTCGGTACGCCGTAGCCCACGGCCCGCAGCCGGTCCTTACGGTCGCAGAACTGCTCCATCATCGCCGGCGTCCATCGTGCGCTGTGGACATACAGAGCACGCAAGGCCGATGGGCCGAGCGAGGGGTGTCGCTGGGCGAGGATCGCGAGATCCGCTGCAGCGGCTGCCGCCGCGGGACTGGTAGCCCAGGTTGGGGTGCTCAGCTCGCCGCGCACATGTCGATGGCTGGTCGTCCACAGAGACAGGTGTTCGGCGCCGACGTTGGGCAGGCCGTCGTCGGGGGCGGTGTTGCCTGCTTCTTTGACGATCTCGGGCTTGATCGGTCGCCCCGCTCCGCCGACATCCGTGCTGGCATACGGGCTGATCCCGCCGGCCGGCGCGAGCGCAGGGGGATAGGTCCCCGTCCCCTCGGCGGCTGGTCCGGTCAGCGCTGTGAAGCCGCCGACGGTCAGCGCGTTCCATGCCTGCGCTGGCTGGCAGATTGGTTCGCCCAGATTCGCCACTGGATAGTCCTCGGCGTGGGTGGCTAACCGGTGATCAGGCATGTTTCCCGCGGCTACGACGATCACCCGCCCATTGCTGTCGTTCCAGGCGAGCTGGTCTACGCCGATCGACCACGCCGTACGCAGTCCGCGCTCATTAGGAGCCCCGACGCTCAGGCTGTGCACCACCGTGGTGTCTCGGGCGAGTTCCTCGGCCACGACCACGGAGTTCTCGGTCCGGGCAGCCCACAACTCCGGGTCGTCGTCTGCTGGACCGTGTCGAGGTGTCGGGATCAACCGCACGCTGACAAGCCGGTTCTGCGCACGCAGAGTGCCTTCGGCGATCCCCTGGAGGTAGTCGGGGTAAACCGCGATCCCGGCCATTTTGGTCCCGTGCCCGTGTCGGTCCGCCACATCCGGTTCGCCAGGTACGACACTCCCGGTCCCCTGTAGCACAGGCCGCAGATACGGGTGCTGCGAGCTTGTACCGGTGTCGTGCACCGCCACCACGGCTGCGTTCGGTGGCGGTTCCTCCACCTCGGCCTGTGGGTCTGCGGCGGCTTCGCCCCGCAGGAGCGCCTCGACGAGACGCACTCGCGGCGCGAGATGTACTTCGTACACCTCGGGAACCAAGCCTGGCAGTGCCCCGAGCACGTCGCCGGTCAAGCGCGCCAGGTAGATGTCGCGTTCCACGCCCTCGAACCGGCTGGGTACACCCTGATGGCCGCCGAGCGCCGCCAGCCAGCGCATCTCCTCCCGCACCCGTGCACGGGTCTGGCTGGTGTCAAGTCTCCCGCCGCGGGTCCATAACTCAACCCAGTACGACTCGCCGGGCGCAATGTCGTCCTCGGTGAACTCCCTCAGGCTCAAATCAGCCAGGGTCGGGATCCTCAGGTCTTCGATGCGCGTCACCAGCGGCTCGTTCGCCGGAGCGCCACGCCGGGTGTCGACATCCCGGTACCGCTCGATCTTATGACGCAAAGCCCGCGCATCAGTGCGTACGTGCACCAACGCCTGCCCCTGTTCTACCGCGACCAGAACGGCACTCGACCTCTTGTCTGCCAGGCTGCCGGCGACATCGGCGAGATCATCAGACCCGGCCGCCGCGATCAGTTGGCCCTCGCTGCCCGACGCCCGCTCAGCCGGTGCTCGCCTGGCCTGCTCGATCTGGTCAAGCTCGCGCAACAACCTGGCCGCATGCTGTTCACGTGTCCGAGCCGGCGGCGGCCGCCGGCGGCTGCTCCCATGCGCGCGGAATGGCTCTTCGATGGCGCGACTTACCCGGATCAGGGCAACCCTGTCCGAATCATGCACGCCCCGTGAACACGCTGCTCCCACGCACACGCGCGCTCAACTCTGCGGCGATGTCATCCAGCGCAGGTGCTTCACGATCGACGAGAATCGCGGCCTTCCGCGCGTTGTCTACCGCCGCTCGTACCTCGGCGAACGACAATCCCTCGCCCTGTGTGGCCAAGCGACGCGCTGTGTGGTCGTCGAGCGGCAACGACCGCAGCAGGCGGCGCAGCAGGGTCTCTCTGGCCTTCAGGGTCGGGGCTGGAAATTCAAGCACGTCGTCAAAGCGGCGCAGCAGAGCTGGATCCAGCGCGCCGCCCATATTGGTTGCCGCCACGATCAGACCGTCGCTGTCGCTGGCATCTAGCAACTGGAGGAAGGTGCCGACCACGCGCTTCGCCTCGCCCACATCGAACTCGTCACCGCGATGCTTGCCCAATGCGTCAAACTCATCGAACAGATACACCGCCCGCGCCCGGTCGATGTGCTCGAAGATGTCCGTCAACGTTGCCGCGGTCTCTCCGAGATATCGGTTGAACAGAACCTCCAGCCGTACCCGCGCCAACGGCAACTTCAATTCACCCGCCAGCGCGTGGGCGGCCATCGTTTTGCCGCACCCGGGCGGGCCGTGCATCAACAGCCGCCGTCGAGGTACCAGGCCATGTTCCGCCAGCCGGCCGGCCACCCGTTGCTCATCCAAAACGCGCTGCACACTGGCCCGCAATGAGGTGGGTAACACCAGTTCGCTCAGCCGCGCATCGCTGTATCGGACATCGAGCACATCCGCTAGGTCGCGAGGCGCGCGCGCTAACTGCGCCGGGTGACCTGTTGTCCTTGACGAGTCCCGCTCCGACTTGAGGGCCTTCGCCTCCGCCAGCAGCTCCCGCAAACGAGTGGCTTGCCGCGTATGACCAGCGCGAGACTCGGCGGCGATCAGCTGAGCCAGCAGGTTCCGCCACCGACGCTCGTCGCCTAGCGTGTGCGCACGAACCATCTCTGTAATCAGCTCAGCGGTCGCCACGTCCCGCACCTCCTCTCAAGTTCGAGAGAAACGATATCGGAGATGTCGTCGCTTCCCCAGGAACAGCGCGGCCGCCACACTGGGAGTGCCGATGACCAAGACCAGGTCGAAGGGCGCCGTAGGGCATGGCGCGAGTTCTGGTCGGGACTGGGGCCGGACAATGCGGTGCTACTCGGCACACTCCCCTTGCCGACAGCGGCACCGGAAGCGGGAAGGTCGGGGTGACTCACCCACGAATAAAGAGCAGAGCATTCTCCACCGGGCATCCGTCACAGCGTGAGTACATTTCCGATGTCCGCCGGTGCAGCGCCGGCCACGACGCTTCGCCAGACCTCGAGGGCGGCTTCGGCGCCGCTCGCGCGCCGTATCCGGATCCAGCCGGTGGCGTGCTCGAGGAAGTCCGTCCAGGACGCGTCCATCCTTTGCCGCAGCTCGCGCCCGCCCCATTCGCGTGAGCGGGCGGCGATCCGGTCCACCGCCGAGAAGACGACCGAGTCCGTGTCGGAGGCTTCCATGGCGGCGGCGTCACCGTGGGTCATGCCCACCAGCACCGATCTGGGGAAGCGCGGCCGCAGGTGTGGGGCTCCCGCGATGTCGACAAGCACCTCGTCCGACCCGGTTGCCGTGATCTCGTCATAGGCGGCGGTGCGATCGAACAGGCCCGACCCGGCAACGAAGTCCACCTTGGCCGGGGAGGTGACCCCGACCGTCGGCACGCCGTGAGCGCGGAGCAGGTAGGCCAGGGCGAGAGCGGTCTTGCTCGACGCGCTGGTTATGACCACCCGGCCGCCGTTCGGTTCGGTGCTCACCAGGTCGTCGGCCAGTAGCCAGGCGAGGGTGAACAGCGGGCGCAGCAGCAGGGTGACGTCCTCCTCGCGCTCGGATCGCTCATCGACGACCTGGTACGCGTTGTAGGCCGGGGGCAGGCCGAGCCGGTGTGGGCTGACGTCGCGCAGGTAGTCGCCGCGCACCGGCCCGGGAGTCAGGTGCAGGTGGCTGGACATCGGCACGTAGCCGTAGAGGCGGTCACCGACGGCCAGCCCGTCGACCCCGTTGCCGGCCACCACGCGGGCGTAGCCCCAGGCCGGAATGCGACCCCAGCCGTCCTCGCTCGCGGGAAAGAAGTCCCAGTACCGCAGGGTCTCGCCCAGCAGCGCGTAGGTCACGTTGTTCGCGCTGACGCCGAACCGCTCAACGTGCACCAGAACCTCCCCCTCATCGGGCGGCTCCAGCGGCCGCTCGATGACGCGCGCACGACCTGGCTCGGTGCGTTTGACCTCGAGATCGACCCGTGACGGCACAAGCGTGACAATACCAGAGAAGCTCTCTAGAGTATCTCTCTATGACGGATGGGCGGACCGGGACGGCGGACCGGATCGCGGAGGTGGCCCTGCGGCTGTTCACCCCGCACGGGTACGCCGGGGTGTCGATGGAACAGGTCCGCCGGCAGGCCGGAGTGTCCAACGGCAGCCTGTACCACCACTTCCGGTCGCGGGCCGAACTGGTCGCCCACCTGTTCCTGGGCGGCATCACCGAGGCCCAGGAGCTGACGCTGCGCACGTTGAGCCAGGCCCCGGACGCCGAGGCCGGGGTCCGGGGTGTCGTCGCGGCACAGCTGAACTGGGTGGAGCAGCACCCCGAGCTGGCCCGGCTGGTCTACAGCGACCCGCACGACGAGGTCCTGCTCGCCGCCGAACCCGCCTTCGGCGCACACAACCGCCGCTATGTCGAGATCGTCAGCGGTTGGCTGGACACCCACATGCGCCGGGACACGCTGACCCGGCGGCCGTTCGCCGTTGCGCACGCGCTGTGGGCAGGGCCCACCCAGGAGTTCTGCCGGCACTGGCTGCACGGGCGTAGCCCGCTTGCGCCGCACGAGGCGGCCGGTGACCTCGGTGAGGGTGCCTGGGCCGCCCTCACCGCACCCGGAACCAAGCGCGGAATGGAGTAACCGTGGACCCGACCGTGCTCGACACCGAAGCCTTCGCGGCGCTGCCCCGCGAGATGTGGCGCCCGCGCGCCGAACACAGCCGGCCCGGCGTGCGGATCCTGGACACGCCCGGTGCGCTGGTCCGGGTGCGCGACAGCCACACCGGCCAGGCGCGCACGCCCGCGCCACACACGGCGGTGCTGTTCACCGACGCGCCGCACACCGTGGAGTGCTACGACGAGCTGCTCGCCCACCTGGCTCCCCGGGTGCGGGTGGTCGTGGTCGAACCACCCGGGTTCGGTTTCTCCTGGGTAACCGACCCGGCCGCGTTCACCCTCACCGGCGCCACCACCGCGCTGGTCAGCGCGCTGCACCAGCTCGAAATCGGCAACGCGGTACTCGGCGGGGCCTGCGTGTACGGGTTCCTCGCCCTGACCGCCGCCCACGCCGACCCGGGGTTGGCCAGGGCAATTCTGCTTGCGCAGACCCCGTCCTGGGCGGCGGCGCGGCGGTGGGGCCGCGACGTGCTCGACCCACACGGGCAGCTGTCGGTGCCGTGGGAGGGCCAGGCCCGGTGGCGGTGCAACCGGCAGACGATGGCCGAGGGCTGGTACCGCTTCGCCGCCGGCCCCGGGGCGCCACTCGACACGTGGGAGAAGAACGCCGACCAAGTCCTGCGCGCGGGAGCCTCCTACGCACTGGCCTCGCAGGCTCAGCGCTGGTGGGCCGACGACACCGGCGGCCCGGACCCGCTCGACCTACCCGCCACCGTCCTGTGGGGCGAGGCCGACCGCTCCCACCGGAAGGCCGGCACCGACCCCGACGCGGTACTCGACCTGCTCCCCGACGGCCGGGTCGTTCGGCTGCCCGCCGTGGGCCACTTCGCCGACACCGAGGACGTCACGGCCACCGCCGGCGCACTGCACGACCTGCTCCGGTCCTGACTCCGTCAGGGGTGGGTTACGGGGGGCTCATCACGGTGAGCGTGCGGGCGAGCTTCCACGGCCGAGGACCCCAGGCAGCGAGCTTGCCTTCGAGAATCGGTTTCCATATCCCTTGCCGGCCGATGAAACCAGCACGAAAGCCGTGGGGTCGGCCCAGATGTGGGCGTCGACGTCACCTGCCCCCCGTGTCGAGCGTCAGTGAACCGCCGTCGAGGATCATCAGCGTGCGTCCGCCGCCACGCAGGCGCAGTTCGATGCGAGCCCGGAAGGTCCCGGCCTTCTCCTGGTTCACGAAAGCGGTGGGCGGCAGCGCCGCGATCAGCGGAACCAGGAAGGCCTCGACCGCGAGCAGGGCGTGGTCGCGTCCTATCGGCCACGGACGACCGGTTGCCGTGGCGATGTCGTGGCCGTGGACAAGGCATTCCTCGAGCAGGTGACATGCCGCCGCCGGGGGGCAGGCCACGCTGTCGTTCCTCTCGGGCGCGCTTCTGGCGCGTCGAGTGCTCTTCGTACGTTGTGTCACTCGGAGAACGATTGGGTGCTCCGGGCGCTCTTGGCGTCTCGGGCCAGCGATCAAAGAACTCCTCGACATCGGCACCGAGTTCGACACCCGGGGCACGTCATGGTCGGTGCAATGGCTGCGGAGGTGATCAATTCGCGGGGGCCACGCGCAGCTCTTCGATAGCGTTCATCAGCAGCCCGGGGGTGGTGCGTACGGCTTCGTCCGGCACGTCGAGGCGCAGGTTTGGGAAGCGCTCCAGGGGCTTGGTCAGCGCGATTCGTCCCTCCAACCGGGATAGCGGTGCGCCGACGCAGAAGTGGATGCCGTGGCCGAATGCGAGGTGCGGCGCAGGCCGCCGAACGGGCGTCCCGACGGCGGGTCCAGGACCGGGCGCGGATCGCGCACGCGCTACTGGTGCTGGCTGCCAACCCCGCCGCGCTGGCCCGCACCGCACGCGCGCTACGTCACACTGGGCGGCCCCCGGGACGCCGAGCTGGTTGAGTTCCAGCTGCTGCTCGGCGAGCCGCTGGCCAGGCTGGTGCTGGCCGATTCGGTGACCGCCGACGGGGTCCGAGTGCTGCCGGCGGGGTTGGGGCGGTTTGCCGGCTGGGCGGATCCGCTGCGCAAGCAGATCACCGCGCTTCACGAGGCGGACCGTGATCACCTGTCCGGGCCGAGGACCCGGCTGTTGCGGGCAATCGTGGCCGAGGTGTGGTCATGGCGGCCTCCGTCGTGGTCGAGCTGGTGGGTGGTCCGGTGCGGACCGTTTGTTTGGAGGCGATCAGCAGTGCGGCGGCGTCGGAGATCTGGCTGGAAACGGCGGCGGTGAGCCGGCCAGCCGGCGTGAGCGTCTTGAGCTCCGCCATCTTGTCGAGCGTGGTGTCCGCGCGCGGTCCCTCGTCCTGTTCGATGGCCTCGAACGGCGTGATCTCCCGGTCGAAGCGGCCGTCCTCGCGTGCGTGCAGGGCACGCTGGTGGCTGCGGAGCGCGAACTCCTCCATGTCCAGGCGCTCGAAACCCAGTCTTCGGCGATTTGTTCGGCGGACAGGAACTGGGAGACCTCGCGGTCGCCGTAGCGGGCTTTCCAACCTTTGTTGCCGCTCCAGGGGTCGGTTGCTCCGAACGGCCCTCATCACCGCTTGCGCGGCGAAATGCACGGCCTGCTTGTTGCCCGTTCTCCCGGGGCGTGCAGTCTGTCGTGTGATGTGGCCTGATCTGGGTGATTGAGGCCGGTGGGGTGGTGGTTCTCCCTGGGGGTGGTGCTCGTGGCTGGTAATCGTTCACGGTTCCTGCCACGAGATCGGAGTGGGGAGAGTGCTGGCGTGCCTGGTGAGGTTGCCGTCCGGGGTGAGGTACTGGACGGTACTCGATGAGGCCCTGGCCGTCATCGGCGAGGCAGATGCGTTCCTGCGGCACGTTCGATTCGGTCGCGATTGCTCGGAGTTGACCACGAAGTCCTATGCCGGCGGGATCGCGCTGTTTCTGCGCTGGTGTGACAGGACTGGGCGGCACTGGCACACCGGAGCGGAGCATCTGGGGCTGTTCATCACCTGGCTGCTGCACGCCGACGCGCGGACCAGCGGAGTTGATGTTGCTGCGGGCGGCGAGGGGCTGCACGGGCTGAACCTGGTGTCCGACCCGGTTCTCCGCGGATCAGGGGATCAGTCGGTTGGCGAGTGCGCGAAGCCCTGGCATCGGCCCCTGGCCTGCGGTGGGCAGGACCTGGATGGCGACGTGGTCGGCGCCGGCCGCGAGGTGTGCGTCTACTCCGGCCGCGATTGTGTCGGCGTTGCCGTGTAGGACCAGGTCGTCGATCAGCCGATCGCTGCCGTCATCGACAACGTCGGTCTCGTCATAGCCGTGCCGTAGCAGGTTGTTGACGTAGTTGGACAATCGTAGGTAGGGATCGCTCAGGAAGGCGCGGCCCCGCGCACGGGCACTGGCTCGGTCCGTGTCGAGGACGACCGTCTGCTCGGGGGCGAGCAGCGCCCCCGGACCAAGCAGGCGACGGGCCGTTCGGGTGTGAGCGGGCACGGCCAGGTAAGGGTGGGATCCGGCGGCGCGGTCGGCGGCCAGGCGCAGCGCTCGTGGGCCGAGGGCGGCCAGGACGCGCCGGTCGCTCGGAACTCCCCCAGCGTCGAGGGCCTCCAGGAAGGACTCCATGCGCCGATACGGCGAACTGTATCCGGTGATCGACTCCGGGTGGCCGACGCCGGTGCCGAGCAAGAACCGGTCGGGATGGCGATCCTGCAACCGGCAGTACGACGTGGCCAGTGCTACCGGGTCGTTGGTCCACATATTGATGATTGCGGTCGCTACGACCACATGGCTGGTCGCGTCCAGCACCCGCTCGACCACCCGCAAGTCACTCTCGTCGCGCAGACCGAGACCGAGCCACACGGTGCCGTAGCCCAAGAACTCGGCCTCAACGGCATACTCGGTGCGCGCCACGTCGTCGTCCACCGGATTGAGCCAGGCTCCATATTTGCCAAGCGTCAGCATCGTGAGTCAGCGTCCTTCAGGGCTCGATGACGGGTTCGGCGACGTGACCGCCCCGCGGCGTGAACTGGAAGGGCGGGTCGACGACGTCGCCGGGGAAATCACCGTCAGGGTGGTGCACTCCACGTAGTGCTCGCTGGCAAGCGGCTGGGTGGGCGACAAGCTCGGTGGTGTCGGTGTCCTTAGCGCGGCGCGCGAGGGGCGTAGCCAAGTCGCGAGCGTGGCGAGTGAGCGGATAGCCAGTCATCACGGTGGGCAGCTCGCGGGTGTGTATCGGTTCGTTCATGTCGATCACGGTGGGGTCTCCCGCAGGGAGAGGGTCAAGCCCGTCATGCCAGTAGGTGCGCAGAGTGGAGCGCTGTGCCGTGCTGGTGGGCAGGTTGCCCGCCTCCGCGCCTGGCCTGCGGGTGGTGGCCACCAGTCGGCACGTGCTGGGCGTCGACGGCCAGCGGGTCGTGCCTGTGCCGCCATTGCCGGTGGCTGAGCAGGCCGGGTCGGCGGCCCCAGCGCCGCGGTGACATCACCGGCCAAGGGTTCGGGTAGGGCGAGCCGCGACAACAGCTGCCGCCCGAGCTGCCGCCCGGTGGTGCCGAACAGACCCGCGACCGGGCGCGGATGCCCGAGCGCGATCAACGTGGCGTAGGCACGGCATTTCATCGCGGTCCGATCCGTACCAAGTGCAACCGCCACTGAGTTCGTTCCCGCTCGGCACGTACCGCTGGATAACGCGCCGTTAGGGATTCGGGCTAGCAGTCAGCTCAGCCAGATAGACGCAGGCCGAACGGGTTGTGACCGCTACTCGAGCAGCCACCTCCCACTCCACTTGGCGGCTTACAAACCGCCCTCACAATGTGTCTAGCCGAACTCGGCCGTCGTTCACCCAGCGTGTTGGCCTCCAGGCGGCTCGTCGGCGCAGGTGCGCCGAAGTGCTGGTGCCGCGCGCGCAGCGCCAGACCGATGCCGAATCCGCGACGGCCCAGGGACGTCCCAGAACATAGAAGCAGGGCGCTGACCTGTGGAGCCCACTATATTCGGCTTACGGACCAAATGCTCCCGTCTGAGCTTCCGCCGGCGGTTTGTCTGAGCGCGGCGACCGCCGGCGAATTCAACGTAGTCATCCAAACACGCGGGCGTTGTGCTCGTAGTGCAGCGGCCATCTCGCACCAGCACCCAATCGGTTTACCGATCCGCTGGTCGGGACACTCGGCGCGAACGTTCTAGTGATCGCTGGATGCTAGAGGCTCAACTCGCTGTCGGGTGTTTGCTCGCAGCATTGTGACGGTAATGGCGACGAGCCATACGAAGAACACCAGCAGCGGGACGTAGAATGCCATTATTCCGTTCCAGGCGAATGGGCCGACTTTGAAGAACGCCATCAGGCCACCCGGCGCGAGCAGCATGGCGTTCCAGAGACTCAGGTAGCCGGCCCATCGGGGAAATGTCGGGGTCTCGCCGTCGTCGGCAAGGATCGCGATGGCTACCAGGAGGCTCCATAGGCTGAATGGTGGCCATGCGAACAACAGCATGAACCAACCGAAGTCGTTAAACGCCCGGGTCACGCCTTCGGAGAGGTCTGCGGGTCGGAAAGCCGCTAAAGCCCAGGTCGTTGGGATTATCTCGATCAGCGTGGTGGAGGTCGCGGCGCAGGCGATCTGCCCGTGGCGCAGCAGTCCGCTTGACCGACCGGTCAGCGCCGCGAGGGCGATCGCCCACGGAATCAGCAGGACCAGGCCAACGATCATGACGAAGCAGCCGATCTTGATGGCTGACCCGTGTTCGATGTATAGGCGCGCAATCGTCGCACCGTCGGCTGTTGGTGCGGGTGGCGGGAAGAATTGAGCCAACCCGACGAAGCCAATGCCGAATATTCCCGCAAGAGCCGGTCCGGACCAGGTGAAAGGCCACAACAGGCGTGCATCGAGTTCGGTCATCGTCCCACTTCTCTGTAAAATTAAGCTACCATTGGTCGCTAGAGTAGGATGACCGTGTTCAGCGGTCAAGCGCACGGGGAGGTAGGGGTGGTTCGTTCGGACATCGCGTGGAGCAGCGCGGACCGGATAGTGGTGCGCGGGTTGGACCTGCCGAGTGAGGTGCTCGGCCATATGGACCTGGCCGCGTTCTCCTTCCTGCAGCTGACCGGTCGGTGCCCCACCGAGGAGCAGGCGCGGGTGTACAACGCGCTGCTGATCACCCTGGTCGAGCACGGCATCACCCCCAGCGCGCTGGCCGCCCGGCTGACCTACGCGGGCGCGCCCGAGTCGCCGCAGGCGGCGGTGGCCGCCGGGCTGTGTGGCCTGGGCAGCGTGTTCGTGGGCAGCACCGAGGGGGTGGCGGTGATGCTGGCGGGCGAGCTGGACGGGGCGGCGGATGACCTGGACCTGGGCGCGGCGGCCGGCCGGATCGTGGCGGCGCACTGGGCCGCCGGCACACCGGTTCCGGGCGTCGGCCACCCGTTCCACAAGCCAATCGACCCGCGTACGCCTCGGCTGTTCGAGATCGCGCGGGAGTGCGGGTTGCACGGGCGGTACGTGGCGCTGATGGAGCTGGTGGGTGCCGAGGCGGAGCGGGTGTCCGGGCGGCGGCTGCCGGTGAACGCCACCGGCGCGATCGGTGCGTTGTCCGGCGAGTTGGGCCTGCCGGTCAAGGCGGTGCGTGGGCTGGGCGTGATGGCCAGGGCGATCGGGTTGGTCGGCCACATCCTGGAGGAGAGCGAGCGGCCGATGGCCGGCGGGATCTGGCGGCGCGCCGACCTGGAGGCATCGGCGCACCTGGCGGAACAAGAACAAGACCGGGAGAAGCGGTGAGCGGAGCACAGCGGGTGGCGGTCCTGGAGGTCCTGGACGAGGGCGCGGTCAAGATCGTTCGCATGTCCCGGCCGCAGGCGCGGAACGCGGTGAACACCGAGCTGCACACCGAGCTCACCGAGGTCTGGGGGCGGTTGGCCGCCGACTCGGCGACCCGGGCGGTGCTGCTGTGCGGGGCGGGCGGGGTGTTCTCCGCCGGCGGCGACGCCGAGTGGCTGCACCGGGTGGCCACCGACCAGGTCGAGCGCGCCCGGTCGCTGGACGAGGCGCGGCGCCTGGCCGGGGAGATGCTGCGCTTCCCGCTGCCGGTGGTCGCGGCGGTTCAGGGGCCGGCGGTCGGGCTGGGGGCCAGCCTGGCGTCGCTGTGCGACCTGGTGATCATGGGGGAGAGCGCGTTCTTCGCCGACCCGCACGTGGCGCTGGGTGTGGTCGCCGGGGACGGCGCGGTGGCCACCTGGCCGTTCCTGATGAGCATGATGCGCGCCAAGGAGTTCATCTACACCGGCGCGAGGATCGACGCGGCCACCGCGGTCTCGCTGGGCCTGGCCTGCCGCGCGGTGCCCGACGACCAGGTGATGGCCGAGGCCACCGCGCTGGCCCACCGGCTGGCCGAGCTGCCGGCCACCGCGCTGCGCGCCACCAAACGGGCGCTCAACATTCGGTTGGAGCGGGCCGCCATCGGGGTGCTGGATTACGCCTGCGCCGCCGAGGCGGAGACGTTCACCCTGCCAGAGATCCAGGCCAAGGTGGCCGCGATCCGTGCGCGGTCGGTCGGCTGACCCGGCGGGCTAGTTGACGCGGCGAGCCTTGCCGGCCCAGTAGGGTTCGCGCAGCTCGTGCTTGAGCAGCTTGCCCGAGGGGTTGCGGGGCAGCGTCTTGACGGTGTCCACCGAGGTGGGGCACTTGAAGCCGGCCAGGTGCCGCCGGCAGAACTCGAGCAGCTCCGCGGGGTCAATCGCGGCCCCCGGGCGGGGCACCACCAGCGCCTTCGGCGTCTCGCCCCAGCGCTCGTGCGGTACCCCGATGACCGCGACGTCCGCCACGTCCGGATGACCGGCGATGACGTTCTCGATCTCGGCGGGGTACACGTTCTCGGCGCCCGAGACGATCATGTCCTTGATCCGGTCGTGCAGGTAGAGGAATCCGTCCCGATCGAAGTAGCCGGCGTCGCCGGTGCGGAAGTAGCCGTCGGCGGTGAACGCCTCGGCGGTGGCCGCGTCCTGTCGCCAGTACCCGAGCATGTTCTGCGGTGAGCGCACCAGGATCTCACCGACCCGACCGGCGGCGACCGGCTCGCTGGTGTCCGGGTCGGCCACCAGCACCTCGTTCCACGGCAGCGGACGTCCGCAGGAGCGCAGCAGGTCGGGCCGGTTCTCCGGGTCGTGATAGCGGGGCTCGAGTTGGCTCACCGAGCCGCCGCACTCGGTGATGCCGTACAGGTGGACGAAGTCGCACCCGAACCGGTCCATCGCCCGCCGCAGTACCGTGTCGGAGATCGGTGAGGCGCCGTACAGGATCACTCGCAGCGAGGACCAGTCACCCGCCCCCGGCGTGTCCAGCAGGGACTGGATCACCGTCGGCACCAGGAACACGTTGGTCACCCGCTGCTCGGTGATGGTCCGGGCGATGCGCACCGGGTCCACCTCGGGCAGCAGCACCGTGGTCGCCCCGGGCAGCAGGCTGAGCAGGGCCGCCCCGGTGCCGCCGATGTGGAACAGCGGCATGGCCACCAGGTTCACGCTGTCCGCGTCGTAGTGCCAGAACCGACACAGCTCGCCCATCCGGCCGAGCAGGCCGGCGTTGGTCAGCTGTACGCCCTTGGGGCGCCCGGTGGTGCCCGAGGTGTACATCTGCACGACCACGTCGTCCGGATGCGGCTGGTGGCCGGGGTCGGTGGCCGGCTGGCCGGCCAGCCAGTCCTCGTACGAGGGGTAGCGACCCGCTGTACCCAGGCCGAGGACGGTGCGAACCCGGGGCAGACCGGGTGCGATGTCGGCGATGGTGTCGGTGAACTCGGGGCCGACCACCAGCACCCGCGCCTCGGCGTGGTCGACGATGTAGGCGATCTCCGGGCCGGCCAGCCGCCAGTTCACCGGCAGCGTCACCGCGCCCAGCTTGGCCGCGCCGAGCAGCACCTCGAGCACCGAGGGGTGGTTCCTGCTGAGCACGGCGACCCGGTCGCCGGGGCGCACCCGGGCCTCGGCCAGGCCGGCCGCCACCCGGTCGGTGCGCTCGCCCAGCCGCGCGTAGCTGAGCGTGCCGCCGTCGTACCACACGGCCGGATGGTCCGCGCGGTCTTTCGCGTGCCGGCGGATCACACCGGCGAGAGTCGGTCCGGTCATGACCTCGAATACTAGCTACTACTGGTCTCTTAAGCTAGAAGATCCCCCTCATCCTCAGTCGAAAAATATGGTCTAATGTGACCGCTAGTCGCTTGATGGCGAAGAGGCTTCGCGGGAGGGAACGCAGCGGGTGACCGACAACGAGACGCGGCGCGGCATCTACGAACGGATGTACCGCATCCTCACGGTGGACAGCACGATGCGCGGTCTGATGATGAAGGGCGCGATATCGATCATCTACTACTCGCCGAGGGGGCAGGAGGCGATCCCGGCGGCGGTGTCCGCCGCGCTCACCCCGGCCGACTACATCACCACCACCTACCGGGGACTGCACGACACCCTGGCCAAGGGGGCGCCGGTGCGCGAGGTGATCGCCGAGATCATCGGACGCTCCGGCGGCACCTGCAAGGGCAAGGGCGGGATCATGCACCTGTCCGACCCGCGCCGGGGCGTCATGGCCACCTCGGGGATCGTCGGCGGCGCCATCCCCATTGCCAACGGGCTCGCGCTGCGCTGCCAGATGACCGGCAACGACTCGGTCACCGTGGCCTACTTCGGGGACGGCGCGACGAACATCGGCGCGTTCCACGAGTCGCTGAACATGGCGGCGCTCTGGCGGCTGCCCGTGGTGTTCGTCTGCCAGAACAACGAGTACGGCGAGTTCACCCCGCGCATGGAGTCGATGACCGTCCAGCGGATCGCTACGCGCGCCGCCGGCTACGCCATCCCCGGGGTCACCGTGGACGGCAACGACCCGGACGAGACGTACGCGGCCGCGCACACCGCTGTCGCCCGGGCACGAGCGGGGGAGGGGCCGACCCTGATCGAGGCAAACACCTACCGCTTCATGGGACACATCTTCGGGGTGGACCAGATGGAGTACATGCCGAAACAGGAACGGGAGGCCGCGCTGGCCAACGACCCGGTGCCGGCGTACCGGCGCCGGCTGCTGGAGCGGGGCGTGGCGACCGAGGACGAACTGGCCGAGTTGGAAGCTGAGGTGAACTCGGAGGTCGAAGCGGCCGTCGAGTTCGCCATGCAGAGCCCGCCACCGGACCCGGAGGAGACCTTCACCGACGTCTACGCCGAGGCGGTGCCGGCATGACCGAGCAACGGATCACGATGGTGCAGGCCCTTTCCCAGACCCTGGACCGGGCGTTGGCCACCGACCCGGACGTCTTCCTGATGGGCGAAGACATCATCGACCCCATCGGTGGGGCGTTCGGCATCACCAAGGGCCTGTCCACCAGGTACGGCCGGGACCGGGTCCGGGAGACGCCGATCTCCGAACAGGCGATCATCGGGGCCGGCATCGGCTCGGCGATGCTCGGCGGCAAACCGATCTGCGAGATCATGATCGCCGACTTCTACGCGGTGTGCCTGGACCAGGTGGCCAACCACGCCGCCAAGCTGCGCTACATGTCCGGCGGGCGCACCACGGTGCCGCTGGTGATCCGGGGCATGCTCTCCGGCGGTCTCAACTTCGCCGCCCAGCACTCCCAGTCGGTAGAGGCCTGGATGATCCACACTCCGGGGCTGAAGGTGGCCATGCCGGCCAGCCCGGCCGATGCGAAAGGCATCCTGACCTCGGCAATCGAGGACCCGGACCCCGTCGTGATCTTCGAACCGGTCGGACTGTACGGGGCGAGCGGGCCGTGCCCGGATGGTGAGCACCGGGTCGCGCCGGGAAGTGCCTCGGTGGTGCGCCCGGGCGCCGACGTCACCGTGGTCACCTACGGCGCCCAGGTCCCCAACGCGCTCACCGCCGCCGAGCAACTGGCCGGCGAGGACATTTCCGTGGAAGTGGTGGACCTGCGCTGGCTGATGCCGTGGGACGAGGCGACGGTTCTTGACTCGGTGCGCAGGACCACACGCGCCGTGGTCGCGCACCAGGCTGTACGTCGAGGCGGGTTCGGTGCGGAGATCGCCTCGGTACTGCAGGAGAAGCTGTGGGGCACCCTGCGCGCCCCGGTGCTCCGGGTCGCCGGCGCGAACACCCCGGTGCCGTTCGCCACTGAACTGGAGCGCACGCATTTTCCCAGCCCGGACGCCATCGCCGCCGCCATCCGCCAAACGCACAAAACCTAGTAGCGGCCGGGGTCAGTCGCGGGGGCCGAAAAGGATCAAAAGATCCACGATCAGGCACGGGGCCACTGTGACGACCACGAGGACCGCGTCGGCGGTGGTGAGCCGTTCGTCGCCGAGTGCCACCACCGCCACCACGCTCGCCAGCACAATCAGGCTCACTCGGCGGTGGCGGCCACCTCGGACAGGAGGGTGCGGGTGGCGATGAACTCGTCGCGTGTGGTGCCGAACTCGGTGGCCGCGAAGTCGGTCGCGCCGGCCGCGGCCAGGTCGGTGAGCGCGGTACGGACGGTCGCCGCGTCGCCGACCACGGCGACGTCTCCCGGGCCGCGCGCACCTTCGGCGTCCAGCACCGACCGGTAGGAGGGCAGCCGCGCGTAGTGGCGCAGGGCCTGGTCGATCGTCGCACGTACCCGGTCCGGTCGGTCGGTGACGCACACCGGCAGCCCGGCGACCACTCTCGGCGCGGGACGGCCGGCCGCCGACGCGGCGGCGCGCAGCGCGGGCGCGATGGTGTCGGCGATGGTGCGTGGCCCGGAGAGCCACAGGATGGTGCCGTCGGTCAGTGCCCCGGCCAGTGACAGCATCCGCGGTCCCATCGCGGCCAGCAGCACCGGCGGCGCCTGTGCCGAGCGCGCGGCGGTGGACAGGTCCTCCTCGCCGGACCAGATGCTCCCGGTCACCGCGACCTTGCGTTCAGCCAGCGCCGGCGCGAGCACCGCCAGGTACTCGGCCATGTGCCTGGCCGGTGCGCGGAACGGCACCTTGATCGCTTGTTCCACCAGCGGTCGGTGGGCCAGCCCGATGCCGAGGGTGAGCCGGTTGCCGCAGGCCTCCTGGGTGGTCAGTGCCTGCCCGGCAAGCATCAGGGGGTGGCGCATCCAGGTGGGTACCACGGCCGTGCCCAGCTCGATGCGTGACGTGGCGGCGCCGGCGACGGCGTACACGGTGAGCACGTCGGGCACCGCCATCTGGCCCAGCCAGTAGGACGCGAAGCCGTCCCGCTCGGCCGCCGCCGCGTGCTCCACCAGCTGGGTCAGCGATGCGCCGGTGGCGACCAGGCCGGATCCGTTGATCCCGATCCGCATGGCTACGCGGAGACCTGGCTGAACATCTCCACGCCCACCCCGGCGATCGCGCCGCCGTCCACCACGATGTCCGTGCCGGTGACGTAGGAGCTTTCGTCGGAGGCGAGGAACAGCACCGCGTCGGCGATCTCCGGGGCCTCGCCGATCCGGCCCAGCGGGGCCATCCGCGCGGACAGTCCCTCGATGTCGATGCCGGCCATGTCCGGGCAGTCCATCATACGGGTGCGGGTGGCGCCCGGGCAGACCGTGTTCACCCGGATGCCCACCGAGGCCAGCTCCAGCGCGGCCACCCTGGTCATGCCGCGCACCGCGTACTTGGCCGCCACGTAGGCGACCAGCGTCGGCGTGCCCTGGTGGCCGTCGATGGAGGAGATGTTCACGATCGAGCCGCCGCCGGCCGCCGCCATCGCGCCCGCCACGGCCTTCATCCCGAGGAACACGCCGACCTGGTTGATGTCGACGACCTGGCGATAGATCTGCTCGGTCATGTTCGGGATCGGTACCGCGCGCAGGATACCGGCGTTGTTCACCAGCACGTCCACCCGGCCGAAGCGCCGCCGCGCGTGCGCGACGACCTCCGCCCAGTTCGCTTCGTCGGTCACGTCCAGCCGGGCGAACGCGGCCGAGGCGCCCAGCTCCTTGGCGAGCAGTTCGCCCTCCTCCTCGAGCACATCGGTGACCAGCACGCGTGCGCCCTGGTCCACGAACCGGCGGCAGGTGGCCGCGCCCATGCCCCGGGCGGCCCCGGTGACCACGGCCACCTTGCCGTTCAGCCGATCGCCCATGGTGTCTACCTCTTCCTGATCAGCGGGATCTGGGTGAACGCGCGGGTGAACGCGCTGCGGTCCAGCCGCAACGCGCCCTCGTCGAGGGTGAACTCGGTCAACAGGGGAGCCAGCGCGGCCAGCGTCTTTCGGCCCTCGATGCGGCCGAGGTGGGCGCCGAGGCACACGTGCACCCCGTGCCCGAAGGCCAGGTGGTGGCCCTTGCGGGTCAGGTCGAAGCGGTGCGGGTCGGGGTACTGCCTCGGGTCACGGCTGGCGGCGGCGATCATGCACACCAGCGGCGCACCGGCTGGGACCGGCACCCCGTGGAGCACCACGTCCTCGGTGGGCTCTCGGTACACGAACTGCACCGGGCAGGACAGCCGCAGCGACTCCTCGCAGGCGCCGTCCACCAGCGAAGGATCGTCCAGCACCCGGGCCAGCTGCTCGGGGTGGCGCATGAGGTACACGGCGGTGTTGCCGATCAGGCTGGTGGTGGTCTCGTTCGCGGCGGCCATCAGGATGATCAGGAACAGCACCGCCTCCACCGCAGTGAGCGTGTCCACCTCCTCGGCCCGCACCATGTCGCTGATCAGGTCGTCGCCCGGGTTCCGCCGGCGCTCTTCGATCATCGGCAGGAACACCCCGCCGAACTCCATGAGCATCTCGACCAGCCGCACGGCCGCCCCGGCGGTGCCCCGCTCCGCGCCGTGCACGCAGCGCGAGAGCACGTCCGACCAGCGCTTGAGGTCCGCGTGCCGCTCACGGGGCAACCCCAGGATGTCCCCGATCACCCGGATCGGCACCGGAACCGCCAGCCGCTCGACCAGGTCCACGGAGTCGCCGGTGGAGATCTCCCGGAGACACTCGGCGACGATGTCGTCGATGCTGCCCTCCAACGCGCGGATGCGCCGGGGCACGAAACCGCGGGCCACAATGCCGCGCACCTTGGTGTGCACCGGCGGGTCCACACCGACGATCACGTTCGCCGAGGCGAACTCGCTCACGTCGAACGGGATCGCGGCCACCAGCTCGGTCAGCCGGCGCAGCATCTCCGCGTCCTGCTCACCCTCCAGCCGGGGCGGGAAACCGATCAGCTCGCCCTGGTTGGGACGCGCCGAGTACCGGTCGTGGTTGCTCAGGATCTCCCGGACGTCGGCGTAGCGGGAGATCACGTACTTTCCGTCCGGCAGCCGGTACACCGGATGGTCCTCGACCAGCGCGTCGATCGTCTGTTCCGTGCGCCCGTCGCGCCACGTCACGTCCCATGGATTGAAGACGAAGGTGTCGGTCCGCACTGTCATGCCAGATCACTCCATCCCGGGCCGTGAACCTGGGGAGAGTCAAGCAACCGGCGACACCCTGAGTCAAGCGACAACTGGTCGCAAAATGGCGGCCGAATCGGTCAGCTTTCGGTTTCTCCGTCCTCGAGCTCGCCGTTGTGCAGGCGGATGCCGTACAGCGCCATCGCGGTGAGGTGGTCCACGACCTGGTTCTTCGAGGGCCGGGCGCGGCCCGCCGGCAGCAGTAGCGAGTCCATGGTGGACATCGAGGCCACCATGCCGACGATCATGCGGATGGACAGCTCCAGGTCCTGCTCGGAGAACCAGCCCCGGCGCCGCGCTTCCTGTTTGCCGATCTCGGTGACGTCGGCGAACACCTGGTCAAGCACCTCGCGGGCCTCCTTGGCGGCCTCCTGGTCCAGCGCCTCGAGGGAGGTGGCCAGGCCCAGCACGCCGTGCCGGTGTGCGCGGAAGCTGTCGTACATGTGCTCGACCATGGTGCGCATCAGCCGTTCGGCGGTCCACACCTCGGCCTGTTGCGCCTGCCAGCTGTCCCGGAAGCCCTCCATGAGCTCGATGAACGGCTGCAGCTGGGCGGCGCGGAACAGGTCGGACTTGCTGCCGAAGTGCCGGAAGATGAGCGTCCGGGCGACGCCGGCCTCGGCGGCGATGTCGTCGGTGGTGGTGGCCGCGTAGCCCTTGCGGGCGAACACGCTGGCCGCGGCGTCCAGCAGGAGCGCGCGCACCTCCGACGTACGGCGTCGGGTGCGGACCGGCTTTGTCATGGGCAAAAGGTACCCGTTCCACCCCTCTTCCATTAAGGCACCAACAGTCGCTAAAGTCTCGAGCGGCGCACCTGTTTATTGGAGGTTCAGCGATGACGGTGACCCACCAACCCGGCACGGCGGAGGCGCAGATCGCCGAGGGGCGGCTGCCCACGACCCGGCCGGCACCACCGGCGGACCTGCTGGCGAAGGACCGCTACCTGTCCCGGGAGTTCCTGCTCGCCGAGCTGACCCGGATGTGGTCGCGGGTGTGGCAGATCGCCTGCATGGACGCGGACATCCCGAACGTCGGTGACTACCACGAGTACCGGATCGGCCGGGAGTCCGTGCTGGTGGTCCGGGTCGCGGAGGACCAGGTCAAGGCGTACCACAACGCCTGCCAGCACCGGGGCCGCCCGCTCAAGCAGGGCAGTGGGAGCGCCGGTCAGCTGCGCTGCCCCTACCACGGGTGGACCTGGCGGCTGGACGGCTCGCTGGCCGCCGTGCCCGAACGCCAGGAGTTCTGCCCGTTCGCCGACCGGGACGTGGCCCTGTCCGAGGTCAGGGTGGACCGCTGGGAGCAGTTCATCTTCGTCAACCTGGACCCGCACGCCGGCCCGCTGGCCGACTACCTCGGTGACCTCCCCCGCCGGCTGGCCCCGTACCGGCTGTCCCGGCAGTACCGGTGGTGGTCGCGCTCCACCGTCGTGCCGGTGAACTGGAAGATCGCGCTGGACGCCTTCCAGGAGGACTACCACGCGCGCTACATCCACCCGGAGACCGTCAGCTTCGCCGACTACACGCAGAACCCGATCGAGCTGATCGGCGACCACTCCATGCTGGCCGCCCGGTTCGGCATGCCGGACCGGCTGCTGGAGCAGGCCCCGGACATGGAGGAGACGCTGGACGCGATGCAGTGGACCTTCGACGCGTTCGGCGAGGACACCGCGCTGATCACCGCGCTGCGTCAGATGGACCTGCCGGACGGCACCCCACTGCGCGAGGTGCTCGTCCCGCTGATCAAGGCGGGCATGGCTCAGGCCGGCATCGACGTGACCGGGCTGTCCGACACCCAGCTGGTGGACGACTACGAGTGGTTCATCTTCCCGAACATCCAGATCCACACCCTGTCCTTTGGCTCGTGGATGTTCCGGATGCGCCCGAACGGCCTCGACCCGGAGTCGATGATCTTCGACATGTGGTACCTGCACAGGGTCCCCGAGGATGTCGAGCCGCCGCCGCACGCACAGAACGTGCACGTGGAGCCGGGCGGTTCCTGCGGCGCGGTGATGGACCAGGACTTCGACAACATCGTGGTGCAGCAGCAGGGCCTGCACTCGACGGGCTTCCGGGGTTTCCGGCTGAGCGCGATGGAGGCACGGATCGTGCACATGAACGAGACTCTCGACCGCTATCTGGCGGGCTGAACGATGACCCTGAACGGACTACCGATGGCGGTGATCGGCAGCGGCCCAGCCGGACTGGGTGCCGCCTGGCGGCTCCGCGAGGCCGGCCACCCGGTGACGGTGTTCGAGCGAAACGGGCAGCTCGGCGGGCGCATGCGCACCGTGCGGCGAGACGGCTTCCAGGTGGAGGACGGTCCCAGCCAGATCGCCGGCAGCTACACCCGGTTCGTCCAGATCATGCGCGAGTCCGGGCTCGGTGACCAGCTCATCCCCGCGTCCACCGTGCTGGCCATGCTGGACTCCGGCGGCACCCAGCACAACTTCGCGGTGCAGCGCATCCACCTGGACATGCTCAAGACCCGGCTGATCGGCCTGCGCGACAAGCTGGACCTGGCCAAGATCACCGTCGACGTGCTCCGGTACCGCAATCGGCTGGACGTGGAGGACCTGTCCAAGCTGCCCGAGCTGGACGGGATGTCCGCCGAGCAGTACGGCCGGCGGCGCTTCGGCGACGGTGTCTACGACAACTTCGTCGACCCGGTGATTCGCGGTTTCGTCGGCACCGCGCCGAGCACCGTGGCCGCCGCCGACCTGGTGTGGGTGTTCGCCACGTTCATGAAGCTGCAGCGCTACCACGCCATCCGCGACGGCATGCAGGCCTACGCCGAGCAGCTGGGCCGCTTCTTCGACACCCGGTGCAACGCCGAGGTCACCGCGGTGGACGAGCGGGCCGACGAGGTGGAGGTGAGCTGGCGCGACGCCGAAGGTGGCCAACACAGCCAGTCCTTCGCGGGTGTCGTGGTGGCGACCCTGCCCAAGGGCGCCGCCAAGATCCACAACGGGCTGGACGCCTGGCGCCGCGACTTCCTGGCCACCAAGGTCGACAACGCCACCATCGTGCAGGCGCACGTCGCACTGGACTCGCCGCCCGCGTCGTCGGCCTCGATGGTCTACTCCACCGAGGTCTCCAACCAGACCAAGGTTCTCGCGGTCAACCTCGAGCACAACAAGGCGCCCGGCCGGGTCCCCGAGGGCAAGGCGATCGCCACCATCTTCGGCTCCAACGACTGGAGCAAGCGCGTGCTCGAGGAGGAGGACGACGACCTGCTGGTCAAGGAGCTGATCGACGCCGCCGAGCCCATGGTGCCCGGCATCGGCGACGGCGTGCGGTTCACCCAGCTCACCCGGTGGCCCTATTCATGGGCGAAGAGCTATCCGGGCTACTGGTCCGGTATGCGGGAGTTCAACCGCCTCAGCGCCCAGAACGACCGGCTGGTCCGGCTGGCCGGCGATTACTTCTGCGTGACCAGCCTGAACGTGGCCACCGCCTCCGGTGAACGGGCGGCCCGCCAGCTGATCGACGTCCGCGAACGCTGAGACGGGAGGGTCAACGTGGCGGAACTGGTGGTACCCCGGCTCGGGGTGAGCGTGACCACCGTGACCATCGTCGAGTGGTTGGCCGAGGACGGCGCGTCCGTCCTGGCCGGCGATCCGGTGCTCACCGTGGCCACCGACAAGACCGAGGTCGAGATCGAGGCGGTCGCCGACGGCGTGCTGCGCCACGGTGCGGAGCCGGAGTCCGACCACCCGGTGGGCGCGGTGATCGGCGCTATCGATTAGCGCCCGCCGCACGTAGACGCCGAAGTGGCCCCGGCCCGCTTCGGCGTTTTCATGATCCGAAGTATCGCACCTCTCGCCGGACTTTCCGAAGATCCCATTCCGGGTGAGCGGGAAATATTTTCCCACAGCTCGTAACTTAAGCGACTGCTGGTCGTTAACTGATCGAACAGGGCGAATTGACTCGTCTTTACCGAGTGGCCTGAAAAGATTTACATTCGGGGGAGGTTCAATGATGAACACGCAATATGCCCCGGCCCGGGTGGTGCGCCGCCGGAATCAGGGGCCGGCGCTTGTCGCGGCCGTTCCGCCGCCGGTTCTGCACCCGATCGCCGAGGCCGGAGCGATGGCGCAACTGGGCTGCGCGGTGATCTGGAGCGCGGTGCGCCGGCCGGTCGGCTACTGGCGCGCGGTGCTCGACGAGGTCTACTGGGTGCTCAAACTGTGCTGGTTTCCGCTGGTGCTGGCGGTGTCCTCGTTCGGCATGATGGTGGCGATCCTGGGGCTCAACTTCACCACCCTGCTCGGCGCCAACAACCGCTACGGGCAGTACTTCTTCATCGTCAACATCCGCGAGTTCTCCCCGTGGATCAACTCCATGGTGGTCGCCGGCATCGTGGGTGCCGCGCTCACCGCCGACCTCGGCGCCCGCAAGGTGCGCGAGGAGTTGGACGCGCTGGAGATCCTCGGCGTCGACTCGCTGCGCGAGCTGGTGCTACCCAGGGTGCTCGCCGCGATCGTGATGACCTGCCTGTTCGGTGTGGTGTCCATCCTGATCGGCATCGTCACCGGCCTGACCGGGTCGGTGCTGATCGGCAAGGTGCCCGCCGGGGAGTACCTGGCCACCCTGTTCGCCAACCTGACCACCGTCGAGCTGTGGACCTCGCTGCTGAAGAGCGCACTGTTCGGCCTGATCATCGGGGTGGTCTGCTCCTACAAGGGGATCAGCTGCAGCGGCGGCTCCACCGGTGTGGGGCGCGCGGTGAACCAGGCGGTGGTGATCTCCTTCGCGCTGATCTTCATTGTGGACTTCTTCTTCGTGTCGATCATGCTCGGGCTGGCTCCCGAGCTGCAGACGGTGCGCTGAGGCCGGCGGATGGCTACCGGACACGCTGAGACCACCCGGTCGGGCCGGCTGGCCGACCGCCCGCTGGCGGCACTGGCCAACGCCGCCGACGTGGCCAGATTCGGCGGGGAGGCGCTGCGTTCGCTGGGCGGCGCGCGACGTTACGGCTCCGAAGTGCTGCGGCAGACCGGGATCGTCATCCTGTCCAGCGGCCTGGTGATCTGGCTGATGGAGTTCGTCATCGGCGCGGTCTTCGCGGTGCAGGGCAACTACATCTCCAGCCAGTTCGGTGCCAAGGGTTACGTCGGTGTCTTCCCGGCACTGGGTGGGCTGCGCGCCACGGCACCGGAGATGTGGGGCTGGATCCTGTCCGCGAAGGTCGGGTGCGGCCTGGTGGCGGAGATCGGCTCGATGCGCATCAGCGAGGAGATCGACGCCCTCGAGGTCATGGGTATCCCTCCGAAACCGTACCTGGTGGGCACCCGAATTCTCGCCGCGTGGATTTCCATGCCGTTCCTGTACCTGGTCGGTCTGGCGCTTTCCCACGTCGGTTCATATCTCGTGATCATTCACATGCTGGAGACGGTTTCGGTGGGCGGTTTCTTCCAGGTTTTCTGGGCGTTCCAGAGCCCGATCGACCTGGTCTACTCCATGTTCTGGATGATGATTCTGGGCACCCTGATCGTGCTGGTTGCCTGCTACTTCGGGTACACCGCGAGCGGCGGTCCGGTCGAGGTCGGACAGAACACCGCCAAGTCAATGGTGGTGAACATGGTGCTGGTCAGCGTGATCGGCATGTTCTGCCAGCAGCTGTTCTGGGGCGGTTTCCCCAACGCGCCGATCGGGAACTGACGATGCCGCGCAAACTCCTCAACTCGGCGACCGTCCTGCTGGTGGCCATGGTGGTCGCGGTCTGGCTGGTGGTGTTCGTCGGTGGCCGGGGCGGATACACGGTTCGCGTGGTGCTGCCCGAGGCCATCGGGCTCTACCCCGGCAGCCCGATGCAGATCAATGGAATGCCCGCCGGTGCCATCGAATCGCTGGTCACCCGGGGGGACAACGCCATCGCCACCGTGGCGGTGGACGCGGCCCACGCGCCGCTTCACGCCGGGACCATCACCACGGTGGACTACCGGTCGGTGCTGGGCGAGCGCTACATCAAGATCCAGCCCGGTCCGGCGGGCAACCCGGCGCTCCCCAGCGGCAGCCTGATCGAGGCCGGCGCCGCGCAGGTGACCGTGGAGGACCTGCTCGAAGCGTTCGACCCGGCCACCCGGGCCACCGTCCGCTCGCTGCTGCCCGAGCTGGCCCAGACGCTGGAGGGCAAGGAGCACGACGTCAATGCCACGGTCCAGCAGGCCGGGCGCACCACCGAGTTGCTCGGCCAGGTGATGGGCGCGGTCGGCCAGGACGGCCCGGCCATCCGCGAGGTCGTGACCAGCCTGCGCAGGATGGCCGACATACTCGCCGCGCGGCGCGGCGAGCTGTCCGGCTCGCTGGCCAACCTGAGCGCGGTCACCACCTCGGTGGCGACCAAGCAGCGCCAACTGTCCGGCGCGGTCAGCCAACTGCCGTCCACCCTCCGGGAAGCCAGCCACACCCTCGGCCAGTTCGGACCGACCGCGGACGCCGTCGTGCCGCTGCTGGACCAGCTGCGACCCGGGGTGGCCCGGCTGCCTTCGGTCGCGGCGAACCTGCGGCCGGTGCTGCACGACCTGCGCCCCGCGGTGGCCGACCTGCGACCGCTGCTGGTGGATGGCCGCGAGCTGTTCGGCGCCACACCGGCGTTCTTCGACGCCGGGACCGGGGACGGCGGCGCGGTGCGGCAACTGGTCACCACGGTGGACCGGTTGGACACGCCGATCGCGTTCCTGCGGCCCTACACCCCGGAGCTGACCGGCTTCTTCACCACTTGGCGGACGGTGTTCAGCAACTACGACTCGCAGGGCCACTTCGTCCCCGCCTACCTGCGCAACAGCGCCAACTCGGTGCACGGCCCGCCCGCGCCGGTGCCGGGCAGCGCCAACAACGTGATGCCGCTGCCCGGCTCGATCGTGCACGAGCCGTGGACCGACGCGCACGGGGACGGGATGAACTGATGCCGACCTTTCGAAGCACCCTTCGCCGGGCCGTGTTCGTCGGCCTGGTGCTCGCGCTGCTCGCCGGCATCGCGGTGGTGGTCTCGCGGGACCGGCCGCCCCGACCCGCCGTGGTGGCGATGTTCGCGGACGCCAGCCCGCTGCGGGTGGGCAACACCGTGCGCTCGCACGGCGTCAAGATCGGCCAGATCGGTGAGATCGGCCTGGACCGGGGCCGTGCTCGGGTCGTGCTCCAACTGGACGAGACGGTCCCGGTGCACACCGACGCGCGGGCCACCATCCGCCCGGTGTCCCTGCTGGGCGAGCGCTACGTCGACCTGGAGCCGGGCAGCGCCACCGCACCGCTGATGGCCGATGCGGGGGCCATCCCGCTGGAGCACACCGCGTCCTCGGTGGACCTGGACCAGGTGCTCGACTCGCTGGACGATCCCACGTCCACCGCGCTGGCCGCCATGGTCACCACCCTGGGCACCGGACTGACCGACAACGGGCAGCGGCTGCGCGACACGCTGGCCGCCCTCACCCCCGCGCTGCGCGAGACCGACCAGCTGGTGGACGTCCTCAACCAGCAGAACGCCGCGCTGAACCAGCTGATCGACCTGTCCAGCCCGGTCGCGGCGGCGGTGGCCGGCAGCGACGGCGCCGACCTCGATCGGATGGTGGGGGAGACGCGGCGGACGCTGGGCGCGGTGGCGGACCGGCGCGAACAGCTGACCGCGAGCCTGGACCAGCTGCCGGCCAGCCTGGACAAGGCCCGGCGCACCTTCTATACCCTCGGTGGGCTCGCCGGGCAGCTCACCCCGACCCTGCGCTCTCTGCGTCCGGTCACCGGCGACCTGCGCGACATCGCCGGTGAGTTGCACGGTTTCGCTGATGCCGCCGACCCCGCGGTGTCCTCGCTGCGGCCGGTGCTGACCAAGGCCAGGTCCATGCTGGACGCCGTCCGCCCGGTCGCGGCCGACCTGCGGGCCGGCAGCGGCGACCTGCGGCGGGCCAGCTCCGGGCTACGCGCGGCCGGCGGCGCCCTGGCCGACCAGATGGGCAACGTGCTGTCCTTCCTGACCGGCTGGGCGCTGTGTACCAACGGCTACGACGCGACGGGCCACTACTTCCGTGCCTACCTGACCATCGACCGCGACACCGCCGGCAAGGTGCTTCCCGACCTGCTGCCCGGTTCCGCCGAGGCCGTGCGACGGCTCGCGCCCCTGGACCGGCCGCCGGGCACCGGATCGAACAAGATCGGTAAGCCGCCGAAGTCCGGCCCGGGTTCGGGTGGGGAAGGGGACGCCACCGGGCTCACACCCGCTCAGGAGGGCGACATGTTCAACCAACTGCTCGGGGGTGGCCGGTGAGACCGTTGACCACCCGCACCATCCACCGCAACCGCGCCCGCTCGTTCTACGCGGGGCTGGGCGTGATCGCGGTGACCTCGCTCATCAGCTATATCGCGCTGACCGCGCAGCAGGGCCCGCCGCTGGCGCCACACACTTACCTGGACGTCGCCTTCGACAACGTCGGCCAGTTGGACACCCAGGCGGACGTGCGGCACAGCAGCGTGCGCATCGGCCAGGTACGGGCCATCCGCTACGAGCCGGGTCGAGCGGTGGTCACCCTGGCCCTGGACGGGGACCGGCCGGTCTACCGGGACGCACGGGCCGCAATGTGGGACCAGTCCGCGCTCGGCCAGAAGTTCGTGGAACTGGACCCCGGCCACCCGTGGGCGGGGCCGCTCGGACAGGGCGAGGAACTGCCGGCTGAGCGGACCGAGTCGGCCACCGACGTCGACGCCCTGCTCGACACGTTCGACGCGCCGACCAGGGCGGGCCTCACCGGCAGCGTCCGCGCGCTGGGCCTCGGTGCGGCCGGCCACGGCCCCGGGCTGCGCGAGTTCATCACCAACGGCCCGGACCTTTTGGCAGACACCGGCCGGGTCAGCGCGGCACTGGCCGACCCGCGCACCGACCTCGGCGGGCTGTTCCGCGCCGGCCAGCGGCTGGCTGCCCAGTTCACCGGTCGGGAGCGCGAGCTCGGCACGCTGGTCCGGCAGACCAGCGCCACGCTGGCCGCCGTCAACACCGACGACACCCGCCCGCTCGGCGACACGCTCGAGCGTGTACCTGGCGCGCTGACCGACTTCCAAACCATCCTCGACTCACTGCAGAGCCCGGTGGCGAACGCCGCCGACGTGGTGCGCGTGGTGCGCCCCGGCGCCGGCGACCTGGGCCGCGCCACGCCCGACGTGCGCGCGCTGCTGCGGGACGCGCCCGCGCCGCTGCGCCGGGTGCCCGGTGTCTCCGAGGACGCCGAACCCGCGCTGGAAGGCCTGGATTCGGCGTTCCACGACGCCCGCCCGCTGGCTCCCCGGCTGTCCGAGGGCTTCGCGGGACTGCGCGGGTTCCTGGACGGACTCGCCCCGTACACCCCGGACATCAACCGGTTCTTCACCGACGGACCGGACATCTTCCGGGACGGGGAGGACCCGGCGACGCACTACCTGGCGGTGTCCGCCGGCCCGGTCAACTCCTCGTTCGTCGGCGACGCCACCCCGTGCGCGATCAACAACTACCCGACGCCGGGTGGCGGCGCGTGGCGGGACCACGCCCTGCCCGGGGTCGGCCTGCTGTGCACCACCGGCCAGCACAGTGGTCCGTCCCCGGGCAAGGGGCCGGCCTACGGCGCCCTGCCACTGCCGCTCGGCCCGACCGGGCACTCGGACAACGACGAGGGGAGGCAGGGCCGGTGATGGACCCGAGCACCACGCGGCGGCGCCAGTTATTGACTGGCGCGACGTTCCTGCTTGTCGTGCTGGCGCTGCTGGTCGGCGTGTTCTACAAGCAGGCGCTCCTGGCCATGGTCCGCCCCGGCGAGACCATCCAGGCCGAGTTCGCCCGCGCGTACAAGTTGGACCCGGCGGAGAGCGCGGTCAAGATCGCCGGCAGCCCGGTCGGTGTGGTGCGCTCGGTCGAGCCGACCGAGCGGGGCACCTCGCTGGTCACGATGCGGGTGGACGAGGATACCCGGCGCCTGCTCGGCGAGGCGCCGACCGCCATGGTCCGGCCGACCACGATCCTGGGCGGCCGCTACTACGTGGACCTGCGGC
Organism: Actinospineispora eucalypti; assembly: GCF_039543365.1. Classification (NCBI taxonomy): domain Bacteria; kingdom Bacillati; phylum Actinomycetota; class Actinomycetes; order Pseudonocardiales; family Pseudonocardiaceae; genus Actinospineispora; species Actinospineispora eucalypti. The sequence goes on from NZ_BAABJP010000005.1 coordinate 57,202, forward strand.
CGGGTGGCCGCCCGGGGGCTTTCCTCGCCGAACGCATCCCGGTGGAGCGGGCGAAGACCCCGGTGGAGCTGAACGAGGCGCTGGAGGGGCTGCAGCCGCGTGCCGTCGAGGGCATGCGCGGCACTCTCGCCCAGGTTGACCAGACTCTGCGCGCCGGAGGCTCGGACGCGCTGCGCGAGTTCGTCACCGCCGCGCCGGCGCCGCTGCGCTCCCTCGGCCCGGTGGTGGCCTCGGCGCGCGGCGAGCAGCCCGAGGTCGACCTGGCCCGGCTGGTCACCGACACCGACAAAGCCGCCGGGGCGCTGCTGCGGCGCGATGGCCAGCTCGACGGCGTGCTCCGTTCCCTCGACACCGCCACCGCCGCGCTGGCCGAGCGGCGCGGCCCACTAGCCGAGGGCGTGGACCGGCTGCCGTCCGCGCTCGCCGCGATCGACCTGGCCGCCCGCCGGGTCAGCGTCACGCTGGACGACCTGCGCGACACGGCCCCCCGCCTGCACGACACCGCCGCCGAGTTCGACCCGCTGATGGCCCGGTTGGACCCGATGCTGGCCGAGCTGCGCCCGGTGACCGCCCGGCTGCCCGGCGTGCTGCGGGACGGGCGCTCACTGGTGCACCAGCTGATCCCGGTCAGCACCCTCGGGCGCGACGTGTTCGACGACCTGCGCGGCCCGGTGCTGGACCGGATCAACGGGCCGGTCAACGACATGCTGCGTACCGAGTGGAAGGGCACCGGCCGGTTCGCCGGCGGGGGCGACAACGGCAACAACGTCTATCAACAGATTGCCGCGATGATCTCCAACGTGGCGAACAGCACCGTGCAGCACGACCAGAACGGCTCGGCGATCAACTTCGAGCTCGGTGAGGGACCTTCGATGGTCAACGGCATGCCGTTCGGGCTGGACAACATGACGGGTCGACTCGACGGGATCGGTGGGCCGCCACGATGACCAACCCTTCTCGCGGGCGCCAGCACCGGTGCCGGTCGCTGGCGCTGGCCTGGACCAGGCTGCGCACCGTGCCCGGCATGTTCCGGGACGTCGCCGCACTCGTCGTGGTCGCCGCCCTCGGCCTCGCCGCGCTCGGCGTGATCCTGGCCAACGAGGACGTGCGGTGGCCGTGGCAGCCGTCCCGGTTCAGCTTCCGGGCCGAGGTCGCCGACGCGGTCGCGGTGAACCCCTCCAAGCACCAAGAGGTGCGCATCGCGGGCGTGGTGGTCGGCGCCATCGTCGCCGCCGAGCCCACCGCGCGGGGCACCAGCGTGCTGACCCTCGAGGTGGACCGGGGCAACCCGGTGTACGACGACGCGCGGGTGGTGTTGCGCCCGGAGAACCCGCTCAACCAGATGTACGTCGCGCTGTCCCCGGGCGGCCCGCCCGGCAAGGAACTGCCCGAGGGCGGCCTGATCCCGATCGGCCAAACCAGCCGGCCCGTGCAGGCCGACGAGATCCTCTACAAGCTCGACGAGCGCAGCCGGCGCGCGCTGACCATCCTGCTGTCCCAGTCGGACATCGCGCTCGCCGACGCCCCGCGCACCGTGCCGGCCGCGCTGCGCCAGGCCACCGGCACGCTGACCGGGCTCCAACCGGTCGCCGACGCGCTCACCCAGCGGCGCGCGAAGATAGCCACCCTGGTCTCCAGCTTCTCCCGGATCGCCGGCGCGGTCGGCGGCAACGACCAGCGCCTGGCCGACCTGATGAACGCCACCCAGACCACCCTGGACGTGCTGGCCCGCGGCGACGAGCGGGTGCGCGCCGCACTGGCCGCGCTCCCCGGGGCCACCGACGCGCTGCACACCTCGCTGACCCAGGTCGCCGGGCTCACCGACGAGCTGAACCCGGCCGTGCACGAGCTGCGCGACGCCAGTGACCAACTACCCGGCGCGCTCGACCGGCTGCACGACACCGTGGACGAGGTGCACGACCTGCTGCCGGTGGCGCGCGAGGTGGTCGGGCGCGCGGCACCCACGCTGGACGACCTCACCCCGGTCATCCGGGATGTGAGCCACGGGTTGCGCGACATCGCGCCGTTCACCCACAAGCTCGATCCGGCGACCAGGACGCTGGTTCCCGGCCTGGACGGGCTCGCCGCGTTCTTCTACAACAACAGCGGGATCTTCCAACCCTCGGACGCGCACGGCGGTTGGGGCCGGGGCCAGCTGAACATCAACGTCACCAGTCCGTTCGGCAACGCGCACCGCGGAGGTTCCAACAGATGAGCGCACCCGTCTCGGCGGCCTCGCCGCGCCGGCTGGCGACGGTGGCCGCGTTCGTCGGCGCCTGTGTGGTGTTCGTCGCCTACATGTGGCTGAACGCCGGCGGGTCGATCCTGGGGTTCGACAACCTGTCCGGCTACCGGTTCAGCGCGCAGGTCACCGATGTGGACAACCTCGTCGAGTTCTCCGACGTGGCCATCGCCGGCGTTCCGGTCGGCAAGATCAACCACATCGAGCGGCTCCCCGACCGGGCCCGGCTGGACATCGTGCTGAACCCGGACGCCCCCACCCCGCACGAGGGAGTGACCGTCCAGGTCAGCGAGAAGTCGCTGGCCGGACAGTCCTACCTGCGCATCGTGGACGGCACCGGCGCCGAACTGCCCGACGGCACCGTGCTGCCGCTGTCCGCGAGCCGGCCCAGCGTCCAGCTGCGCGACGTGCTCGCCGGGCTGCCCGCGCCGACCAGACAGGCGCTCGGCGCCACCCTCCGCTCCGCCGGCCTCGCCACCGACAACCGGCAGGACGACGTGCGCGCCGCCTTCGACGGCCTGGCCCGGCTGGGCGCCGGCGGCCACACCGCCCTCGACGCTCTGACCGCGCAGGGCGAGGACATCCGCGAGCTGGGCGGCGCGCTCACCGAGGTACTGACCGCCCTCGGCGGCGGCCAGCACGACCTGGAACGCGCCGTGCGGGGCGCCGGACAGATCGTCTCGGCGACGGCGAGCCAACAGGGCCCGCTGGAGGAGTCGATGCGGCTGCTGCCCGGCTTCCTGGACCAGATCCACGAGTCGACCCCGGGGTTCACCCGCCTGTCCGGCGCGCTGGACCCGATCGCGGCCGACCTGCGCGCCGCCGCGCCCGACCTCAACGCGGCGCTGGCCGAGCTGCCCGCACTGGGCGGCGACCTGCGCGGGATGACCGACCCGCTGGACGGCACGCTGGCGCGGGCACCGGACACGCTGCGCCGAATCGGCCCGTTCGCGCACGACGTGCAGCGGCTCATCCCACCGCTGCGCACGGTCATGAGCGACGTCAACCCGGTGCTGAACCACGCGCACCCCTACGGCCGTGAGCTGGGCGCGTTCATCGCCAACTTCGGCGCCGCCTTCGCCACCACCGACAGCTACGGCCGGCACCGATTGCGCCTGCAGCCGGTCACCAGCGAGTTCGCCGTGGCCGGCGCCGGGCCCGTGGGCCTGCGCGACGGGCTCACCAGCGTGTTCAACCCGCTGCCGAAGCCGGACCGGGGCTCCGACCTCGGACGGTACGTCGGGCCGTACCCCCGGATCGAGCGGCAGCCGAAGTGACCAGGCCACCGCCGCGCCAGCTGGTGGTGTGGGTGGTGATCCTGCTGGTCGCGGCCTTCGTCGTCACCGGGCTGGCCCGGCTGCGGCTCGACACCACCCTGTCCTCGCTACTGCCCGCCGACGACCCGGTTCTCACCGCACTCGGCGAGCGGGACCGAGCCTTCGGCGCGGACCCGATCGCCGTGCTGATCGAGTCGGCCGCGCCGCACGAACTGCTGGTCGCCCCAGCTGACCAGGCCGACGCGGGTGGCGGGCAACTACCCCGGCTGCTGTCGCTGGAGGGCAAGCTGGCGCACCTGCCGGACGTGGCGGCGGCGTACGGACCCGCGACCGTGCTCAACCAGCTGGCCGGGTCCGCGCGGAACCTGCTCGCGCAGATCGGCGACCGCCGCGCCGGCCTGGTCGAGCAGACAAGGCAGATGGACGCGGCGGCCGGCCGGACCCCGGCACAGACCGAGGCCCACGTGGCCGAAGTCACCGCCGAATTCGACCGGCACTACGGCAGCCTGCTCACCCTGGGCATGCGCGCCGGCCTGCCCACCCTGCGCAACCCCGAATTCGCCCGCGCGGTGATCTACGACGACGCCGGCAACCCCCGGCCCCAGTGGCGATTCGTGGTGCCGACCGCAAGCTCGGTGGCGATCCTGGTCCGGCCCCGCGAAGACATGGACCAGGCGGCCACCCAGCGACTGGTGGACACGGTCCGCGCGCTGGCCGAACAGGCCGGGCTCGGACAGGCCCGGCTGACCGTGACCGGCGTACCGGTGCTCACCGCGCAGGCCACCAGCCGGGTGCGCACCGAGCTGCCGTACCTCGCCGGGCTGGCCATGCTGGCGTGCTCGGCGGTGCTGCTGCTCACTCCGTGGCTGCGCGGCCCGAGGCCGCGGCGGTTGCTGCCGCTGGCGCTGACCCTGGTCGGCGGCGCGCTGGTGCTGGCCGCAATCGGCTGGACAGGCTGGCACATGTCACTGGCCGTCGCCGCCTTCGCGCCGATCGTGCTGGGTTGCGGCAGCGACTTCTCCGTGTACCTCGCGATGCGCGCGGACCGGCGCACGGTTCTGGTCACCGCGCTGGCCAGCGCCGTGGCGGCAGCCTCGCTGGTGTGCTCAGCGCTTCCGTTCACCCGCGGGCTCGGCCTCGCGTTGGGCCTCGGGCTGCTCGTGGTCACCGGGCTCGGCCTGTGGCTGACCGGGCGCCGCTCGCCGGTGCCCGCACTCGCTCCGCCGCGCACTCCGGCCGCGACACAGGCCGGTGATGACCTGGCGCGTCGGGCTCCTCGGTGGGCGCGGCTCGGGGCGCTCGCGGCGGCGGTGGCGGTCGGCGCCGCGGGCTGGGCTGGGCTGGCCCGGTTACCGGTGGAAGCCAACCCGACGCAGCTGGCCCAGGGCCTGCCGGCGATGGCGGACGTGGCGCACACCGCCGACCTGATGGGCTCGACCGGCGAGATCGGGCTGCGCATCAGCGGACCCGACGTGCTGAGCCCAACCGTGCTGGACTGGTCGCGCCAGGCACAGAACGCACTGCTCGGCGCGGCCGCCGGCGCACTGCGCCCGGTCCTCACCCCGCCGGACCTGCTGCGATTCCTGGGGTCCGACGCGACCCAGGGACAGATCGACTCGGCGGTGCAGCTGCTGCCTTCCTACCTGACCGAGGCGATCGTCCGGCCGGACCGGACCCAGGCCCTGATGATTTTCGGCGCGGAGCTGGGAGATCTCGATCAGCTGCGGGGACTGCTGGACCGTGCGCTCGCCGCGCTCCCGCCGGCGCCGGCGGGCGTGCACACGGAGTTCGTCGGCCTGCCGGTTGTCGCGGTCCACGGCTCACAGCTTCTCGCCGACGACCGCTACCTCACCAGCCTGCTCGGTGTGCTGGCCGCCTCAGCGGTGCTGGCCGCCGGGTTACGCCGACGCGGCGACGCGGCGCGGGCGTTGGTCGCCGCACTGCTGTCCACCGGCTGGGGACTGGCCCTGCTCACCGCCCTGGGTATCGCGGTCAACCCGCTGACCGCCGCGCTCGGCTCGCTGGCCACCGTGACCGCCACCGAGTTCGCCGTGCTGTTCGCCGCGGCGCACCGAGACAGCCGGCCCGACCTGCGGCGCGCGGTACTCACCGCGGGACTCGTCGCCGCAGCCGGCTACCTGAGCCTGACGGTCTCACAACTGCGCCTGCTCACCGAGTTCGGCCTGCTGCTCGCGACGGTGGTCGCACTGTCCTACCTGGCCGCGCGCCTCACCCTGTGGGTGGCCCCGGTCGCGTATGAAGCGCCCGCTCCGCCGTCCGTTCCCGAACACCCCGGCGGCGCACGGTAGCCGACCCCTGCACCTGCGTACGGCAGGCCAGGCGGGCACTCGGCTCGCCCGCCTCCACCCCGAGCGCGAGCCGCGCGGACTCGGCGGCGGACCGCTCGACCAACACATCCGCGCCGTCCTCAACGACTATGTGACACACTCCGCACTCGCCATCCCCACCGCAGATCGTCGGCCAGCGCAGGCCGTGCCGGATCGCCGCCCGGAACACCGTCTCCCCCTCGCGCACATCGAAGGTGATGTCCGCGGGCAGGACCCGCACACGACCGACGATCGCCGCTCCGTCGGACATCCGTGCTCCGTTCCAATAGCGACTACTGGTCTCTAGCATGGGTGGTTTGATCCCATCCCGAACCGATGCCGCGCGGCGCAAGGTCGACGCGCACGGCCCGGCAGCGATCGGGGTCGGCGCATTCGGCTCGGAACCGGGGCACGCGGCTGCCCGCGGGCTGGTCGGAGAGGCCGGCGGTCGGTTCAAGTGTTGATCGCCGGCGAGCAGACGCGTGAATTGGTGCTCGGCGCGGCGGGAACCGGCCACGGCAACGACCGCGAACCCGGCGGCGGACCCGCGCCCGGTAGGCGGGCGGCTCAGTCGGCCGCGCGGTCGATCGCCCTGATAACCAGCGCGGTCATCGCGATGATCCATACAAAAAACACACCCAGCGGAATCCAAATGGCGAAGATCCCGTTGAAGGCGAGTGGTCCGTCCTTGAAGAAGACCATCAGGCCGCCCGGCACCGACAGCAGCGCGACCCACACGCTCAGGTAGCCAGCCCAGCGGGGGAACACCGGCGCCCCGCCCCGGTCGGCGAAGATGGCGAACCCGACCGCCAGATACCAGGCGAACAGCGGTGACCAGTCGAAGACAAAGAAGAACCAGCCGAGGTCGGAGAACGCCCTGGTCAATTCAGCGGACACCGCATCGGGACGGAACGAGGCGACGCCCCAAGAGATCACACTGGCCACGCCAATGATCGTGGCCACGCCGAACGCCGCGACCTGCACGAAGGTCAGTGCCGTCGACGACGTCTTGATCCGGCTGGTCTGCGCGGTGATCGAGGCCCCCCACAGCAGGATCAGTCCCATGCCGGCCATCATCAGCGCCAGCCCGCCACGCACCCGGACCGGGTTCTCGGCGTAGAAGGCGCGGATCTGCTCGGCGCCGGCCGACGGCTCCGGCGGCGGCCAGAGGCCAGCAACCATCAGTCCCCCGCCGATCAGCAGAATCAGCAACGGGCCACACCAGGCGCAGGCCAACTGCTGGCCGCGCGACACCACGGGGTCTGCGGCGGGCTGTGCGATCAGCTGCGTGTGCACCATCTCGGGCCTCCCGGATCGAGGTCTCGTCGGTGAGCTCGGACCTGTAGTAACGCAGAAGATGCATGCTCAGTCAAGCGACCGCCAGTCGCTTGTCGGCGAAACGGCTCGCGCGGCCGCCGGGCGGCTTCGGTCAGTACCAACCCGTCCGGGCAGTAGGGGGCGGCGTGGCGCAGACGGTGGTCGCTAAGTCGGGTGACGCATGTGTTGTTGCCGGCCGTGATGTTGCCGCAGTGGGCGGATCTGACCGGGAAGATCGGAGTAGCGTTGGCGCCGAAGGCCGTGGCCGTGGGTTTCGGCTGATCGTGGTGGCTTGGATCGCCGGGCGGAGTCGCGAGGATCCGGGTCTCGGTGCTGACGGCGGGGAGAGCGTGACAACGACCGCGATCCCTGAGGCTCGGCGGGGGATGAGCCAGGCTGCTTGGCCGCCGCGCCCTCGCTCAACCGCGTGTGGCGTGGGAACCGCATGCCGCCTCGGGCACGACAATGATCGCCGCCTGGAGGTTCGGGGGACGACACCCGGGCGGCGATCTTGGCCCGGACAGACGAGCCGACGCGGACACTCAAAGCTTATACTCTTACTCTCGGTGCTCGGCTGCGGGCCGCCGCCGCGACATCGCCCGCCGGTCACAGTCCTGGGTTTGCGATGGTTCGCATGGTTCAGCACTTGCGAAGTTCACTACATGCGAAGAGCATGAATGCTCGCTGTGCTTGGCCCGGGTGAGAATGTGGCGTGGGAGCGATGAGCCGATCCAGGACTGTCCTGCGTGGACAGGCCGAGGACACCGTGCGGTGTTGAACGCCGTGCGGCGGGTTGGTCACGATGAACGCGCCAAGTTTCATGCGGCCCAGTTAGCGGAGCTGTTCGAGTTGGCTCCCCGTCACGGTATCGACACCGCGGCGTGGGTCGACCCGGCGGTGCGAGCGTTCGCCGCTCTCAGCCGCCGACTCGAGCCGCTGGCGACGATGTCGAGGTCTTGTAGGGCCACATCAAGTCAAACACGCCGACCGCCGCGTAGCGCCATGGTGCACAACAGCCGCGAGGTGACCGACATGTGCGGGCACGACGGCGTCGGTGGTTATCGACCAGCGCGGGATTCCAGACACTAACGGCGGGGATCGAGATGAGCGGGAACAGCGACGTAGACCCGGCCCTTGGGGGCAGCTTGGATGAGCTGCGGAACCTTTTGTACCTGGTGCGCCGTGAGCACAACCGTATCGAACAGGTGCTGAGCGGGCTGCGGACGGCGCGCACCGGCGAGCTCGGGGACAGCTTGCGCCGCGCAAACCAGCACGCGCGGCAACTCGCGCATGCCACCGAAGACCTGGTCGCCGCCATTGGCCGAGCGGCTGAGATGGACATCCCTCGATGAAGCTCGACGGAGATACTCACAGCGGTGTCCGATCACCTCGAGGTCGCGGTCCGGATACCGGCGTGCGAGCGGCGAGAGCATGAGCGGTGACCGCGTGTCCACGCGGGCTCGGGGTGCGAGCTAGGGCCGGCCAGACCTGGCCTCGGCACTACAACGCCCGGTCCGTTGTGCGCCCCGGGCGTGCGGCTAGTGGCGAACACCCCGATGCCACGAGCGAGTAGCCCCCCAGTCCGAGCCTGGCGCGGTGTGTCTCGGACTTGAACGTCCCGAATCCTGACATGGTGGCGGATCACTGAATGGACCGCTGTGGCTCCGCGTGTGCTCGCTACCGCCGTCATGATCGGGCTGCTGATGAGGCATCCCGGCGTGTCCACGCTGCCGTTCCTCTGCAAGGTGTTCCGCGGCTACCGGCTCGGCCGACCTAAACGCGGCCACGCTCGCGGGCAACAGCCGCCACAGCGGCGTCTGGGCCGCCGAGCTCCGCACCGCCGCCCGCGCCGGCACTGACGCCATCCACGCGCCCGCCGGGGTTTGTTGCCCGCGCGTGGACCAGGGTCATCGGGGCCGGCTTGCTGGGTGGCACGCCGTGCGCCCCGCACCCACGATCGGACGGCGGAACGACCACATTGATAGCCAGCGCGCGGCTCAGGACTCTCGTTAGGCCGCCACGTATTCGCCGAGTATCGACGACGAGCGTATGCGATACTCAGAGCACTAGTAGTTGCATATTTTCTTAACTGCCAGAATAGGCAAGAGTGGCCGGGGTGGCGGTGAGCAGGTGCGGCTGGGCGAGTTGGGGTCAGCCGGTGATGCCGGGGTGTATGCCGGCACGGCCGGATCCGGTGTGGACGTTGGCGCTGGTGGAGGACACCGCCGATGGTGGGTTAGCGGCCCCGGTGAGGGACGTGTCGGGCATGCTGGCGGTGTTGTCGGGGTTGTCGGTGGCCACGATGACGGTCGCAACGCGCGACGGCGCTGAGCTTGCGCAGCGGTTGCGGCGGCTGCCTCCGCGGGTGGGTGCGATCTTTGTGGTGGGCGCGGGTCGGCGGTGTGCCCGTGAGGCTCAGCAGATGCTCATTGATCTGGGGGAACGGCCGTTCGTCACTGAGGATGACCTGCGGGCGATCACCCTGACCGCCGCGACGCTGCTGTATTTGGGTGGGCTCGGGCGGCCGGTGTCGAGCGCACGGGTCCTGGTGGTTGGGGCACCCACCGTGTCGGTGGTCGTCGCGTTGTTGCTGGCCGCCGGTATTGGTCAGATCGCCGTGTGGGTTCCCGGTGCGGCGGGGGTGCCGCTGGAGCAGGCGTGCCGGGACGCCGATGTGGTCATCAACCTTCTCGTCGGGGATCCGGGTGTGGACGTGCTGGTGCGGCGGACGGCGTGGGATCGCCCGTGCGGATCGGTGATCGGGATCCGGCACGTCCACGAACTGTTGCTGGCACTGCCTGGTTTAGCGCGGGCGGTTGCCGGTTCGATCGGCCCCTTGATCGATGTCGAGGTCTATGACGCGTGTGTGCGGGGTCTGGTCGCGGCGACCCCGCCGGGCTGGACCCTGCCCAGCTTGACCAGCCGGGTCACGACCTATCAGGTCGCGGTGCACGCGGCGCGGGTGTTCAGTCCATTCCAGGGACCGACCACCGGTTGAGCGCCGGCGCGACCCGGCGGGCGCGGAACGCGGTGACAAGGACTTTAGTCCCTGGGCGCCGCATCGAGGGCGGGCAAGAATCCGGGAGTGCACGTGATTGCGAGCTTTCGCAACTGGCGAGGTCGCAAATTGTGGCCCGGGCGGGTTCTCGGGGACAGCCAGACGACGGAACGCGGGCTGCCCGCTGTGTCGTCAGATTTGCATGATCCAGCACTTGCAAAATCCGTTATATGTGAAGATTATTGGTGTGCTGGTCGCCGGCGGACAGCGCTCAGCTCGTGGGAGGGAGGGCGGGCAGGGGTCGATGAGCGAGTTCCGAACGGTGTTGCGTGGACAGGTCGAGCACGCGCAGGCCGCGGTGCAGTCGGCTTGGCGGTTCGGCAATGACGAGCGGGCGCGACTTTACGGGGCGCGGGTGGCGGAGTTGCTGGAGGTGGCGGCTCGCCATGGCGTCGACACCGCGGGCTGGGTGGAGCCGGCGGTGCGCGCGTTTGCCGTGGACGCGCGCTGACCGCTGTCGGGGTGGAAGTCCAGGCAGGTCGTGGCGGGCCATGGGCGCGTGGCGGGACGGCTGAGCGCGGTCGCGGACGATGGTGGATGTTGAGGGTGGGGGTTCGGTCTGTGCCTGCCGGCGCCGCGAGTGGTCAGGGGTGAGATGTGCCCCGTCTGAGCGCTGAGCGGTTGGCCGCGCGCCGTGAACGCATTCTGGACGCGGCGTGGGCATGCTTCGGACGGTATGGCTATGCCGGTGCGACGGTGCGGCGTCTAGAGCAGGCGACGGGGATGTCGCGTGGAGCGATCTTCCACCATTTCGGCGACAAGGAAATGCTTTTTCTCGCGCTCGTGGATCGGGAAGCGCGGCGGATCGCGGTGATGGCCGGGCGACGGGACGCGGTGGGGTTGATGCGCGAGATGCTCGCTGACGCGGGCGCCGGTGACGGGCACGGTGGGCTCGAACTGTGGTGGGAGATCTCGCACCGGTTGCGCACCGAGGACGGGTTCCGCACCGCCTGGGCGACCCACGCCGAGGCGGTCACGGGGGCGATCACCCGTCGGCTGGAACACCAGCGCGGGGCCGGCCGAGTCCGGTCAGACGTGCCGGTTCGGGCGCTCGCCCTGTATCTGCAGCTGATCTGTGAGGGCCTTGTGTCTCAGCTCGCGGACGTGCCTGCGAGTGATGAGCTGCACGCGGTGCTCGACTTCGTCACAGACAGCCTTCGGTGAGTGGCGCACCGTGATCGATCGAGCACAGCGGTGGCAGCGCGCTGCGCCCTGCGTGCCCGGGTTTTGCGTCGCACCGGCGAAGCGAGGATCGGGTGCGGCTTTCAGCGGGCGTTGCCGGACTGGTAGCGCGCGGCGTATCGGGCGGCGGCTGCCGCGCGTTCCTCGGCGTGCAGGGCGTCTCGGGCGGCTTGCGCCGCTCCGGGCGGATAGCCGGCTTTGCGGATTCGACGCTCGACGGAGCCGTCGACGAACCACAGTGCGTACTGCAGCCCCACGAGCGCGCCGAGCAGTAACGCGGATAACCGGACCCACATCGGCCCGGGCACCAACAGCAGGATCGGGATCGACACCAGGCTGATCTGTACCGCGGCGCGGAGGAAATGCCGTAGCACCCACCGGTCGCGGGACGCGTCATGCAAGACCCACTCCCGGTAGCGGAGAGGTAGGCCGCCGCCGAGGGCGTACCACAGCCAGCGCAGCGGTCCTGGCCGTCGAGGTTTCACCAGTTCACGATAGTCGCTCGCGCCGCCGCCGTGCCCGGGTCACGCTTCACGCGACCGAGCGTCGCCGAGCGTGACCGCCAGCGCTCAGTCCTGCTCGGGGGCGGCCAGCGCGGCGCCGGCGACAGGGGGCCTGGTTGGGCTGGCGCGCGCCGCTGAGGGTGGGTTGTGTCCGCCGCCGGAGGGCGAGGATCTCCAGCACGTCGCCCGGTTGCTGGTCGCTCGAGTCGCGGCCGGCGAGCTCGCTGGTGGTCGCGTCGGCGCCGCCGTTGCCGCCGACCCATCGACCGGTGTGGCTACTGCGGGTTCGGATGCCGAGTTCCGCGAGACGCACGGGAAACACTGTTCGAGGACTTCGGGGTCAGCGACGCGGGAGTTGGTCATGTGGGTGTGGGTGACCGAGGCACCGGGGAATCCGTCACCGGCGCTGATGGTTCCTGGCGAGCGCGGTGGCCTGGTCCGCGACCGACACCGCGTGCTGGGCGAACCGCTCGTAGCGGCGGCCCACCACAGTCGCGTCGAGCGCCGCGGCCAACGGGGCCTGGGCGCACGCGGCGAACAACCGTCGCCGACACGACCGTACCTCGCTGTACGCCGCGTCTAGGCCCGCGAGCTCGGCAGGACCCCCGCCACGGAGGTGGCCTCCAACCCGGCCGCGACCGCCTGCAGGGTCCGCACGCAGGTGCGGCTCATCGAGGCGAGGACCGCCGTCACCGGATCATCGATGGGCGCTCGTCCCACCCGTGAGTGGGCGATATCGGCCCACCTGCCGGGCCAGATCCGCCAACTGCTCCAGGCCAGCGTTGGTGCGCGGCTCGGCCAGGACGGAGCGCCCGTGCGCCGGACTCGGTACCTCGGATTCGGTGAGCAGCGCATGCGCGTCGTGTACCAGGCCGTTTGTATGGTGCTTGAGGCCGACGTGGATCTCGGGCAGGGCGCGTTGGGCCGGCCGCAATGTGGTGGAGACCACCGGGGCACCACCCAGGAACGCCTCGGTTGCTTGTTCCAACGCGGTCGCGGTGAGCCGCGGCATCCGCGCTATCACACCCGCGCGGTCTGGCACGCCCACGCCGTTGCCTCCGTCGGCGTCCATGACCACTACCTGGCCCCACTACTCGCCGTTCGGGTTCACATGCCGGTGATCATGTAGTCGTCGAAGTCGTAGTGCATGCGGTTGCGCACCGCGATCACCCCGGCGGTCTCATGGGCCTCCCGAATGGCCTGCTCCGCGTGGCTACGCAGCCGCACCGCCCCGGTGAGCGTCACGACCCCGTCGGCGACCTCGACGTCGCAGCAGTCCGCCAGGTGGCGGCACTCAGCGAGCCGGCGCCACAGGTCGGCGTGGATCGCCGGATCGCCACGCCGGAACGGCCGCAGCAGGTGCTGGCGACACAGCAGTCCGATCAGCAACCCGGCATCGTCGACCACGCACAGTTGACGCACCTGGTGCGCCGCCAGCCGCCGCGCCGCGACACCCGCACCCGACCTCGCGCCGATCACGATGGGCGGGCCGGTCATCACGTCGGCGGCGGCGACACCGGAGGCCTTGTGCCAGCGGGCACGCCCCCGGCTCCCGGCAAGCAAAGACGGGCGATCGGCACCGGCCCGAAACTCCAGCTTGGCCATCAGGTCGGACTCGGTCACGACCCCGGCCGGTCTCCCATCCAGGTCGATGACGGGCAGTATGTCGGTGTCTTGGCAGATCATCGTGCCGACCATTTCTTTGAACGGGGTGGTGGGCACGACGGTGTGTACCTGACGGACCATCAGGTCAGCGACAGTCTGTTCGGCGGGCTCGCTCATGGTCGCCTCGCGCCTCGATCCTGTACCTTTCTTTCAGAGTTGCTAAGATTAGCAACTAGTGAAAGTGGCGACTATAGTGCGTGACTGATCGTGACTGATCGTGCGGCGCGGGGAGGGGTGTTGGGTGAGTCGCCCCTTGTATCAGTTGAAGGCGGAGTTCTTTAAGACTTTGGGCCATCCGGCGCGCATCCGGGTGTTGGAACTGTTGTCGCAGCGCGAGCACGCGGTGGCGGAGATGTTGCCGGAGGTGGGTATCGAGCCGGCGAACCTGTCGCAGCAGTTGGCGGTGCTGCGTCGGGCGGGGTTGGTGTCGACTCGTAAGTCCGGTTCGACGGTCTATTACTCGCTGATCAGCCCGCATGTCGCCGAGCTGCTCGCGGTGGCCAGGTTGATCTTGACCGGGGTGTTGTCGGGGCAGGTCGAGTTGTTGGAGGACCTGCGCACCCCGGTCGCCGCCGGCTCCACCGCCAGCACCACAGCCGGCCCTGGAAGCGGCCGTGACGCGCGGGATCGAGCCTCGCCCCGTTGAGCTCGCGGTCGCCCCGCTGATTGTTGGCTTGTTGCCCGGCGGGGCGGCCGCGTCCTTCGGGCCGTGGGTGAGCGATCAGTGGTGATCAGGGGCCAGCCGGAGATTGGGTCAGTGCCGGCTAGCGCTGGTGAGTGCCGGAGATGCCAGAGATATCGGTGAGTTCGAGTCGGTGTCGTTTCGGTGGGGAGTGTCGGATGTTGGTGGGTGCCTGAGGTGCTGGGCTTGTGGCGTTTGATCCATCGGGTCGGGCGGATAGCCGAACCAGCACGCCCCGCCCCCGCGGCCGGTGAGGTGGATCCGCCGGAGCGGGCTGTGGCGGCGGGGTTGGCGGGCTCGGTGCAGATCCGGCATGTGGATGCCGGGTCGTGCAATGGGTGTGAGGTGGAGATCGGTTCGGCGTTCGGGCCGGTGCACGACGCCGAACGCTATGGCGCTCGGTTGGTGGCTTCGCCGCGGCATGCGGATGCGCTGGTGGTGACCGGGCCGGTGACCCGGAACATGGCCGAGCCGTTGCGGCGCACCTACGAGGCGGTGCCGGGGCCGAAGGTAGTGGTCGCGGTGGGGGACTGCGCACGTAACTGTGGAGTGTTCGCCGGCGCGTACGGGGTCGTCGGGTCGGTCGCCGAGGTGGTGCCGGTGGATGTGGAGATCGCGGGTTGCCCGCCCCGGCCGGAGGCGATCGTGGCGGGGTTGCGGACGTTGACCGGCCGATGAACTTCGCCGCGCTGGGGTTGGCTGCGGCGGGCGTGCTCGGCCTGGTGAGCGCGGCCGCGGCGGTGTGGGTGCCCCGCCGGGCACGGTCGGGTGTGGTGGGGGTGGGGACCGCGCTGACGGGGGCTGCCGGGGTGCTCGCGGGGGTGGGTGCGGTGGCCGGACAGCCCGCGTCGATGACGCTGCCCGGCCTGCTGCCGCTGGCTGGCATCGCGGTCGCGGTGGATGGGTTGGGCGGGTTGTTCGTGGTGGTGACCGGTGTGGTGGGGGTGTGGGCCGGTGTGTATGCCACGGCCTACACGCGCGGGCACGGTGTGGACGGACGCGGCGCGTCAGCGGTGTTGCCGCTGTTCGTGCTGGCGATGCTGTTCGTGCCGGCGGCCAGTAGCGTCTCGACGCTGTTGGTGTGCTGGGAGCTGATGGCGCTCACCTCGCTGCTGTTGGTGGTGGCCGAGCACCGGCGGCGGGCCGAGGTGGCGCGGGCCGGGTTGTGGTACGCGGTGATGACCCACCTGGGTTTCCTCGCGGTGCTGGCCGGGCTGCTGGTGTTCACCGCGTACGCGGCCAACGACTCGTTCGCCGCGTTGCGGGAGGCCGCCGGCCGGCTGCCCGCCGGGGTGGGCACCGTCGTGTTCACCGCGACGCTGGCGGGATTCGCCTCCAAGGCGGGCATCGTGCCGCTGCACGCGTGGCTGCCCCGGGCGCACCCGGAGGCGCCGAGCCATGTGTCCGCGCTGATGTCCGCCGCGATGGTCAACCTCGGTGTGTATGGCATCCTGCGGGTCGGGTTCGACCTTCTCGGCGGTGCCGCCGGTGGCGGTGTGCGCGGCTGGTGGCTGCTGGTGCTGGGGTTGGGCGCCATCTCGGCGGTGTACGGCATCTTGCAGGCGGCGATGAGTACCGACCTCAAGAGGCTGCTCGGCCAGTCCACCACAGAGAACATGGGGCTGGTGCTGGTCGGGGTCGGCGCGGCGGGCCTGTTCGACACCGCTGGGCAGCCGGTGCTGGCCGGCCTGGCGCTCACCGCGGCGCTGCTGCACGTGATCAACCACGCGGCGTTCAAATCGGTGCTGTTTTTGGCCGCCGGGTCGGTACTGCGCGCCACCGGCACCCGCGACCTGGACGCGCTGGGTGGGTTGCGCGCCGGGATGCCGGTCACCACCGCGCTGTTCGGTCTGGGTGGGCTGGCCGCCTCGGCGTTGCCGCCGGGCACGGCATTCGTGTCGGAGTGGTTGTTGCTGCAGGCGCTGATCCACGGGCTGCCGGACGGGAGCGGTGGGGCCTCGACGGTGACCGCGGTCGTGATGCCGGTCGCGGTCGCCGCGGTCGCGCTGACCGCGGGCCTATCGGTCGCCACCTTCGTCAAGGCCTTCGGGGTCGGGTTCCTGGCCAAACCGCGCAGCGCCCGGGCCGAGCGGGCGCGCGAGTCCCCGATTGGCATGCTGGCCGGGATGGGGCTGGCCGCGCTCGCCTGTGTCGGCCTCGCCGTGTTGCCCGCGAGTGTGTTGCCGGTGGTGTCCGCCGCCACCGACACGGCGTTGGGTGGGCGAGGGGACACGGCGGCGGTTTCCGGGGTGGCGACGCTTCAGCTGACCGGGGTGACCGGGTCGTTGTCGCCGCTGCTGCTGGCCGTGGCGCTGGCGGTGGCTGGGGGCGTGGTGCTCGCCGCGACCCGGGCGGCGGTGACGGCTCGGCGCGCCGCGCGAAGCGGGCCGCGGCGTCGAGCCGCGCGGTTGTGGGACTGCGGTGGCGGGCCGCTGTCGGCGCGGATGGAGTACACCGCGACCTCGTTCGCGGAGCCGCTGCAGCGAGTGTTCGACAACGTGGTGGCCCCGGAGACGGACGTGAATGTCGATCACCACCAGGAGTCCCGCTACCTGGTGCGCACGGTGGAATACCGCCATCGCGTGCCCGACCGGATCGAACGACGCCTGTACGCCCCGGTGCTGGCCGCCGCGGCACGGTGGGGCGAGGCGGGGCGGGCGTTGGCCACCGGCAGCGTGCACCGCTATCTGGGCTACGGGTTCTACACAGTCTGCGGGGTGCTGCTGGTGTTGGCGGCGTTGCGGTGAGCGCGCTCGGGGTCGTGGGCGGGGTGACGCAACCGGTGCTGCTGGTGGCCGGGGCGCCGCTGCTGGTCGGGCTGATGCAGCAGGTGCGGGCCAGAATGGAGGGCCGGGTCGGGCCGGGGATCGGCCAGCCGTGGCGAGATACGCGCAAGCTGTTCGGCAAGGAGGCGATCACCCCGAAGGGCACCAGCGAGATGTTCCGGCTGGCCCCGCTGGTGTTGATGGCCACCGTGTTGGTGGTCGCGACGGCGGCCCCGTTCCTGGTGGTCGAGTCGCCGTTGGGGCCGGTGGCGGATCTGTTCGTGGTGGTGGCGCTGCTGGCGTTCGGCACCGCGACGCTGGCGCTGGCCGGGCTGGATACCGGTACCGCGTTCGGCGGGATGGGCGCGAGCCGGGAGATGACCATCATCGCGCTGGTCGAGCCGACCCTGCTGGTGGCGATCTTCGCGCTGTCCGTGCGGGTCGGGTCGACCAACCTGGCCGACATCGTCGCCGCGACCTTGCGCGACCCGGCGCGGGTGGTGTCCCCGGTGAGCCTGCTCGCCGCCGTGGCCCTGGCGGTGGTCGTGGTGGCGGAGACCGGGCGGTTGCCGGTGGACAACCCGTCCACCCACCTGGAGCTGACCATGGTCCACGAGGCCATGGTGCTGGAGTACGCCGGCCCGGACCTGGCGCTGGTGGAGTTGGCCTCGTCGATGCGGCTGGCGGTGTTCCTCGGGCTGCTCGCGAACCTGTTCCTGCCGTGGGGGATCGCCACCGAGACGAGCGCGGCGACGTTGCTGGTCGCCGTTGCCGCGCTGGTGATCAAGGTCAGTGTGCTGGGGGTGGTGCTGGCGGCGGCCGAGGTGTTCTGGGCGAAGCTGCGGCTGTTTCGGGTGCCGGAGTTGTTGGCCGGCTCGTTCCTGCTGGCGCTGCTGGCGGTCGCCGCTTCGTTCTTCCTGGCCTGAGAGGGGGCGGCGCGTGCTCGGCGAGCTGCTGTATGTGCAGCTGCTGGACCTGGCCTGCGGCGGATTGCTGTTGTGCGCGGTATTGGTGCTGTGGCGCCGCGAGCTCACGGTGATCATCCGGGTGTTTGCCGTGCAGGGCGCGGCGCTGGCCGCCCTGGTCGCGGTGCTGGCCGCCCACGAGGCGTCGGTGGAACTGGGGGTGGTGGCCCTCGGTGTGCTGGTGCTGCGGGCCGGTGTGCTGCCCTGGCTGCTGGCTCGTGCGCTGGGTGGGACGGGGGAGGCGCGGCGGGAGACCGATCCGCTGGTCAACGTCGCGGCCTCGCTGCTGGCCGCCGCCGTGCTCACCTTGCTGGCCTACGCGGTGTCCCACCCGCTGGTGGCGTTGGCTCCCTCCCCGGCCACCCAGGCCATCCCGGTCGGCATCACCGTGATCCTGATCGGGTTCTTCGTGCTGGTCACCCGCCGTCGCGCGCTGTCGCAGCTGGTCGGGTTCCTGCTGATGGACAACGGCGTCACCGCGGTCGGGTTCCTCACCACCGCCAACGTCGGCCTCGCGGTGGAGCTGGGGGTGTCGCTGGACGTGCTGCTCGCGGTGCTGGTACTGCAGCTGCTCACCACCCGTATGCGCGAGGCATTCGGCGATACCGACCTGGACGAGCTGCGGGAGCTGCGCGACTGATGAACACCCTCGTTCCGCTACTGATCTGGGCGCCGGTGCTGCTCCCGCTGCTCGGCGCGGCCGGCTACGCGCTGTGGGGCTGGCGCCCGTCCACCCGCTGGCTGGCCGCCAGCTGCTCGGCGTTGCTGCTGTGCGCCGCCGTCGCGCTCGCCGCCCTGGTGGCACGTACCGGCCCGCACACCGCGGCCGGCGGTGTGCTGCGGGTCGACGCGCTCTCGGCGTACATGCTGGTCGTGATCGGGACGATCGCGCTGCTCGCCACCGCCGCCACCCCCGCCTACCTCGCCGCCGAGATCACCGCCGAACGGGCCACCCCACGCGCCGCGGCCCTCCACAGCGTGCTGGTGGCGCTGTTCATCGCCGCGATGGCCGCCGCGCTGCTGGCCGCCGACCTCGGGCTGCTGTGGGTCGCCGTCGAGGCCACCACAATCTGCACCGCGTTCCTGGTCGGCCAGCGCCGAACCCGCGCGGCGGTGGAGGCGGCCTGGAAGTACGTGGTGATCTGCTCCACCGGGATCGCACTGGCGCTGCTCGGTGCGTTCCTGCTCAACCACGCCGCCACCCACGCCGGCCGGCCGGGCCTAAACCTGCGGAACCTGAACGACATCGCCACCGGCCTAGATCCCGGGGTGACCCGCATCGCCATCGCGCTGCTGATCCTCGGGTTCGGCACCAAGGTCGGCCTGGCCCCGCTGCACGCCTGGCTACCCGACGCGCACTCCCAAGCCCCCGCCCCGGTGTCCGCGTTGATGTCCGGGGTGCTGTTGTCGGTCGCGTTCTACGCCATCCTGCGGGTCAAACACCTCGCCGACGCCGCCCTCGGCCCCGGCTTCGCCCGGACACTGCTGCTGGTGATGTCGCTGGCCACGCTCGCGGTCGCGGCCACGCTGCTGCTCGCGCAGCGCGACTACAAACGGATGCTGGCCTACTCCAGCATGGAACACATGGGCCTGCTCGCCCTCGCCGCCGCCGTCGGCACCCGCCTCGCGGTCGCCGCGCTACTGCTGCACATGCTCGGCCACGGCCTGGCGAAAGCGGTGCTGTTCGTCGGCTCGGGCCGGATCCTGCAGCTGACCGGCACCAGCCAGATCCACCAGGTGCGCGGCCTGGCCGCCCGCGACCCCGTGCTGGCCGGCTGTGTCGGCCTCGGTGTGCTCGCCCTGCTCGGCTTCCCTCCGTTCAGCCTGTTCGCCAGCGAGCTGGGCATGTTCCGCGCCGGGTTCGCCGCCGGCCCCGGCTGGCTGATCGCGGCGGCGCTGCTGCTGGTGCTGGTCGTCACCGCCGCCCTGCTCGCCCACTGCGCGCACATGCTGCTCGGCAACCCCGCACACCAGCCCACCAAAACAGCAGCCGACACACGAGACACCACGACGGGAGCCAACGACACCGGAGCCACCGTCATATCCGCCACCGCCACGTCGGCCAGCACCACGTCGGCCACCGGCGGCACCAGCGCGACCGCGGTCGCCGTGCCGCCGGGCGAACGCAGCCCGTCGGGCACCATTGCCGTCCTCGCTGCCGGCCTGATCGCGTGCGCCGTCCTCGGGATCACGACAGGAGCACTCCAACAGTTGCTTTACCAGGCCGCGGACACGATCACGAGCACGCCATGATTGCCGCCAACCACCAGCGAACCGTGCTGTCCCTGACGCCCGCGCAGCTCGCGGGACGGGCCGATGACCTGCTCACCCAGGGTTTCCGGGTCGCGTTGGTAGCCGGGCACGACGACCGCGACCACACCGGCACGGGCGGCGGAGGGTTGCGGGCGGTGTACCTGTTCACCGCGCCCCGGCCGGACCGGCGAGTTGAGCTGCATGTGCGACTCGACCCCAGCCGGCCCGAAGTGCCGAGCTTGGCCGCCTTGTCCTTCCCCGCCGGCCGATTCGAACGCGAGATG
>NZ_BAABJP010000006.1:0-11307 GCF_039543365.1 Actinospineispora eucalypti
CAGCCACGTCCACACTCAGGGTCCACCCGCGCATCCCCGGGCGCAATGGCCTGGCCACACCCACTATGGATGATCATGCATGATCATCCCAGTGGGCGGGTTGATCTCTTGTTGATCTTTTCTTGATCTTCGGATTACCTCGGTGATCTTTCGTGATCGACACGAGACGTCACTTTGGTATGACGCTGAGTGAAACGGTGGAGGTGCTCTCTGTCCAGGCATTGCCGACGTGCCTGATCGGAGAGAAACCGCCCTCCGTTGCTACGCGCTCGGCACGGCCCGAGGGTCGCCTCTATTGCGCCCCTACCTGTCACCATGCGCGGAATCGGAGAAGGCCTTTACCCGCCTTGAGGGCCGGGAGTGCCCCTGTGGATGCCGGGCTCTGGCGGTGTGCTGAACCGACGAGACCAGCTTTGGCCTGGCTCTGAACGTGTGTGCGGGCTGGTGAACATGTCCTGGTTGATGCCGGCCGGGATCGAGACCTGCCGGCCGGTGACGCGCTGGACGTCGATCGCGATGGTGTGTGCGGTGCGGTCCGGTGCCCACGGCCGCGGCATGGTGTCAGCCAGCGCGGCAAGCCGGGCCGGGTCGGTGACCTCGTAGGAACGGCCGATGCACACCACGCTCCACCCGGTGCGGGTGTCCGGGTCGATCTCGTCCACCTCGAACGCCACCACCGATTCACGTGTGGCGGCGGCGAGTTTCGCGCCGTTCGCGGTGCGGAAGATGACCTCCTGGCCATCCAGCAGGAAGTTGACCGGCTGGATCGCCGGCAGCGCCGCGTCGACGAACACCACCCGGCCGATCACCGACCCGGCCAACAACCGGAGGCACTCACCCTCGGTGAGCGCGGCGAGATCACGTTCCTTGGACATCGGGACACCCTTGTTTCCGCACAGTTGGCCGATCATGACGCCCGGACCTGAGCGCGTCATAGAGCACAAAGGCCTCACCCACGCAGGCGAAGGCCGGCCCGTCGGACCTCGACAAGCCAACCCTGCCCAAGGGCGCGCGGCGGGACTTTGTGCACCCGCCATGTGGGGCGTGACGCGGGCGTTTCGAGGCCTTGTTGCTCTGCTGAACCGCTCGCGGCGGCGCGATCCTGGTGTGACCGGTTGGGGTGGCACCAGAGTAGGAGGTGAGCGCGATGACCCGGCTCGAACGAGGACCCGCGGTCCCGGGTGGATTCCCCACCGGCGCGCGGGTCACCGTCGTCAGTGGCCCGCACAACGGCCAGCACGGGCTGGTGGTCGACCGTGCGCCGGACCTGCGCCCAGGCTCGGTGTGGGTGCGCCTCAGTCAGTCCGGCACACGCCTGGTCCCCGGTCACCGGCTGGCCGTGCACTGAGCCAGAGCCGCCCCCGGCATCCTTCCTCCCTCTCCAGGGGCGGCTCTGGCTCTACCAACCTCCGTCCACGCGCCGAGAAGCCACAAAGGCGGGAAAACACCATGATCGAAGAACTCCGGGCACAACTCGCGGCGGCCCACCAGCACGTCACCGTCGCCGAAAGCGCCGGACGCGAGCATGAGGCCCAGCTACACCGCTCCCGCATCGACGACCTGATCGAGATCGCCATGCGCCACGGCATCGACCTCAAGCCCTGGCCCGACCAACCACATCTACAGGCCAGATGACAACAACGGCCTGTAGGTGACAGCGGTGCGAACTGGTGTTTCGGGCGGAAGTGCAGGCTGTAGTTGTCACCGCTCGGCCCGTGCGCTGCCGCCGCTCACCGGGAGGCAGGTGATAACGAGCTAAAAGTCGGGTCCGGTATCGCTGTGTACCGCGCTGTCGTCGGTTAGGCCGCCGGACCGCCAGCGCAATCCGGCGCACGCGACGAACTCCGCGTCCGTGGTTTCCACCGCCTCCAAACCATAAAGCGCCACGTACAGCGCCGCCGTGTTCCTGGTCAGCAGGCTCCAGCTGGGTCGATGCCACGGTCCGAGGCGCTCGTGTACCTCGCGCAGGCGCTCGAGCTCGGCGTCACCGGCGGCGGAACGGCTGGTCATCCTGCCGACCCGCCACACGATCACCGCAATGAACCCCGTCCAGGCCAACGGCAGGAAACTGGACAGCGAACCGCACAGCAGAATTCCGAGCAGGGCTTCGCAGATCAACACAACGCCGGAGTACTCCGTTGCCCTGCGCCGCCACCGACTGAGCAGCAGGCCGCGATCGACCAAATCCTTGTCCATCCGGGCCGTCAGTTCGCAGACCGTGACGTTGCCGGTCAGCCGGCGGAAACGGGCAGATGTGCCGCCCGGTTCGGTCGTCGTCGTTGCGGCCGGCAGGTCCTGATCAAGCCGTTGATCCTCCGTGCGCGTCGCGTAGGGCGGCGCGTTCGGAAGCGGTGCCCCGGGCTGCCGGGGCGTCGCGTCGGTCGCTGCCATTGCCTTCATTCGCCCCGTGCCGGCTGAGCGACGTCGTGTACGGCCCAAGGGCGGTTGGCGATCGATGCAAGGTCGCCGATGTGCTTTGTCCCCGCATTTGAGCTGGCGGCCCGGTGTTCGTGTCCTGATCGAGGCGCAAGCAGAGGTGAGTTGAGGCAGCTTCGTCGTCGGCACCTCCATCGACGTCGGCGGCGAGAAGCGGTTCTAAAGGGTGACGGCAGTCGATGGCCAGGACGACACGCTCGCCGTCCACCGGCTGAACTTGCCATCGCGTACGGTCAAGAGCTCGAGTCCGAAAAGTGTCATTTGCTCGTTCGTGTGAATATCGATCCAGCTGCCGGTCCATGACGATACGAAATGTGGCGGACAGAGAACTTCCAGCCGCTTCGACAGCCGGTAGTCCCGCATCGTGGCGAACCGTTGTTGAAGCATCTCTCGGAGTCTGTCTTTTCCGGCGAACGGAGGGAACGAAGCGTAATGAACTTCGACGTCGTCGGTGAAGCCTTCGAGAATTGCTTCGACGTCACCATTGGAAAATAGTTTCTCATAGCCTTTGAGCGCGGTGCTCACGGCGGTTTCCGTGAGTTCGTTCAGTGCGGTCATCACGGTCTCTCCTGTCAGCCGCGCAGTTGCGAGCGTGTCGTCGGTGCCAGCCGCAGGACCTGAGGAGGCATCAGAAGCCGGCTGGTGAGCTCCGGGTACAGTCGCTCCTTCCATGCCTTCTTGTTCCGCCCGAGGGCGGTCAGGTACTCGTGATGCTTTGCCAGGCTCGCGAAACCGGTAAATGCGACGAAGACGTTCTCGCCTTCGCGGATCGGCAGGCGCGGAAAGTTGTTCGCGCTGTACTTGGTCTCGAACATCCCGATCGGGCGAGCGCCCGCCTGTCGAACGGCGGGCAGGACCGCGGTTTCGTAGAAATGAATGAATTCCGCGCTAACTGGTCTTTCCAAATGGTGGATCGCCGCGATCACGATCCCGTTCGGGAGGTCTGCCTCGATGGGCGGCCGCCGAGCGGCGTCATCGAGCGCGAAGCCCGAGTCCGGCCGGACCGGCTTCAGGAGCAGCGCATCGCTGCTGTCGATCAGCATGGACCGCGCCGTCTCGGCGTGCGCCGCCCAAGCCGGTCCCTCGTTGTAGAACGCTTTCAGCGCCCGCTCACGCGCCGGCATGTCGGAGAACCCGCGCATCCAGACGAACCGGTTCGGGTCGCCGAGATCCCGGAACTGGCCGATGACCCTCGCCCCGACTGCCTCCTGGGGCTCGACGAACTCCGTGTCGAAGAGTTCGACGAACCTGTCCCTCGTCCCCGGGAAGAGGGTGTATTGCCGCAGGTCGACGACGGGACTGCTCAATCCGTCGGCCAGCGTCGGGCGATCGGCGGGAGGGCTCAGCGGGAGTGCCATGTTGACCATCTTCCGTACAGACCGGTTGACCTGTTTCTAGTACAGACCGATCGCTCGGTCTTGTCAACTGCTAAACTTCCGCCGTGCCAACCATCGACAGACGTCGCACCAGAGACCCCGTTGCAGTGCGGCGGAAGATCCTCGATGTGGCCATGGACGCGTTCCAGGCGAGCGGCTATCACTCGACCTCCACCCACGAGGTCATGCGCCTGGCCGGCGTGACCAGCGGCGCCCTTCATCATCATTTCCCGACGAAGAAGTCACTCGGCCTGGCCGTCATCCAGGACGGGGTGGCGCGGGCCATCGAGCGCACCTGGATACAACCGCTGGTGTCGGCCCGCACCGCGACCGCTGGGATTCTGACCGTATTTGACCAGGTCGCCGAGTCGATCGAGGCGAACGGGAAGGTCCTCGGCTGCCCGTTGAACAATCTCTCGCTCGAGCTCGCCGCGGCGCCGGATGCTGATTTCCGGATCGCCCTACATGCCGTGTTCGAGCACTGGCACTCGGCAATCGAGGAGAAGCTGCGGGCCGATCAGGCCGACGGTTACCTGGAGCGAATCGACCCCAACTCGCTCGCGGTCCTCGTCATCGGTACCTACTCGGGCGCCATGACAATGGCGAAAGCCAGCCAGACCTCCGCGCCATTGAGAGCATGCGCGCAACAGTTCAAACAGCTCTTTGACTCGCATGCCGGCAGCCCCAGACTTCCCTGACGTAGGCGTCGAAGGTGCGCGGTGAAGTTCCGGTAAGCAGCAAGTGATCGTCCGTGACGGGTGCCCCGACGCTGCTTCTGACCACCGTGAACAAGTGGTTGATGTGGTTCACGCAGCCCACGGGCCGGCGCGGTGTGGTGGTCTGTGGGACCAGGTCGTCGATCCGCGGTGCGCCTCGATCTCGCACCCTCTTTCAGAGTTGCTAAGATTAGCAACTGCTGAAGATGGCGACTATAGTTCGGACTGATCGTGGCGGGGAGGGTGCGGGATGAGCAGGCCCCTTTATCAGCTGAAGGCGGAGTTCTTCAAGACGCTGGGACATCCTGCCCGGATCCGGGTGTTGGAGCTGCTGTCGCGGCGTGAGTACGCGGTCGCGGAGATGCTGCCGGAGGTGGGCATCGAGGCGGCGAACCTGTCGCAGCAGTTGGCGGTGCTGCGCCGGACCGGGTTGGTATCGGCGCGTAAGTCCGGTTCCACCGTCTACTACTCGTTGACCAGCCCGCACGTCGCCGAGCTTCTCGCGGTCGCGAGGTTGATCTTGACCGGGGTGTTGTCAGGGCAGGTGGAGTTGCTGGAGGACCTGCGCGCTCCGGTCAATGCCGGTTCCGGCGTCACTGCCAGCGCCGGGACCGGCCCCCCGGCCAACCGCGACATGGGGGGTCGGGAGTTACCGGACTGAGCTCGCGGCCGTCCCGCTGATTGTTGGCTTGTCGCCCGGCGGGACGGTCGCGTCCTTAACTGTCCCGAAGGCCAGCGAGTGTCAGGAGTCTGACGTGTTGGGTCTGTGGCGTGTGATCCGTCGGGCCGGGCGGATCGCGGAACCGGCGCCGCCGGCCCCGTCCGCGGGCGCGGCGGGTCGGGCTGGGGCGCAGGGTTTGGCGGGCTCGGTGCAGATTCGGCATGTGGATGCCGGGTCGTGCAACGGCTGCGAGGTGGAGATCGCCTCGGCGTTCGGTCCGGTACACGACGCCGAACGCTATGGGGCTCGGCTGGTGGCGTCGCCACGGCACGCGGATGCGCTGTTGGTGACCGGGCCGGTGACCCGGAACATGGCCGAGCCGTTGCGGCGCACCTACCAGGCGGTGCCGGCGCCGAAGCTGGTGGTCGCGGTGGGGGACTGCGCACGCAACTGTGGAGTATTCACCGAGGCGTACGGGGTCGTCGGGTCCGTCGGTGAGGTGGTGCCGGTGGACATGGAGATCGCGGGCTGTCCGCCCCGCCCGGAGGCGATCGTGGCGGCGTTGCGGACGTTGACCGGCCGATGAGCCTCGCCCAGGCGTGCTTGGCCGTGGCGGTTGCGCTGGCCCTGGTGAGCGTGGTGGCGGCGGTTCTGGTGCCACGCGGTGCCCGGCCGCTGGTAGCGGGGGCGGGTACCGCGTTGACCGGGGCGTCGGGGGTGGTCGCCGGCGCGGGCGCGGTGGCCGGGCACTCGGTGGTGCTGCCGGCGCTGCTGCCGTTGGCCGGCGTGGTCATCGCCGTGGATGGGTTGGGCGGGCTGTTCCTGGTGGTGACCGGGGTGGTGGGGGTGCTGGTCGGGGTGTATGCCACGGCCTACTGCCGGGGGCATGGCCTGGACGGGCGCGGTGTGTCGGCGGTGCTGCCGTTGTTCGTGTTGGCGATGTTGTTGGTTCCGGTGGCCGGCAGCGTGTCCACGTTGTTGGTGTGCTGGGAGTTGATGGCGCTCACCTCGTTGCTGCTGGTGGTCGCCGAGCACCGGCGGCGGGCGGCGGTGGCGCGGGCGGCTGTGTGGTACGCGGTGATGACCCACCTCGGCTTTGTCGCGGTGCTGGGCGGGCTGCTGGTGTTCACCGCGCACGCGACGGATGACTCGTTCGCCGCGTTGCGAGATGCGGGTGAGCGGCTGCCGGCCGGGGTGGGCGCCGTGGTGTTCGCCGCGACGCTGGTGGGGTTCGCGTCGAAGGCGGGCATCGTGCCGTTGCACGCGTGGTTGCCCCGGGCGCATCCGGAGGCCCCGAGCCACGTGTCCGCGCTGATGTCCGCCGCGATGGTGAACCTCGGTGTGTACGGCATCGTGCGGGTCGGTCTCGATCTGCTCGGCGGTGCTGTCGGTGGGGGTGTGGGCGGGTGGTGGCTGCTGGTGTTGGGGTTGGGTGCCGTGTCGGCGGTGTACGGCATCCTGCAGGCGGCGATGAGCACCGACCTGAAGCGGCTACTCGGCCAGTCCACCACGGAGAACATGGGGCTGGTGCTGATCGGGGTCGGGGCGGCGGGCCTGTTCGACTCCTCCGGTCTGCGCCTGCTCGCGGGGCTGGCACTCGCGGCGGCGCTGCTGCACGTCATCAACCACGCGGCGTTCAAGTCCCTGTTGTTCCTGGCCGCCGGGTCGGTGCTGCGCGCCACCGGCACCCGCGACCTGGACCTGCTCGGCGGGTTGCGCGCCGGGATGCCCGTCACCACCGCGCTGTTCGGGCTTGGTGGCTTGGCCGCCTCGGCGCTGCCGCCGGGGACCGCGTTCGTGTCGGAGTGGTTGTTGCTGCAGGCGCTGATCCACGGCCTGCCCGAGGTGGACGGGTCGGCCTCGACGGTGCGCGCGGTGGTCATGCCGGTCGGGGTCGCGGTGATCGCGCTGACGGCCGGGTTGTCGGTGGCCACCTTTGTCAAGGCCTTCGGGGTCGGGTTCCTGGCCAAACCGCGCGGTGGTGGCGCCGAGCGGGCGCGCGAGTCCCCGCGCGGCATGCTGGCCGGGATGGGGCTGGCCGCGTTGGCCTGTATCGGGCTGGCCGTGTTGCCCGCGGGTGTGCTGCCGCTGGTGACCGCGGCCACCGGCGCCGCGTTGCGCGGGCAGGGGGACACCGCCGCGGTGTCGGGGTTCGTGATGCTCGAGTTGGCCGGTGTCACCGGGGCGTTGTCGCCGCTGTTGTTGGCGGCGGCGCTGCTGGTGGCCGGGGTCGCGGTGGTGGCCGCGACCCGGGTTGTCGTGACGGCCCGGCGCGCCGCGCACCGCCGGACCGCGCGCTTGTGGGACTGCGGTGGCGGGCCGCTGTCGGCGCGGATGGAGTACACCGCGACCTCGTTCGCGGAGCCGCTGCAGCGAGTGTTCGACAACGTGGTGGCCCCGGAGACGGACGTGAACGTCGATCACCACCAGGAGTCCCGCTACCTGGTGCGCGCGGTGGAGTACCGGCGGCGGGTACCGGACCGTATCGAGCGGCGCCTGTACGGCCCGGTGCTGGGTGCGGTCGTGCGGTGGGGTGCGGCGGGGCGGGTGTTGGCGACCGGCAGCGTGCACCGCTATCTGGGTTACGGCTTCTACAGCCTGTGCGCGGTTTTGCTGGTGTTGGCGGTGTTGCGGTGAGCGCGCTGGGGGTGTTGGGCGGGGTGGCCCAGCCGGTGTTGCTGATCGGCGGGGCGCCGCTGCTGGTCGGGTTGATGCGGCAGGTGCGGGCCAGGTTGGAGGGCCGGGTCGGGCCGGGGGTGGGGCAGCCGTGGCGGGATCTGCGCAAGCTGTTCGGCAAGGAGGCGATCACGCCGCGGGGGACCAGCGAGATGTTCCGGCTGGCCCCGTTGGTGCTGATGGCCACCGTGTTGGTGGTCGCGACGGCGGCCCCGTTCCTGGTGGTCGAGCCGCTGTTGCGGTCGGTGGCGGATCTGTTCGTGGTGGTGGCGCTGCTGGCGTTCGGCACCGCGACGCTGGCGCTGGCCGGGCTGGATACCGGTACCGCGTTCGGTGGGATGGGCGCGAGCCGGGAGATGACCATCATCGCGCTGGTCGAGCCGACCCTGCTGGTGGCGATCTTCGCGCTGTCCGTGCGGGTCGGGTCGACCAACCTGGCCGACATCGTCGCCGCGACCTTGGGCGACCCGGCACGGGTGGTGTCCCCGGTGAGCCTGCTCGCCGCCGTGGCGCTGGTCGTGGTCGTGGTGGCGGAGACCGGGCGGTTGCCGGTGGACAACCCGTCCACCCACCTGGAGCTGACCATGGTCCACGAGGCCATGGTGCTGGAGTACGCCGGCCCGGACCTGGCGCTGGTGGAGTTGGCCTCGTCGATGCGGCTGGCGGTGTTTCTCGGGCTGCTGGCCAATCTGTTCGTGCCGTGGGGGATCGCCACCGAGGCCGCTGGCACCGCCATCCCGCTGGGCGTGCTCGGCGCCGCCGCGGTGTTGGTGCTCAAGGTCGGTGTGCTCGGGGTCGCGTTGGCCGTCGCGGAGGTCTTCCTGGCGAAACTGCGGCTGTTCCGGGTACCGGAGTTGCTGGCCGGCTCGTTCCTGCTGGCCCTGTCGGCGGTCACCGCCTCGTTCTTCCTCGCCTAGAAGGGAGGGCCGGTTGCTCGTGGAGTTGTTGTACGTGCAGCTACTGGACCTGGCCTGCGGCGGGTTGCTGCTGTGCGCGGTGCTGGTGCTGTGGCGCCGCGAGCTGGCGGTGATCATCCGGGTGTTCGCCGTGCAGGGAGTGGCGTTGGCCGCGCTGGTCGCCGTGCTGGCCGCTCGTCAGGCGTCCCTGGAACTGGGGATGGTGGCGGCGGGTGTGCTGGTCTTGCGCGCCGGGGTGTTGCCCTGGCTGCTGGCCCGCGCCCTCGGCCGCGCGGGGGAGGCCAGGCGGGAGACCGACCCGCTGGTCAACGTCGCGGCCTCGTTGCTGGCCGCCGCCGTCCTCACGCTGCTGGCCTACGCGGTGTCCCGGCCGCTGGTCGACCTCGCGCCCGCCCCGGCGACCCAGGCAATCCCGGTCGGCCTCACCGTGGTGTTGATCGGGTTCTTCGTGTTGGTCACCCGCCGCCGCGCGCTGTCGCAGCTGGTCGGGTTCCTGCTGATGGACAACGGCATCACCGCGATCGGGTTCCTCACCACCGCCGGCGTCGGCCTGGCGGTCGAGCTCGGCGTCTCCCTGGACGTGCTGCTGGCGGTGCTGGTGTTGCAGATCCTCACCACCCGCATGCGCGAGGCGTTCGGCGACACCGATCTGGACGAACTGCGGGAGCTGCGCGACTGATGGGCACCTTGGTTTCCCCGCTGATCCTGGCGCCGGTGGTGTTGCCGCCGCTCGGCGCACTCGGCTACGCGGTGTTCGGCTGGCGCCCGGCCACGCGCTGGCTCGCCACCGGCTCGATGGCGCTGGTGCTGTGCACGGCGGTCACGCTCGCCGCCGTGGTGGCCCGTACCGGCCCGCACACCGTGGCGGGAGGTGTGCTGCGGGTCGACGCGCTCTCGGCGTACATGCTGGTGGCGATCGGGATGATCGCGCTGCTTGCCACGGCGGCCACCCCCGCCTACCTGACCGCCGAGATCACCGCCGGACGGGCCACCGCGCGCACCGCCGCCCGACACTGCGTGCTGGTGGCACTGTTCGTCGCCGCGATGGCCGCCGCGCTGCTGGCCGCCGACCTCGGGCTGCTGTGGGTGGCCATCGAGGCGACCACGATCGCCACCGCGTTCCTGGTCGGCCAGCGCCGAACCCGCGCGGCGGTGGAGGCGGCCTGGAAGTACGTGGTGATCTGCTCCACCGGGATCGCGCTGGCGCTGCTCGGCAGCTTCCTGCTCAACTACGCCGCCACCCACGCCGGCCGGCCCGGCCTGAACCTGGAGACCCTGAACGCGATCGCCCCCCACCTGGACACCGGGGTGACCCGGATAGCGGTGGTGCTGCTGATCCTCGGGTTCGGCACCAAGGTCGGCCTGGCCCCGCTGCACGCGTGGCTACCCGACGCGCACTCCCAAGCCCCCGCCCCGGTGTCCGCGTTGATGTCCGGGGTGCTGTTGTCGGTCGCGTTCTACGCCATCCTGCGGGTCAAACACCTCGCCGATGCCGCCATCGGCCCCGGTTTCGCCCGGGCGATGCTGCTGGTGATGTCCCTGACCACCCTGGCCGTGGCGGCCACGTTGCTGCTCGCGCAGCGCGACTACAAGCGCATGCTGGCTTATTCCAGCATGGAACACATGGGCCTGCTCGCCTTCGGCGCCGCGACCGGGACCCGCCTCGCGGTCGCCGCGCTGCTGCTGCACGTGCTCGGCCACGGCCTGGTCAAAGCGGTGCTGTTCGTGGGTTCGGGCCGGATCCTGCAGCTGACCGGCACCAGCCAGGTCCATCAAGTGCGCGGCCTGGCCGCCCGCGACCCCGCGCTGGCCGGCTGTGTCGGCCTCGGTGTGCTCGCCCTGCTCGGCTTCCCGCCGTTCAGCGTCTTCGCCAGCGAGTTGGGCCTGTTCCGCGCCGCGTTCACTGCCGGCCTGGGCTGGCCCGCCGCGGTGGTCCTGCTGCTGGTGCTGGTGATCACCGCCGCCCTGCTTGCCCACTCCGCGCACATGCTGCTCGGCAATCCCACACCCCGGCCGGCCGAACCCGTGCCCCACACCGCGCCCACGTCGAACCTCACCAGCCCGACCACCAGGTCGTACGCGGAGGCCACCCCGGCCGTGCCGCCGGCCGAACGCGGCCCGCTCAGCACCATCGCCGTCCTCGCCGCCGGCCTGATCGCGTGCGCCGTCCTCGGGATCACGACAGGAGCACTCCAACAGTTGCTTTACCAGGCCGCGGACACGATCACGAGCACGCCATGATTGCCGCGAACCACCAGCGAACCGCGCTGTCCCTGACGCCCGCGCAGCTCGCGGGACAGGCCGATGACCTGCTCACCCAGGGTTTCCGGGTCGCGTTGGTAGCCGGGCACGACGACCGCGACCACACCGGCACGGGCGGCGGAGGGTTGCGGGCGGTGTACCTGTTCACCGCGCCCCGGCCGGACCGGCGAGTCGAGCTGCATGTGCGACTCGACCCCACCCGGCCCGAAGTGCCGAGCTTGGCCGCCTTGTCCTTCCCCGCCGGCCGATTCGAACGCGAGATG
>NZ_BAABJP010000007.1:0-538999 GCF_039543365.1 Actinospineispora eucalypti
GCCCATCTCGCCGGACCTCAGCCCGGCGCGTCGGGCCGGAAACACCGATCTTGGAACAGTCCCGGGAGTCCGGCTCGCGCACACCCTTCGGTGAACGGTGTGTGCGAGCCGGCGCGCCCGGGGTTAGCGGTGGTTGGAGAGGGTGGTTAGGGCGGCTTCCAGTTCGGGGTCGCGGTGGGCCTGGAGGTTGGCCCGCTGGAACACCAGGCCGGTGTTGATGTCGGCCGGGACGCCTACCTTGTCGTAGGCCTTGCCGTCCGTGGTGTAGACCTCGTTCGGCAGGCCGAAGGTGATGCCGTTGGGGAGCTTCCAGTTGAGGACGTCGGAGAAGACGCCCTGGGTGCTCTCGCCGATGCGGGTGACGCCGGGGCGGCCGATCAGCGACTGGGCGAATGTCTCGGCGGCGCTCACGCTGTAGCGACTGATCAGCAGCGCGACCTGGCCCGTGAATGCCTTGCCGGGGCCGGGTTGGACGGTGATTGTCTGGGGCTCGGTGAAGCGGCCGGCGTCATCCGGATCGTTGCGAGCCGTTTTCGCGTAGGCGACATAGGGCTTCGTGGTGAGCCGCGAAGCAATCATCGTGGCGAGCACGTCGGACCCGCCGTCATTCATCCGGACATCGATCACCAGGCCGGACATCGGGGACGCGAAGGCCGCGTCGAGGGCGCGGCCCAGCTCGGCCACCTCGTCCTCGAAGCGGCCCGTGTCCGCGTAGCCTTCGAAACTGGAGACCCTGAGGTAGCCCACATTGTTCGGCAGGTGACCGAGGGAAATCTTCTTTTCCGCGAAGCGCTGGCGTTTGTCGACGAGTTTCTGGTTAACCGTCTCGTTGACCAGATCCAAATCGTCATCGGACAACGGTTGCGGATCCGGGCGATTGCCGTCGAACTCCAGGTCGTCGTCTTCGCCGTCGAGTGCGACGGATGTGTGGGCGTCCTCGAGCGGCTTGATCATCTCGACGAACAGGGCATGCAGCTGCGCCGGGGTGGTGGCGTCGTTGACCCGGGGCCGGAACCGCGCCCGTTGCTCGTCCCAGTTCACGTTGTGCAGGGCGAAGAACGGATAGTTCTCGTGGAAGGCCTGC
The DNA here is from genome assembly GCF_039543365.1 of Actinospineispora eucalypti. Lineage (NCBI taxonomy): Bacteria > Bacillati > Actinomycetota > Actinomycetes > Pseudonocardiales > Pseudonocardiaceae > Actinospineispora > Actinospineispora eucalypti. The sequence continues at coordinate 1,085 of NZ_BAABJP010000007.1, forward strand.
CAGAAGATGTCAAAGTTGTGCACCGGGGTGTTGGCCGGCGGCGCCGAGCAGACCTCGGGCATCCGGTCCACGCGCTGGAGCACGATGTCGGAGATCGCCCCGTCCACCCGGAGTCGCCTGGTGTCCGGGGTCTGCCCGGCCGAGACGGTCAGGAGCCCGGAGTCCACGTCGAGGACCGGCTGGGAACGCTTCTTCTTGTCCACCAGGAAGGTCGTTCCCGCTCCGTCCGAAGTGGCCGCCGACTGGTTCGCCTCGGTGACCACCGCGCAGCTGATCTTGGTCACCTGGGAGATCTTCATCCGGCCCGCACCGATGTCGAACACCAGGCCGTAGCCGTCCGACCGCCAGACCCCGTCGAGCGATCCGGCGGCGGCACCGCCGCCGCCGGGCGGCGACGAGGAGCAGCCCGAGATTGGGAGCAACGCGGCAAAGGCGGCAATCCAGGCCCGACATATTGTCTTTCGGCTGTGGTTCATAACTCCCCGAGGCCGATGAGAAGGCCGGTAGGCGACGTCGGCGACGAGCGTACTCCGGCATTCGGGTGAGCCAATTTCTTTCCATTAACCGCTGCTTCCGCCCAGTCGGGAAGCTTGCACTCAAGTTCACTTGAGCGGGCAATGTCGGCGCCATGGATGAGCAGCATGTGCCGGTGTTGGTGGTCGGTGCCGGGCCGGTTGGCCTTTCCACCGCGTTGTTCCTGCGGCATGCCGGGGTGCCGGCGCTGGTGGTGGACAAACGCGACCCGACCGGCGCGCCACCCCGCGCCGGCACCAGCCTGCGCACCTGCGAGATCTTCCGGTCCATCGGCCTCGGCCCGGCCGTCCGCCGGGCCGGCTGGCTGGCCGCCGAGCCGATGTGTTCGATCTTCAAGGACAGTGCGTTCGGCGCCACGCGGCACATGACCCGGATGCCGTCGCCGTACGCCGAGCGGGTGCGGGCGATGAGCCCGGTGGACGCCACACTGGCCCTCACGCAGGTGGAGGTGCAGCTGGTCGCGCTGGGCGAGCTGGCCGACCGGGTGCGGTTCGGGGTCGAGCTGACCGGACTCACCCAGGAGTCGGACCGGGTGCGCGCCGAGCTGCGGGACACCGCCACCGGGCGGCGGGCCGAGGTCACCGCCGACTACCTGATCGGCGCGGACGGGGCGCGCAGCCCGGTGCGGGGGCTGGCCGGTATCGGGGTGCCCGACCGCGAGGTGGTCACCTGGCTGAACACCGCCTACTTCGACGCCGATCTCGGGCCGGTGGTGCGGGACTGGGGGACGAACGCCTGCTTCGTGCGCAACGACTCGGTGTTCGCCACGCTGTTCTCCAAGAACGGCCGGCAGAAGTGGTCCTCGCACATCATGGACTACCCGGGCCGGCCCGAGCGGCTCACCGAGCTGTCCGAGCGGTCGGCGCTGGAGCTGCTGCGCGCGGCCATCGGCGATGACCAGGTGCCGATCACGCTGCACGCGGTGAACGCCTGGGAGGCCGCGACCGGCATGGCCGAGCGGTTCCGCGCCGATCGGGTCTTCCTGGTCGGCGACGCCGCGCACACGCAGAGCTCAGCCGGCGGGCTGGGCATGAACACCGGCATCCAGGACGGCCACAACCTGGCCTGGAAGCTCGCCGAGGTGCTGGCCGGCCGGGCCGACCCCGCGCTGCTGGACACCTACCAGGACGAGCGCATGGCCGCCGCCCGCGTCTCGCTGGCCCTCTCCGCCGGCCTGCACCGCGGCTACCGGGACCTGTCCGGCGACCCGGCCGACCTGTACCGGAAGATCGCGGTGGACTACCTGCACGCCATGATCGGCTACGGCTACCGGTCGGCCGCCGTGCTCGGCGAGGTGCCGGAGCCGGACGTGCTGACCGACCGCGTCCGGGTCGGCTACCGGCTGCCGCACCGCTGGCTGCGGCCCGGCGTCTCCACCCACGACCTGCTCGACCGGGGCTGGACGGTGCTGGTCGACGGGTTCGAGGACCTGCGGCCGGGGGAGGCGGTGCTGGTGCGCCCGGACGGTTTCGTCGCCTGGCGAGGCCCCGGCCCCGAAGCCGCCGAGCAGGTCAAGCGCCGCATCCTGCGGCCCGCCGACCATGGTCTTTCCCGCTGAGCGGTCCTATAGTGACTACTCACTACATGTCGGCCGCCGAGCGGGAAGAGGGACGCCGATGGAGGCCAGGGTTCAGCGGGTGCTCATCTGGTCGGGTCCGGCGATGGTGCTGCTCTGGTTGGGCGCCTTCCTGATGGTCGCCGGGTTCATTCCGCCGCACGACCCCGGCTGGAGCGCCGAGCGGATCGTCGAGCTGTACGCTGCGCACACCGACGCCATCAAGATCGGCATGGTGGTGTCGATGATGGGGTCGGCGCTGCTCGTGCCGTGGGCGGCGGCGATCTCCGGACAGCTCAAGCGGATCGACGGCGCGCGAGCCCTGGCGGACATCCAGATGATCTCCTGCGCGCTGCTCTCGCTGGAGTTCATCACGCCCATCGGGGTGTGGATGGCGGCCAGCTTCCGCTTCGACGCGCATTCGGCCGAGGTGACCCAGGCGCTGAACGACCTGGGCTGGATCCTGTTCATGACGGTGATCTGGTCGCTGTGGGTGCAGCTGGTCGCGGTCGGCGCGGCGATCCTGATCGACCGCCGGGAGCGGCCGGTCCTGCCGCGCTGGCTGGGCTACCTGAACCTGTGGGTCGCGCTGCTGATCATTCCGGCCGGCCTGGTGCTGTTCTTCAAGGGCGGCCCGTTCGCCTGGAACGGCGCGGTCGGTTTCTATGTGCCGCTGACCGGCTTCTGTATCTGGGTCGCTTCGATGACGCTCGTCGTTCATCGGAACCTGACCAGGCAAATCGCCGAGGATGTGTCGGCAGTGAAACGTGAGATCTCAGCCCATTCCGAGGCAGTGCGCTTTACCTAAATACGTGAGCGTAATTCGGCGGAACGTCGCTCCGAGCCCCGTCACGGGGTTAGGCGGGACTCGGAGCGACAGCGCGTTCCGACCTCGGGTCGGATTGAAATCTAGAGAAGGCCGCCGACCACCGGGAGGCTGCCGAGCAGGCCGGTGACCGGGTCGCTGGCGCCCGACTCGGTCGGTGCCGGCAGCTCATCCGCGCTGACCTCGTCGGAGGAGCCGCTGTCCGAGCCCTCGGAGTCGGAGGACTCGCTGCTGCTGGAGCTCGAGCCCGAGCCGCCGTCTTCGGAGTCATCGGCGAACGCGGCGCCCGCGCCCGCAAACAGGGCGCCAGCCGCGACAACTCCGGCGAGAATGGTGCGTGCAGTGCGCGACATGCAGACGTTCCTTTCAATTAGGGAGCGGAGCGGCGCACACGCTAGTGGTTACCGGATCGTTATGTCGAATCGGGGTGCCGGGGTCTCGCCCGAACTAATGAAACCGGTGAAAAGGAATTCGTGTGTCACCCCGTCCCCTGAATGGAGCAGTGCGTGCGCATAATCGCTGCTCGGGGCGCATCGGTGGTTCCTTCGCTTACGCAAGCATCAAAAGTGTGAGCCCGACACGCCCGAGCGGCGAGGTTTGCTGAGGCGATGCACCGGGTAAGGGCCGGCTCGCGGATCCGGAGAGTGCCGGCCGATCTACCCTGTTGGGCGATGACCGCGACCCCTGACGCCGCCCCACTCGTACTGGCCGAACGCTACCGACTGGAGGAGCGGATCGGGGCCGGTTCGATGGGCGCGGTGTGGCGCGCCACCGACGAACGGCTGAACCGGACCGTCGCGGTGAAGCAGCTGCTGCTGCGCCCGGGAATGCCGGGTTTCGACACCGTCGCGGCCGCCGGGTACGAGGAGGCCAAGCAGCGGATCCTGCGCGAGGGCCGGCTGGCCGCCCGGTTGCAGCACCCGCACACCATCGCGGTGTACGACGTGGTGCTGCACGAGGAGGCGCCGTGGCTGGTGATGGAGTACCTGTCCTCGCGGACGCTGAACGAGCTGCTCATCGCCGAGGCGCCGGTGGACCCCCGGGAGGTGGCCCGGATCGGCGCGCAGATCGCCGACGGGCTGGCCGCCGCGCACGCCGCCGGCATCGTGCACCGGGACATCAAGCCGGCGAACGTGCTGATCGGCCACGAGACGGCCATCGTGAAGATCACCGACTTCGGCGTCTCCCGCGCCGCCGACGACGTGCAGCTGACCCGCACCGGGCTGATCGCCGGCACCCCCGCGTACCTGGCCCCCGAGATCGCCCGGGGCCAGCCGCCCACGCCGGCCTCGGACGTGTTCGCGCTGGGCGCGACGCTCTACACAGCGGTGCAGGGGGAGCCGCCGTTCGGCCTGGACGACAACGCCTACGCGCTGCTCTACCGGGTCGCCGCCGGCAAGGTCACCGCGCCGGAACGGGCCGGCACGCTCACCGACCCGTTGATGCGGATGCTGCACCCGGACCCGGCCGAGCGGCCGACCGCCGAGCAGGCCCGTGCGGAGCTGTCCGCCGTCGCCGCCGGCCGGGCGGCCGAAGCGCGCGGCGGGGACACCAAGGTGGACATCAAACCGATCTCCCCGCGTGCCGGGGCCTCGGCGGGCGGTGGCAAGCCGTCCGGCACGTTGGGCCTGCCGGCCGATCCACCATCCAAGAAGCCCGGCGCGGCCCGGTTCAAGCTGCCCTTCCGGTCGTCCTCCCGGTCGCGCAAGTCGCCGCCGCCCGGGCGCCCGGAAGCGGCATCCGCGCAGCCGGGAACCCCCGCGCAGCCGGATCGACCGCGCCCGTCGTCGCCCGTGTCCGACGCGGCACCACCCCGGCCGTCGCCGACACCCCGGGACGAGGCACCCGGTCGGTCGGGCGCCGGGCCGCGGGATGCCGCGGCCGGGGAGTCGGGGAGCGCCGCGCGGCGAGGCTCGGTGCCTGCTCAGCCGCAAGGTCCGTCCGCGCCACGGGATGTGGCGTCCGGCCAGCCACCTGGCTCGTCGGCGCCCGGTCGGCCGCACCGGCCGCCGGCGCCGGAAGCCGGGTCCGACCGGCCGCGCGTCCCGGCCGCCGCGCCGGCCCAGTGGCCCACCCCGCCCGCGCTGCCGGGGCGGTCGCCTCAGCAGCCCGTGCCCGCTCGGCCGAAGTGGCCGCTGTGGGGTGTGTTGGGCCTGATCGTCGTGGCGGCGGTGGTGGGGGCGGTGCTGGCCGCGTCGGACGGGTCGCCGGGCTCCAGCGGCCCGGGCAGCTCGGCCACCGCCGAGGCGCCGGGCGGTTACACCGGCGGCCCGCACGGCACGCCGACCGCCGCGGAGCTGACCGCCTTCGTCCAGGACTACTACCGGCAGCTGCCCGGTGACCCGGCGGCCGCCTGGGCCATGCTTGGTGAGAACGCCCGCCGGGCTTCCGGCGACTTTGCCGGCTACCAGGGCTTCTACCGGTCGCTCAGCTCGGTCGGCTTCGTCGAGGGCCCGACGGCGGTGAACGGCCGCACGGTCCGGGGCACCCTCCGGTTCGTGCCCAAGAACGGCCGCGAAACCCAGGAACGCTACGAGTTCACCGTCGTCCCCGGCCCGGACGGCAAACTGATCATGTCCAGCTTCTCCCGCCGCTGACTCGCCGACCCGCCACCTCGACGTGGGTGGGGCAAGCGCACCGGGGGCGGGGGTGGCTCGTTTGAGCAGGCGTGAGGGTGCGACGGCGCTGGTGGGCGGTCGGGGCGGCCCTGGCGCTGGGGTGGTGCCTGCTGGCGCCGGCCGGCGCGGGCGCGACCGAGGATCTGGCCGAGGAGTACGTCGCGCTGGGCGACTCGTTCGCCGCCGGCCCGCTCATCCCGCCGCAGGAGAGCCTGGACCCGTGCTACCGGTCCACGGTCGACTACCCGCACGTGCTGGCCGAGTCGCTGCGCGTGAAGACCTTCCGGGACGTCACCTGCAGCGGCGCCACTACGGCCAACGTGCTGCACACCCCGCAGCGCGCGACCACTCCCGGCCTGCCGGCCAGACCGCCGCAGATCGAGGCGCTGACCGGGCGCACCACCCTGGTCACCGTGTCCATCGGGGCCAACGACATCGGCCTGGCCACGCTCGCGCTGAGCTGTTTCAACGCGTTGCCCCCGCCGGCCGGGAGATCGTGCAAGGCCACCCAGACCGAGGGCGGGGTGGACCGGGGCGCACGGCTGGTGGACTCGGTGGCCGGCAGGCTGGCCGACACCCTGGACGCGATCCGCGACCGCGCGCCCAAGGCCCGCGTACTGATCACCAGCTACGCCAACTACATCCGGCCCGGCGGCTGCTACCCGGCGCAGCCGGTGTGGGCCCAGGACGCCGACTACATGCAGGGCCTGGTGAACCGGCTGGGCCGGGTGACCGCCGGAGTGGCCAACCAGCACGGCGCCGAGTACATGGACTTCATCCGCCCGGGCCGGGGACACGACGGCTGCCAGCTGAATGACAACTGGGCCAACGTGGTCGTCCCCGGCACCACCCTGGGCCTCGTCCCGCTGCATCCGACGGCGTTGGGCGAGCGGAACTTCGCGCGAATACTGGAAGAACACCTCAACGACGAGTTGTGACGGCCACCGAGTGCCGGGCGGGGCGTCGGCCGCGGGCTTACGATCACCGCGAGCCGGGGCGAAGGGGCCACCGGCGGAGCAGCCGAGGAGCACTGACATGACCGAAGCGCAGACCTTGGACGCGGTGCGCGCGGCCGCGCAGCCGATCGAGGCGATCGGTGCGCTGTTCATGCTGCACCCGGAGACGTTCGCGGGCAGCGCCGCCAACGGGTACCAGAACCCGTTCGCCGGCTATTTCGCCGGGCGCGGCGGGGTGCTCGGGGATGCGGACGCGGACACCGTGAACTCGGTGTTCGGCATCTTCGAGCCGAACATGGCCGGCGCGCTGTGGGCCGAGGGCATCGCGGTGCACGGCGCGGCCGGCGGCGCGGCGCGCTACGCCGAGCAGGCCGCCGACTTCGGCCGCAAGCACCTGGCCGGGGCCGAGGGCCTGGAGCGGATCGCCGAACTGGGCGAGCGGGTCATCGCGGCCGCGCCGACCCAGGGCCTGCCGCTGTTCGCCGGCTGGAAGCGGATGCCGCTGCCCGAGGACGCGCCGGGCCGCGCCATGCACGTGCTGGTGGTGCTGCGCGAGCTGCGCGGCTCGGTGCACATGGCCGCGCTGGCCATGTCCGGGCTGTCCCCGGTGGAGGCCCACCTGCTGAACAAGGGCGAGCAGTACTGCGAGATGTTCGGCTGGCCGAAGCCGTACCCGGACGCCGAGGCCAAGCGCGCGGACAAGGCGGCCGCCGAGGACGCCACCGACCGGCGGATGACCCAGATCGTCGGCGCCGCGCTCTCCGGCGAGGAGGCCGCCGAGCTGGCCCGGCTGTCCGCCGCGGCGCTCCAGGTGGCCAACGCGTCCGCGAGCTGATCACCCGGCCGTGGGTGAGATCGCCCACGCCGGTCCGGGGTGAATAACGGGTTACCGACGCGTAGCCCTCGTTCAGGGTGGTGCTGCGCCCAAGACAAGTGCATACTGTATGCATTCGTGGTGTCCGCGGTCACACTAGTGAGGGGGTTCACGAGCCGCGACACAGCTCGGCGAATGCCGCGCCGATAGGGTGCCTAGGACCGTGGCAGCAGTAATCAGTTATGCGGTCTGCGCAGCTCACAGCACGGGCCGTTGGTAGCCACCCGGCGCGCCCAGGACGAAAATCGTGGCAGGAGAGACGAGTGGACCTCTACGAGTACCAGGCGAAGGACCTCTTCGCCGCGCACGGCGTTCCGGTGCTGCCCGGCAGCAACGTAACCACCCCTGAGGATGCAGAGGCCGCGGCAGCCGAGATCGGCGCGGCCGTGGTGGTGAAGGCCCAGGTCAAGACCGGTGGGCGGGGTAAGGCCGGCGGCGTCAAGCTGGCCAGCACGCCACAAGAGGCCAAGGAGAAGGCCGAGGCCATCCTGGGCCTGGACATCAAGGGTCACATCGTGCACCAGGTGCTGGTCACGGTGGCCAGCGACATCGCCGAGGAGTACTACTTCTCCTTCCTGCTGGACCGGGCCAACCGCAAGTTCCTGGCCATGTGCTCCGCCGAGGGCGGCATGGAGATCGAGCAGCTGGCCGTGGAGCGGCCGGACGCGCTGGCCCGCATCCCGATCGACCCGGTCGACGGGGTGGACAAGGCGAAGGCGCTGGAGATCGCCAACGCCGGGAAGATCCCGGCCGCCGTGGCGGACAAGGCCGCCGACGTGATCGTCAAGCTGTGGGACACCTTCGTCGGCGAGGACGCCACCCTGGTCGAGGTGAACCCGCTGGTCCGTGACCCGCAGGACAACGTGATCGCGCTGGACGGCAAGGTCACCCTGGACGAGAACGCCGGCTTCCGGCACCCCGGCCACGCCGCGCTGGTGGACAAGCGCGCCGAGGACCCGCTGGAGGCCAAGGCCAAGGCCAAGGACCTCAACTACGTCAAGCTGGACGGCGAGGTCGGCATCATCGGCAACGGCGCCGGCCTGGTCATGTCCACCCTGGACGTGGTGGCCTACGCGGGCGAGAAGCACAAGGGCGTCAAGCCGGCCAACTTCCTGGACATCGGCGGCGGGGCGTCCGCCGAGGTGATGGCGGCCGGGCTGGACGTCATCCTGGGCGACCCGGACGTGCGCAGCGTGTTCGTCAACGTGTTCGGCGGCATCACCGCGTGCGACGCGGTGGCCACCGGCATCGTGGAGGCGCTGAAGATCCTCGGCGAGCAGGCGACCAAGCCACTGGTCGTCCGGCTGGACGGCAACGCCGTCGAAGAGGGCCGGCGGATCCTGGAAGAGGCGAACCACCCGCTGGTCACGCTGGTGGGCACCATGGACGATGCGGCCGACAAGGCCGCCGAGCTGGCAGCGGCGGGGGTCTGACGATCATGGCTATCTTCCTGAACGAGAACAGCAAGATCATTGTCCAGGGCATGACCGGCTCCGAGGGCACCAAGCACACCACCAAGATGCTGGCCGCCGGGTCCAACATCGTCGGCGGCGTGAACGCCCGCAAGGCCGGCACGTCGGTGAACATCGGCGGCAAGGACCTGAACGTCTTCGGCACCGTCGAAGAGGCCATGAAGGAGACCGGCGCGGACGTGTCCGTGCTGTTCGTGCCGCCCAAGTTCGCCAAGGACGCGGCGATCGAGGCGATCGACGCCGGGATCCCGCTGGCCGTGGTGATCACCGAGGGCATCCCGGTGCACGACAGCGCCTACTTCTGGGCGCACGCCTGCGCCAAGGGCAACGCCACCCGGATCATCGGCCCGAACTGTCCGGGCATCATCAGCCCCGGCAAGTCCAACGCGGGCATCATCCCGGCCAACATCACCGGCCCCGGCCGGATCGGCCTGGTGTCCAAGTCCGGCACGCTGACCTACCAGATGATGTACGAGCTGCGTGACATCGGCTTCTCCACCGCCATCGGCATCGGCGGTGACCCGGTGATCGGCACCACGCACATCGACGCGCTGGAGGCCTTCCAGGCCGACCCGGACACCGACGCCATCGTGATGATCGGCGAGATCGGCGGTGACGCCGAGGAGCGCGCCGCCGACTTCATCAAGGCCAACGTGACCAAGCCGGTGGTCGGCTACGTCGCCGGCTTCACCGCCCCGGAGGGCAAGACGATGGGCCACGCCGGCGCCATCGTCTCCGGCTCCGCCGGCACCGCGCAGGCCAAGAAGGAGGCCCTGGAGGCCGCCGGGGTGAAGGTCGGCAAGACCCCCAGCGAGACCGCCGCCCTGATGAAGCAACTGATGAAGTAACCGACGCACGCGAACAACCGGCGGGCGGGCTCGGCAACGGGCCCGCCCGCCTTTTTGGTGCCCGACCACCGGAAACGGCGATCACTCCGTGCGGGGGCGGGCGCGACACTCTGACGCTTGCTCAGATGAACGATGCCGGCTGGTGGCGGTCGGTACGGTGGTGTCACGCATTCATCTCAGCGGGAGGGCACGATGAGCGTGACGAGCGGCGGCGCGACGGGCGATCCGTCCAGCAAGGCAGCGGCCGAGCCGGCTCCGGCACCCGTGCCGCTCAAGGTGCTGGGACTGATCATGGCTGGCCTTGCGCTGCTCAACTACCTGCTTGGCTGGTTCCAGTCCGGGCTGGCCTCCTTCGTCGGCAACTTCGGGGGCCTTCTCCTGCTCATCGGCGGGGTGCTGGCGGGCCTGGTGGTGCTGCCCAAGCTGCGCCGGCTGATGGTCCCGGCGGTGGTGAGCAGCGTGGTCGGCGCGTTGTCGCTGGCCCAGCAGGCGACCGCGGGATCGCGGTTGGACACTCCGCTGCCCGGCGCGGAACTCGGTGCGCTGGGCGTGGTTTCGATCTTGCTGGGGGCGCTGCAGCTGGTTGCGGCGATTGGTGCGCTGCTGGTGGACCAGGGCGTGGTGAGCCTTTCCGAGCGGCCGCGCGGGCCGGCCTACGGGCAGCCCGGTTACGGACAGCCGGGGTACGGCCAGTACGGGCAGTACCCGGGGCAGTACGGCGCGCAGGGCTACGGCGCCTCCGCGTCCGGCGGCTATCCCGCGGCGCCCGCGCAGCAGTACCCGGGCTACCCGACGGCCGCTCAGCAGCCTCAGCAGGGTGTGTACCAGGCGGGGCCGGGCACGTATCCGCAGCCGGGTTACCCGGCCGGTGGATACTCGCCGGGCGGTTACGGCCAGGCCGCGCCGGGGGCGTCCCCGGCGCCGGGCCAGTCGGCGCAGCCTTCCGGGTACGACCCGAGGTACTCCGGTTACCCGCCGAGCGGCCCGGCCGCGCCGGGTGACTCCACGGCGAACAAGCCCGAGCCGGCGAAGGGCGCGGAGGCCAAGCCCGGCTCGAGCGACGCCGACACCAACGGCGACTCGGACGAGCGGACCACCTTCATCCGGCCCACCAGCGGCCCGGAAAAGCCCGACGAGGACCCACGTAGCTGACCGTGTCCAGCGCACCGCCCACCGACCGGACCCTCGCCGACCCGCCGACCGGCGCGGACGCTCCCCCCGCGGAGCCGGTGCTCGGCCCGGGTGACCGGTTCCGCCTGCTCGGCACCACCGCCCTGGCCAGCGTGCTGCTCAGCCTGCTGGCGTCCGCCGTGGTCGCCGGGCTGGCCGGGCTGACCGCCGGCGCGCCGTGGCATCCCGCCGGGCTGATCCGGGCGGCTGTGCCGTTGTGGCTGGCGGCGCACCAGGTGCCGCTGGTGGTGGACGGCGTGCCGCTGGGCGTCCTGCCGCTGCTGCCCACCCTCGGGCTGGGTGTGGTGATCGGCGCACTGGCCACCCGGCTGACCAGGCGTCTCGGCGGTCGCGCCCGGGAGGACGGCTCGGCGGTGATCGCTACCCTCGGCGGAACGCACGCCTCGGTCGCGGTGCTGGCCACCGCGCTGCCGGCGGACCCGGCGCCGGCCTCGCCGTGGGGTGCGCTGCTGGGCGCCGGCATCGTCGCCGCGGTGGCCGCCGGCCTCGGCACGCTGCGCGCCACCGGGGTGCCGGCGTGGTGGCCCGGCCTGCCGCTCTGGCTGCGAACCGGGCTGGTCGCCGCGCGGCAGGGGGCCTGCGCTCTGGCGAGTGCGGGCGCGTTGCTGCTGTTCGCCGCGCTGCTGGGGTCGATCAGTGAGATGCACGCCCGGCTGGTGGCCGGCCCGCCGGAGTTGGGCGCCGGGCTCGGGCTGATCGTGCTTTCGCTGTGCTACCTGCCGAACGCGCTGGTCGCCTCGGTGAGCTGGCTGGCCGGGCCGGGGGTGTCCATCGGCGCGGCCACCGCCTCCCCGCTGTTCACCTCCGCCGGCCCGCTGCCCGCCGTGCCGCTGATGGCGGCGATGCCGCTGGAGCGGCCGCCGGGCTGGACGGCGTTGGTCTTCCTGTTGCCGGTGCTGGTCGGCGCGCTGGTCGGGCGGCGTTGCCGGGATGCGGACCCGGCCGAGCCGTTGCGCCGGTTGCCCGCCGTCGGGGTGGCCGCCGGGGTGGTCGCGGTAGGCGCCGCACTGCTGGCCGCGGTGGTCAGCGGCTCGTTGGCCGGCGGGCCGTTCGACCCGGTGGTGTTGCCGCCGATCGGGCTGGCGGCCGCGTTGCTCGGCTGGGTCGGGGTGCCGGCGCTGGCCGTCGCGCTGTTGCCCGGTTATCGAGGGCCGGGGCGGTCGAAGGGGTTGTGGCGGACCAAGCGGTCGCGCATGACGGTCGGTGAAGCCGTCGCGCTCGGCGGAGTGAGTGCGGTCGCCGGTGGTGCGGTCGCCGGTGGTGGGGTCGCTGGTGGTGGGGCGGGAGCCGGTTTGGTCGGCGCCGGGGCTGCGGATGTCGCGGACGGTGAGGCTTCCGACGATGACTTCGACGACGACCTCGACGAGGGCGAGGACGTCGAGTACGGCCAGGATGCCGGTGACCGGGAGGACGCCGAAGACGGCCAGGAGACCGGGTACGACGAGGACGCCGGCTACCGCGAGGACGCCGCGGACCGCGAGGACGCCGGGTACGGCGCCGGCTACCGCGATGACGGCGAGGACGGCGGCAACCGCGGGGGTGCCGGGTACGGCGAGGACGTAGTGGGTCGCGAGGAGATCCGGTACGAGGGCGAGCTGGATCCTTCGGACCCGGACTACGTCGACGAGCTGGACTTCGACCTGGACGACCACGCCGCGCCCGCCCGCGAACCGCGTCACGCCGACGACGTCGAGTTCGCCGATGACACGCCGTACGACGAGTTCACCGAGGAGATCTACCGGCCGACGCCGCGCGGCGAGGGTCGCTGATCGCCGTCCGTGGTGGCTAAACCGCGGGCCGTTCGAGGTGATCGTCGTCTCTGGTGGTTCAGCCTCGATTTTCGACGCTGAACCGCCACAAACCACGATCACCCCCGGCCTGACACGGTGAGGCGACGCCAGTGGGCTCGGGTAACGAGATGGCGCGCCATTAGGCAACAGCCCCATATTCGGTGCTCAACCGCCACTACCGGCGATCAAGCCGGTGCGCCGCGGCTCGAGAAACCACACGCGGGTGGAAGGCCCACGGTGGGCGGTCGGCGCGCGGAGATTAGGCTGGTGGCGCCCATCAGGTGAGTACGGAGGAGCCGAGCTGAGCGTGTCGCATAGCCCGTACCGGTTGGAGCTGCCGGTACCCGCCCGCACCGTGGTGCTGGTGTCCGGCTCCGGCACGTTGTTGCAGGCGCTGCTCGACGCGGAGGGCGCGGACTTCCCGGCCACGGTGGTGGCCGTCGGCGCGGACCGGGTCGGCATCGAGGGGCTGGCCCGCGCCGAGCGCGCCGGGCGGCCGACCTTCGCCGAACGGCTGGCCGAGCACCCGGACCGGACGGCGTGGAACAACGCGCTGGCCAAGGCGGTCCGCGCGCACCGGCCCGACCTGGTGGTGAGCGCGGGCTTCATGAAGCTGCTCGCCCCGGACTTCCTGTCCGGGGTCGGCGTGCCGGTGCTGAACACCCACCCCGCGCTGCTGCCGGCGTTTCCCGGGGCGCACGCGGTGCGGGACGCGCTCGGCCACGGCGTGAAGGTGACCGGTTGCACCGTGCACCTGGTCGACGCGGGCGTGGACACCGGCCCGGTGGTCGCGCAGCGGGCGGTGCCGGTGCATGCCGGGGACACCGAGGACACCCTGCACGAGCGGATCAAGACCGAAGAACGGCGGCTGCTCGTGGACACCGTGGCCCAGCTGGCCCGGCATGGCGCCACCGTGAGTGGACGAGAGGTGAGCATTCCGTGAGCACAACCGAGCGGCGGCCGGTGCGGCGCGCACTGGTCAGCGTGTACGACAAGTCCGGGCTGTTGGACCTGGCCACCGGGTTGCATGCGGCCGGCGTGCAGATCGTGTCCACCGGTTCCACCGCGCAGCGGATCGCCGACGCGGGCGTGCCGGTGACCCGGGTGGAGGAGGTCACCTCGTTCCCGGAGTGCCTGGACGGCCGGGTCAAGACGCTGCACCCGCGCATCCACGCCGGGCTGCTCGCGGACACCCGCAAACCGGAGCACCTCACGCAGCTGGAGCAGCTCGAGGTGGCGCCGTTCGACCTGCTGGTCGGCAATCTCTACCCGTTCACCGAGACGGTGGCGTCCGGGGCGACCCCGGACGAGTGCGTCGAGCAGATCGACATCGGCGGGCCGGCGATGGTCCGGGCGGCGGCGAAGAACCACGCCAGCGTCGCCGTGCTGGTCGACCCGGCCCGCTACGGGTGGGCGCTGGAGCAGATCGCGTCGGGCGGCTTCACCCTGGCGGACCGGCAGCGGCTGGCCGCCGAGGCGTACCGGCACACCGCCGCCTACGACGTGGCCGTGGCCAGCTGGATGGGCGAGACGCTGGCCGCCGAGGAGGACACCGACTTCCCGGCCTGGCGGGGCGCCACCTGGCAGCGGCGCACCGGGCTGCGCTACGGGGAGAACCCGCACCAGGGCGCCGCGCTGTACACCGACGGTTCGGCCGAGGGCCTGGGCCTGGCCGGCGCGGTGCAGCTGCACGGCAAGGAGATGTCCTACAACAACTACGTGGACGCGGACGCGGCCTGGCGGGCCGCGCACGACCACGACGCGCCTTGCGTGGCGATCATCAAGCACGCCAACCCGTGCGGCATCGCGGTGGCTTCGGAGATCGCCGACGCCCACCGCAAGGCCAACGACTGCGACCCGCTGAGCGCCTTCGGCGGAGTGATCGCGGCCAACCGCGAGGTGGACGAGGCCACGGCCGCGCAGGTCGCGGAGGTGTTCACCGAGGTGTTCGCCGCGCCGTCGTTCGCCGAGGGCGCGGTGGAGATCCTCGCCCGCAAGAAGAACATCCGGCTGCTGCGGGTGGCCGGCGCCCCGCGTGCGGGAGTCGAGCCGCGCCCGATCAGCGGTGGGCTGCTGGTGCAGGGCCGGGACCTGGTGGACGCGGCCGGGGACGACCCGGCGAAGTGGGAACTGGTCACCGGCGACCCCGTGGACCCGGACACCCTGGCCGACCTGGCCTTCGCCTGGCGGGCCTGCCGCGCGGTGAAGTCCAACGCGATCCTGCTGGCCCGGGGCCTGGCCACGGTCGGCGTGGGCATGGGCCAGGTGAACCGGGTCGACGCGGCCGACCTGGCGGTGCGCCGGGCCGGGGACCGGGCGAACGGCGCGGTGGCCGCCTCGGACGCCTTCTTCCCGTTCCCGGACGGCCTGGAGATCCTGCTGCGCGCCGGGGTGCGCGCGGTGGTGCAGCCCGGCGGCTCCATCCGGGACGCCGACGTGGTCGCGGCCGCGGCCGCCGCCGGCGTATCGCTCTACCACACCGGGACCCGCCACTTCGCGCACTGACGTGGCCAGCACGACGATCCGGCTGGCCACCGGGGACGGGTTCGCGGTCGACGACCTGCGGGTGGTCGAACGCGCCCGGTCCTGGACCCGGCCGGAGGCCGGTGCGGGGTATCGGCTGGTCTTCGTGCGGCGCGGGCTGTTCGGGCTGCGGGTGCCGGGGTGGTCCGGCCTGGTCGACCCGCTGGTGGCCTACCTGCGGCGCCCGGAGGACGAGCAGCGGATCGCCCACCGGCCGGGCGCCGAGGACACGTGCACCGTCCTGACCCTGGACGGCGAACTGGCCGCCGAGCTCGGCGCCGACCGGATGCCGCGCGGCCCGCTGCGCACCGACCCGCCGATCGACCTCGCCCAGCGCGCGGTGCTGGCCGGCGCCCGGCGCGGCGACGACGGGTTCGGGCTGGCCGAGCGGGTGGTGTGGCTGGTGCGCCAGGTCTCCCGGCTGGACGAACGCGAAGCGGGTGGCGGGAAACCCTCGCACCGGCGGCTGGCCGAGTCGGCCCGCGAGGCGTTGGCCACCGACCCGGCGTGGCCCAGCTTCACGGCGCTGGCCGGTGAGCTGGGCGTTTCCCGCGCGCACCTGAGCCGGGTGTTCCGGGCCGAGGTGGGGGAGAGCCTCACCCGGTACCGCGCCCGGCTGCGGGTGCGGGCCGTGCTGGACCGGATTGAGGACGGGGAGACCAATCTGGCCCGGCTGGCCGCCGAGCTGGGGTTCGCCGACCACGCCCACCTGACCCGCACGGTGCGGGCCGAGCTGGGCCGCCCGCCGGCCCGGTTGCGCGCGCTGCTCGGCTGAGCACAAACGTTCAAGCTTTCCGGCGCCCGTTCGGCGAATGATAGGGCCGAACCCGCGCCAGGAAAGGAGATCCGCGATGATCGCTCGCCTGTGGAGCGCCCGCGCCGCCAGCACCGAGGACGCCGACGCCTACCAGGACCATTTCGCCGGCGAGGTGCTCGACCAGCTGGGCAAGATCCCCGGGTTCGAGGGCGCCTTCCTGCTCCGGGGGGAGCACGGTGAGTTCGTCACCATGACGCTGTTCGAGTCGATGGACGCGGTGCGCGACTTCGCCGGCGACGACCCCGCCCAGGCGAACGTGACCGGTCCGGCCCGCGCGATGCTCTCCGAAGTGGACGAACGGGCCCGCCACTTCACCGTGGTGCTTTCGCCGCTGATCTAGGCGTTGTGCGGGGGGCGGCGGTTCAAAGATTCGCTTGGACGGCCGAGGGTGGGCGGGGTTGTCGGGGCTCGGCCGCGGCCGTTGCGTTCTCGGTGGGGGGCGTGGTCGCCGCGTTCTCCCGATGTCATGGTCAACAGGACATGACGGTTGCCTGGGGTGTCGGGGAACGGCCACCATGCCCTGTTGATCATGCAAAGGTCTGACTCGCGGCATTGGTTGCGCCGCGCCGGAGGACGATCGCCGTTTCCGGCGAATCAACCGCGATTTTCGAGGCTCAGGCGCCACGAACAGCGATCACCCCACGTGGGGTGGCTACCAGCCGAACGAGCCGGGGCTGTTGGGGTCGTCGGTGCTGCCGCCGCCGCTTCCGCCGCGGCGGCCGGAGTCGCTGCCCGGTTCGTCGTCGTTGTTCGCCGAGTCGTCACCCGGCGAGTTGCCGCTGCTGGGCCGGTCCTCGTCGTCGTCCGGGGTGGCCGAGCTGCTGGGCTTGCGGGAGGCGCTGGCCGGTACGGACGGCGGGACCGACGCCGAGGTCTTCGGCGTGGGGCGGGCGGCGCAGTCCGCGTTCACGATGACCTGCGCCGGGCTGGTCACCGTGTTGCCCCGGGCGTCGGTGGCTTGGATCCGCCAGTTGAAGTTCGCCCCGCTGCCGGAGCCCAGCCGGCCGGTGTAGGCCTCCCCGTTGGCCTGCATGGTCTGCGACTGGGACCCCGGGCCGAGCAGGATCACCTTCACCGGCCCCGACTCGTCGCGCACGGTGGCGCTGATCGTGGACACGGTCGGGCAGCCGTAGCCGCCGATCCGGGTGGCGCTGGCCCGGGCGTTGATGATCGCCGGCGGGCGTTCCTCGCGCAGCGCGACCGCGACCTCCGCCTCGCCCAGGTTGTCGGCCGAGCTGACCCTCAGCTGGGTGCGGCCGTCGCCCTCGGGCAGCGCGTCCCGGTTCACCGCGAGGGTCAGCTCCTGGCTCTTTCCGCCGGCCAGCGTGCCGGAGGGCGGGTCGACCTTCAGCCACGGGGCGTCCGGCGCGGCCTTCCAGGCCAACTGGTTACCGCCGCTGTTGGACAGGGTGATCTTGGCGGCGGAGTTGGCCGCGCCGAGGTCCACCACGGTGCTGGACAGCGCGAACTCGGCCGCCGGCCCGAACCGGACCGCGATCGGCGGGGTGCGCTCCAGGCTGCGCTGCACGAACAGCACCGTGCCGGCGAGCAGGAGGATCACCGTGAGCAGCGTGGTGACCCAGGCGCGCGGGGTCTTCGGGCCGGGCCGCCGCTGGTGCGCGGTGATCAGTGCGGTCTCCGCGAGCACCTGCTGGCGCATCGCGGGCGGCGGCGGCACCAGTGGGACCGCGGCGGCCAGCGGCGGCTGGTCCGGCGCCGGCCGGGGACCGCCCCGCAGCAACGGCAGGATGTTCGGGTCGAGGCGCACGCGCAGCTCGTCCACCCGGGCCTGGGCGCGCCGCTTGGACGTGCCGACCGCCGTGGCCAGGCCGGCGTAGTCCAGCCCGTGCCGCAGGTGCAGGGTGATCAGCGCGCGGTCCAGCCGGGTGAGGTTGTCCGGCAGCGAACGCCACAGCGGCGCCTGCGGGTCCCCGCCGAGGGGGAAGCGTCGGTCCCCGCCGCGAAAGGCCAGCTCCTCGGCGGACTTCGGCGGCTTGGCGTTCCGGTAGACCAGCGCATACAGCCAGGGGCGCAGCTGGCCCGGGTCGCCGAGGTCGTTCAGCTCGGCGACGGCGCGTTGGAAGGTGGTGTACGTGGCCTTCGCGGCCTGTTCGGGGTCCCGCAGCAGCGCCAGGTGCAGGTCGTAGACCGGTGCGGCGAACCGGTCGTACAGGCGGGTGAACGCCGCGTGGTCGCCGGCCAGGGTGGCCAGGACGAGACCACCGTCGCTGTCCACCTCGACCAGCGTGCTGCTGCCCGTGGCCACCGAGTTCCCCCTCCGAGACCCTTGACTGTGCGCGGCTGCATGACGAGTATGGTGTTCGAACAGGCGTTCGATACCGGGTTGTTGTCTGCAGGAGGATGTCATGGTCGGGGCGGCGGTGTCATCTCGGACAGAGGGGGCGGGGGATCGGGCCGCGCGGCTGCGGTTGGCCCGCGGGGTGCTGAGCAGTGTCACCGGTGAGCCGGCCGGGGATGCGAAGGTGTTGGAGGTCACCGGGGCGCTGCGGCCGGCGTTCCCGGGCGGGGGGCTGCGGCGGGGCAGCACGGTGGCGGTCGCGTCCTCCGGTTCGCTGCTGCTGGCGTTGCTGGCCGAGGCGTCCGCCGGGGGTTCCTGGTGTGCGCTGGTCGGGTTCCCCGAGCTGGGCCTGGTGGCCGCCGAGGAGGCCGGGCTGGTGCTGTCCAGGGTCGCCCTGGTTCCCGATCCCGGTTCCGACCTGATCGCGGTCACCGCCGCGCTGCTGGACGGGATGGATCTGGTCGCGGTGGCCGGCACCCGGCGGCTGCGGGCCGGCGACCGGCAGCGGCTGGCGGCGAGGGCGCGCCAGCGGGGCGCGGTGTTGTGCCCGGTCGGCCCGTGGCCGGGGGCGGACCTGGAGGTCAGTGCGGCCGGGGAGGGCTGGCAGGGGCTGGTGGGCGGCGGGCGGGGCCGGCTGCGTTCCCGGCGGGTCCGGGTGCGGGTGGGCGGCCGGGGCGCGGCACACCGGGGGCGGGCGGTCTCCGTGCTGCTGCCCGGGCCGGACGGGGCGATCGCCGCCGCCAGGGAGATTGCCGCCCCGCCGAAGCCCGAGCTGGTCCGGGAAGCGGGGTGACCGACAGTCCGCCCCGGGTGCTCGCGCTGTGGTGCCCGGACTGGCCGGTGGTGGCGGCCTGTCAGGCGGAGGGCGTGCCGAAGCACCGCCCGGCGGCGGTGGTTTCGGCGAACCGGGTGCTGGCCTGCTCGGCGGTGGCCAGGGCGGCCGGGGTGCGCCGGGGGCTGCGCCGGCGGGAGGCGCAGGCCCGGTGTCCGGAGCTGGCCGTGCTCGCCGCCGACGAGGAACGGGACGCCCGGCTGTTCGAACGGGTGGCGCAGGCGGTGGAGGAGCTGGCGCCGGGGGTCGAGGTGGTGCGCCCGGGGCTGGTCGCGCTGCTGGCCCAGGGGCCGGTCGGGTACTTCGGCGACACCGGGACGGCCGCCGAGCGGTTGATCGACCGGGTGGCCGCGCGCACCGGGGTGGAGTGCCAGATCGGCATCGCGGACGGGTTGTTCGCCGCCACGCTGGCCGCGCACCGGGGGCTGCTGGTCGAGCCGGGGCGGTCCGACGAGTTCCTGGCCCCGCTCCCGGTCGAGGAGCTGGACCGGGAGCCCGGGTTGGACCGGTCGGAGCTGCTCGGCCTGCTCGGCCGGCTGGGGCTGCGCAGCCTCGGCGCCTTCGCGGGAGTGCCGGTGAGCGACGTGGCCTCCCGGTTCGGCGCGGACGCGGTGCTCGCGCACCGGCTGGCCCGGGGGCTGGACCCCCGTCCTCCGGCGCGCCGCCGCCCGCCGGAGGACCTGGCCGTCGCGGTCGAGCTGGACCCGCCGGTGGTCCGGGTGGACGCGGCCGCGTTCGCGTCCAGGGGGCTGGCCGAGCGGCTGCACGCGCTGCTGGCCGGGCACGGCCTCGCCTGTACCCGGCTGGGCATCCGGGCGCGCACGCCGGACGGCGCGGAGCTGACCAGGGTGTGGCGCTGCGCGGAGCCGCTCACCCCGTCCGGGACGCAGGACCGGGTGCGCTGGCAGCTGGACGCCTGGCTCACTCGGGAGCGCCTTCGTGAGGGCGGGCGGGTGGGGGAGGGCATCCGCTGGCTGGGGTTGTCCGGCGAGGAGGTGGTCACCGCCGGCGAGCTGCGGCTGGGGTTGTGGGGCGACATCGGGGAGGCCGGCGAACGGGCCGGGCGGGCGCTGGTCCGGGTGCAGGCGATGCTCGGTCCGGAAGGGGTGTGCACCGCCGTGCTCGGCGGCGGGCGGGAACCCGGTGAGCGGGTCCGCCTGGTGCCCTGGGGCGAGGACCGGGGGGCCGCCGGGATGCCGGCCCGGGAGGACGAGAAGGGTGGGGAGGGTGGGCAGGGTAGGGAGGGTGGGATTAAACCGTGGCCGGGGCGGCTGCCCGCGCCGTCGCCGACCTCGGTGCCGGCCCGGCCGGTCCCGGCCGAGGTGCTGGACGCGGCGGGCCAGCCGGTCCGGGTGACCGACCGGTTCGAGCTCACCTCGGTCCCGGCCAAGGTGGTGGTCAACGGTGGCCGGCCGGTCTCGATGCTGCACTGGGCCGGGCCGTGGGCGGTGGATCAGCGCTGGTGGGACCCGGTTTCCGGGTGGCGGGGCAGCCGCATTCAGGTGCTGCTGGACGGAGGGGAGGAGTCGGGGGAGGTGGCCCTGCTGCTGCTCTTCCGGGACGGCCGCTGGGCGGTCACCGGCCGCTACGACTGAGGTATAATCGAACTTATGTTCGATCTTGTCGACGAGTTGAGCGGGTAGGCCGGCGCATGGGGTTCAACAATCCCGAGGTCAGTTGGTCACAGCTGGAACAGGTGCTGTCCGGGCGGAACGGCGCCAGCCTGTCCGGCGGTCCGGAGGCGGACGGCGGGGACAGCCCCGGCTGGTCCCGCAAGCGCGAGCCGTACCAGCCGCCCGAGCCGCCGCTCGAGTCACCGCCCGGGGAGCCCTCGGAGCCGCCGGTGCCGTACGCCGAGCTGCACTGCCACTCCAACTTCAGCTTCCTGGACGGTGCCAGCCACCCGGAGGAGCTGGTCGCGCAGGCCGCCCGGCTGGGGCTGGAGGCGATCGCGCTCACCGACCACGACGGCATGTACGGGGTGGTCCGGTTCGCCGAGGCGGCCGCCGCGCACAAGATGCGCACGGTGTACGGCGCGGAGCTCAGCCTGGACCTTCCGGCGCCGCAGAACGGGGTGCCGGACCCGGTGGGAGTCCACCTGTTGTTGCTGGCCCGGGGGCCGGAAGGGTACGCGGCGCTGTGCCGGGTGATCAGCGTCGCACAGCTGGACGGCAAGGAGAAGGGCCGGCCGGTCTACCGGCTGGAGCAGGTTGCCAAGGAGGTGGCCGGCAAGGTCGTGGTGCTCACCGGCTGCCGCAAGGGGGCCGTCCGGCGGGCGCTGGAGCGGCACGGGCCGGAGGCGGCCGCCGCCGAGCTGCGCCGGTTGGTCGAGCTGTTCGGCGCCGAGAACGTGTACGTCGAGCTGACCGACCACGGCCTGCCCACCGACACCGAGCGCAACGACGCGCTGGCCGAGATGGCCGCCGAAGCCGGCTTGCCGACGGTGGCCACCAACGCCGTGCACTACGCCGAGCCGGCCCGGTACCCGCTGGCCACCGCGATGGCGGCGGTCCGCGCCCGGCGCGGCCTCGACGACGCGGACGGCTGGCTGCCCGCCTCCGCCACCGCGCACCTGCGCAGCGGCGCGGAGATGGCCGCCCGGTTCGACGCGCGCTACCCGGGCGCCGTGGCCCGGGCGGCCGGGCTGGGCCGCGAGCTGGCCTTCGAGCTGCGCCTGGTGGCCCCGGACCTGCCCCCGTTCCCGGTGCCGGACGGCCACACCGAGGCCAGCTGGCTGGAGGTGCTGACCGAGCAGGGGAGGATCGTGCGGTACGGCAGTGAGGCGGAGAACCCGCTGGCCGCCCGCATCGTCCGGCACGAGCTGGAGATCATCAAGAAGCTGGGCTTCCCCGGCTACTTCCTGATCGTGCACGACATCGTGGAGTTCTGCCGCCGCCGTGACATCTACTGCCAGGGCCGGGGTTCGGCGGCCAACTCGGCGGTCTGCTTCGCGCTGGGCATCACCGCGGTGGA
The DNA here is from genome assembly GCF_039543365.1 of Actinospineispora eucalypti. Taxonomy (NCBI): domain Bacteria; kingdom Bacillati; phylum Actinomycetota; class Actinomycetes; order Pseudonocardiales; family Pseudonocardiaceae; genus Actinospineispora; species Actinospineispora eucalypti. The sequence continues at coordinate 23,193 of NZ_BAABJP010000007.1, forward strand.
CGCGGTCAAGCACGGCCTGCTGTTCGAGCGGTTCCTCTCCCCGGCCCGGGACGGCTACCCGGACATCGACCTGGACATCCAGTCCGACCGCCGGGAGGAGGTCATCCAGTACGTCTACGAGCGGTACCAGCGCACGCACACCGCCCAGGTGGCGAACGTGATCTCCTACCGGCCCCGTTCGGCGGTGCGGGACATGGCCAAGGCGCTCGGTTTCTCCCCCGGCCAGCAGGACGCCTGGAGCAAGCGCATCGACCGCTGGGGACCGAGCGTGGGGGCCAGCACCGATGATCCGGACGGCATCCCGGCGAACGTGCTCGCCCTGGCCGACCAGCTGCTCGGCTCCCCCCGCCACCTGGGCATCCACTCCGGCGGCATGGTGATCTGCGACCGGCCGGTGTCCGAGGTGGTGCCGGTGGAGTGGGCGCGGATGGAGAACCGCACGGTGGTGCAGTGGGACAAGGACGACTGCGCGGCGGCCGGCCTGGTCAAGTTCGACCTGCTCGGGCTGGGCATGCTCACCGCGCTGCACAAGATGGTCGACCTGGTGGCTGAGTATCAGGACAGGCGCATAGAGCGGCACGAGCTGCAGCCCATCGACCCCGCCGTGTACGAGATGCTGTGCGCCGCCGACTCGGTCGGGGTGTTCCAGGTGGAGTCCCGCGCGCAGATCGCCACCCTGCCCCGGCTGCGGCCGACCAAGTTCTACGACCTGGTGGTGGAGGTCGCGCTGATCCGGCCGGGGCCGATCCAGGGCGGCTCGGTGCACCCCTACATCCGCCGCCGCAACGGGCAGGAGGAGTGGGACTACGACCACCCGCTGCTGGCCTCGGCGCTGCACAAGACGCTGGGCGTGCCGCTGTTCCAGGAGCAGCTGATGCAGATCGCGGTGGACGTGGCCGGGTTCTCCCCGGCCGAGGCCGACGAGCTGCGCCGGGCGATGGGGGCCAAGCGGTCGGTGGAGAAGATGAGGCAGCTGGAGGAGCGGTTCTTCGCCGGCATGGCGGCCAACGGGGTCACCGGCGAGGTAGCGAAGAAGATCTTCCAGAAGATGGTGGCGTTCGCCAACTTCGGCTTCCCGGAAAGCCACGCGATCAGCTTCGCCTTCCTGGTCTACCAGAGCGCCTGGTTCAAGCTGTACCACCCGGCGGCGTTCTGCGCGGCGCTGCTGAACTCCCAGCCGATGGGCTTCTACTCGCCCCGGTCGCTGATCGCCGACGCGCGCCGGCACGGCGTGGTGGTGCTCGGCCTGGACATCAACGCCTCGGGCGCGGACGCCACCCTGGAGCCGCACCCGGACAGCATGGGCGGACAGGCGGTCCGCCTGAGCCTGTCCAGCGTGCGCGCGGTCGGCGAGCCCCTGGCCAAGACGATCGAGAAGGAGCGCCGCGAGCACGGCCCCTACCGGGACCTGGCCGATTTCGCCGACCGGATCCAGGCCCGGGAACGGGACGACCCCGAGGAGGACGAACGCCCGCCGGACGGCGGTGGGCAAGGCCTGCGCCGCGCCGGCAGGCGGCGGGGGGAGCCGCTGTTGACCGGTGCGGCGGCCGAGGCGCTGGCCACCGCCGGGGCGTTCGGTTGCTTCGGGGTGGACCGAAGGGCGGCGCTGTGGGCGGCCGGGGTGCTGGCCGGGCGGCGGCCGACCCAGTTGCCGGGCACCGAGGTCGGCCTGGAAGCGCCACCGCTGCCCGGCATGACCGCCGCCGAGCTGACCGTCGCGGACGTGTGGGCCACCGGGGTCAGCCCGGACAGCCACCCCATCGAGCACCTGCGGGAACGGCTGGACGGCGAGGGCGCGGTGCCGGTCGCCGAGCTTTCCCGGATCGATGACGGCGCCCGGGTGCGGGTGGGCGGGCTGGTCACCCACCGGCAGCGCCCGGCCACCGCCGGCGGGGTCACCTTCCTCAACCTGGAGGACGAGACCGGCATGCTCAACGTGGTCTGCTCGCCCGGGCTGTGGGCGCGCTACCGGTCGGTGGCGATGGGCGGCTCGGCCCTGCTGATCCGGGGCCGCCTGGAGCGCACCCCCGACACCCCCTCGGTGATCAACCTCCTGGCCGACCGGCTGGACCGGCTCACCCTCCAGGTGGAGATCCCCTCCCGTGACTTCCGCTGACCACGGCCGCGAGGACTGTCGGACCCATGTGGTCGGATGGCCGGGTGCGGGACATCACCGAGAACATCACCGAAGACGAGACCGAGGACGACTTCCAGCACGGCCACCTGGCGGCGGACGGCGAGCCGATCACCGGCGAGGACTTCTCGGACGTGGTGTTCGCCGGCCAACGATGGCGCGAGCGCCGGTTCGTCGCCTGCCGGTTCAACGACGCCGACCTGCGCGAACTGGTCACCGACCGGTGCGAGTTCACCGAGTGCGACTTCTCCGGGGCCGACCTGGGCGAGTCGCGGCACCGGGGGACGGCGCTGCGCGCGTGCGCCTTCGAGCGGACCACGCTGGTGCGGGTCGAGCTGCGCGGCTGCTCGCTGCTCGGCTCCCGGTTCACCGACTGCCGGATGCGCCCGTGCACGATCGTGGACTGCGACCTCAGCCTGGTCTCCCTCGGCGGCATCGACCTGCGGAACACCGAGCTGGCCGGGCTGCGCATGCGGGAGGCCAACCTGGTCTCGGCGGACCTGCGCGGGTCCGGGCTGCGGGGCAGCGACCTGTCCGGCGCCCGGCTGTCCGGGGCCCGGTTGGAGAAGGCCGACCTCCGTGAGGCCGTGCTCGAGCCGGGCTCGCTGCTCAGCGCGCGGATCACCGGTGCAAGGGTGGACCTGCCCACCGCGATCGGGTTCGCCCGGGCCCACGGCCTACTTGTCGAGGCCGACTGAGCGGCAACACTAATAGTTCACTAAATTTTTGGTCGCGGTTATAACAGAGCGTTGCCTACGTGCTTATGTTTCCGCTGTGGGCAGCAACTCGTACGGCCGGCTGGAGGGCATCGGGTTCCTCTTCGGCTCAATCGCGAACCTGACCACCGGCGTCGTGGCGGGGGTGGAGATGCTTCCCCGCCCGCGTTCACCCGAGTACGGCGAGGTGCTCGAGGGCGTGCTGCGGGGTCCGGGCCGTACCACGCTGGACATCGCGATGGCCGTCGCCGCGCTGCGTTGGTGCGCGGACATGGGCGTGCGGCTGCCGGTGCACCTCAACCTGTTCGCCGACACGGTGGCCAGCACCGGCCTGGAAGGGCTGGCCGAGCTGCACGCGGCGGTGACCGACCTGGGTGTCAACCCGGCCGAGGTGGTCATCGAGATCGGCGCCCCCCGGGCGCTCGCCGCTGAACGGGTCTCCACCGTGGAGGAGTCGGCCGCCGTGCTGGCCGGCGCGCGCCGGCTGCGTGAGCACGGCTACAAGCTGCTCATCGACGGCGTCGGGCCGTACCGGCCACCCCTGTCGATGATCAGCCGGTTGGCCCCGGACCAGGTCAAACTGCACAGCGAGCTGGTCACCAAGATCGAGCTGGGACCGGGCCGCCGGGTGTTGGACGAGGTGCTGGACCGCTGCGCGGACGCCGGGGCCGAGGTGATCGCCGAGGGCATCGAGACGCCGGTACAGCTGGAGCTGCTGCGCCGCCGCGGGGTGCGCCGGGGCCAGGGCCCGCTGCTCGCCGCGCCGCGCCGGCGGCCGTTCATCCAGGTGCCGGTGGTGCTCGCCCCGGTGCCGATTGCCGGCGGGGACGCCGAGGGGGCCGACCTGGCGCAGGCCGGCGAGGTCACCGCGCCGGGCACGATCGAGGGGTTCGCCGGCCCGGCGACCATGGTGGGCCCGGAGGCCACCGGCGAGGAGGTCCGGGACATCTTCCGGGACGGCCCGACCGTCACCGGCGTGGTCCTGGTCGACTCGGCCCGGCGGCCGGTGGGCACCCTGGACCGGAACCGGTTCATGCTCGCCGTGTCCGGGATGTACGGCCACGCGCTGCACGCCCGCCGGCCGGTGCGTTCGATGGCCGACACGCCGAGGACGCTGGCCGCGTCCGCCGAGCCGCGCGAGGCGCTGCGCCTGCTCTCCCACGGCGACCCGCGGCGGCGCAACGACGACATCGTCGTCGTGGACGACGACGAGCGCTGCATCGGCGTCGCGCACATCACCGACCTGCTGCGCGGGGTGGCCGAGCTGGAGTCCGAGCGGGCTAGGGCGCTGCACCCGAGCACCGGGCTGGGCGGGCGCCGGGAGCTGGAGCGCGCGCTGTTGCGGCGGTGTGCCTGGCCGGAGCGGTTCTGCGCCGGTTGGCTGGTGCCGGAAATGGGTCCGCTGGTCGCCCGGAACGGGTTCGCCGGTGCGGACGCGACGCTGCGCCGGCTGGGGCGGGTGCTGTCCGCCCAGGTCAACGAGCTACCCGGGGCCGAGCTGTGGCACGTGGCCAGCGGGTTGGTGGTGCTCGCCCGCCCCGAGGACGCGATGGTCGTGGACCGGGCGGTCCGCCAGGCGATGTGCGACCAGGACGGGCCGGAACTGTACTCGGCCTGGCTCACCTGCCACCCGTCCCAGCTCGACCGGCCCGACCAGGTGGGCGAGCTGCTCGGCCGGCTGATCGAGCGGGCCCGGGCACTGGGCAGCGGCACCGCACTCGCCGCCACCCCGGACACCCTGAACCAGCCGCACCAACTGCGCCCGCTGTCCGCGATCCGGGAGAACCCGGCCTGAGCTAACGGGGCTGGTCCACGAGGTTGTGGGCGACCGCCGAGCCGACCCGGTAGGCGTTCTCCACCGCGGCGCTCGCGCCGGGGAACTTGGCCAGCACGTCCCGCACGCTCTGCCCGGCGTAGGGCTGGTCGAAGTCGCTGGCGGTGCGCAGGCTGAGATAGCGGTCCAGGTACCCGTGCCGGGACAGTGCGGTTGCCACCGCGCTGTCCTCCATCTGCGACGTGCAGTACCGGCCGTCGTTCCTGGTCCAGATGGCGGTGATGTAGTCCGCCTTCGCGGACAGGTCGGCGCCGGCCCAGTAGTCGTCGCCGGTCATCGTGTCGCACAGCGCGGTGTACGGCTTCTGGCCGGCCTGGCCCGGGTAGTGCGTGCGGTTCTCCTCGGCCTCCGGGGTGTCCAGCAGCGGCAGTGCCCTGGTCAGCTGGTAGGCCCGGTTCACCAGGTCCTGGTTCAGCCGGAACACGTTGCTGCCCTGGTCGTCGTAGGGCAGGTAGCCGTGCGGCACGTCCGGTGCGCTCTGTTCGGTCACGTGGTGGCCGAGGTCCCAGTCGACCACCCAGCGCGCCCAGGCGGCGAAGCCCAGCGTGCCCGACCTCGGTGCCACCCCGGCGATTCCGGCGGTCAGGAAGTACGCCTTGGTCAGGTCCACCGCCGGGCTGTTCAGGATCTCCGTCATGCTGGTCGCCGCGTTGGCCTTGCCCTGCCCGATCACCGCGACGCACAGCCCGTTCGGCGCGCAGCGCAGTGGATCCTTCACGTGCGCCACCGGGACGGTCACCGACAGTGGCTCCCGGGCCAGCCACGGCTCCGTCTCCACCGGGAACATCGTGATCACCAACACCCGCACCGGGAACGGTTCGGGCGCGGGCGAACCGCAGCCGGCCAGCACCGCGACCAGTACCAGGGCGAGAACGCCGCGCATGATCCGAATCGTAGGACATCCACTGCGGTGCGCGCCGGGTCGGAGCAGGATGCGGGGGTGAGCCCGAGTCCGCGCGCGCAGGTTGCCCTGGGCCTGTTCGTGGCGGTGCTGGCCGGGGCCGGGATCGCCGGGCAGACGCGGTTGAACGGCGCGCTGGCGGCCCGGCTGCACGACGGGCTGGCCGCCGCACTGATCTCCTTCGGCACCGGGTTACTGCTGGTCGCCGTGCTGGTCGCGGTGGCGCCGGCGGCCCGGGCGGGCGTGGGGGAGGTGTGCCGCGCCCTGCGCGACCGGCGCCTGCGGTTCTGGCAGCTGGGTGGTGGCCTGGCCGGCGCGTTCCTGGTGGCCTCGCAGGGGCTGGCCTCGCCGGCGCTGGGCATCGCGGTGTTCAGCGTGGCGATGGTGGCCGGCCAGGTGAGCAGTGCGCTCCTGATGGACCGGCTGGGTATCGGGCCGGCCGGCCGGCGGCCGGTGAGTGCCCGGCGGCTGGCCGGGGCGGGGCTCGCGGTGCTGGCCGTGCTGCTGTCGGTGAGCGACCGGTTCGGCCGTCCCAGCGGGTTGGTGCTGACGTTGTTGCCGCTGGTCGCCGGGGTCGCGGTGGCCTGGCAGCAGGGGGTGAACGGGCGGGTCGGCGCCGTGGCCCGGCAGGCCCGGCCGGACGCGCTGGGCGCCGCGATGTGGCCGGCGACCTCGGTCAACTTCGTGGTGGGCACGGCCGGGCTGCTGCTGGTGTGGGGACTCGGGCCGGTGGTCGGGCTGGGGGAGCACCCGGTCGGCCCGCCGCCGCCGGAACTCTGGTTGTACCTGGGCGGACCGGTCGGCGTGGTGTTCATCGCGGCCGGCGTGCTGGTGGTGCGGGTGATCGGGATCCTGCTGCTCGGCCTGGGCATGGTCGCCGGGCAGCTGCTCTGCTCGCTGCTGTTCGACGCGTTGGCCCCGACCGCGCCGCACCCGCTGACCGCGGTCACCGTGGCCGGCTGCGCGCTCACCCTGGTCGCGGCGGTGGTTGCCGCCTGGCCGGCCCGTTCTGGGAGGATGGCCCCATGACCCGGGCGCGCGGCGACGACGGCTTTCGGCGGAGGCTGGCCGAACGCATCCCGCTGCACGGCCCGATCAGCATCGTGCTGGTGATCGCGGTGGCCGGGTTCGTCCGGGTGCTGGCCGAGCACTGGCGGGAGGGCACCGGCCTGCTCGGCGGCGCCCTGCTGGTGGCCGGCCTGGCCCGGGTACTGCTCCCGGAGGACCGGGCCGGCCTGCTCGCGGTGCGCAGCCAGCTGATGGACGTGCTCTGCTACGGCGGGTTCGGCGTGCTGATGGTGGTGCTGGCCGTCACCATCCAGCGCGCCCCCTTCCTGGTCAGCTAGCCAGCGCGCGCAGCAGGCGGGCCGGTTCGCCGGGGTCGGCCGACCGGATGCGCGGGATGCCGCCGACCCACTCGTGGTCGGTCATGCCGGGGTTGTGGGTGGTCGAGCCGTCCGGCCAGAACACCTGCGGGCTGCCCTGGATGGGGAGCGACTTGCTGCGCTCGTAGTCGGCGAGCACGTCGGCCCGGACCGAGCCGGCGTCCCATTCGGCGAGCACCGCCGCCCGGTCCACGTCGACCTTCTCCAGCGCCCGCTCCAGGCCGGCCCGGATGCTCACGTCGATGGCGTCCCAGAAGAAGGCCAGCCGCAGCGCGTAGTCCACCTCCTCGGCGGCGCGCACGTCGTGCACCCGGCGCGCGGCGGCGACCAGCTCGAAGGCCGGCAGGAAGGTGGACGGCCACTCCGGGTTGTCGTAGGTGTTGAAGATCTCCGGCTCGTGGTTGGCCAGCACGGCGGTCTCCACCGGCACGATGTGCTTCGGCGTGCCCCGGCCGTTGACCAGCTCCAACGGCCACGGCCGCTGGTCGAAGACCACGTCCAGGCCGGCCTCGGCCCGCGCCACGCGCAGCCGGTGCACGGCGACGAACGCCCACGGGCAGTGAATGTCGGACCAGACGGTCACCGTCGAGCTAGCCACGTCCGAACCCTAGATGGTCGGCGAGCACGTCGGCGCCGAAGTCGCCCTCCGGGTCGCGCCACACGGAGTGCGCGTGGTTGGCCGCGCGCTGGGTGTTGTCGTACTCGACCAGCAGCCGGGGGCCGTGCAGCCGGTAGTAGCAGCCCTCGCCGGGTTCCACCGAGCCCGCCCAGGCGAAGTGCACTCCGTCCAGGCCGGCGTCGGCGTACCGCGCGCCCAGCCGCTCGGCCAGTGCGGAGGGCGCGCGCCCCAGGTAGCAGTCCAGCAGCGTGCGCAGCAGCTCCCGCTGGCCGGCGGACATCGCGGACGCCGGCAGCCCGCGCGGGGTGGCCGGCAGGGCCAGCTCGTCCCGGTGTCCCTCGGTCAACCCGTAGGCCCGTTCGCCGGCGTCGTGCGCGCCGGCCATCCGGCTGTGGTGCGGTTCGGCCAGCCGGCCGCGGAACAGGTGGGGCAGTGGTATGGACCGGTCCCCGGGCGACACCCTGGACCGGTTGCCGCCGCTGATGTCGATCGGCGGGTTGGCGGAGAGCAACGCCGTGCCGAACGCTTCCGGCCCCAGTGACCGGGCCAGCTCCCGGGCCAGCCCTTCCACGCCGCCGAGCGGGCGCAGCTCGGCCCGCCCGAGCAGTGGTGAGCAGGCCGGGTCGGCGCCGAGGAAGCACGGCGTGGCGGCCACCAGCTCGCCGTCCACCACCAGGCTGTTCACCGACACGTGGTGCCCGCCGAACCGCCAGCCCCACGTCCGGTCACCGGGCCGGCCGAATATCCGCAGGTAGTAACGGCCGGGGTCGCGGCCCCGGTCCCGCCCGGCGAACGTGCCGGCGAAGCCCTCGGTGCGGTCCAGCACGTTCTCCAGGCCCATGATCGTGGACACGGTGCCGTAGCCGGCCTCGGAAAGACCGGTGGCCAACAGCGCCATCGCCCGCTGGTACTGGACCGGCGTCATCTCGCCCACCGGCAGCCCGCCGTGGTCGGTCGGCGTGTAGAACCAGCGCCGCCGCTCCACCTCCGGGTCGGACGACTCGGCCGGGCCGAACGGCCAGGCCAGCAGCCGGTGCGCGGCCCCGTCCACCGAGGCCAGCATCCCCTCGGCCGCCTCCGCCATCTTCTCCATGAAAGCCAGCCTAGGCCTGGGCGTATAGCGTGCGGACCAGATCTTCGACGGACGGGGACGGTTCGGTGATCGCCACGTCACGCAGCCGGGTCTGCCGCGCCACCCCAATCCTGATTCAGTCACTTCAGCACGCTGATTCAGTCGGTCGAGCAGGCCGGGTGGGCGGATTGCCCGACCCTACGCGCCCAAAGTGACTGAATCGCCGTGCTGAAGTGACTGAATCAGGATGTGGGGGCTAGAACTCGGTGATCGCCTCGTTCAGGGTGTCACTGGGGCGCATTACCTGGTCGGCCTTGGCGCGGTTGACGTAGTAGTAGCCGCCTAGGTCGGCGGGCTCTCCTTGGACGGCGTTCAGCTCGCCGACGATGGTGTCCTCGGCGGCGGCCAGGCGCTCGGCCAGGGGGGCGAAGACGGCCGCCAGCTCGGCGTCCCCGGTCTGCCCGGCCAGGGCCTGCGCCCAGTACAGCGCCAGGTAGAAGTGGCTGCCCCGGTTGTCCAGCTCGTTGACCTTGCGGGACGGCGACTTGCCGGTCTCCAGCAGCTTGCCGGTGGCGTCGTCCAGCGCCTTGCCGAGCAGCGCCGCCCGCGAATTGTCGGTCTTCTCCGCCAACATCTCCAGTGACTCGGCGAGAGCCAGGAACTCACCGAGCGAGTCCCAACGGAGGTGGTTCTCCTTGACCAGCTGCTGCACGTGCTTCGGCGCCGACCCGCCGGCGCCGGTCTCGAACAGCCCGCCGCCGTTCATCAGCGGCACGATGGACAGCATCTTGGCGCTGGTGCCCAGCTCCAGGATGGGGAACAGGTCGGTGAGGTAGTCACGCAGCACGTTGCCGGTCACCGCGATGGTGTCCTCACCGGCGCGGGCCCGGTTCAGCGTGTAGCGGGCCGCCTCGGCCACCGGGAGCATCTCGATGGTCAGCCCGTCGGTGTCCTCCTCGGCCAGGTAGGCGCGGACCTTGCGCAGCACCTGGGCGTCGTGGCCCCGGGTCTCGTCCAGCCAGAAGACGGCCGGCGCGCCGGTGGCGCGGGCCCGGCGCACGGCCAGCGCCACCCAGTCCCGGACCGGCGCGTCCTTGGTCTGGCAGGCCCGCCAGATGTCCCCGGGCTCCACGTCGTGCGACAGCAGAGTCTCGCCCGAGGAGGAGACCACCCGCACCACGCCGGGCTCGGAGATCTCGAAGGTCTTGTCGTGGCTGCCGTACTCCTCGGCCTTCTGTGCCATCAGGCCGACGTTGGGTGTGGTTCCCATGGTGGCCGGGTCGAAGGCGCCGTGCTCGCGGCAGTGCGCGACCGCCTCCGCGTACAGCGCCGCGTACGAGGAGTCCGGGATGACGTACTTGGTGTCCTGCAGCGCACCGGCCGCGTTCCACATCTGCCCGGACGACCGGATCGCCGCCGGCATGGACGCGTCGATGATCACGTCGCTGGGCACGTGCAGGTTGGTGATGCCCCGGTCGGAGTCGACCATGGCCAGCGCGGGACCGGTGTCGTAGGCCGCCGTGATGGCCTTCTCGATCGCGGTGCGCTTGTCCGAAGAAAGCCCAGCGAGCGCGGTCAAAATACTGGCCAGGCCGTCGTTGGGGTCCGCGCCGACCGAGGCGAGGTCGTCGCCGTAGGTGGTGAAGACGTCGGCGAAGTACTGCTTCACCGCGTGCCCGAAGATGATCGGGTCGGACACCTTCATCATGGTGGCCTTCAGGTGCACGGAGAACAGCACGCCCTGGGCCTTGGCCTCGGCGACCTGGGTGGCCAGGAACTCGGCCAGCGCGGCGCGGCGCATCACGGCGGCGTCCACGATCTCTCCGGCCTGCACCTTCAGCCCGGACTTGAGCACGGTTACCGTGCCGTCGGCGGCCAGGTGCTCGATGCGCAGCTCGTCGGCCGCGTCCACGGTCACCGAGGTCTCCGAGTGCCGGAAGTCGCCGTCGCTCATGGTGGACACGTGGGAGGCCGAGTCGGCCGACCAGGCGCCCATGGAGTGCGGGTGCTTGCGGGCGAAGTTCTTCACCGAGGCGGGGGCGCGGCGGTCCGAGTTGCCCTCGCGCAGCACCGGGTTCACCGCGCTGCCCTTCACCGCGTCATACGCGGCGCGCGCGGCGCGTTCCTTGTCGGTGCTGGGGTTCTCCGGGTAGTCCGGGACGTCGTAGCCGGCGGTCTGCAGCTCCTTGATCGCGGCCTTGAGCTGCGGGATCGAGGCGCTGATGTTGGGCAGCTTGATGATGTTGGCTTCCGGGGTCTTGGCCAGCTCGCCCAGTTCCGCCAGCGCGTCCGGTACCCGCTGCTCGGCGGTCAGCCGGTCCGGGAAGTGCGCCAGGATCCGGCCGGCCAGGGAGATGTCCCGGGTTTCCACGGCCACTCCGGCCTTGCCGGCGAATGCCTCGATGATCGGCAGGAACGAGTGTGTGGCCAGCGCCGGGGCTTCGTCGGTGTAGGTGTAAATGACCTTCATCGTTGTTGTCCGTCTCTCCGCGCCGGTGTCCAGTACGTCCGTACCGTATACCCGTCGAGGCCGGGTGTGCGCGCCACGCTGGGACGGCGCGCCAGAGGCGGGTAGCGTCCTCGACCGGACTGGCGTTTCCTGGGCGGCGTAATTTTTCGGGCGGTGTACCGACGTGGTCAAGATCAATTTGCCGAAGATGCCGAAGGCGAAGAGCTGGCCCTTCGCCGCGGGGGTGTCGCTGATCCTCGGCGTCATGGTGCTCATCGACAAGGGTGCGGTCAGCTCGACGTCCGGGCTGTCCGCGCCGTGCCGGGTGGAGGTCACCGCCGAGGTCAACATCCGGGACTCCCCGGAGGCGAGCGGGCGGAACATCGGCACGCTGCACCGGGGCGACGTGCGCGGCACCCAGCCCACCGTGCGCAACGGCTACCGCGACCTCGGCAACGGCGAGTGGGCGCTCGACCAGTTCCTGCGCCCGCTGCCCGGCAGCACCTGCACCCAGTGACCGGTCCGCTCACCGTCAGCACGGTCAACGTCAACGGCATCCGGGCCGCCGTGCGCAAGGGCATGCTGGACTGGCTGCGCGACACCGACGCGGACGTGGTCTGTGTGCAGGAGTGCCGCGCGCGGCCGGAGGAGTTCCCCGAGCTGCCGGGATGGCGGCTGCACTACGCGCCGAACGAACGCGCGCTCGGCCGCAACGGCGTCGGTGTGCTGGTGCGCCCCGAGGTGGCCGCCGAATCGGTTCGGGTCGGGTTCGGCGCCGAGGAGTTCGACGCCACCGGCCGCTACCTGGAGGTGGACCTGCCCGGGGTGACCATCGGCTCGCTGTACCTGCCCAACGGGGTGGCCGAGACGCCCAAGCAGGAGGAGAAGGACCGCTTCCTCGCGCTGTTCGCACCCTACCTGGTCGAACGGGCCGAAAAGGCCGCCGCCGAGGACCGCCAGGTGCTGGTCTGCGGCGACTGGAACATCGCGCACACCGAACGGGACATCCGCAACTGGCGGGGCAACCGGCGCAACTCGGGTTTCCTGCCGCACGAGCGGGACTGGGTCGCCGCCGTGCTGGCATCCGGATACGCCGACGTGGTGCGCGACCTGCACCCCGACGTCGAAGGGCCGTACTCCTGGTGGTCCTACCGGGGCCGGGCGTTCGACAACGACACCGGCTGGCGCATCGACTACCACCTGACCACTCCCGGCCTGGCGGCGCGGGCGGTGAGCGCGCGGGTCGACCGGGCCGCCGAGCACGCGTTGCGCTGGTCGGACCACGCCCCGGTGACCGTGCGTTACGAATAAGTTCCGCCATTGGTTGAACGCTGAACCGGCTGCGCGGCGGGAGAATAACGACACTCTCTCCGGGCGGAAGGGAAGTGTCATGGATCTCGTAGCGTTTGTCGGCCGGGTGCTGTTCAGCCTGCTGTTCCTGGGGGCCGCGTTCGGCCACTTCAAGGACAGCGCCGCGATGACCGAGTACGCCAAGGCCAAGAACGTGCCGCTGGCCGGGCCGTCGGTGTTGGGTTCCGGCGTGCTGCTGGTGCTCGGCGGGCTGTCCGTGCTGCTCGGTGTCTGGGCCGACCTCGGCTCGCTGCTGTTGTTCGTGTTCCTGGTGCCGGCCGCCGTGCTGTTCCACGACTTCTGGAAGCAGACCGACCCGGCCACCAAGCAGATCGAGCAGGTGATGTTCAGCAAGAACATCGCGCTGGCCGGCGCCTCGCTGGTGTTCTTCACCGGGTTCGCCACGGGCGCCATCGGCTGGACACTCACCGGCCCGCTGCTCTGACCCGCTGGCACTATCGGTGCCATGCGGCTGGTTTCGGTTGACGAGGTTCGGGCGGCGGCGGAACGGATCCGGGGGGTGGCGGTGCGCACGCCGCTGCTGGCCTGTCCGTGGGCGGAACGGCCGGAGCGGACGCTCTGGCTGAAGCCGGAGAACCTGCAGCCGATCGGCGCGTTCAAGGTGCGCGGGGCGTGGAACGCGCTGGCCGTGCTGCCCGAGTCGGAGCGCGCCGCCGGCGTGGTGGCGTTCTCCAGCGGCAACCATGCGCAGGCGGTGGCCTACGCGGCCCGGGCCGGCGGGGTGCCGGCGGTGATTGTGATCGACGACACGGCACCCGCGTTGAAGATCGCGGCGACCAAGGAGCTGGGCGCCGAGGTGGTGCTCGCGCCACCGGCCGAGCGGGCCGCCGTGGCCCGGGCGCTGGCCGCCGAGCGGGGGGCCACGCTGATCCCGCCCTACGACCACCCGAACGTGATCGCCGGGCAGGGCACGGCCGGCCTGGAAATCGCCGAGGACCGGCCGGACGTGGCTTCGGTGCTGGTGCCGATCAGTGGCGGCGGGCTGGCCTCGGGGATCGCGGTGGCGGTCAAGGCGCTCTGCCCGAAGGCGGCGGTGTTCGGCGTGGAACCCGAGCTGGCCGCCGACACCCGGGACAGCTTCAAGGCCGGTGAGCTGGTCCGATGGCCGTCGGAGGACCGGGTGCGCACCAGCGCCGACGGCCTGCGCGCGGAACCTTCCGAGCTGACCTTCGCCCACCTGACCGCGCTGCTGGACGACGTGCTCACGGTGAGCGAGGCGGAGATCCGGAGCACCGTGGGCGAGCTGGCCGCCCGGTCGCGGATCGTCGCCGAGCCGTCCGGGGCGGTCGCCCCGGCCGCCTACCTGCACCGAACCGACGTCCTGCCGCCCGGCCCGTGCGTCGCCGTGGTGTCCGGCGGGAACATCGACCCCGCTCTATTTGTCGACATTCTTCGTGAGCGGACGCACAGCTGATCCGCTGCCGGTCGGTGGAAACCGACCTACTGTGCGGAGGTGGCTGATTTGACCGAACAAGCACCGTCGGCGAGCGCGATGCGGCGGGCGTTGCGCCGGGCGCGGGACGGCGCGACGCTGGACGTGGCCGAAGCGGCCGTGCTGCTGGCCGCCCGGGGCGAGGCGCTGGACGAGCTGCTGACCGTCGCCGGCCGGGTGCGCGACGCCGGATTGGCCGACGCGGGCCGGCCGGGCGTGGTCACCTACAGCCGCAACGTGTTCATCCCGTTGACCCGGCTGTGCCGGGACCGGTGTCACTACTGCACGTTCGCCACCGTGCCGCACCGGCTGCCGGCCGCGTTCCTGGAACGGGACGAGGTGCTGGAGATCGCCCGCGCCGGCGCGGCGGCCGGCTGCAAGGAGGCGCTGTTCACCCTGGGCGACCGCCCGGAGGACCGCTGGCCGGCGGCCAAGGAGTGGCTGGACGCGCGCGGCTACGACTCCACCCTGGACTACGTGCGGGCCTGCGCGATCGCGGTGCTCGAGGAGACCGGGCTGCTGCCACACCTGAACCCGGGTGTGCTGTCCTGGGAGGAGCTCACCCGGCTGAAGCCGGTGGCCGCCAGCATGGGGATGATGCTGGAAACCACCGCCGAGCGGCTCTGGTCGGAGAAGGGCGGGCCGCACTACGGCAGCCCGGACAAGGAGCCCGCGGTCCGGCTGCGCGCGATCACCGACGCCGGCCGGGTCGGCGTGCCGTACACCACCGGCATCCTGATCGGCATCGGCGAGAACCGGGCCGAGCGGGCGGACTCGCTGTTCGCCATCCGGGCCGCCGCACGGGCGCATAACCACATCCAGGAAGTGATCGTGCAGAACTTCCGGGCCAAGCCGGATACCGCGATGGCCCGGATGCCGGACGCCGAGCTGGAGGACCTGGCCGCCACCATCGCGGTGTCCCGGCTGGTGCTGGGTCCGAAGATGCGCCTGCAGGCGCCGCCCAACCTGGTCGGCGAGGAGTACGCCCTGATGCTGCGCGCGGGCATCGACGACTGGGGCGGGGTCTCCCCGGTGACCCTCGACCACGTCAGCCCGGAGATGCCCTGGCCGGCCCTGGAGTCGTTGGCTTCACACACCGAGGCCGCCGGTTTCCAGCTGCGCGAACGACTCACCGCCTACCCGCGTTTCGTGCGCGCCGGCTCGCCGTGGATCGACACCCGGCTGCACGCCCACGTGGCCGCCCTGGCCGACCCTTCAACGGGGTTGGCGAACCCGGAGGCTGCCGTTGTCGGCCGCCCCTGGCAGGAGCCCGACGGCGGCTTCGCCTCCACCGGCCGCGTCGACCTGCACACGGAAATCGACACCGAGGGCCGCACCGACGACCGCCGCACCGACTTCGACTCGGTCTACGGCGACTGGGACGCCCTGCGCGAAGAGCTAGCCGCGGTCCGCTCTCCCGCGAGTCGGCGTTCTGAGCACACCGAGTCGGCGCTTTCAGCACCCGAGCGGCTGGACGCGGACGTGCGGGCCGGCCTGACCCTGGCCGCCTCCGACCCGGCCGCACTGCTCGACCCGGCCCACGAGGCGGCCGCGATGGCCGTGCTCACCAGCGACGGCGTCGCCCTGGCCGAACTGTGCCGGCTGGCCGATGCGGTGCGGGCCGACGTGGTCGGCGAGCCGGTCAGCTACGTGGTCAACCGGAACATCAACTTCTCCAACGTGTGCTACGTGGGCTGCCGGTTCTGCGCGTTCGCGCAGCGCGAGCGGGACGCCGACGCGTTCCGGCTGTCCCTGGACGAGGTCGGGGACCGGGCCGCCGAGGCGGCCTGGGACGGCGCGAGTGAGGTGTGCATGCAGGGCGGGATCGACCCCGCCCTACCGGTGACCTTCTACGCCGACCTGGTGCGCGCGGTGCACAAGGCGGTGCCCGGAATGCACGTGCACGCGTTCTCCCCGATGGAGATCGTGTCGGCGTCGGCCAAGGCCGGCGTCTCGATCCGGGAGTGGCTGACCGAGCTGCGCGACGCCGGCCTCGGCTCCATTCCCGGTACGGCGGCGGAGATCCTGGACGACGAGATCCGGTGGATCCTGACCAAGGGCAAGCTGCCGGCCGCGCAGTGGATCGAGGTGGTGAGCACCGCGCACGAGCTGGGCATCCGTTCCTCGTCGACCATGATGTACGGCCACGTGGACGAGCCCCGGCACTGGCTGGGCCACCTGCGCACGCTGGCGTCCATCCAGGACCGCACCGGCGGGTTCACCGAGTTCGTGCCGCTGCCGTTCGTGCACCACAACGCGCCGATCTACCTGGCCGGGCTGGCCCGGCCGGGACCCACCGAGCGGGACAACCGGGCGGTGCACGCGTTCGCCCGGCTGGCCCTGCACGGCCGCATCCCGCACATCCAGTGCTCCTGGGTGAAGCTGGGCGACGAGCTGGCGGCGGACATCCTGCGCGGCGGCGCGGACGACATGGGCGGCACCCTGATGGAGGAGACCATCAGCCGTATGGCCGGCTCGGAAAACGGCTCCGCCCGCTCCGTGGCCGAACTGACCGCCATCGCGCAGGCCGCCGGCCGCCCCGTCCTCCAACGGACCACCACCTACACCGGCACCCCCGCCCCCCTCACTCCCACCCGTCCCCGCCCCCTCCCCCTAGCCCCCGCGTAACCTCCCCGTCCGTCGGCGAGTCGGGATTCTGGGTACGGCGAGTCGGGATTCTGGGTACGGCGAGTCGGGATTCTGGGTACGGCGAGTCGGGGATCTGGGTACGGCGGGTCACCGTCGGTGGAGGGCCGTGCCGCGGGGGGTCGTGGTGGGGCTACCGTGGCGGTATGGGTCAACTGGGCAAGCTCTTCGAGGGTCAGAAGATCAACGACGAGGCCGGTGGCAACTCGGACGGCAAGCAGCACCAGCCTCGGTTCGACATCGACCTGGACGGCGGTGTCGTCCGGCTGGGCCCGCGGCCGTCGGCGGCCGCCGAACCGGCCGGCCAGGACACCGATCAGGTGGAAGACGGCTCCACGGACTAGGTCGCCGCGCCCGTCAAACGCCAACTCGGTGTGCTGGGACTGTCAACTCGGTGTGCCGAAACCGCCGACTCGGTGTGCCCAGAATCCCGACTCGCCGTACCCAGAATCCCGACTCGCGGACGGGGAGGGGTTAGCGGTACTCGGGGGAGCGGGGGGCGCGGGTTGAGGGGCGCTGTGCGAGGAGCGGCAGTACTCGGTGCGCAACCACGGTGCTCAGGGTGATCACGCTGGTGGACCGGTCGATCGCCGACGAGTGGTTGAGCCGCACCAGGGTGTCCTGCAGGTCCTGGTGTGACGCCGCCGCGATCAGGCACAGCACGTCGCCGGAGCCGGTCGTGGCGTGCGCCTCGATCACGCCGGGAATCGCCTCCAGCTCGTGTGCGATCTGCTCCAGCGCGCCCTGCGCGATCTCCAGGGTGACGAACGCGCGCACCGGGTAGCCGGCCGCCGCGAGGTCCACGTCCGGCCCGTAACCCGTGATCACTCCGGACTCCTCCAGCCGGCGCAACCGGGCGGACACGGTCGCCCGCGCCACCCGCAGCAGCCGCGACAACTCCAGCGCACCGGCCCGGGGCCGCTCGTGCAGGGTCCGGATCAGGCCCAGATCGAGCTCGTCAAGTTGCATAGCTCTTTCCCGTCAGGCGCCGGCAGACTAGCCACTCTGGCCAGTTTCAAATATACCGATTGCACATCTCGAGGACCTGAGAGTCCAATATCTGGCATGACTGTGTCGTTTTCGAAGGACGATCTCCGCGAGCTGGTCGGACTGGTCGCGCACGACCCCAGCGCGGACGAATTCCCGGTGACCGGATGGGACGCGGTGGTCTGGGTGGTGGGCAACGCCACGCTGACCGCGCACTACTTCCGCACCGTCTACGGCATGGACCTGGTCGCCTACTCCGGCCCGGAGACCGGCAACCGTGATCACCACGGTTACCTGCTCACCAGTGGCGAGGGCGACGCGGCGGTGCGGTTCGTGGTCACCGGCGCGGTGGATCCGGACAGCCCGCTGGCCGAGCACCACCGCCGGCACGGCGACGGGGTCGGTGACATCGCCCTGCGGGTGCCGGACGTGGACCGCTGCATCGAACACGCCCGCCGGGCCGGCGCGCGCATCCTGGACGAGCCCCACGACGTCAGCGACGAGCACGGCACGGTGCGCATCGCCGCGATCGCCGCCTACGGGGACACCCGGCACACCCTGGTCGACCGGTCCCGCTACCACGGCCCGTACCTGCCCGGCTATCAGGCGCGCCACCAGCCGGGGAGCGGTGAGCAGGTCTTCCAGGCGCTGGACCACGTGGTCGGCAACGTGGAGCTGGGCGCGATGGACCGGTGGGTGGACTTCTACCACCGGGTCATGGGGTTCACCAACATGGCGGAGTTCATCGGCGCGGACATCGCCACCGACTACTCCGCGCTGATGAGCAAGGTGGTGGCCAGCGGCAACCACATGGTCAAGTTCCCGCTGAACGAGCCGGCCGCCGGCAAGCGCAAGTCCCAGATCGACGAGTTCCTGCGCTTCTACCAGGGGCCGGGGGCGCAACACCTGGCGCTGGCCACGACGGACATCCTCGCCGCCGTTGATCGGCTGCGTGCCGCCGGCGTGGAGTTCCTGGCCACCCCGGACTCGTACTACGACGACCCGGAGCTGCGCGCGCGGATCGGGCGGGTGCGGGTGCCGGTGGAGGAGCTGAAGAAGCGCGGCATCCTGGTCGACCGGGACGAGGACGGCTACCTGTTGCAGATCTTCACCAAGCCGTTCGGGGACCGGCCGACGGTGTTCTTCGAGCTGATCGAACGGCACGGCTCGGCCGGCTTCGGGAAGGGCAACTTCCGGGCGCTGTTCGAGGCGATCGAGCGGGAGCAGGCGGCGCGCGGGAACCTCTGAGCGCGCCTCGGCGCGCTCACCGAGCCGCGGGCCCAGTTTGGCGCGCGGCGGCGCTAGGCACTGGAGAACGCGGTCGACGGCGCTGGAACAATGAGAGCATGAGCGACTCGTCCCAACGCCGGCCCCGGATCCTGTCCGGGATCCAGCCGACCGCCGACTCCTTCCACCTGGGCAACTACCTCGGTGCGCTGCGGCAGTGGGTGGCGCTGCAGGACGAGAGCGACGCGTTCTACTTCATCCCCGACCTGCACGCCATCACCGTCGCGCACGACCCGAAGGTGCTGCGCGAGCGGACTC
The DNA here is from genome assembly GCF_039543365.1 of Actinospineispora eucalypti. Taxonomy (NCBI): domain Bacteria; kingdom Bacillati; phylum Actinomycetota; class Actinomycetes; order Pseudonocardiales; family Pseudonocardiaceae; genus Actinospineispora; species Actinospineispora eucalypti. The sequence continues at coordinate 42,284 of NZ_BAABJP010000007.1, forward strand.
GGCGCGCGGCGGCCCAGCTGCTCGCGCTCGGCCTGGACCCGGCCAGGTGCACGCTGTTCGTGCAGTCCCACGTGCCCCAGCACGCCGAGCTGACCTGGGTGCTCGGCTGCCTGACCGGGTTCGGCGAGGCCAGCCGGATGACCCAGTTCAAGGACAAGTCGGCCAAGCAGGGCAACGACCGGACCACGGTCGGCCTGTTCACCTACCCGGTGCTGATGGCCGCCGACATCCTGCTCTACCAGGCCGACGCGGTGCCGGTCGGCGAGGACCAGCGGCAGCACCTGGAGCTGACCCGGGACCTGGCGCAGCGGTTCAACACCCAGTTCGGCAAGGCGCTGACCGTGCCCGAGCCGTTCATCCCGGAAGACGTGGCGAAGATCTACGACCTGCAGGACCCGACGGCCAAGATGAGCAAGTCGTCGTCCAGCCCGGGCGGCATCATCGAGCTGCTGGACGACCCGAAGGTGTCCGCGAAGAAGATCCGTTCGGCGGTCACCGACGCGGACCGGGACATCCGCTACGACCCGGAGCACAAGCCCGGCGTCTCCAACCTGCTCACCATCTACTCGGCGCTGGCCAACCGGAAGATCGCCGAGTTGGAGGCGGACTACGCGGGCAAGGGCTACGGCGACCTGAAGAAGGACCTGGCCGAGGTGGTGGCCGAATTCGTGACCCCCTTGAAGGAGAAGGTGGACGGTTACCTCGCCGACCGGGCGGAACTCGACCGGGTACTGGCGCAGGGCGCGGAGCGGGCGCGCGGCGTTGCCGGCGCGACATTGCGCCGGGTGTACGACAGGATCGGGTTCCTGCCGCCGGCGAGCTGACGACGCGCCGGCGCCGAAAGCGGAAGGGGGACCGCCTTGGCGACCGGGGCCGACAAGCCGGAGAAGCCGTCCAAGTTCGCCCAGCCGCGCACGCGGTACGAGTGGCTGGACCACCTGGTCCGGGCCGGCGCCCGATACACCGACAGCCACGGCGACCACTACGCGGCCGCGATCACCTACTTCAGCGTGCTCGCGCTGTTCCCGCTGCTGATGGTGGCGTTCGCGGCCGGGGCGCTGTTCCTGCGGCGCAACCCGGAGCTGGTGGAACAGATCAAGGACGCGATCAAGGCCAACGCCCCGGGGATCGGGGACACCCTGGCCCAGGTGATCGACTCGGCGCTGCAGTCCGCCGGCACGGTCGGGGTGATCGGTCTGCTGGTCGCGCTGTACTCCGGTCTCGGCTGGATGACCAACCTGCGGGAGGCGCTGTCCGAGCAGTGGGGCCAGCGCATCCCGCCGCCGACGGTGATCCGCAAGACGATCTCCGACCTGCTCGCCCTGGTTGGCCTGGGCCTGGCGTTGGTGATCGCGGCGGCGGTGACCGCCACCGGCGGGTTGGCCGGCCAGATCGTCGACTGGCTGGGGCTGGGCGGCATCTCCTGGCTGGCGCCGCTGATCAAGCTCAGCGCCGTGGTCGTGGGTCTGCTGGCGAATGCGCTGGTGTTCCTGTGGGTGCTCGCGCGGTTGCCGCGCGAGCCGGTGACCTGGCGGAGCGCGGCCAAGGCGGCGCTGGCCGGGGCCATCGGCTTCGAGGTGATCAAGCAGGTGATGGTGTACTACCTGGCCGGCGTGACGAACTCGCCGACCGGGGCGCTGTTCGGCCCGATCCTCGGTCTCATGGTCTTCATCTTCACCGTGTCCCGGTTCATCCTGTTCCTCACCGCGTGGGCGGCCACCAGCCGGGAGAACGAGGTCCTGCCGCCGCCACCCCCGCCGCCGCCGGTGGTGATCCGGCCCGAGGTCACCGTGCGCAACGGGGCGGGCGCGGCCGACCTGCTCGGCGTAGGCGCCGTCGCCGGCCTGCTCGGCGCGCTTCTCGCCCGCCGCCGCTAGCGTTCTGGGGTTGGAGTTCGCCGGCGTTCGGTACTTGGGCGGCGGTTTAAAGATCGGTTTGGACGGCCTGAGTTGGGCGACCTCCCGTGGCTCGGCCGCGGGCCGTTGGGTTTGGCGACCGGGGCGACTCCCCGCCAGGCTCTGTCACATGATCATCAGGGCATGGTGGTCGCTTCTGGGCGCTCAAAGCGGCCCTCATGTCCTGATGACCACCAAATCGGCGGCAGCGCTTCGGGAGGTGGCGAATCCGGGCGGCAGCGCTCCGGGAGGCGGCGTTTCCGGGTGGGCGAACGCAACGGCCGGGAGCCAAGCCGCGGGAGACAACCCACGGCGGGCCGTCCAAGCCGATCTTTACACCGCCGACCGGAGGCCGGACGCCAGTACCGAACGTCCTAGTTCTCGGCGTGCGGGGTCGGGGAAGGGTCGGGGAGGTCGGGGTCGCCCGGCTCGTCGGGGCGGCGGCGGGCGATCAGGTAGGAGAGCAGGGCGCCGAGCAGGGCGCCGCCGCCGATCACGCCGAGCGACTTGATGCGGTCCTCGTGCGACTCCACCGGGGCCGGGGGCGGCGCGGAAGCGGGCGCCTCGTAGGCGGCGGCGGCCTCCGGCTCGGCGGGCCGCGACTCGACCAGGGTGCCCACGGGTTTCACCCCTCGGGGCAGGGCAAAGCCGTAGTCGAGCAGCCGCGCGGCCTGCTGGGCCACCAGGACCGGGCGGTTCTCCGCGCGCATCATCACCACGGCCAGGCGCCGGCCACCGCGCTCGGCGGCCACGATCAGCGTGTGCCGGGCGTCGTCGGTGAACCCGGTCTTGCCGCCGATCGTGCCCTTGTAGCCGATCAGCAGGGGGTTGTCGTTGCTGATCTTGAAGCCGGGCAGGTCGCCCCGGCCGGGCCAGTCGGTGAGCCGGGTGCGGCTGATCTCCTGGAAGACCCGCTCGCGCATGGCCAGCCGGTAGATCAGCGCCAGGTCGTAGGCGGAGGTGGACATGCCGGGGCCGTCCAGGCCGGACGGGGTGGCCGGCCGGGTGTCCAGTGCGCCGAGGTCGCCGGCGGTTTCGGACATCAGGCGTAGCGTGGTCGGAACGCCGCCCAGCTCTCTGGCCAGGGCGTTCGCCGCGTCGTTGCCGGAGTTCATGATCAGGCCGGTGAGCAGTTGGCGCACCGTGTAGCGGCCGCCGGGGCCGACCCCGACCCGGCTGCCGTCGATGTTCGCGTCCTGGGCGGTGCCCTCCACCACGGTGCTCAGGTCCAGCTTGCGCATCACGACCAGTGCGGTCAGGACCTTCAACGTGGACGCCGGCCGCTCCCGGGCGTGCGGGTTGCGGGCGGCCAGTACCGCCCCGCTGTCCAGGTCGGCCAGCACCCAGGACGCGGCGCCGATCCCGGGCGGCAGCAGCGGCACGCCGGCCGGCATGACGAACCCGCACTCGCCCATCCGGGCGCCGCCGACCGGCCGGGCCGGCACCGGCAGCGGGGTGGGGGGCGGCTCACCGGGGTGCGGGCGTTCCGAGGCGTCCACCGGCGGCGGCGGGGCCACCGGCACGGTGCACTTCGGCGCCGGCTGTCCCGGTTTGGGTTGCCCGGCCGCCGGTTGCCCGGCCAGCGGCTGTCCCGGTTTGGGTTGCCCGTGCCCCGGGTGAGCCGGCGTCGCGTGCCCGTTGGGAGAGGGGTTCGGGGTCGGCGTCACGGGCGGCTGAGCCAGTGCCACGCCGGTCATCACCGGCCCGGTCACCAGCACAAATACCGCACACAACAACCCGCCGACCCGTGCGCCAACCACACCGGCACCCTAGCCATCGGCAACCGGGCGCCCACCACCTACCCGGAGGTCCTCAGGCGGAGGCGGGGGTGGCTTCCAGGTCGCGTTTGATGGCGTTGAGGGTGTCGCGCATGCCGTCGACCATGTTGGCGTCCAACTGGTCGATGCCCCCCCACAGCATTTTGACGAACATCCGGATGGGCAGCGCGGGCATGGCGGTGCGGTGGCGCCACTGGGTCAGCTCGGTGCCGCCGTCGTCGGTGGCCGCGATCTTCCAGCCCCACTGCATGTGGTTCTCCGCGACCTGGAAGGCGAACTTGCTCGGCTCCTCGCACTCGATGACCTCGCAGTGCGTCACCCAGCGCGCCACGCCCTTCTTGTTCCACGCGGCGAAGTGCGCGCCCGGGGCCGGCCCGCTGGCGCCCTTGGTCCACTTTCCGCCGGTGTTGCTGGGACTCCACTTGCCCATGTTGGTGATGTCGGTCACCGTCGCCCACACCTTGTCCGGTGCCGCCGCGATGGTCACGCTCGCCTCGTCCATGGCCGCCTCCCCGATCCGCCAGCAGTGCCCTGCTAGCTCAAGTCCTGATCAACTCCGTGCAACTGGGCGGTAACTTACCGCGGGAAGCCCTGGTCATCCCCTGGCCCGCGCTTGTAGCGTGCCCGGATGCGCCGTCGCACCCGATCGGGTTGTGCGGGGCATCGATTTCCCACAGATGAGGCACGCCGAGGGGGCAGCGGCATGGGTGGACGAGTCCGGAGAACAGCGGTGGTCGCGGCGCTGCTGGTGGCCGCGCTGAGCGTGGCCGGTTGCGCCAAGGACACCGGTGGCGGGGGTGGATCGGGTTCATCGGCCGCCGGCTGTCAGCGCAATCCCGCGCCGGCCGGGCCCGCCGCCGTGGCCGAGCCGCCCGAGGTGCCGCCGGACCTGAACGCGTCCAACCTGAAGGTGGGTCTTTCCTACGACGTCGGTGGCCGGGGCGACGCCTCGTTCAACGACGCGGCGGCGGCCGGGCTGGACCGGGCCAAGTCCCGCCTCGGGGTGACCGACATCAAGGAGCTGACCGCCGCCGTCGGGGAGAGCGAGGACGCCAGCGCGACCCGGCTGCGCCAGCTGGTGGACGGCGGGTACAGCCCGGTGATCGCGGTCGGCTTCAAGTACGAGCCCGCCGTGGTGAAGGTGGCCCCGGCCGCGCCGAACACCAAGTTCGGGCTGGTCGACAGCACCGCCGAGGGCGTGCCCAACGTGACGCCGCTGTTGTTCGCCGAGGAGCAGGGCTCCTTCCTGGTCGGCGTGGCGGCCGCACTGAAGACCAAGACCTGCCACGTCGGCTTCGTCGGCGGCGTGGAGACCCCGCTGATCCAGAAGTTCGAGGCCGGCTTCAAGCAGGGCGCCAAGGCGGTCGCGCCGAACATCAAGATCGACACAAAGTACATCTCCCCGGCCGGCGACCTGAGCGGGTTCAACGACCCGGCCAAGGGCGGCGAGGCGGCCAAGGGGCAGCTGGACTCCGGGGCCGACGTGATCTACGCGGCGGCCGGCGCCTCGGGCAGCGGCGCGTTCCGCGCGATCAAGGCGGCGAGCACCCCGCAGAGCCCGAAGTGGGGCATCGGCGTTGACTCCGACCAGTACCAGGACAAGAACCTGGCCGACGTGCGGGACATCATCCTCACCTCCATGCTCAAGCGGGTGGACGTGGCGGTGTACAGCTACATCGGCGCGGTGGCCACCAACCGGCTGGACAACCTGCCCAAGGTGTTCGACCTGAAGGTGGACGGCGTCGGCTACGCCACCTCCGGCGGCAACGTGGACGACATCAAGCCGCAGCTGGATGCGTACAAGTCGCAGATCATCGGCGGCGCCATCACCGTCTCGCCGAAACCGTGAGCCCAGATCTCGCGGTAAGGCTGGTGGGCATCACCAAGCGCTTTCCCGGGGTGGTGGCGAACAGCGACATCAACCTGGACGTCGCCACCGGCGAGGTGCACGCGCTGTGCGGGGAGAACGGCGCCGGCAAGTCCACCCTGATGAAGATCCTCTACGGCATGCAGCAGCCGGACGAGGGGCGGATCGAGGTGAACGGTTCACCCGTGCGCTTCCGGTCGCCGTCCGAGGCGATCCGGGCCGGCATCGGCATGGTGCACCAGCACTTCATGCTGGCCGACAACCTTACCGTGGCGGAGAACGTGCTGCTCGGCGCCGAGTCGCTGCACGGGATCGGGGCGCGAGCCCGGAAGAAGATCGCGGAGCTGGCCGGCACCACCGGCCTGCGGGTGGACCCGGAGACCGAGCTGGCCCAGCTGGGCGTGGCCGACCGGCAGCGGGTGGAGATCCTGAAGGTGCTCTACCGGGGCGCCCGGGTGGTGATCCTGGACGAGCCGACGGCGGTGCTGGTCCCGCAGGAGGTGGACGAGCTGTTCGCCACCGTGCGCGGCATGCGCGCGGACGGCTACACCTTCCTGTTCATCTCGCACAAGCTGGACGAGGTGCGGGCCATCGCCGACACGATCACGGTGATCCGCAGGGGGCGCAGCGTCGGCACGGCCGACCCGAAGGCGGTGACCAGCCGCCGGCTGGCCGAGATGATGGTCGGCAGCGAGCTGCCGACCCCGGAGACCCGGGAGGCCACCGTCACCGACCGCGCGGTGCTGCGGGTCGAAGGCCTCACCCTGCTGGCCGCCGACGGCGCGCGCCGGGTCCTGGACGGCATCGACCTCACCGTGCACGCCGGCGAGGTACTGGGCATTGCCGGGGTCGAGGGCAACGGGCAGACCGAGCTGGTCGAAACGATCATGGGTATGCGGGGCGCTCAAACGGGCCGGGTACACCTGGGGGAGCAAGACCTCAGTACCGCCGGCACGCTGGCCCGGCGCGAGGCCGGCATCGGTTACGTACCGGAGGACCGCACCCGTCACGGGCTGCTGCCCAGCCAGCCGCTGTGGGCCAACCGCATCCTCGGCCACCAGAGCCGCCCGCCGGTGGCCCGGGGCGCACTGCTGGACCTGCCGGCCACGAGAACGGACACCGAGCGGATCGTCCGCGACTTCGACGTGCGCACCCCGGGCGTGGAGGTGGCCGCCGCCGCGCTGTCCGGCGGCAACCAGCAAAAACTCGTCGTGGGGCGGGAGCTTTCCGGCTCGCCGCTGTTGTTGATCGCTTCGCACCCGACGCGCGGCGTGGACGTGGGCGCGCAGGCGCTGATCTGGGAGGAGATCCGCAAGGCCCGGCACGACGGGCTGGCGGTGCTGCTGGTGTCCGCCGACCTGGACGAGCTGATCGGCCTGTCCGACTCGATCAAGGTCATGCTGCGCGGCCGGCTGGTCGCCGACGCGGACCCGGCCACGGTCACCCCGGAGCAGCTCGGCGCGGCTATGACCGGGGCCGCGGCATGACGGCGGCGGTGGCCACAGCGCTGACCGGAGGGGTGAAAGGCCGGTTCCTGGCGCCGGCGCTGGCCCTGCTGTTCGCCGCGCTGCTGTGCGGGATCGCGCTGCTGATCAGCGGCGACTCGCCGTGGCTGGCCCTGTCCACCATGGTCGGCCAGGTCACCCAGGGCACCACGGCGGTGGACATCCTGAACAGCGCCGCCGTGTACTACGTGTCCGGGCTGGCCGTCGCGCTGGGCTTCCAGATGAAGCTGTTCAACATCGGCGTGGAGGGCCAGTTCCGGCTGGCCGCCTGCGTGGCCGCGATCGTGGGCGGCGCGCTGGTGCTGCCCCCGGTGCTGCACACGCTGGTGATCATCCTGGTGGCCGTGCTGGTGGGCGCGGCGTGGGCCGGGATCGCCGCGGTGCTGCGGGCCTACCGGGGGGTCAGCGAGGTCATCTCCACGATCATGCTGAACGCCATCGCCACCGGCCTGATCGCCTACCTGATCCGGCCGGACACCTTCGGCGTGCTGCAGGGCAACAACATCTCCACCCAGCCGATCACGCCCAGCGGCCGGTTCCCGGGCATCTCGTTCGGCGAGTCGGGCACCGTGCTGGGCATGGTGTTCGTGGCCGCCGCGCTGGGCTTCGGGTACTGGTTCCTGCTGGGCCGGACCCGGTTCGGCTTCGAGCTGCGGGCGTCCGGGGAATCGCCGACGGCGGCCGCCGCCGGCGGGGTGAACGCGCGCCGGATGACGCTGGTTGCGCTGCTGCTCTCCGGCGCGATGGCCGGCCTGGTCGGGCTGCCCGAGCTGCTCGGCCGGGACTTCGCCTACACGCTCAACGCCCCGCAGGGCTACGGCTTCACCGGCATCGCCATCGCGCTGCTCGGCCGCAACCACCCGGTCGGCGTCGCGCTGGGGTCGCTGCTCTGGGCGTTCCTGGACAAGGCGGCGCTGGCGCTGGACAACGTCGGGGTGCCCCGGGAGATCGCGGTGATCATGCAGGGGGTTTCGGTGATCGCGGTGGTGATCGCCTACGAGATCGTCCGCCGGTACGAGCTGACCGCGCAACGCCGCCGGGTGACCGGCGCGTCACCGGCGGCGGCTCCGGCCGGGGCGGCGTCATGACCGCGCTGAGCGAGTCGGTCGAGGTACCGGCCGCGCCGCCGCGCCGGCGGATGCCCGGCTGGGCGCGCGGGGCGCTGGCGGCGGCCGCGGCGGTGGCCGTACTGGTGGTCACCTCGGAGCTGACCGGCGAGCACCAGCTGACCTCGTCCGGCACCATCCAGTCGGCGGTCCGGCTGCTCATGCCGATCCTGCTGGCCGGCCTGGGCGGGCTGTGGGCGGAGCGCGCGGGCGTGATCAACCTCGGCCTCGAGGGCATGATGATCATGGGTACTTGGGGGGCCGCGTTCTGCGGGCTGCACTGGGGGCTGTGGGCGGCGATCCTGGGCGGCGCGGTGTTCGGCGCGCTCGGCGGGCTGCTGCACGCGCTGGCCACGGTGACCTTCGGGGTGAACCACATCGTGTCCGGGGTGGCGATCACCCTGCTCGGCGCCGGGCTGACCAAGTACCTGTCCACGCTGATCTTCGAGCCGGTGTCCCGGAACCCGAGGCAGTCGCCGCAGCTGCCCGGAGTGGACACGTACTCGGTGCAGCCGCTGGGGGACTGGCTGGGCGCGGTCGAGGACGCCCGGCTGCCCGTGCTGGCCGACCTGGCCGGGCTGCTGCGCGGAGTACTCACCGGGTTCACGCCGCTGGTGCTGCTCGGGTTCGCGCTGGTGCCGCTGAGCTACTGGATCCTGTGGCGGACCCGGTTCGGGCTGCGGCTGCGTTCCTGCGGGGAGAACCCGTACGCCGCCGAGTCGCTCGGTGTCTCGGTGTACGCGCACAAGTACGCGGCCGTGGTCATCTCCGGCGCGCTGGCCGGCCTGGGCGGTGCCGCGCTGGTGCTGAACCCCGGCCAGCTCGGCTACCTGGAGAACCAGACCGGCGGGCGGGGCTACATCGGCCTGGCCGCGATGATCTTCGGCAACTGGCGGCCGGCCGGTCTGCTGGCCGGCTCGGCGCTGTTCGGCTACGTGGACGGTCTGCAGCTGCGGGCCGGCGGCGCGGCGGTGCACGCGCTGCTCTACGGCGCCTCGCTGCTGGCCGTCGCGGTGGCGGTGTGGTGGCTGTACCGGCGGCACTGGTTGGCCGCCGGGCTGGCCGCGGCGGCCGGCGCGGTGGCGTACGCGGTCTACTACCTGAGCGACACCGTGCCGCGCGAGTTCGCCACCTACGCGCCGCAGCTGGTCACGCTGGTGGTGCTGGCGGTGGCCGCGCAACGACTGCGGCCGCCGGCGGCCGACGGCCTGGAGTACCGGCGGGGGTCGGGTGACTGACTGGGCCGTTCTGCGGGCGGCCGCCGTGCAGGCGGCTTCGCAGGCCTACGCGCCGTACTCCGGGCTGTGCGTCGGCGCGGCGGCGGAGTGTTCCGACGGCCGGACGGTCACCGGGTGCAACGTGGAGAACGCGTCCTACGGGCTCGGCGTGTGCGCCGAGGTGACCATGGCCGGGCAGCTGCGCCTCACCGGGGGCGGCCGGTTCGTCGCGGTGGCCTGCCGGTCGTCGTCCGGTGAGCTGCTGACGCCGTGCGGCCGCTGCCGCCAGGTGCTCTACGAACTGGGCGGCGGCACGTGCCTGGTCGACACCGCCACCGGTCCCCGGGCATTGGCCGACCTTCTCCCCGACGCCTTCGGCCCCGCCGACCTACCGCGCTTGGGATGAGAAGTCTGTGAGCGATCGGAGGGGGAGGGATTGGCGTGACCAGTGCGGTTGAGGTGATCGCCGTGAAGCGGGATGGGGGGGTGCTCAGCGGCGAGCAGATCGACTGGGTGGTGGGCGCGTATACGGCGGGTGTCGTGGCCGAGGAGCAGATGGCGGCGCTGGCCATGGCGATCCTGCTGCGCGGCATGACCGCCGCCGAGACCGCCCGCTGGACCCGGGCGATGATCGACTCGGGGGACCGCCTGGACCTGCGCGGCGAGCCGGGGCGGCCGCTGGTGGACAAGCACTCCACCGGCGGGGTCGGCGACAAGATCACGTTGCCGCTGGCGCCGCTGGTCGCGGCCTGCGGCGCGGCGGTGCCGCAGCTGTCCGGGCGCGGGCTGGGCCACACCGGCGGCACGCTGGACAAGCTGGAGTCGATCCCCGGCTGGCGGGCGGCGCTCACCGAGGAGGAGATCCGCGCGCAGCTGGCCGAGGTCGGCGCGGTGATCTGCGCGACCACGCCGACCCTCGCGCCGGCCGACCGCAAGCTGTACGCATTGCGCGACGTCACCGGCACGGTGGAGTCGGTGCCGCTGATCGCCAGCTCGATCATGAGCAAGAAGATCGCCGAAGGCACGGACGCGCTGGTGCTGGACGTGAAGGCGGGCAGCGGGGCGTTCATGAAGACGCCGGAACGGGCCCGTGAGCTGGCCCGCACGATGATCGAGATCGCCGGGGCGCACGGGTTGCGGGCGAGCGCACTGATCACCGACATGTCGGTGCCGCTGGGGCTCACGGCGGGGAACGCGCTGGAGGTCGCGGAGTCGGTCTCGGTGCTCCAGGGTGGTGGGCCGCCGGATGTGGTCGAGCTGACCGTCCGCCTGGCCCGGGAGATGCTCGCGCTGGGGGGTGTGAACGGCGGCCCCGACCCGGCCTCCGTTCTGGCCTCCGGCAAGGCCTACGACGTGTGGCGGGCGATGATCGCCGCGCAGGGCGGCGACCCGGACGCGCCGCTGCCGGTGGCCCGCCGGGTGGAGCCGGTGCTGGCTTCGCGGGACGGTGTGCTGGCCGGTTGCGACGCGTTCGCGGTCGGCGTGGCCGCCTGGCGGCTGGGCGCCGGCCGGGCGCGCAAGGAGGACCCGGTGGACGCCGCCGCCGGCGTCCGCCTGCTGGCCCGGCCCGGGGACGCGGTGGCCGCCGGCCAGCCGTTGCTGGAGCTGCACACCGATCGTCCGGACACTTTGGAGTCCGCGCGCGCGGCGTTGACCGGTGCGCTGCCGATCGCGGACGAGGCGCCGCGTGGGGGGCCGCTGGTGCTGGAAGTGCTGCGCTGACCTATCCGTTTCGCGGTGGGGTTGGGTTTTCAAGATTGCCTGGACGGCCGCCCGTGGGTTGGGGGCGGCCGTTGCGTTGGGTTCGGGTGCCAGCTTCACCGTGCGTAGTTACCGATCCGGGCGCGGCGCGGCCCTGCTTCGCCGAGTGGCAGCTCAGTGGCTGTTGATCTCGATGTGCGGGCGACTCCGCTGCCACTCGGTGAGCCGGCGCGACTTCGCCCGCCGTCAGTGGCTACGGTGCGTCGCGAAGTTTGGGGGTGTGCGCGGACCGGTTTCGTCGAGAGCAAGATGAGTCCGGTTTCGTCGCGCCGGACGGCGGACTCAGCTTGCGCTCGGCGAGCGGACCCCTCCCAACCTCCGCGCACGGCTACCGCCGGCGACCAGCCGCGCGGGGCGCAGGCACCCAACCGCCGGCCGGGCTCGCAGGCCCAGGGTCGCCCCAAACCCATCCCGTCCAGGCCGTTCTTGAACCCGCCACCCAACGGGCGCGAAAGCCCCGGCTCGCGGGAGTTCGGGGGCTCCGGCGAATCGGGGCTCTCGGTCATACCTGCTGAAGTGACTGAATCACCGTGCTGAAGTGACTGAATCAGCGGGGGTGGGTGGCGTGGGGGTTAGTCTTCGTCGTCGGTGTCGGGGGTGGTGCCGTTGCGCGCCTTGACGGAGGTCTTGGCGCGGGAGCGGCGCTGGGCGGGGCGGGGGGCCGGCATGGGCATCTGGCCGGGGTGGCCACCGGGCCCGCGGCCCAGGATGAGCTCCGCGAAGGTGGCCATTGCCTCGTCCAGCTGGCCGGCGTTGCGCCGCTCGGACTCCTGGTTGGCCTGCTGAACCAGCGTGACCAGGGAGTCCTTGTCCGGACGGTTGCCGACCGAGCTGTCCAGGCCGTCCAGCCGCTTGGTGACGGCTTCCAGCTGGTTGGCCAGGTTGTCCAGGCGGGTGGCCAGCGTGTTGAGCTGGTCGGTCGGGTCGACGGCGGGCCGCTCGGCGAGCGCGTCCAGCTTGCCGGTCAGGCCGGTGCCGGTCTCGCTCACTAGCTGGCGCACGCCCTCGTCGGTGCGGTCCAGCCGGTCCCGGACACCGGCGCCGGTCTCCTCGACCGACTTGCGCAGGTGGTCGCGGGCGCCGTCCAGCTGCTGGCGGACGCTCTCGTCGATCTCGTCCAGCCGGCCGCGCAGCGCGGTCTCGGCGGTGCCGACCCGCTCCTTGACCGGTCCGGTGATCGCGCCGGGCATGCCGTCCAGGCGCAGCTCGTGCCGGTCCAGCCGGTTGTCCAGGTCGTCGAACCGCTTGTGCAGGCCGCCGAGCTTGTCGTCCAGGCCGTCCATCCGGCCGACGACGCCCTCCATCCGGCCCGCCACCCCGTCCAGCCGGCCGTCCAGCTGGGCGAACGGTTTGGCCAGGCGGTCGACCAGGGCATCCACCGCTCGGCCGACCGAGGCGACGGAAGCGTCCTGGGCGTCCAGCTTGGCCACGGTCTCGTCCAGCCGCTCGGCCAGCACGCTGACCTCGGTCCGGTCGGGGAGCTCGGCGAGGCGCTTGCGCATGGAACCCAGGGCGTCGAGGGTGGCCAGGCGCGCGTGGATCTCGTCAAGTGAGTCGAAGATTTGCTGCTGTTCGCTCTCGCGGATTTCCGCAGCACGCATGAGCATGCTGCGCATCCGGTCGAACGACATACTCTGTTGATCACTCAAGGCGCTGACGCTTTCGTCGAACGGTTAGGGAGCGGAGCGTCTGGAGCTTATCGAGTCGCACAGCGTCACCCGCATGGGTGCACCTATCAAGTCCTGTCAGCCATGTGGGTTAACAATATGAGGGATTAGAGTCACAGCCGTGCATCAACTTCCTGTGCCCCTGAGTGTCGAACACGTCCGGAACGCCCCAAAGGTGCTACTGCACGACCACCTGGACGGCGGCTTGCGCCCGGGCACGATCATCGAGCTCGCCGAGGAGTTCGGATACCCCTCCCTACCCAGCACGGATGCCGAGGAACTCGGCGAGTGGTTCGCCTCGGCGGCCGACTCCGGCTCGCTGGAGCGGTACCTGGAGACCTTCTCGCACACCGTCGGCGTGATGCAGGACCGGGCGGCGCTGGTGCGGGTGGCCGCCGAGTGCGCCGAGGACCTCGCCGCCGACGGGGTGGTCTACGCCGAGGTGCGGTTCGCCCCGGAGCAGCACGTGACCCGGGGGCTTGCGCTGGAGGACGTGGTGGAGGCGGTGCTGGAGGGCTTCCGGGTGGGCGCCCGGCGGGCCGCCGGGGACGGCCGGCGGGTCCAGGTCTACTGCCTGCTCACCGCGATGCGGCACGCCGCGCGGTCCCGGGAGATCGCCGAGCTGGCGGTGCGCTACCGGGACGAGGGCGTGGTCGGGTTCGACATCGCCGGCGCCGAGGCCGGGTTCCCGCCCACCCGGCACCTGGACGCCTTCGAGTACCTGCGCCAGCAGAACGCGCACTTCACCATCCACGCCGGCGAGGCGTTCGGCCTGCCGTCCATCTGGGAGGCGCTGCAGTGGTGCGGCACCGACCGGCTGGGCCACGGCGTGCGCATCGTCGACGACCTGGAGGTGGGCGACGACGGTCAGGTGAGGATGGGCCGGCTGGCCGCGTACGTGCGGGACAAGCGCATCCCGCTGGAGATGTGCCCGTCCTCCAACATCCAGACCGGTGCGGCCAAGTCACTGGCCGAGCACCCGGTGGGGCTGCTCACCCGGCTGCGCTTCCGGGTCACCGTGAACACGGACAACCGCCTGATGTCCGGCTGCTCGCTGACCAGCGAGCTCACCGACCTGGCGCACACCTTCGGCTACGGCTGGGCCGACCTGCGGTGGTTCACGGTCAACGCGATGAAGAGCGCGTTCATCGGCTTCGACGAGCGGCTGGCGCTGATCAACGACGTGATCAAGCCGGCGTACGCCCAGTTGATCGGATAGGCACGCCGTCCCCCGGACGGCGCGGTTCGGGTTGATCTGCCGGGGCTCTGGTGCCGCCCGCCTGTTCCGCGGCAGTCCCCCGGCGACTACCGCTAGCGGGGGCGGAGGCGTTTGTTCAGGTCGTCCACCAGTGCGCTCCACCTTGCGGCTTCGGCGTCGAAAGGGGGGCTGGGAGCGAGCCTGCTGGGATCGGGGCGCAGTACGAAGGAGGTGAGCCAGCCGAGGCTCGCCGACGGCGCCAGCGCGATCTCAGGGCCTTCGTCGCCGCCCCACCGGCCGACGTCCAGGAGCAGTTCGACGGCCAGGTCCAGCTGGTTGGGGTCGACCTCGGTGGGGCCGTCCAGCAGGTCGTCGGTGAGCCCGATCAGCTGGTAGGTGTTCTGCGGGTCGACCACCACGGCCAGCTCCCCGGCGGTGGCCTTCTCGGCCACCTCCGACCACGTGGAGGCCTTGGTCAGGTCGTGCCCGGTGGCGCCGTCGTCGGCCAGGAAGCGCACCAGCGCGCGGGCCGAGCCGCAGGTGTCGATCCGGCCGCCGGAACCCAGGAACACCGGCTTGTCGTCCACGTAGCAGCGCAGCGTGTAGTGGTCGGTGTCGTCGGTGCTGATCAGGATGGGGTCGATGCCCACCCGCTCCCAGAACGCGATCGCCTCGGTGGCGTCGCCGGCCGGGGCCACGGCCTTGCCGGGCTCCTCCTCGGTCTCGGCCTCGCCGGCCTCGTCGGCCTCGTCGACCTCCCGCTGGGCGGCGGCCAGCGCCACCTTGTCCACCTCGGGGACGGTGACGATGCCGTCCAGCTCGTCGATCACCTCGTCCCACCGGTTGACCACGGCGTCGGCCAGCTCGGTCCACAGCCGCTTGGAGTCGCGGCTGCTGAACACCCAGGAGTCCCGTTCCAGCAGGGCGAACGCCTCGGCCGAGTTGAGCACGTCGTGCACCTTGTCCAGGCCGCAGGTGTCGGCCAGCGAGCGGACCACGGTGGTGATCGCGGACAGCTCGCCGATGGTCCAGGTGTCCGGCTCCTGGGCGACGATCTCCGGCACGCCGACCAGGTCGTAACACTGGTTCTCCTCGGGCACCAGCTCGGCCGGCCCCAGCTGGGCCATCAGCGGCCATGCCGGGTGGTCGGCCAGGTCGTGCGACGGGACGGTGCGCACATAGGCGGCCAGGGTTGCCGCGTCGGGGAATGCGTGCAGGGACTCCTCGTTGCCGAGGAAGCCCTCCCACTCCTCGCCCTCCGCGCGCCACCGGGGCGCCCACAGGGTGATCAGGTCGCCGGCGGTCAACGACAGCTGGATCGGCACGATGTCCATCGCCACGAGGGCAGCGTATCGGGCCGTGGACATGACACCGGGCCGGCCCGAAGGGGTGGGCCGGCCCGGTTGGTTGGTTGTTTCCGGGGGAGTGTCGTCTGGACAGCCGTCAGGTCGAGCTGTGCAGGCGGACTACCCCCACCGTCACGTCGTTCAATCCGCCCTCGTCGAACTCGTGCCGCAGCCGGTCCGCTTTCAGGGTGGCCGAAAGGCCGTCGTACGGGCCATGTGCGTCGACCTCACCGGTCTGCGGGTCCACGGCGAGCACGATGTAGCCATCGCACTGTCCGAGCTGCTCTGCCGCGGCCACCAAAGCCGCGTTGGCTGGCGCGTGCTCCGCCACTCCGATCACCTCCTGACGACTGTTCCTGATGAGTACAGCGGTCGAGGCCGGGCCAATGTGTCACCTACAGCCGGATACCACCCGTTCGGGGCAGATTCACGGGTCACTGTGGGTGACTTGACGACGCACGGTCGATATGCGTCTGAGACCTCGGTCATATCCGCAGGTGATCACGATTTCCGAGAATTGAGTAAACCAATTGATGATGAGTTGTGGCGGGGTCGCCCGGGGGCCTCCGGGGCTGGCAGGATGCGGCCGTGCCTATGCAGCTTCACGTGGTGGACCATCCGTTGGTCAAGGCCCGGATGAGCACCCTGCGGGACGTCCGCACCCCGAACCAGTCGTTCCGCGCCGCGCTGCGCGAGCTGGCCGAGATGCTGGTGTACGAGGCCTGCCGGGACGCCGAGCTGGCCACCGAGCGGATCGAGACGCCGGTTGCCGGGGCCACCGGTTACCGGCTGGCCGCCCCGCCGCTGCTGGTGCCCGTGCTGCGCGCCGGGCTGGGCATGGTGGACGCCGCGCTGGCGCTGATCCCGGAGGCCCGGGTCGGCTTCGTCGGCGCGTACCGCGACGAGGAGACGTTCCAGCCGGTCTCCTACCTGGAGTCGCTGCCCGAGTCGCTGGCCGGCTGGCCGGTGTTCCTGCTGGACCCGATGCTGGCCACCGGCGGCACCCTGGTGCACGCGGTGCGGCTGCTCACCGACCGGGGGGCCAGCGAGGTCACCGCGATCTGCGTGCTGGCCGCGCCGGAGGGGCTGGCCGTGGTGGAGGAGTCCGGCCTGCCGGTGCGGGTGGTCACCGCGCAGGTGGACGAGGGGCTCAACGACTCCCGGTTCATCGTGCCCGGGCTCGGCGACGCCGGCGACCGCCAGTTCGGCGCGCGGTAGCGCGTGGCCCTGACTTGGCCCGGGCCGGCGTTTGCGGGTGCGCCGCCCGGGCGATCACCGGCCGTTGCCTAGCCGGCCGGGGTTTTGGCCCGCCAGCCGAGTGCGGTGGCCCGGACGGTCTGGTGGTAGAGCTCGGCCGGGTCGCCGGCCGCCTCCGGCAGCAGCGCGCGCAGCTCCAGCGAGATCAGCCCGTGCACCCCGGCCCACATGCTGGTGGCGATCACGGCGGGATCCTCGTCCCGCAGGATGCCGGCGTCGATCGCCTGGCGCACCGCGTTCAGCAGCGGCCGGAAGGTGCCCTCGGCCCGTTCCACGGAGTCCTGGTCCGGCTCGACCGCGCCGCCGACCGGGCCGAACATGACCTGGTAGAAGTGCGGTTCGGCCAGCGCGCTCTCCCGGTACGCCACGCTCAACGCCTGCAGGTCGGCCATCGGGTCACCGCTCGGCCGGATTCCGCCCAGCCGCCGGCCGAACCGGGTGAACGCCTCGTCGAACACCGCGCGCAGCAGGGCCGGTTTGCCGCCGAACAGCGAGTAGACCGCCGTGGTGGAGGTGCCCACCAGGGCCGCCAGCTTGCGCAGGCTGAGTGCGTCGAGGCCCTCCTCGGACAGGATCCGGACCGCCTGCTCCAGCAGCCGCACCCGTAGCGCCTCGTCGTGCACCTTCGGCCTCGCCATGGCGAAAGGCTACTTGAGCGTTCCCCGGGCCCGGCTCACTCCATCAACCCGGCGGCCAGCGTCGCGCCCAGCTCCCAGCAGGCCTCGAGGGCCGCCTTGTCCGGCTGGCCGGCCACGGTGACCGGGGCGGCGGCCCGGCGCCAGCCCAACCCGTCGGCGATCGACTCCACCGCCTTCACCGCGCCCTCGACACCCAGGTTGCCGTGCACGTAGAGCCCGTACGGCCGGCCCTGGGCGTCGTCCAGCACCGGGTAGTAGACCTGGTCGAAGAAGTGCTTCAGCGCGCCGGACATGTAGCCGATGTTGGCCGGCGTGCCGAGCACCAGCCCGTCGGCGGCCAGCACGTCCGACGCCGTGGCGGCCAGCGCGGCCCGGCGCACCACGTCCACCCCGGTGATCTCCGGGTCGGTCGCGCCGCGCAGCACCGCCTCGAACATCTCCGAGGTGGCCGGGGACGGCGTGTGGTGCACGATCAGGAGCGTGCGGGTCACGGCGTGACCAGTTCGGACACGTGCGCGCGCAGCTCGGCCAGGCGCTCGGCGGCGCGTTCCCGGGCGGCGGGCAGCTCGTCCCGGCCGGCGACCGGCTCGGTCACCTCCAGGTAGGCCTTGAGCTTCGGCTCCGTGCCCGACGGGCGGACCACCGCGCGGCCCCGGGTGCCGTCGATCACCAGCACGTCCGGCGCCGGCCGGGTGACGCCGCTGGTCACCCGGCCCAGGCGGGCGACCACGTCGTCCCGGTCGGCCGGGGCGAGCGGGAAGGTCACCGCCTCGGTCAGGTGCAACCCGTGCGCCAGTGCCAGCTCGTCCAGCGCGTCCAGCAGGGACCCGCCCTCGGCCTTGCGGGTGGCCGCCAGGTCCGCGGCGAGCACGGCGGTGGCGATGCCGTCCTTGTCCCGCACGCCGTCCGGGTCCACGCAGTAGCCGAGCGCCTCCTCGAACCCGTAGACGAACCCCGGGTCGCCGCCTTCCGACTGGTCACCCGCGCGCACGATCCACTTGAATCCGGTCAGCGTCTCGGCGAACCGGGCACCGTGCGCGGCGGCGATCTCCCGCAGCTGCCGGGAGGAGGCCACCGTGGTGGCCACCAGCGGGTCCGGGTAGTACTCCCGGTCCAGGTTGGCCAGCAGGTGCTCGCCGAGCAGCGCGCCGGTCTCGTTGCCGGTGAGCATCCGCCAGCCGCCGTCGGCGGAGGGGTCCGGCACGCCCAGCGCGCAGCGGTCCGCGTCCGGGTCGAGGGCGACGGCCAGGTCGGCGTCGATGTAGCGGGCCAGCTCGAGCAGCGCGTCCGTTGCCCCGGGTTCCTCCGGGTTGGGGAAGGCCACCGTGGGGAACGCCGGGTTCGGCTCGGCCTGGCTGGGTACCAGCCGCACGTCGGTGAACCCGGCGGAGCGCAGCGCGCGCACCGCCACCGCGCCGCCCACGCCGTGCAGCGGGGTGAGCGCGATGCGCAGGTTCCGGTCGGCGCCGAAGGGCAGCCGGGACACCCGGTCCAGGTAGTGCCAGACCAGGCCCTCCGGGTTGGTCTCGGGCACCGGGGTGAACGGGATGTCGGCGGCCGCCGGGGCGTCCGCGATGGCCGCCTCGATCTCCGCGTCCGCCGGCTCCACCAGCTGCGCGCCCTCGTCCGGGCCGCCCAGGAAGACCTTGTAGCCGTTGTCGGTCGGCGGGTTGTGTGAGGCGGTGATCTGCACCCCGGCCACCGCCCGCCGCTGCCGCACCGCGTAGGCCAGCAGCGGCGTGGGCAGCGGGTCGGCCAGCGCGATCACGTCGAACCCGGCCCCGGCCAGCACCCCGGCCGCCGCGGCGGCGAACCGGGCCGAACCCAGGCGGGCGTCCCGGCCGACCACCACCAGCCGGGCGCCGGCCCGCACCGCGTCCCGCTCGAGCAGCCAGGCGGCCAGTCCGGCGGTGGTCCGGCGCACCACGGCGATGTTCATCCCGGCGGGGCCGGCGCGCACCTTGCCGCGCAGCCCGGCGGTGCCGAAGCGCAGCGGCCCGGCCATCCGGTCGGCCAGCTCGTCCGGGTGCTCGCCGTCCAGCAGCCGGCGCAGCTCCTCGCGAGTGTTCGGGTCCGGGTCCTCGGCGATCCAGCGGAGCGCGGCGGCGTGCGTGTCGGGGTGCTCCTGGACCTCGGTCATGCCGAGGCCACCACCTCGCGCAGCAACGCGCCCATCCGGGCGGCGGCCGCATTGCCGGCGTCGATGACCTCCTGGTGGTTCAGCGGCTGGCCGGTGAGACCGGCTGCCAGGTTGGTCACCAGTGACACTCCCAGCACCTCCAAGCCGGCCGCGCGCGCGGCGATCGCCTCCAACACGGTGGACATGCCCACCAGGTCCGCACCCATGCCGCGCAGCATGCGGATCTCCGCCGGGGTCTCGAAGTGCGGCCCCGGCAGACCCGCGTACACGCCTTCGACCAGCGTCGGGTCGATGCTCCTGGCCAGCTCGCGCAGCCGGGGGGAGTACAGGTCGGTGAGGTCCACGAACCGGGCGCCGACCAGCGGCGACCGCGCGGTCAGGTTCAGGTGGTCGGAGATGAGCACCGGCTGGCCGACGGCCAGCCCCTCCGTGATGCCGCCCGCCGCGTTGGTCAGCACGACCCGCCGGCAGCCGGACGCGGCCGCCGTGCGCACCGCGTGCGCCACCGCCGCCTCGCCGTGGCCCTCGTAGAGGTGGGTGCGGCCGAGAAGCACCATGGCCTTTGTGTCGCCCAGGGCCAGCGAACGGATCGTGCCGCCGTGCCCGGCGGCGGCGGGCCGGGTGAACCCGGGCAGCTCGGCCATCTTGACCTCGGCGCGCGCCTGCCCCATCGCGTCCGCCGCCGGCCGCCAGCCCGAACCGAGCACCACGGCCACCTCGTGTTCCGGCCATCCGGTGCGCTCGGCGAGCGCCTCGGCGGCCTGGGCGGCCAGGGTGTCCGGGTCGGTCATGACTGGAACTTCTGCGTGATCGTGTTGAACAGGGTGAGCGGGTTGGCGCCCGCGCGGTCCGCCGGCACGGTCAGCCGGATCACCCAGACGTCGTTTCCGGCCTGGTTCACCTGTGCGTAGGTCATCCGGCTGGACTGGCCGCCCGGGCCGGTCAGGTCGGTCCGGTAGCGCACCCGGTTGCCGGACTCCTCCAGCTTGGTGACGCTCGCCACACCCAGCTTGGCGGTGGTCAACGTGCCCAGGAAGTCGGCCGGCTTGGCCGGGTTGGTGCGGGTGCCGGCCAGCTTTTCGAAGCTGATCTCCCGGGAGCCGTCCGGGCTGATGAACCGCACCGACAGCGCCTCGCCCTCCACCGGCACCCGGTACTCCTCCCAGCCCGCCGGAACGGCGGCGGTGAAGTTCTGTGCGCCGGTGCCGTAGCGGCCGGTGTCCGCGTGCGTGGTGAGCTGCGGGTTCGCCCCGTTGCCCGCCGGGCTGGACACCGTGGTGGTGAGCACCGGCTGGCCGACCAGCACCCGGGTGCTGGACCAGCCCAGCGCGGCGCCGGCCAGCACCGCGACCGCGCCGGCCAGCGCCAGCGGAACCGCCCACTTGCCGCTCAGCGAGGCGGTGGCCGGGGGCGGTGGCGGGGCGGCCCTCGACATCGGGGGCCGCTGCGGCGGGGCGGCCTGCCAGCTGGGCCGGCGGCCGGTGCCCTGCGTGCCCCCGGCGGCCGCCGCCCCGGCGGGCCCGCCGTACGTGCCGGCCGCGCCGTAGGTACCGGCGGTGCCCGGGCCGGCGCCGTAGGTGCCCGCCGCGCCGTACCCGCCGGTGGTGCCCGGCGCACCGGTTGCGCCCGGCGCACCGGTGGTGCCGTAGGTGCCGGAAACCGGGTCGGCCGGCCGGGGCCTCGGCGCCGGCGGCGGCGCCGGCGACGGGGTCGGGGCGGGGGTCGGGTGCGGCCGGGGCGCGCCGGGCAGTGGGCCGGGGTCGTCGGCCAGTGGCGCGGGGGTCCCGGTCGGGTGCGCGCCCCACTGCCCGGACGCGTCGGCGTGCGGGCTCGCCCCGGTGCCGGCCGGGCCGGGCGGCGCGGCGGCGGGCGGAGGGGTGACGGCGGGGCCGGCCCCGCTGCCGTTCGCCGTGGAACGGCCCGAGATCGGCCGCAGCGGCGGGGTGGCCGTGGTGTACGCGTCCACCGAGCCCGGGAACAGCGGGTCGTCCGGGTCGGCCAGCAGCGGGCGCAGGTAGTGCCGGACGTCGGCCAGCGACATCCGCTGGTCCGGGTCCTTCACCATGAGCGCGGCGATGACCTCGGCCAGCGAGCCGCCGACGTGCACCTTCGGCACCTCGCCGTGCACCACCGCGGTGACCGTCTTCACCGGGTCGCCGTCCACGTCGTACGGCGGCCGGGCCTCCAGGGCGGCGAACAGGGTCGCGCCCAGCCCCCACAGGTCGGCGGCCGGGGTGACCGGCTGGCCGGCGGCCACCTCGGGGGAGATGTACGCGGGCGACCCGAGCACCAGGCCGGTCTGGGTCATGGTGACGTCATTGCTCTTGCGCGCGATGCCGAAGTCGGTGAGCTTGATCCGCCCGTCGTGGGCGACCAGTACGTTGCCCGGCTTCACGTCCCGGTGGGTGATCCCGGCGCGGTGCGCGGCCTGCAGCGCGGCCGCCGTGGCCAGGCCGACCGATGCGGCCTGGCTGATGGTCAGCCGGCCCTGGTCCCCGATCACCTCGGAAAGGTTGCGGCTGGGCAGCAGCTCCATCACCACGAACGGGTCGCCGGAGACGTCGACCACGTCGAAGAGGGTGATGACGTTGGGGTGGGAGAGACCGCCGAGGGTGCGGGCCTCGCGCATCATCCGCTCGCGCATCGAGGCGATCTCGCCCCTGGGCACGCCCGGCGGCACCTTCAGCTCCTTGACCGCGACCGCCCGGTGCAGCACTTCGTCGTACCCCGACCACACGGTGCCCATCGCGCCCGCGCCCAGCGGCTCGGTCAGCCGGTACCGGCCCGCGATGCGGCGCGGCTCGGTCCCCTCGGTGGTGGACTCGGATGCCGACATGCCTGCCATTCTCCCGATTCGGTTAACTCGCCCGCACGTGGTGCCATGGTTTCCCCATCGCGGCCGTTCGGAGTAGCGTTTTTTCAGTCGGACGGCGCAGCCCCGACAAGATATAGCGAACGTCGTCGCCGAACGTCCGCTCAGCGGTGGTGAGCGGGGTCACAGCCGTTCAACCCTTGCAAAAGTACCGGTTGTCCTGACCGCTCTGCCGCCCGCAGCACCTCGCTAGCACTTGAGCGCGCGAAAGTCGATAACCGGCCGAACCGGGATTTGAGGGCACTCAGTTGGGGCACCATACGTATCAGCGACGACGGTCTGGATGCTTCCCCCGCGCTCACGAGGTAGCGATCCGTCACCCGGGCTGAGGTCGTCGGGAACGACGAACGAATCGGTGGTGGTACCCGGTGTCTGTGCTCGACGCGCGCACCGAACTGCTGGCGGCTCACGCCCTGGGGCCGGCCGAGCCGGTGACCGACATCGGCCACGGCAAGGGCCCCAGGTGGTTGGACGGCTGGCTGTCCGCGCACAATCGTGAACTGGTGACCTGGCGGCGCACGCTGCATGCGCACCCCGAGCTCGCCCGGCAGGAGCGACTCAGCACCTCGATGGTGGCCGCGCGGCTGCGCGCGGCCGGGTTGAAGCCCCGGGTACGGCCGGACGGATGCGGCCTGATCTGCGACATCGGCTCCGGCGACCACTGCGTCGCGCTGCGGGCCGACCTGGACGCGCTGCCGCTGCGCGAGGAGACCGAGCTGAGCTTCGCGTCCAGCGTGGACGGCGTGATGCACGCCTGCGGGCACGACGCCCACACCGCGATGCTGCTCGGCGCCGGACTCGCGCTGGCCCAGGCGCCGGCGCTGCCCGGCCGGGTCCGGCTGATCTTCCAGCCGGCCGAGGAGGTCCAGCCCGGCGGCGCGCTGGACATGGTGGCCGAGGGCGTGCTCGAGGACGTCGAGCGGATCTTCGCGTTGCACTGTGACCCCCGGCTGCCGGTTGGTCAGCTGGGCACCAAGGTCGGCCCGATCACCTCGGCCTGCGACCTGGTGGAGGTGCGGCTCACCTCGCCCGGCGGGCACACCTCCCGCCCGCACCTGACCGCCGACCTGGTGAACGCATTGGGTGTGCTGATCACCCAGCTGCCCTCGCTGCTGTCGCGGCGGGTGGACCCGCGCTCCGGCACCGTGCTGGTGTGGGGTGCGGTCGAGGCCGGCCAGGCGGCCAACGCGGTGCCCCAGGCGGGGCTGCTGCGCGGGACCCTGCGCACCGGCGACCACAGGATCTGGACCGAGCTGGAGCCGTTGGTCCGCTCGCTGGTCACCTCGCTGCTCGCGCCGCTCGGCGTCGGCTATGTCCTGGACCACACCCGCGGCGTCCCGCCGGTGTTCAACGAGGCCCTGTCGGCCGGCCTCCTACGCGACGCCGCCGTGGCCGCCCTGGGCCCCGACGGTGCGACCAGCACCGAGCAGTCCAGCGGCGGCGAGGACTTCGCCTGGTACCTGGAGGACGTCCCCGGCGCAATGGGCCGCCTGGGAGTCTGGTCCGGCGTAGGCCCCCACCGCGACCTGCACCAGCCCACCTTCGACCTGGACGAACGCGCCCTCCCCGTAGGCGTCCGAGTCCTAGTCCACGCCGCCCTAGCCAGCCTCGCCGCCTAACCACCTCACCTCACCGCGCCATATCGCGGGTTTCACCAGGTCATATCGCGGGTTGCGTCGGGCTGTGTCGCGCGTTCACTCGATGATGCCGACTTATCCACAGGGGCGCAGTTGTCCACATGCCCGCGGATGACTTGCCCGGGCGACCCGGGGCCGGCGCGATCCTGGGCGCATGGATGCTCCGTTGGACCGACATGGCGCCTACCTTCGATCCGATCTGTTGGAGCGCCTCGGCCGACATCGGTTGGAATCGGAGGTACGGGACGGACTGCTGGTGCGCATGGGCCGGGTGTGCTGGTGGACGCCCGCCGTGCGCTCGATGTGCCCACCAGGGCAGCCGCTGCCCTGCTCGCGCACGGCCGGCGCGCGGTCATCACCGGCCCCACGGCGGCCTGGCTGCACGGCTGCACCGCGATCGACTCGCGGGCCACCCATGTCATGGTGTTGTACGGTCACCCGTCTCGGAGCCGAGGTGGGCTGGTGGTGCACAACGCGCCGTTCCCGAGTCCGGATGACATCGTCGAGCTTGCCGGGCTGCGTGTCTTCTGCCTGGAGCGAGTGATCTCGGACCTGCTCTGCACGGCGCGACCGCGCGACGCCATCGCGGTGGTCGATCAAGCCCTGCGCCTGTGCGACGGGCCCGGACAGGAGCGGCTCCGTGCGCGACTGGCCGAGCGGTTGACCGAACGCCCGGACCGGCGGGGTACCCGGCGCGCGGCGCAGCTGCTCGACCTCGCAACCGGGCGGGCGGAGTCTCCGCCGGAGAGCTGGTTGTTGCTCGAAGTGGTTCGCCTCGGTTTCCCGCCACCGGCCGCGAACCTGCCGGTCCGTTCACCGGCCGGTGAGGAGGTGTACCGCCTGGATCTGGCGTGGGAAGGGCCGCGGATCGCGCTGGAGTACAACGGCCACGCGGTACACGCTGGTCGGGAGGCGGAGGATGAGCGGCGCGCGGAGGACCTCAGGCGGCGCGGCTGGCTCGTCATCTTCGTGACCAGCGAAGATCTGGCCGACAGCCGGCGACTCGAGCGGGAGTTGCGCGCCGCGTTCGCCCGGCGTGGGTGCGGCTCGTGGTCTACCGGCGAGGGAACCCGCGATATGGCCTGAGGGGACCCGCGACATGGCCCGGTGAAACCCGCGACATGGCCTGGGGGGACCCGCGATATGGGTTAGGGGCCTACTTTGCGGGAGGGGCGGGTGCGGAGGGCTTGGACGTAGTCGTCGGGGGCGCCGGCCTGTTCGGCGGCGTCGGCCATTACGCCCAGGTAGCGGGCGCTGGGGAGGCCGCCTTCGTAGGCGTCCAGGACGTAGAGCCAGGCCAGCTCGGTGCCCTGCAGGGTGTGCACGCGCAGCCGGAGCTTCTTGTGCAGGCCCAGCTCGCCGCCTTCCCAGCGGTCGAGTACGGCGACGTCGTGATCGGTGACGTCGTAGAGGACCACGAAGACCTGCGAGGTTTCGTCCTCGACGACCGTGGCGAGCGCGCCTTCCGGGCCGTAGTCCTCGCCGCCGAAGGTGAGCCGCCAGCCCATCAGCCAGCCGGTTCCGGCCATCGGCGAGTGTGGGCATCGCTCTTTCATCTGGGCGGGATCCATGTTGGACCCATAGGCGGCGTAGAGCGACACGCCGACAGCCTAGTGTCTACCTGTGACGGGCCAGCGGGAGGGGAGCGCACGACGGTGAGCCGGATTGTAGTCATGGGTGGCGGGCCGGCCGGGTACGAGGCGGCGCTGGTGGCCGCCCAGCACGGTGCTGAGGTCACCGTCATCGAACGGGACGGCATGGGCGGGGCCTGTGTGCTGGACGACTGTGTTCCGTCCAAGACGTTCATCTCCTCGGCCGGCGTGCGCACCGAGCTGCGCCGCGCCGGTGAGCTGGGCCTGGACACCGACCACCAGGCGGCCGCCGTCGCGCTGGACCGCATCAACGCCCGGGTCGGCTCGCTGGCCCGGGCGCAGTCCGCGGACGTGCGCACCCGGCTGGAGCGGGAGGGGGTGCGCACGGTGCTCGGCACCGCCCGCTTCGCCGACGCGCCCAAGCCCGGTGCGCCGCACCTGGTCCTCGCCTCGCCCCGGGAGGGCGGCGAGGAGGAGCTGCCCGCCGACGTGGTGCTGGTGGCCACCGGAGCCACCCCGAGGGTGCTCAAGGGCAGCGAGCCGGACGGCGAGCGCGTCCTCACCTGGCGCCAGCTCTACTCACTGGAGAAGCTGCCGGAGCACCTGATCGTGATCGGCTCGGGGGTGACCGGCGCGGAGTTCGTGTCCGCGTACACCGAGCTGGGGGTGCCGGTGACCCTGGTGTCCAGCCGGGACCGGGTGCTCCCGGCGGAGGACGCCGACGCGGCCACCGTGCTGGAGGACGTCTTCGCCGAGCGCGGGGTGGCCATCCTGCCGCGCACCCGGGCCGAGTCGGTGAAGCGATCCGAGGACGGCGTCTGCGTGACCCTGGCCGACGGCAGCACGGTGACCGGGTCGCATGCGCTGATGACCGTCGGTTCGGTGCCGAACACCGACGGGCTCGGCCTGGACGAGGTGGGCATCGCCACCGACCGGGGCGGCTTCATCCCGGTCGACCGGGTGTCCCGCACGAGCACCCCCGGGGTGTACGCGGCCGGCGACTGCACCGGCGTGCTCATGCTCGCCTCGGTCGCCGCCATGCAGGGGCGCATCGCCATGTGGCACGCGCTGGGCGAGGGCGTCGCGCCGATCAAGCTGAAGACCGTCGCGGCGGCGGTGTTCACCCGGCCGGAGATCGCCACGGTGGGCATCAGCCAGGCCACCATCGACTCCGGCGAGGTGCCCGCGCGGACCATCATGCTGCCGCTGGGCACCAACCCCCGGGCGAAGATGCAGGGGCTGCGGCGCGGATTCGTGAAACTCTTCTGCCGCCCGGCGACCGGGGTGGTGATCGGCGGCGTGGTGGTCGCGCCGGTGGCCAGCGAGCTGATCCTGCCCATCGCCATGGCGGTGCAGAACAACCTCACCGTGAACGACCTCGCCTACACGTTCTCCGTGTACCCGTCCCTGTCCGGGTCGATCACCGAGGCCAGCCGGCAGCTGATGCGCCACGATGACCTCGACTGAGGCGATGCGCCCGCTGGACGGGATCACCGTGGTCGCCTGCGAGCAGGCGGTGGCCGCGCCGATGGCCACCCGGCACCTGGCCGACCTGGGCGCCCGGGTGATCAAGATCGAGCGGCCCGGACCCGGCGACTTCGCCCGCGACTACGACACCACGGTGCACGGGCTCTCCAGCCACTTCGTCTGGCTGAACCGCTCCAAGGAGAGCGTCACGCTGGACCTCAAGCACGCCGAGGGGGCACGGATCGCCCGGGAGCTGGTGGCCCGCGCGGACGTGTTCGTGCAGAACCTGGCGCCCGGCGCGGCCGCCCGCCTGGGCCTGGGCGCGGACGAGCTGACGGCCGAACACCCGAGGCTGGTGCACTGCTCGATCTCCGGCTACGGGGAGGACGGCCCCTACCGGGACGCGAAGGCCTACGACCTGCTCATCCAGGCGGAGACCGGGCTGATGTCGATCACCGGGACGCCCGAGCAGCCGGCCAAGTCGGGCGTGCCGGCGGCCGACATCGCGGCCGGCATGTACGCCTACTCCGGGGTGCTCTCCGCGCTGCTGCTGCGCGAGCGGACCGGGCGGGGCGGCGCGTTCTCGGTGTCGCTGTTCGACGGGCTGACCGAGTGGATGGGCTTCCCGATGTACTACACGCGCTACGGCGGGTCGGCCCCGGTGCCGGCCGGCGCGGCGCACGCGGCGATCGCCCCGTACGGCCCGTTCGGCACCGGTGAGGGGCGCCCGGACGTGATGCTGGCGATCCAGAACGACCGGGAGTGGGTGCGGTTCTGCGAGTCGGTGCTCCGGCGGCCGGAGCTGACCCGCGACGAGCGGTTCGCCGACATGACCGCCCGGGTCCGGCACCGGGACGAGCTGCGCGCGGAGATCGAGGGGGTGTTCGCCGCGCTCACCGCCGCCGAGCTCGACGCGCGGCTGGAAGAGGCGAAGATCGCCCACTCGCGCCGCAACGGGATGGCCGAGCTGATCGAACACCCGCAGCTGGCCGCCAGGAACCGATGGACCGAGGTAGGCTCCCCGGCCGGCCCGCTAGCCGCCCTGATCCCCCCGGTCACCGTGACCGCCGGACCGCCGCCCCGAATGGACCCCATCCCCGCCATCGGCCAACACACCGACGCGGTCCTGACCGAACTCGGCTACCCGGCCGACGAGGTGGCCCGCCTCCGCGCGGCGCGCGCCGTGTAGGCCGGTCGGGCGACCCAGACTGCTACACCCAGTCCAGCGTGCGGGTGACGGCCTTCTGCCACTGGGCGTAGAGGCGGTCGCGGTCGGCCGCATCCATGGACGGGGTCCACTCCTTGTCCTTGGCCCAGTTGGTGCGGATCTCGCCGGTGTCGGACCAGAAGCCGGTGGCCAGGCCGGCCGCGTAGGCGGCGCCCAGCGCGGTGGTCTCGTTGACCACCGGCCGGATCACCGGCACGCCCAGGATGTCCGCCTGGAACTGCATGAGCAGCTCGTTGACCACCATGCCGCCGTCCACCTTCAGCTCGGTGAGGTCGACCCCGGCGTCGGCGTTCATGGCGTCCAGCACCTCGCGGCTCTGGAACGCGGTGGCCTCCAGCACGGCCCGCGCGAGGTGCCCGCGATTCACGAACCGGGTCAGCCCGACGATCGCGCCGCGCGCGTCCGAACGCCAGTGCGGGGCGAACAGCCCGGAGAACGCCGGCACGAAGTACGCCCCGCCGTTGTCCTCCACCGAGGCGGCCAGCGCCTCGATCTCCGGCGCCGAGGCGATCAGGCCGAGGTTGTCCCGCAGCCACTGCACCAGCGAGCCGCTGACCGCGATGGAGCCCTCCAGCGCGTAGATCGGGGCCTCCGAGCCCAGTTGGTAGCAGACCGTGGTGAGCAGGCCGTTGGTGCTGCGCTTCAGCTCGGTGCCGGTGTTGAGCAGCATGAAGTTGCCGGTGCCGTAGGTGTTCTTGGCCATGCCCGGGTCCAGGCAGGCCTGGCCGAAGGTGGCCGCCTGCTGGTCACCCAGGATGCCGGCGATGGGCACCCCGGGCAGCACGCCCTTGGCCCGCACCTGGCCGTACACCTCGGAGGAGGAGTGGATCTCCGGGAGCATGGACTTCGGCACGCCGACGGCGGCGCACAGCTCGTCGTCCCAGGCCAGCGTCTCCAGGTCCATCAGCAGGGTGCGGGAGGCGTTGGTCACGTCGGTCAGGTGCAGGCCGCCGTCCGGGCCGCCGGTGGCGTTCCACAGCACCCAGGTGTCCATGGTGCCGAACGCCAGCTCGCCCCGTTCCGCCCGTTCCCGCGCGCCCTCGACGTTGTCCAGGATCCAGCGGGCCTTGGGGCCGGCGAAGTAGGTGGCCAGGGGCAGGCCGGTGCGCTGGGTGAACTTCTCCCCGCCGCCGTTCTCCGCCAGTTGGGCGCAGATCTGGTCGGTCCGGGTGTCCTGCCAGACGATCGCGTTGTACACCGGCTCGCCGGTGGCCCGGTCCCACACCACGGTGGTCTCGCGCTGGTTGGTGATGCCGACGGCGACGATGTCGTCGGTGGTCACGTCGGCCTTGGCCAGCGCACCGGCGACCACCTCGCGGGTGTTGTTCCAGATCTCCGTGGCGTCGTGCTCCACCCAGCCGGCCCGGGGGAAGATCTGCTCGTGCTCCCGGCTGTCCGAGGCAACCGGCAGGCCTTCGTGGTTGAACAGGATGCACCGGGTGGACGTCGTGCCCTGGTCGATAGCGGCGACGTACTGCGTCATTGGGTAGGTCTCCTAATCAGGACAGCGGGAGGACGTGGACGAGCAAACCGGCCAGCGTGGCGCCAATCAAGGGCCCGACCACCGGTACCCAGGAATAACCCCATTCCGCGCTGCCCTTGTCCCGGATCGGCAGCACCGCGTAAGCGATGCGCGGCGCCAGGTCGCGGGCGGGGTTGATGGCGTACCCGGTCGGGCCACCCAGCGAGTTGCCGATGCCGATGACCAGGAACATCACGCCGGCGTAGCCGAGCGCGGAGTTGCCGAACTCCGGCACCCCGCCGTCGCCCGCCTTGGCCGCCGGGGAGAGCAGGATCCAGATCATCAGCACGAAGGTGCCGATGACCTCGGTGACCGTGTTCCACAGCGGCGAGGGCACGGTCGGCCCGGTGCAGAAGATGCCCCGGGTGCCACCCGGTTCCGGGTCGGTGTCGAACTGTTTCTTGTAGGCCAGCCAGGTGAGCACCGCGCCGACGAAGGCACCCAGGAACTCGCCGGCGAAGTACACCGGCACCTGCGACCACTCGGTCTTGCCCGCGACGGCCAGGCCCAGGGTCACCGCCGGGTTCAGGTGCGCGCCGCTGGTCGACGCGACGGAGGCGCCGGCGAAGACGCCGATGCCCCAGCCGAAGTTGATGAGAAGCCAGCCGCCGTTGTTGCCGAGCGTGTTGGTCAACACCACGTTGGCCACGACGCCGCAACCGAGCAAGATCAGAGTTGCCGTCCCGACCAGCTCGGAGACAAAGATATTAAGCATATTCGCCTTCCCCCTCGAAGGTATTCGGAAACCGTATTCCGGGGGGCAGGGCGCGTCTAGGTGATGCGCCGGCCGAGACCCGAGTGGAGCAAGCCGCGAGCGGTACCGTGTGCTCCGTGGGTAAGTCACCGAGGAGCAACTCGTCGGATCCGACCTGGCCGAACCGGAACCTCGGCCGGTTGTCGCCGGAGCAACGGGACCAGGCCTGGCAGGCGCTGTCGGCGCAGCACTTCGACCTGGTGGTGATTGGTGGCGGAGTGGTCGGCACCGGGGTGGCCCTGGACGCGGCCACCCGGGGCCTGCGGGTGGGCCTGGTGGAGGCGCGGGACTTCGCCTCGGGCACCTCGTCGCGGTCCTCGAAGCTGTTCCACGGCGGCCTGCGCTACCTGGAGCAGCTGGAGTTCGGGCTGGTCCGGGAGGCGCTGCACGAGCGCGAGCTGATGCTCACCCGGCTGGCCCCGCACCTGGTCAAGCCGGTCAGCTTCCTCTACCCGCTGCACGGGCGGTTCTGGGAGCGGCCGTACGTGGCCGCCGGGCTGACCCTGTACGACACCATGGGCGGCGGCCGTTCGGTGCCCCGGCAGAAGCACCTGACCAGGGCCGGCGCGCTGCGGCTGGCCCCGGCGCTGCGGCCGGACTCGCTGGTCGGCGCGGTGCGCTACTACGACGCACAGGCCGACGACGCGCGCCACACCCTCACCGTGGCCCGCACCGCCGCGCACTACGGCGCCATCGTCCGCACCTCCACCCAGGTGATCGGGTTCGAGCGGGAGGCGGACCGGGTGTCCGGGGTGCGCATCCGGGACGCCGAGTCCGGCGCGGAGACCTCGGTGTTCGCCCACGCGGTGGTCAACTGCACCGGCGTGTGGACCGACGAGCTCCAGCGGCTGTCCGGCGGGCGCGGCCGGTTCCGGGTGCGCGCATCCAAGGGGGTGCACCTGGTGGTGCCCCGGGACCGGATCGTCGCGGACACCGGGATCATCCTGCGCACCGAGAAGTCGGTGCTGTTCATCATCCCGTGGCGCAGCCACTGGATCGTGGGCACCACGGACACCGACTGGAACCTGGACCTGGCCCATCCGGCGGCCACCAAGGCGGACATCGACTACGTGTTGGACCACGTCAACCGGGTGCTCGCCGCTCCGCTCACCTACGACGACATCGAGGGCGTCTACGCCGGGCTGCGGCCGCTGCTGGCCGGGGAGAGCGAGCAGAGCTCCAAGCTGTCGCGGGAGCATGCCGTGGGCCGGGTCGCGCCCGGCCTGGTGGCGATCGCCGGCGGCAAGTACACCACCTACCGCGTGATGGCGGCCGACGCGGTGGACGCGGCCGCCGCCGACATCCCCAACCGGGTCGCGCCGTCCATCACCGACCGGGTCCCGCTGCTCGGCGCGGACGGCTACCACGCGCTGGTCAACCAGTCGGAGCAGCTGGGCGCGCACTACCACCTGCACCCGTACCGGATCCGGCACCTGCTGGACCGCTACGGCTCGTTGCTGCCCGAGGTCCTGGACGTCGCCGCCGGGCGCCGCGACCTGCTCACCCCGATCCCGGGTGCCCCGGAGTACCTGCGGGTGGAGGTGGTCTACGCGGCCGCCCACGAGGGCGCGTTGCACCTGGAGGACGTGCTGACCAGGCGCACCCGGATCTCCATCGAGTACCCGCACCGGGGCGTGGACTGCGCCGAGCCGGTCGCGTCCCTGATGGCCGAAGTCCTCGGCTGGTCTCCCAAGACGGTGGCCCGCGAAATCGAGGTCTACACCTCGCGCGTAGCCGCCGAACGCGCATCCCAGTCCGAGCCCGACGACGCCGCCGCCGACGCCGTCCGCGCCGCCGCCCCCGAAGCCCGCCCCGACCTCCTAGAAAACCTCGCCTGATTCAGTGGGTTTAGCACGCTGATTCAGTGGGTTTGGCACGCTGGTTCAGTGGGTTTGGCACGCTGGTTCAGTCACTTCAGCAGGGGCGCTGGTAGCCGCGGACCCGAAATGCCTCCCGGAGCTGCCGCTCGAGCTCCCGGCTGTCGGCAAAGTCGTCGGCCGTTGCGGTGAGCACGATCCAACCTCTTCGCCGCAGATCCTCCGCGCGGCGCGCGTCCTCGAGTTCCCGGTCGAGATGGACCGCGTATCCGTTGTATTCCAATGCAATCAGAAATTCTGGCCAGGCAAGATCTAGCCGATAGATTTCTCTGCCATTGATGGCGAATATGGGCCAGTTCGACTTGGGCGCCGAAAAGCCGAGAGCGTCGACCTCGAGAAGCAGCCAACTCTCTGGCGGGGATTCGGCGCGCCCGGTGGCGAGCTCCAGTATTCGTGCTCCTCGTTTGGTCCCTCGGGCGTCCGGCCGCTCAGTGAGACGTCTTCGCACCTGCGCTCGGAAATCCTCCCTCAGGTCTACTGGATGAAGGGCCAGCATCTGGTCGATCACCGCAATTGCGTCCCGCGCGCGCACGGTGCACAGCAGGTCGGTGGCGGCTCGAACAGGCGTCACCACCCGTAGACCGAGGTGCTCGACGACGTCCTCCGGCGGGAGCCAGCCGTTGTGCGGAATGAGGCCGACGCGTCTCCGTCTCGTCCCGCAGTAGGGCACTAGCTGGTGGACCTCCGTACCTGTCACCGCGGTGCATCCGTGCAAGGCGGCCGCCGTCATACTCGCAATCGCAGACTGCGGGCCATTCAGCAACTGCGCGGCGGCCGCACGAGTCAGTAGGTCCGTGGACCGCGCGCTCTCGATGAGAATGCGGGGCCAGATCCGTTGTAGGTGTCCGTGCTGAATTGCTACCCGAACCGTGTATCGGCCGACCCTGTCGACCAGTTCGCGTTGGCGGTATGCGCCGTGCAAGCTCTGTCCATATTTCATACCCATGACGATGACGCCGATGGGTGCGTTTTGCCGGGCAAGGGACGCGGGCTGTGGATAACCGCGGCCATGTGGACAACTCGTCGGCCTGCTGAACCGACTGAACCGGCGTGCCAAACCCACTGAACCGGCGTGCCAAACCCACTGAATCAATGTGCCAAACCCACTGAATCAATGTGCCAAACCCACTGAATCAATGTGCCAAACCCACTGAATCAATGTGCTGAAGTGACTGAATCAGGTGGGGGGTGGGTGGGTGGGTTAGAAGCGGGTGGCGCGGGATTCGGCTTGGGTTAGGAGGCGTTCCAGGCGGTGGCGGAGGCTGGGCTGGGTGGTGGGGGCGAGGGTTGTCCAGTCGACGCCGTCGGCGGCGGTGTCGCGCTGGATGAGGTAGCGGCCCCGGTGGGTCTCGAACATGCCGACGATCTTGGGTAACCGGTGCAGGACACCCCAGTGGTCGGCGGCGAGCACGCTGATCTGGCCCCGGCGACGCTCGCCGGACATCATGGCGGCGACCAGTTCGGCCTCCTCGGCGGGCACGCCCCGGTAGCGCAGCGCCTCGGCCAGCCCGAGGCCGGCCTCCGACTCGGCGGCGGCCGCGTCCAGGTCGGCGCTGGGCACGGATACCGCCCGGCCCGGGCCGCTCGGCGCCGGCGGCATCGCTTCCATGATCGCTCCGATCGGGCCGGGCGCGGCGGACAGCGTCACGGTCTCGTCCTGCCGCACGGCCAGCACGGTCGCACCCGGGCGGGCGGCGGCGACCGCGCGCAGCTCGCGGCCCATCCGCATGCGCAGCTCCACCTGGCAGGTGGGCACCGCGAGCAGGTGCATCAGCCGGACGATCTCCGGGTCCGGGCCGCTCACGTCGGCCAGGCCGCGCTCGCGCAGACCCTGCCAGCCGGTGGCCACGATGCCGCGCCGCTCGGTGTGGGTGCGGCCGGGGGAGTCCAGCCGCAGCACCACCGGGGTGGCGCCCAGGCCCAGCCACTCCCACAGCACGTCGAACTCGACCGCGGTGAGCACCCGCCGGACCGGTCCGCGCCGGGGGCGGTGCGGCGCGGGGGGCGCGGTCGTCATCGGCCAATCACGGGAGGTACCACCCCATCCTCGTCCGGGAAGAGATCGCTGTCGTCGAGCAGGTAGCCGGGGCGTTCGTGACGGTTCGCCTCGGCTTCGGGCCAGCCACCGGCGCCGAGCATCGGCGGCGGCACCCCACCCGGCATTCCGGAGCCGGGCACTCCAGAGCCTGGGACCCCAGAGCCGGACATGCCGGAGCTCGGCATCCCGGGGCCGGGCTGGCCGGGCGCGGGGCCGCCCGATCCGGACTGGTCGGCACCACTTGCCCCGCCCGCGCCACCCACCCCGCCCGCGCCACCCGCACTCGGCTGGCCGGCACTGATCGCGTTGTCGGTGTTTGCCTGGCGGTTGCCCCGGGGCCGCAGCGGCCGGAGTGGCGCCGCGTTCCGGTGGACGCCGGCCAGCTCCGGCCGGACCGGCGGACCGCTCACCACCGGAACGCGTTTCTCGTTCGACTCGGTCCGCCCGGCCGGCCCGCTCGCGGCGACGGTCGGACGGGTGTCGCCCCGAGGCCGATCGGACGGCCCGCCGCGACCGACCGCCCCGGCCGCCGAAGCGGGGACGACGCCGCTGCCGGAACGGTTCTGGCGATACCCGGCGCCCGCCGCCACCCCCGGGCCGAGACGCCCCGCGGGCTCGGCGCCGACCGGTCGCGGGGCGCCGGGAACGGAAGCCCTGGCCGCCGGTCCGCCCGGCCGGGTTCCGGTGACCCCCGGCGTCGCGGCCCCGCCCGGCGCAACCGGCGAGCCCGCACGGGTGCCCGGACCGCCGCTCCGGCCGCCGGGGGGCGGCGGTGCGCCACGCACCCCGGGCGCCGGCCCGGCGAACCCGGGGGAGGGGCGCACCGTCTGGCAGGTGCCGGCGTGGTCGGCCATGAGCTGGCGGGCCCGTTGCAGCGCGTTCATCCGCTCCTCCTCGGCGAGCGCCCAGTTGCCGCCCATCACCCCCTTCTCCTGGGCCGCCGGGGACAGTTGGGGCGGGTAGGGCGGCATCTTGTGCTTCACGTCCTGAGCGCTGCGCGCGTACTCGCCCGCCTTCGCCCCCTCGGCGGTGGACCGGGCGGCGGCCTCCCCCGCCCACCGGGCGTGCTGGCCGATGCCCCGGTTCGCCGCACCGGCCGCCGTGCCCTCCCAGGCCAGCCCGAACTCCTTCAGCGGAGCCTGAATCGTCTCGGAGATCTTGTTCAGCGCCACAGAGGTGCGCTGGTAGCCGGCCTGGCTGTTGGTGGCGGCGGCCGGGTCGCCCTGCCGCGACTCGCGCCAGAGCCGCTCGTGTTCCGAGCCGCCGACACCGGGCGAGCTCATGGCCGGCTCACGTCACCAGCTTGCGGCTCAGATCCTCGGCGATGGCCTGCTCGTTGCGGTCGTAGGCCGCCTGGATCTCGCCCAGCGCCGTGTCGACCTCGCGCAGCCGTGCCTGGTAGGCGGTCAGCTGGTCACGGGCCGAGGCGGCGCCCTGGTTGAACTCCGCCTGGAAGGCGTGGCTGGCCGCGTCCCCCATGGCCGGCTGGGTCATCGGCAGGCTGCGCCCGCTGTCCCGGACGACCTCCTCGAGCTGGCGTTGGGCGTCCTGGAACGCCGCGCGCAGCTTCGGGATCATGTGCGGCTCGAGCTTGATGCCCGAGCCGCGCGCATCGTTGACCATGGACCCACGCTAGGAGCGCGGATGCCCGGCGAACGGGAAAATCGCGAAACAGTTCGCGATCGCTAACGCTCCCGGTCAGGCGTCCTTGATCTCGCAGATCACGGTGCCCTGGGAGACCGAGCTGCCGGCCTCGGCGGACAGCCCGGTGATGGTGCCGTCCTTGTGCGCGGTGACCGGGTTCTCCATCTTCATCGCCTCGAGCACGACCACCAGGTCGCCGGCCGAGACGGTGTCCCCGTCGGCCACCGCGACCTTGATGATGGTGCCCTGCATGGGCGCGGTGACCGCGTCACCGGACACCGCCCGGCCGCCCTTGCCGCCGCCGCGCTTGCGCGGTGCCTTGCCGGCGCGGGCACCCGCACCGGCCGCGCCGCCCCCGCCACCACCGAGCGCCAGGTCGCCGGGCAGCGACACCTCCAGCCGCCGGCCGCCCACCTCGACCACCACGGTCTGCCGGGGCGCATCCTCGTCCTCGGAGGCCTCGGCGCCCGCACTGAACGGTTGTACCGTGTTATCCCATTCGGTCTCGATCCACCGGGTGTGCACGGTGAAGCCGTCGCTGTCGGACGCGGCGAACGCCGGATCCTCCACCACCAGGCGGTGGAACTCCAGCACCGTGGCCATGCCCTCGACCTGGAACTCGGCCAGCGCGCGGCGGGACCGCTCCAGCGCCTGCGCCCGGTCCGACCCGGTGACGATCAGCTTGGCCAGCAGCGAGTCGAACTGGCCGCCGATCACCGAGCCGGCCTCCACGCCGGCGTCCACCCGCACACCCGGACCGGCCGGGTAGGCGATGGCGGTGACCGTGCCCGGCGCCGGGAGGAACCCGCGACCGGCGTCCTCGCCGTTGATCCGGAACTCGATCGAGTGGCCGCGCGGCCGAGGGTCCTCCTTGATGTTCAGCTCCCGGCCCTCGGCGATGCGGAACTGCTCGCGCACCAGGTCCAGCCCGGAGGTCTCCTCGGAAACCGGGTGCTCCACCTGCAGCCGGGTGTTCACCTCGAGGAAGGTGATCAGTCCGTCCTGGCCGATCAGGAACTCCACGGTGCCGGCGCCGTAGTAGCCGGCCTCCTTGACGATGGCCTTGGAGGCGTCGTAGAGGGTCTTGCGCTGCTCCTCGGTGATGAACGGCGCCGGCGCCTCCTCCACCAGCTTCTGGAAGCGGCGCTGCAGCGAGCAGTCCCGGGTGCCCACCACGATCACGTTGCCGTGCTGGTCGGCCAGCACCTGGGTCTCCACGTGGCGGGGCTTGTCCAGGTAGCGCTCGACGAAGCACTCGCCCCGGCCGAACGCGGCGGTGGCCTCGCGGACCGCCGACTCGTACAGCTCGGCGATCTCCTTCTCCTCGCGCGCGACCTTCATGCCGCGCCCGCCGCCGCCGAACGCGGCCTTGATGGCCACCGGGAGGCCGTGCTCCTTGGTGAACTCGATCACCTCGTCGGCCCCGGACACCGGGTCGGCGGTCCCGGGCACCAGCGGCGCGCCGGCGCGCATCGCGATGTGCCGCGCGGTCACCTTGTCGCCCAGGTCGCGGATCGACTGGGGTGACGGCCCGATCCAGACCAGGTCGGCGTCGATCACCGCCTGCGCGAAGTCGGCGTTCTCGGAGAGGAAGCCGTAGCCGGGGTGGATGCCGTCCGCGGCGGCCTGCCGGGCCGCGCCGATCACCTTGTCGAAGTCCAGGTAGGACTCGGCGGCGGTGTTGCCGCCCAGCGCGAACGCCTCGTCCGC
Organism: Actinospineispora eucalypti; assembly: GCF_039543365.1. Classification (NCBI taxonomy): domain Bacteria; kingdom Bacillati; phylum Actinomycetota; class Actinomycetes; order Pseudonocardiales; family Pseudonocardiaceae; genus Actinospineispora; species Actinospineispora eucalypti. The sequence goes on from NZ_BAABJP010000007.1 coordinate 80,000, forward strand.
CAGCCGCACGAACAGCGCGTCGCGGTCGGGCTCGGCGTACACCGCGACGCTGGCCAGGCCGGCGTCCCGACAGGCCCGGATTACCCGCACCGCGATCTCACCGCGGTTCGCGATGAGCACTTTCCGCAACTGACGGGTCGCTTCCCGGGCCACAGTGCCTCCTGCAACGAGATTCTTCCGACCGGCTTGGTATTTCGATCGGGAAGTCTATGCGGCGTGGCCGAATGTGCAGATCGGCGTGACAGCGATGCAGCCCACAGTGGCGCCGGTCAGCGGCCCAACCGCCAGACGTGGCCCGCCACACCCAGCACGAGGCCGCCGGGGACCACCCGGACAACCGGTCCGACCCGCCGCCTCGGCGCGGCCCGCCCGCTATACCGCGCGCCCGCCTCCCGGCAGGCCAGCTCCACCCGTGCCGGGGCGGCCAGGCGGATCACGGAGGCCAGCTCGCGGGCCATGTCCCAGCCGTCGCGCAGCGCCCCCTGGGGCGGTCTTCCCCGCGCCCACCTGCTGAAATGCTCGCCCCAGCGGTCACCGAAGCTGGCCGCGAGGCCGGGCCAGACGGCGGCGACCTCGCCCGCCCGCTTGTGCCGCAGCGCGCGCCCGGTGGCGGCCAGCCGGTCAGCGTCGAAGCCCGCCGGGGACGGCTCGCCGGCGACCAGCGCGGCGACCAGGGCGGCCTGCCGCTCGGCGAGTGTGGACTTGCTCACCGCGCCCACACCGTCTCGCCCGAACGAGTGATATCGGGCAGGTCCGAGGCGGCCGCGATGGCGGTCAGCTCGGCGGTCAGCTCGGCCGCCGGCGGGTAGGCGCCGTCCCGCTCCAGCAGCAGCGCCGGCGGGCGGTGGGTCAGGCACAGTTCGGCGAGCAGCTCGAGCACCGCCGGGGGCGTGGCCGAGGTGTGCGTGTCGTGGTAGAAACCGCCGCCGGGGGCGCCGCCGGCGATGTGCGCGTAGGCCACCCGCTCCAGCGGCAGCGCGGCCAGCGCCTCGGCCGGGTCCTGGCCCCGGTTGCGGGCGTTGGCGTAGCAGTTGGCCACGTCCAGCAGCAGGTAGGCGCCGGTGCGGTCGAGCAGCTCGGTGAGGAACCGCGCCTCGGTCAGCTCGTCCTCCGGCCAGTCGAACAGCGCGGCGATCGGCTCGAGGGCCAGGGGTGCGTCCAGTTCGGCGCTCAGGGTTCGGATGTTGCGGGTCAGCGCGTCCAGCGCCTCCCGGGTGCGCGGCACCGGCAGCAGGTGGCCGGCCTCCAGCCCGCCCGCCCGGACGAACGCCACGTGCTCGCTGACCAGCGGCGCGTCCACCGCGGCGGCCACCTCGGCGAACCGGCGCACCCGGTCCCGGTCGACCGGCTCGGCGCCGCCCAGGGACAGCCGGGTGCCGTGCGGCACCACGCTCACGCCCCGCTCCCGCAGCTTCACCAGCGCCGGAGGCAGGTGATCGGCGCACACCGCCTCGGCCACCACCTCGGTGAACCGCAGCCCGGGCAGTGAGTCGACAAACCCGGCGATCTCCGGCCGCCAGCCGATACCGACGCCGCGCCCCTCCAGAGGGCTCACCCGCCGCACCCGCCGCCGCATCCGCCACCGCCGCCGCAGCTGCTACCGGACCCGCAGCCGGTGCCGCTGGAGCCGCCCGATCCGGTGCCGGCCCACCACGGTTGCTGGGTGATCTCGGCGGCCAGCACCGGGTCGGCGGCGGTCAGCGCGCCGATGCCGAACAGCCCGACGCCGAGCGCGGCCGCGCCCGCCCCGTTGCCCACCCAGTTCGGGCGCATGTCCGGGGAGAGCTCGGGATGGGCCGCCCGCAGCCGGGCCAGCTCCGCGTCGCCGGCTTCGGTGCGCCCCCGGCCGGGTACCCGGAGCAGCCCGATCGACACCAGCGCGACCACGATCAGGGAGAACGCCAGGAAGCCGATGGCCCGGTCGTTGGCCAGGCCGGCGCTGGCCCGGTAGAGGCCGAACGCGCCGAGGGCCAGCATGGGCAGGGACCACATGCGCATCCGGGTGCGCTGCCCCTCGGAAAGCAGCAGGCCACGCCGGCGCAGCTCGGCGTCCAGCCGGTCCAGCGCCGCGCGAACCGGGGCCTTGGTGATCAGTGCGGGCCGGGAGACCGGGGCGCCGGCGGATTCCAGCACGGCCAGCTCGAGGTGATGCGTGGGCGGGTCCACCGGCTGGTCCGACCGCTGGAACCGGCGTCGCCGGACGCTGATCAGTCCGGTCACCCGCAGCGACCCGACGGCGGCGAGCACGGTCAGCTCGCGGCCGCCGTTGAGGTAGGCCACCTGGTACGGATCGGCCTCGAGCGGCGTCCGGTCGGCGTCCGCCGGTGGCGGCTCGCGTCGGATGGTGCGCCGGGCGAAGCCGGCCATTACGGGAACGGCGCAGATCAGCAGCCAGTAGAGCAGCAGGAAGTTGCCCCCGCTGATTCCCCACGTGTCCCCCGGCAGCGCCACGGTCGTTGCGTGCACGCGGCATCCCCCCTCATCCGCCGCATTCACCGACCTTGGTGGCCCCGCGGACCGAAGACCAGAGGTTTGAGCGGAAATTGATGATTCCTGAGGGTTCATTTGATGTCCGCCGCGGAGGTTTCCGGGGGGTTGATCGGAGGTAACCCCGACCGGATGGAGCAGGATCTGGTGTCGTGAGGTCATCCGGCGGGCGGCGCGTGGGAACGGTGGCGGGGCTGGTCGGCCTCACGCTGCTGACCGGCTGCGATTTCTCGGGCAGCGACTACCAGGACGTGCTCGGGCGTACCGACCAACGCCTGACCGGCGCGCTGGCCACCGTCCGGCTGGCGCCCGAGCCGGACGAGCTGGGCCGGGCGGTGCGCGCGGCGGCGGACGCGGCCGGGTGGGCCGGTGACGAGCTGACCAGGGCCACCTCGGTGCCGGACGAAGCGGCCGCCGGCAACGCCGCGCTGGCCGGCCGGCTGCGGGGCCTGAGCGGCGACATCACCGCGCTGGCCGAGCGGGTGGACGGCCGGGCGGTGTGTACCGGCCCGGCGGCGCTGGCCGCGATCGGCGCCGCGCCCAACATGCCCGGCCTGCGCGACGGCGCGGCCCGGCTCGCCCCGCCCTACCGCTGGGGGGCCGCGCTGCCGTCCGCCGAACCCCCGCCGGCGCCGCCGCGCCTGGCCAACGGCCAGCTGCTCACCGACCGGCGGACGCCGGAGCAGCGCGGCGACGGCGTGCTCGAGGTGCGCAACGAGGGCACCGTGGACGCGGTGGTGAAGCTGGTGGACCGGGGGAACCTGCTGGTCTCGGTGGCCGTGACCGCCGGCGGCGGGGCGCGCGTGGAAGGCATCGCGGACGGCGCCTACGACCTGTTCTACACCGCCGGCGCGGACTGGGACCCGGCCGTCGGCGCGTTCGCCCACGACTGCGAGTTCCACCGGTTCACCGAGCTGTCCAGGTTCCAGACCCGGCCGGTGCCCGGCGGCACCGCCTACACCGTCGAGTCGATCACCATCCGGGACAACCCGGACACCCCGGAGTCGATCACCCCCGTCCCCCCGGCCCTGCTCCCCGGCTGAGTAAGCAGCGGGCGGGCCGCCGGCGGGGCGCTCGCGGGCGTGGGTGCGGGTGGGTTTGGGTGATCGTCGTTTCTGGCGGTTGAGCGTCGATTTTCGACCCTGAACCGCCACGGATGGCGATCATCCCCGGCCGCAACCACCGACCTGTGGGCGGAGTGGGGCGGCCGCAACCACCGACCACATGGTCATCAGGACACCAGGGCCGCTCCGGGCGACTCGAAACGACCACCATGCCCTGATGACCATGAAAATGACCGCCGGCGTGGCAACACCCGTCACCCTGGTCATGCGAGGGCAACAAGTGAAACCAGCCGCGCCACAACGAACCGCAACGGGCCACGCCCAAGCCGCGGCAGACAACCCGGCCGCGCCGTCCAAGCCGGTCTTTAAACCGACACCGGCTCCGCATACCCGGACCCCCACCAGACACCGCCGGGCGGTCGATCCCTCTCAGGCGGTTGGGCCCCGCCAGGGGAAGGGGGAGCGGTCGGGTTCCACCCAACCGGCGCGGGCCTGCGCGCCGGCGAGGGTTTCCGGCCGGTAGAACCGGGCGAGCAGTCCCCGGTCCAGCAGCGGCGCGTTCGCCTCGACGATGGCAAAGGTCGCGAAGTCCAGCACCGGGTCCTCGGCCACGTGGTGCCCGACCAGTTCCACCCAGGCGCGAGTGATCGTTGCGTGGTACTTCCCGGGCCTGCCGGCGTCCCGCGCGGCGCGGCGGATGCCGGCGCCGACCAGGTCGACCGCCCCGGCGGTGCCGAACCGCCGGACCGCCAGCCAGGTCAGGTGCACGTGCTCGCGGTGGCCGAACCGTTCGCCGCCCGCCGTCGCCTCGCGCAGCAGTTCGTCGAACGCGGTGCTCACAGCTCCGCCAGCGCGCGCAGCACGGCGTGGAAGCCGGCGAGTGCCTCGGGCGGCAACCCGGCGAGGGCGCGCTGTTCCAGGCCCTCGATCGCGCGCCGGATGGTTTCGGCGGCGGCGCGGCCGCTCGGGGTGAGCTCGACCAGCACCGAGCGGCGGTCGCCGGCCCGGGCGGCCCTGGTGATGTGGCCGCGCCGCTCGAGCCGGTCGAGCACGCTGGTCAGCGTGGTGGGCCGGGTGCCGATCGCGCGTCCCAGCTCGGAGACCGTGCGGCCCCGGCCGTCGGCCAGGTTGCCCAGGGCATTGATCTCCGAAGGGGTCAGGTCCAGGTCGACCAGCTCGGCGGTGAGTAGTTGCAGGGTGGCGTGGGTGGCGCGCTGCAGGCCAAGTATCACGATTTCGTACTATACGATTTCGTACTAACTGGCGCTACCCGCCCGGACCTGGTTCTTGATCCGGGCCAGCATGGCGGCCATGCCACGCAGCCGGAGCGGGCTGACCGCTTCGCCGAGGCCGAGCTTCAGGTAGAAGTCGTTGGGCACGTTCAGCACGGTGTCCGCCGACTCCCCGTCCAGCCCGGTGTGCATGATCGACGCGAAGCCCCGGGTGGTCGGGGCCTCGGGCGGCGCGTCGAAGTACAGGTGCACCGTCCGGCCCTCGTCCACCTCGACCGCCAGGAACAGCGGGGTCTGGCACTCGTGCACCTGCTCCATGTCCTCGCGGTGCCCGTCGTATTTCGCCGGCAGCTTCGGCAGCTCTTCGGAGAGCTCGAGCAGCAGCTGCAGGCGGTCCTTCACCCCGACGCCGGCGAAGTCGTCCACCAACTCCGCCAGCCTCGGGGGCAGCTCGCTGGTGCTGGTCACCCGACCGAGCCCCGTTCCGTCCCCGTAGCGATCGGCACCCGCACCGAGTTGCCCCACTCGGTCCAGCTGCCGTCGTAGTTGCGCACGTTCTCGAAGCCCAGCAGGTGGGTGAGCACGAACCAGGTGTGGCTGGAGCGCTCCCCGATCCGGCAGTACGCCACCACGTCGTCGCTCGGCGCGAGGCCCTGTTCCTGCTGGTAGATGGCCTCCAGGTCGGCCCGGCTCTTGAACGTGGCGTCCTCGGCGGCGGCCCGCGCCCACGGCACGCTGGCCGCGCCCGGGATGTGCCCGCCGCGCACCGCGCCCTCCTGCGGGTAGTCCGGCATGTGCAGCAGCTCGCCCGAGTACTCGCCCGGCGAGCGCACGTCCACCAGCGGCTTGCCCAGGTGCGCGAGCACGTCCTCCTTGAACGCGCGGATCACGCTGTCGTCCCGCTCGACCACCGGGTACTCGACCGGGTCGGGCTTGGGCACGTCGCGGGTCAGCTCGCGGCCCTCGGCCACCCACTTGGCCCGGCCGCCGTCCAGCAGCCGCACGTCGGAGTGGCCGAACAGGCTGAACACCCACAGCGCGTAGGCGGCCCACCAGTTGTTCTTGTCGCCGTAGATCACCACGGTGGTGTCCCGGCCGATGCCCTTCTCACCGAGCAGCTGGGCGAACCGCTCACCGTTCACGTAGTCCCGGGTGACCGGGTCGTTCAGCTCGGTGTGCCAGTCCACCTTGACCGCGCCCGGGATGTGGCCGGTGTCGTAGAGCAGCACGTCCTCGTCGGACTCCACCACGGCCAGCCCGGGTTCACCCAGGCGTTCGGCCAGCCAGTCGGTGGTGACCAGGCGCTCGGGGTGCGCGTAGGCGGCGAGCTTGGCATCGGTGTCGTTGGGTACCGGCATAGGACTCAGCCTAGCGCGGGACGCGCTTGCCGAGCGCGCGCCCAGTTAGGCGCGCGCGGGAGCTGCAGTCCTCATTGCCAGAGGTCGGTCACCGTCACACCCACCTCGGTGAGCAGCGCGCGCAGCAGCGGCAGGCTGATGCCGATCACGTTGGAGTGGTCGCCGTCGATGCCGTCCACGAACCACCCGCCGAGCCCGTCCAGGGTGAACCCGCCGGCCACGTGCAGCGGCTCCCCGGAGGAGACGTAGGCCTCCAGCTCGGCCTGGCGCGGCCGGCCGAACCGCACCGTGGTGCCGGCGTGCCGGCAGGCCTCCTTGGTCACCGCTCCGCCGGACAGGCGCAGCACCGCGTGCCCGGTGACCAGCTCGCCGGTGCGCCCGGCCATCGCCGTCCAGCGGGCGAGCGCGACGTCCGCCGTGCCCGGCTTGCCCACCAGTTCGCCGTCGATGGACAGCATCGAGTCGCAGCCGATCACCAGCGCCTCGAACGTCTCGGCGGCCCCGGCCGCCACCCGCTCGGCCACCGTCGCGGCCTTGGCCCTCGCCAGCGCGGTCACCGCCTCGGCCGGCGGGGCGTCGCGCAGCGAGGCGAGCACCGCGTCCTCGTCCACTTCGGAAACGTGTACCTGGGGGGCCAGACCGGCCGCGCGGAGCACGCCGAGCCGGGCCGGGGAAGCCGACGCGAGGATCACCTGCACGGTGTCCAACCCTATCCGGCTGCTCCAAATGGCCCGCTCCGGAATGGCCCGCTCGTCCGCGTTTCTCGCGCGAAGAGACCAAATGATTTGCATCCGGGGGCGCTGTGGGGCGCTCAGGGCTAGGGTCCGTCGGGTAGCTCCCCAATTCCAAAACGAAAACCTGATGGGCATGCCAATGATCTCGCTGCGGCGGTACCTGCCGCGCGGCAACACCCTGGACGATGCGGCATGGTTGCGCCGGCACCGAATCGTGCTCATCGTGCTAGTACTCCACCTACCAGTGCTTTTTGCCTTCGGCTTGGTGCTCGGCAACTCCCCGTTGCTGGTCGCCGAGGCGATGTCGGTGCCGCTCCTGTGCGTGTTCCTGGGATATGTGACCAAGGTCCGCCGGCTGGCTTCGGTGATCGTAACCGCCGGGCTGACGTGGTGTTCGGTTTCCCTGGTCGGATTCACTCATGGATCAATTGAGGCGCACTTCCATTTCTTCATCATCATCGGGTTCATCGCGCTTTACCAGGACTGGATCCCATTTTTATGGAACGTGTTCTTCACGGTGGTCAGCCACGGGGTCGGTTCGGCGCTCTACCCACACCTGATCTTCAACCACCACGCCGCGCAGGCCAACCCGTGGGCGTGGTCGGCGGTGCACGGCATCGCGGTGGCCGCCGCGTGCACCGGGGTGGTGCTGTTCTGGCGGGTCAGCGAGGACGACCAGTACCGGGTGCACCAGGCGGCGCGGCAGACCGACCTGGAGGCCGGCCGGCGCCGCTTCACCTCCGACCTGCTGATCAACCTGGCCCGGCGCAACCAGAAGATGCTCTACCGCCAGCTGGACATCATCAACCAGCTGGAGGAGAAGGAACGCGACCCGGATGCGCTCGGCGAGCTGTTCCAGCTGGAGCACCTGGCCACCCGGGTGCGGCGGAACGCGGAAAGCCTGCTGGTGCTCTCCGGCGAGGGAGCCTCGCGGGTGTGGCCGGTGCCGGTGCCGCTGCGCGAGGTGGTGCAGGCGGCGATCGCGGAGACCGAGGACCTGGAGCGGGTCACCTTCAACGTGGCCGAGCACCTGGCCGTGGCCGGGAACTGCGTGGCCGACCTGACCCACCTGCTGGCCGAGCTGGCGGAGAACGCGGTGCGGTTCTCCCCGCCGGGCTCGACCGTGTCGGTGGCGCAGCGGCCGTACCCGCACGTGGCCGGCGCGCAGCTGCTCACCATCGAGGACTGGGGCGTCGGCATGCGCCCGGAGGCGCTGATCGAGGCGAACAAGCTGCTCACCGAGGCGCCCGAGGTGGACCTCTCCGCCTCCCGGCAGCTGGGCTTCCACGTGGTGGCCCGGCTGGCCAAGCGGCACGGCATCACGGTGTCGCTCACCCCGACCCCCGGTTGTGGGGTGACCGCGGCGGTGGTGCTGCCGGCGGAGCTGTTCGGCCCGGCGGTGGAACCGGACGCCGGGCGGCACGTGCGCCGGGGCGGCGGGCTGCTGCCGGCGCCGGTGCTGGGCCGGCTGCGCGGCCGTTCGCGGGAGTCGTCCGCACTGGTCACCGTGGACGGGCAGCGCCGGTGGGAGCGGACCGAGGCTCCCGTCCGCGCCCGCCCCGAGACGACCCGCGCCGAACCGGCCCCCGTCGGCGCCCGGCGCGTCGAGTACGTCCACGCCGAACCGGCCCGTACCCACGCCGACGCCGACCGCGGGCACCCCGCGCCGTCCCGCGACGACGGGTACGCGACCGCCGAGTTCCCCCGCGACGGTTACACCCCGGCCGAGCCGTCCCGCGACGGTTACGCGAAGGCCGAGCCGTCCCGCGATGGTTACACGCCGGCCGAGCCGTCCCGCGACGGGTACGCGCCGGCCGAGTCCTCCCGCGGCGGTTACGCGTACGCCGAGCCGGGCCGAGCCGCGCACGCCGAGGCCGGCCAGCGTCACCCGAGGGCCGGGTACGCCCCGACCGAGGCCCAACCGGTACACGCGCCGGTGGAGGCCCGCCGCGGGCCCGCGCCGGCCGAACCGCCCCGGCGCGCGCCGGCCGAGCAGTCGAGGGCCGAGTCGCCGAGGGCCGAGCGGTCGCAGCGGGAGCTGACGGTGGCCGAGCACGCGGCGGCGATGGCCGCACGGGCCGCGCCGCTGCCGCCACCGGCACTGGACCCCGAGGACGAGCAGCCGGCGGACGACCGCCCCCGGCTCACCCGGCGGCGGCCGCAGACCCACATCGCGCCCGAGCTGCGCCACCCGGTGCCGTACCCGAGGACGGAGCAGCCCGAGGCACCGGCGCCGCCCACCTCCTCCGACGCGCTGTCGCGCTACCAGGCCAGCCGGCACGCCGCGCGCGTCGCCGCCGAACAGGAGAACGGTAAGTGGGAACGACCGACATGAACCAGTCGAACGGCCAGCCCCGGCTGGACTGGCTGCTGAACGACTTCGCGCGGACCACCCCGGGGGTCCGCCACGGGCTGGTGCTGTCCGGCGACGGGCTGCCGCTGGCCTGCTCCGAGGGCGTCTCCGACGAGCTGGCGGACCGGTTGTCCGCCGCCTCCTCCGGACTGGTCAGCCTGGCCCGGGGGGCGGCGACGTTGCTGGGCACCGAACCGGTCACCCAGACCATCGTGGAGATGGCCGGCGGCTACCTGTTCGCCACCGCGGTCAGCGCCGGATCCACCCTGGTCGTGCACACCGAGCGCGACTGCGACCTGGGCATGATCGCCTACGAGATGACCATGCTCGCCACCAGCGTCGGGCACGCGCTGACCCCGGCCGGGCGCGGGGCTCCGGCACGCTCGTGACCCGGCCCATGCGGGCCACCGCCGGCCAGGCCGGGCGGGTGGTCCCGGTCTACGCGCTGACCAAGGGGCGCACCCACACCACCGAGGGCCTGGACATGCCCCTGGAGGCGCTGGTCACGGTGAGCGGGCACGGCGCGCGCCTGGCCGGTTCGCTGGACCCGGAGTACCGGGCCATCGTGGACCTCGGCGGGCTGCGCCCGATCTCCCTGGTGGAGATCGGGTCGGCGCTGGGCGTGCCGGTCGGCGTGGCCAGGGTGCTGGTCAGCGACCTGGCCGGCGCCGGATACCTGGTGGTGCATGCGCCACCGCCGACCACGGCCGGGGGACCACCCAGCCGTGCGCTGCTGGAAAGGCTGCTGGATGGACTCCGCACCCACTAAGGACACCGTGCCCGGCGAGTTATCGGCGTCGCCGGTACCGCTGAAGATCCTGGTCGCCGGTGGCTTCGGCGTGGGCAAGACGACCATGGTCGGCGCGCTCTCCGAGATCCCGCCGGTGAGCACCGAGCAGGAGATGACCTCCCTCTCCGAGGGGGTGGACGACCTGAGCCAGGTGCCGGACAAGCGCACCACCACGGTGGCCATGGACTTCGGCCGGATCACCGTGGACGAGTCGATGATCCTGTACGTGTTCGGCACGCCCGGCCAGTCCCGGTTCTGGTTCATGTGGGACGAGCTGGCGGTGGGCGCGGTCGGCGCGGTGGTGCTGGTCGACCTGCGCCGGGTGGACGACTGCTTCCCGGCGATCGACTACTTCGAGAACCGGGGCGTGCCGTTCGTGGTGGCGGTGAACGAGTTCCCGGACGCCGAGCGGTTCGGCGACGCCGAGGTGCGGCACGCCCTGGTGCTGCCGCCGGACACCCCCATGGTGCGGTTGGACGCGCGGGATCCGGAGTCCTGCCGGGCGGCCCTGGTCGCGCTGGTCGAGCACGCGCTCACCCGCGCGGTGGCCTAAGGGGCTCAGGTCCGGCGGTACCAGTCGTTGGCCCGGCTGGTCCAGAGCAGCGCGCAGCCGGTGGCGATCCAGACCAGCCCGAGCACCGCGAGGAACCCGCCGACCGCGATCGAGTACACCTGCAGCAGCATGCCGAGGCCGCCGACGGCGGACAGTGCGATCCGGCCGATGTTGCGCCCGGACTGGGCGAGCACCCCGCCGACCACCAGGATCGCGGCCATGACCAGGCAGAACAGCCCCAGCACGGCGATCAGGCCCGCCCCGGCACCGATGAGCCCGGAGCCGGTGCCGAACCCGCGCACGAACCCGGGGTTGGTCGACCCGATCAGCAGCAGCACGCCGGTCAGCCCCTGCACGGCCGCGCCGAGGTAGGCCATCACCGCCGCGGCGATGACCGTGCCCGGCCTGCCCTGTGTGGTGTCCAGGAGGTCAGGGTGCCAACCGCGCTGGTGTGGCACCAGCCCGGCGGGGAAATCGGTATAAGGCATCGCCGGCCCAGGGTAGGGCGGGTACGGCCTCGGCGCGACGTAAGGCCGGGCCGGGTTCGGCTGGTTCGGGTACATGACTCACGCCCCTTCCGCCGGACGCTCTCACCGGCTCGACCGGTCCGACCCCGGCCGCCCCGCGAGGGTTGGGTCCTGATCGCCAATTTCCCATCGCGTGGCCGGGACCGCTCCCGGTCAGCCGGAGAACGGGTTCCGCACGGTCAGCTCCCCGAACCGGAGGCCGTCCTGAAGGTCCTCGGTGAGCAGCGTGTCGGCCCCGGCCAACAACGCGGCCTCCACGATCAGCGCGTCCCGGAAGTTGATCCCGTGCAGCTCGTGCAGCAGGCTGGCCGACACGATCAGTTGTGGCGTGGTCTCCACGGTCGCCCACTCGGCATAGTTTGCGACGATCCTTCGCGCCCTTGCCGGCGCCAGCCGCAACTTGCCGGTCGCCACGTTGTAGAACTCCTGGAGGACCTGGGTGCTGAGCGCACCGGAGTCGCTGTCCCACAGCTGAGCGAGAAGCATCTCGGCCTTGGTCGACTTGTCTCGGTTCCTCGGGTCGTACGTGTAGACCAGGATGTTCGTGTCGACGAAGACGGTCACGAGCTGTAGCGACCGAGTCGCTCCTCATAGACCTCGTCGCGGTTCCACCGGTACGGCTCCTGGTCCGATGGCTCCTCACGGGCCAGGCGGGCGCGCTCCTCACGGGTTTCCGCCATCATGCGCAGCGCCGATTCCCGCGCGCGCTGATACCGCTCATCGGCCGCGGTCAGCTCGTCGATGTGTTGTGCCACCATCGCGCTGACCGAGGTGCCTCGTCGCGCGGCGAGGGCCTTGGCGCGGCGGATCACCTCGTCGTCGAGCTGGACGGTGAGGTTCTGCTTCACGACCACAGGCTAGCACGTGGAGCACGTGAAAGGCTGTGGTCTCAGCGGGGCAGGTAGTGGTTTCGCCAGGCGCCGGGGCCGGGATGCAGGGGGGCGCGGACGGCGGCGGTGCGGTCCACCCAGACGCTCCGGCCGCGGGTGTCCGGCTCGGCCGGTCCGGGGGTGGCGGACGCGGCGGCGGCCAGCACCGCGGTCAGCGCGGCCACCTCGGCGTCGTCCGGCTCGCCCCGGACCACCCGGAACAGCGCGCGCCGCTGCTCCGGGGTCTGCTCCTCCGGCGGGCTCACAGCGGGATGTTCCCGTGCTTGCGGGCCGGCGCGGCCTCCCGCTTGGTGGCCAGCAGGCGCAGCGCGCGGCCCACGTGCCCCCGGGTGTGCGCGGGCGGGATGACCGCGTCGATGTAGCCCCGGTCGGCGGCCAGGTAGGGGTTGCAGAGGGTGTCCTCGTAGTCGGTCTGCAGCTCCGCACGCCGCGCGGTCAGCTCGTCGCCGGACAGCTCGCGCAGCTCCTTGCGGTACAGGATGCTCACCGCGCCCTGTGCCCCGGTGACCGCGATCTGCGCGGTCGGCCAGGCGATGTTCACGTCCGCGCCCAGGTGCTTGGAGCCCATCACGTCGTACGCCCCGCCGTAGGCCTTGCGGGTGATCACGGTGACCTTGGGCACCGTGGCCTCGGCGTAGGCGTAGATCAGCTTGGCGCCGCGGCGGATGATGCCGTTCCACTCCTGGTCGGTGCCGGGCAGGAATCCGGGCACGTCCACGAAGGTCAGGATCGGGATGTTGAACGCGTCGCAGGTGCGCACGAACCGCGCCGCCTTCTCCGAGGCGTCGATGTCCAGGCAGCCGGCGAACTGGGTGGGCTGGTTGGCCACCACGCCGACGCTCTGTCCCTCCACCCGGCCGAAGCCGACCACGATGTTCGGCGCCCACAGCGCCTGCACCTCGAGGAACTCCCCGTCGTCGACGACCCGGGTGATCACCTCGTGGATGTCGTACGGCTGGTTGGGGGAGTCCGGGACGATGGTGTCCAGCTCCCGGTCGGTGTCGGTCAGCCCGTCCGCGATGGACCCCTCCACCGGCTCGGAGGGGGCGAACCGGGGCGGCTCGGAGAGGTTGTTGGACGGCAGGAAGGACAGTAGCTCCTTCACGTAGGAGAGCGCGTCCTCCTCGTCGGAGGCCAGGTAGTGGGCCACCCCGGACTTGGAGTTGTGGGCCCGGGCGCCGCCCAGCTCCTCCATCTCCACGTCCTCACCGGTCACCGTCTTGATCACGTCAGGCCCGGTGATGAACATGTTGGAGGTCTGGTCGACCATCACGGTGAAGTCGGTGATCGCCGGCGAGTACACCGCGCCGCCCGCGCAGGCGCCCATGATCAGCGAGATCTGCGGGATCACCCCGGAGGAGCGCACGTTCCGGATGAAGATCTCGCCGTAGAGCCCGAGCGCGACCACCCCCTCCTGGATGCGCGCGCCGCCGCCGTCGTTGATGCCGACCATCGGGCAACCGATCTTGGTCGCCAGGTCCATCACCTTGACGATCTTCTCGCCGTACACCTCGCCCAGCGCCCCGCCGAACACCGTGGCGTCCTGGCTGAACACGCAGACCGGCCGGCCGTCGATGGTGCCGGTGCCGGTCACCACGCCGTCGCCCAGCGGGCGGTTGCGGTCCATGCCGAAGTTGGTCGAGCGGTGCCGGGTGAGCGCGTCCAGCTCCATGAAGGACCCCGGGTCCAGCAGCTGGTCGATCCGCTCCCTGGCGGTCTGCCGGCCCTTGGCGTGCTGGCGCTCGATGGCCTGCTCGGAGCCGGCGTGCACCGCCTGGTCGTGCCGGCCGTAGAGGTCGGCCAGCTTGCCGGCGGTGGTGTGGATGTCCGGCTCGTCGGCGGGCGGTTCGCCGATCGACTCCATGGCGGTGCTCATGGCTGCGTACTTTAACTACCGGAACGGCCGGTCCGCGCGCTCAGCATCACACGTCACAGCCGGGTGGTTAGTTCTCCTCGTCCCGGGCGATGGTCGCGTCCAGCCGATTCACGATCGCCCGCTGCTCCGCGAGCATGGCATCCAGCCGGTCGTGCATCTCGGCGAAGTCGCGGGCAAGCTCTTCCTCGAAGTTGGCCATCTCCTCGCGCACCGCATCGGCGGTCTGCTGCCAGAGCCGCTCCAGCTCCGCACTGTCGGACGGGATCATGTCGACGAGGGTACTAGGTTGACGACTTGACATGGATGCGACCGACGAACTTGATATAACCGCGCTGCGGTCCGCGCTGGACGGCGTGGTGAACCGGCTGGACGTGGTGGCGCGCACCGGGTCCACTAACGCCGACCTGCTCGCCGAGGCCCGCTCCGGTGCCCCGGACCGCACGGTGCTGGTGGCCGAGCTGCAGGAGTCCGGCCGGGGCCGGATGGACCGGCGGTGGGACTCGCCGACCGGCACCGGGCTGACCTTCAGCGTGTTGCTGCGCCCGGCCGGCGTGCCGCCGAACCGGTGGGGCTGGCTGCCGCTGCTGGCCGGGGTGGCCCTGGTCCGGACGCTGCGCGAGCTGACCCCGGTGACCGCCGCGCTGAAGTGGCCCAACGACCTGCTGCTCGGCCCGGCCGACAATGCGCGGAAGGGCGCCGGGCTGCTGGCCGAGGTAGCCACGGCCGGCGACCATCCGGCCCTGGTGCTGGGCATCGGGCTGAACGTGCACACCCGCGCCGAGGACCTGCCGGACACCGGGACCTCACTGGCCGCCGTCGGCGCGTCGGTGGGGAGGGGAGAACTGCTGGTCGCGTTGTTGCGCCGGTTGCTCGCCGACGAGGCGGAATGGCGGGCGGCGGCCGGGGACCCGGACGCCACCGGGCTGCGAGCGGCGTACCGGTCGGTGTGCGCCACCCTGGGCTCGCGGGTCCGGTTGGAGCTGCCGGGCGGGCAGTCCGAGCTGGCCGTGGCGCGGGACGTGGACGCGGACGGCCGCCTGGTCGTGCTCGTCGAGCGCACCGGGGTGACCCGGGCGGTGGCCGCCGGCGACGTGGTCCACCTGCGGCCGGCCCCGTCGAGTTGATCTGCGCCGGACAGCGCCACCGTCTTGGCCATGAGCCCGCGCTGACTCAATGTGGCATGCCGGCCTTGATCGCGGTCCGTGGCGGTTCAGCCGCGAAAATCGACGCTGTACCGCCAGGGATGACGATCACCCCGAGCCGGGGTGGACGGCGCGGCTTGCGCGGGCCAGCGCGCGTGGCCGCTAACGTGAAGTCGTGCCCTATCCCGACGAGCTGCTGGTCGCCGGCGAGCGGGTGCTCACGCACCAGCACCCGCATCCCAAGATGCTGGTGTTCCCGGCGCTGGCCCTACTCGTCACCGTGGGCGGCGCCGCGTACCTGGCCGCGCTGATCGCCCCGGCCCCGTGGGCGCCCTACGGATTCTGGGTGCTCGGCCTGGTGGCGCTCGGGCTGATCGTCTGGTGCGCGGTGGCGCCGCTGCTGCGCTGGAGCAACACGCACTTCGTGCTGACCAACCGGCGGGTGCTGGTCCGCGAAGGGGTGCTGACCAGGTCCGGGTTCGAGATCCCGATGAACCGGATCACCAGCGTGCGGTTCCGGCAGACCGTGTTCGAGCGGATGCTGGGCTGCGGGACGTTGAGCGTCGAGTCGGCGTCGGACGAGCCGCTGGACTTCTCCGACATCCCGAGCGTCACGCACGTGTACGCCCTGCTCTACGAGGTGGCCGACGCCGGCTGAGCCGCGCGGTCGTGCAACGTGCGTGCAAGGGTGTCGCCGGTCACCCCCGGCTCCTAGGTTCGTTGCATGGGCAACTTGCGTTTCGGCATCTTCCTGGCTCCGTTCCACCCGGCGGGGGAGAACCCCACTCTCGCGCTGCAGCGTGACCTGCGGCTGATCGAGCACCTGGACCACCTGGGCTACGACGAGGCGTGGATCGGCGAGCACCACTCGGCCGGCAGCGAGATCATCGCCTCGCCGGAGATCTTCATCGCGGCCGCCGCCGAGCGCACCCGGCGGATCAAGCTGGGCACCGGCGTGGTCTCGCTGTCGTACCACAACCCGTTGTGGGTGGCGGAACGATTGGTGCTGCTCGACCACCTGACCCGGGGACGGGCCATGCTCGGCGTCGGTCCCGGCTCGCTGCCCACCGACTCGGCGATGATCGGGCTGAACCCGACCCAGACCCGCGAGCTGCTGGAGACCAACCTGGACGTGGTCATGCGGCTGCTCCGCTCGGACGAGCCGGTCACCATCGACACCGGCACCCACCGGCTGCACGAGGCGCGCCTGCACCTGCGGCCGTACTCGGACTTCGACGTGGCGGTGGCCGCCGTGGCCTCGCCGACCGGGCCGAGGCTGGCCGGGCGGCACGGGGTGGGCCTGCTGTCCATCGGCGCCACCCTCACCCAGGACGGGTTCGACGCGCTGGCGCACCACTGGAACGTGATGGAGGAGCGCGCGGCCACCTTCGGCACCACGGTGGACCGGGGCAAGTGGCGGCTGGTCAGCCCGATGTACGTGGCGGAGACTCGCGAGCAGGCCTACCGGGACGTGGAGTACGGCATCGAGCAGTGGTTCCGCTACTTCCAGAAGGTGGCCGCATTCCCGCAGATGGCGGTGGAGGGCGGCAACGTCCGCGAGATGATCGACTTCATCAACAGCTCGGGAGCCGGGGTGATCGGCGCCCCGGAGGACGCCCGCGCGCAGGTCCAGCGGCTGGTGGACCAGTCGGGCGGCGGGTTCGGCGCGTTCCTGCAGCTGGCGCACGAGTGGGCCAACCCGGAGGCCACCCGGCGTTCCTACGAGCTGATCGCGCAGCACGTGATGCCGGAGTTCCAGGGCCAGGCCGAGTCCACCCGGGCGGCCAAGGAGCGCGCCATGTCCACCCGCGAGGGCATGGCCGCCCAGCAGCACCAGGCGGTGGCCCACATGACCGAGAAGTACCAGAAGGAGCTGGCCAACAAGGACTGACCCGCCGGCGCCGGCACACCTTGCGGGACGCTCTGTAACTCGCTTAGTCTCTAAGCGAGTTACAGAGTGAGTGAGGCGGCGATGGATCAGACCTCGGAACGGGATGCGCTGGTCAAGGCGATTGTCGAGCGGCTGGCCCGGCAGCACACCACCGCGATGGTGCTTTTCCACCACGCGGTTGCCGAGCGACTGCGGCTCGGGCCGACGGACCACAAATGTCTCGACCTGCTGCGCGAGCGGGAGGCGCTGACCGGCAGCGAGCTGGCCGGCCTGACCGGGCTGACCACCGGTGCGGTGACCGGCGTGGTGGCCCGGCTGGAGAAGGCCGGCTACCTGCGCCGCGAGCCCGACCCGTGGGACCGGCGCAAGCAGGTGCTGCGCCCCGTCCCCGAGCGGGTGGAGGAGATCCATCGGGTGATCACCCCGTTGCGGGCCGAGGTGGCCGAGCTGCTGGACCGCTTCGACGCCCACCAGCTCGCCGCCATCGCGGATTTCCTCTCCGGGACCGCCGAGATCGGCCACCGGCAGGCCGCGGTGCTGCGCGCCGAATCGCTCACTCGGACCCACAACCGATCGGAGCCGTGAAATGAGCACCCTCGACGTACCCGGCGCCCACCTCCACTACGAAACCCTCGGCAACGGCCCGCTGCTCCTGCTGATCCCCGGCGCGCCCGGTGTCGGCGGCATCTTCGCCGCGCTGGCCGCCCGGCTCGGCGACCGCTACACGGTGGTCACCTACGACCGGCGCGGCTTCTCCCGCAGCTACCTCGACGGGCCGCAGGACTATGCGCACCGGCTGCGCACCGACGGCGACGACGCCCGCCGGCTGATCGAGCACCTCACCGACGAGCCGGCGACCGTGTTCGGTTCCAGCTCCGGCGCGGTCGTCGCGCTCCAGCTGCTCACCGACCGTCCCGACGTGGTCCGCACGCTCATCCCGTACGAGCCCTGCGCCCTGCGTCTGTTGCCCGGAGACGGGCGGGAGGAGCTGGACTTCTGCCGCCACCTGTACGACCTGTACCGCCGGGCCGGAACGGCCCCCGCGCTGGCCGGGTTCCGTGAGTACTTCTTCCCCGAGTGCGACCACGCGGTGATGAGCCGCCCCGCCGAGCCGGCGACCGCGCCGCAGATCATCGCCAACGCCAGCTACTGGTTCGAGCGCGAACTCTGCTCCTACACCCAGGAGTGCCCGGACGGTGATCTGCTGACCAGGCACGCGGACCGCATCGTGCCGGCCGTGGGCCGGGCCTCGCGCGGCTACCCGACCTATACCAGCGGGATCATGCTGGGCGAGATGCTCGACCGAGCCGTGCTCGAACTGCCCGGCGGGCACACCGGCTACATCACCGACACCGCCGATTTCGCCGCCGAGCTGCTCGCCGCGCTCAACTGAGGCCGTGCTAGCGTGACTCGTGACCAGATTTGAAATCTGGTCACCGGTCACGGGAGGACCTCGATGGGGCGGAACGAGCGGGCGGCCCGGATCCTGGACGCCACGGCCGAGCTGGTGCTGCGCTGGGGCTCCAAGCGGGTCACCATCGAGGAGGTCGCCAAGCGCGCCGGCATCGGCAAGGGCACGGTGTACCTGCACTTCGAGTCCCGAGCCTGGCTGTTCATGTGCGTGCTGATGCGCGAGTCGCTGGAGCTCATGGACCAGCTGGCCGGCGAGATCGAACGGAACCCGGCCGCGCTGCTGCCCGACGAGCAGGCCCGGCTGACCTTCCTCGAGGTGCAGCGCCGGCCGTTGCTGCTGGCGATGTTCTCCCGGGACGGCGAGCTGCTCGGCGAGATGGCGCAGGACCCGGCGGTCGGGCCGTTGCGGGGCATCAAGGGCGAGCTGGCCGACGACATGTTCGGGGTGCTGCGCGAGCACGGCCTGCTGCGCACCGACCTGGACGTGGAGACGATCCGGTACCTGGTCGGCGCGATCCAGACCGGTTTCTACCTGTATCCACCAGTTCCGGGCTCGATCGGCGACGACCCGGAGCGGGCCGCCTCGGCGCTCGCCCACGCCATCCGGTCCGCCGTCCAACCACCCGGTGAACCCGAACCGGCCGCCCTGGCCGCCGCCCTGCCGGGCGTCCTGGCGGGCTACCAGCGGATGCGCGCCGCACTGGCGCGGGCCGTCGCCGGGCGACCTCCCGGCGAAGCCGGCGCGGGGCGGGCGCCCGGTTTGGTGTCCGCCGGAGTCACCGTTGACACGACTACCCGAGGTGCGTCATGAGCGAGTATCTGCGCCGGTTCGACGAGCTGGGCTCGGGTGACGTCGGGCTGGCCGGCGGGAAGGCCGCCAACCTGGGCGAGCTGACCCGCGCCGGCCTGCCCGTGCCGCCCGGTTTCGTCCTGACCACCCCGGCCTACGACCGGTTCGTCGAGGCCACCGGGATCGGGCCGGAGATCCTCGAGCTGAGCCGGCCGGGTGGTGACTACGACCGGGCGTCGGAGCGGATCCGGGCGTTGTTCACCGGTCGGGAAATCCCGGCGGAGATCGCCGCCCAGGCGGTGGCGGCGTATCGGGAGCTGGGGGAGCCGCCGGTCGCGGTGCGCTCGTCGGCCACCGCCGAGGACCTCAAGGACGCCAGCTTCGCCGGCCAGCAGGACACCTACCTCAACGTGCGGGGTTCCGACGCCCTGCTCACCGCCGTCCGGGACTGCTGGGCCTCGCTGTGGACCGCCCGCGCCCTGGCCTACCGCGAGCGCCGGCACATCGCCCCGGACGAGGTCAGCCTGGCCGTGGTGGTGCAGGAGATGGTGCCGTTCGAGCCGGACACCGCGGCCGGGGTCATGTTCACCGCCAACCCGGCCAACGGCCGCCGCGACCAGATCGCGGTCAGCGCCGCCTGGGGGCTGGGTGAGGCGGTGGTCAGCGGGGCGGTCAGCACCGACGACCTGGTGATCGAGTCTGGCCGCGTGCGGGAGCGCAACACCGCCGACAAGCAGGTCATGACGGTCACCACCGAACGCGGCACCGAGGAGGTCCCGGTGGACGACCGGCGTCGCCGGGAGCCCGTCCTGGACGACCGGGACGCGCTGCGGCTGGCCGCGCTGGGCGCCCGGATCGCCGGGCACTACGGGGCGCCGCAGGACATCGAGTGGGTTCGCTCGCACGGTGAGCTGCTGATCGTGCAGTCGCGGCCGGTCACCGCGCTGCCCGAACCGGTAGGCGAGGTCCCCACCACCTGGCCGGAGCCCTACCCGAAGGGCTACTACTTCCGGGCCAGCATCGTCGAGCAGATGCCCGACCCGCTGTCCCCGCTGTTCGCCGACATGATCGACGGCTCGGTGACCCGTTCACTGGGGGCGCTGATGAACCGGGCGTTCGGCCGCGCCGTCATGCGGGAGGGGGACATCCGGTTCCCCACGATCAACGGGTACGCCTTCTACTACTACCGCCGGGCCGCGATGTGGCGGATGCTGCTGCGTTCGCCGGCGGCGATGCCCAAGATCCTTTTCCGGCGGAACGACGACTTCGGGGTCTCCGGGTGGCGCGGGCAGGCTCATCCCCGGTACGTGGAGGCCCTGCGGGCCTGGGCGGGCCGGCCGGTCGGCCAGCTGTCCGACCGGGAGCTGCTGGACGGCGCCGGCCAGTTGCTGGACGCCGGCACCACCTACTACACCGCCGTCCAATCGGTGATCCCGCAGGCCGCGCTGAGCGAGATGTACTTCCAGGCCTTCTACAACCGCCTGGTTCGCCGGAAGGGCGACCCGCCGGCGGTGGAGTTCCTGGTCGGCTACGACAGCCAGCCCATCCGGGCCGAGAAGTCCCTGTACGACCTGGCGAAGTGGGTCGGCGCCCAGCCGGGGCTGGCTGATCAACTGAACAGCTCGGAACGGCCCCCCGAACTCGATCCCGAGGTGTGGCGGGAGTGGCGGGAACGGTTCGACCGGCACCTGGCCGAGTTCGGCCACGTCGCCTACAACCTGGACTTCGCGGCGCCCGTACCGGCCGACGAACCGGGCACGCTGCTGGACGCCCTGCGCTTCCACCTCGGTGGTCAGGGCGGCGACCCGCACGAGCGCCAGCGGCGGTCCGCCGACCGGCGGGAGGCGCACACCCGGGCGGTCCGGAGCCGGCTGGGCCCGGTGCGCCGGGCGCTGTTCGACCGGCTGCTGCGCCGGGCGCAGGACACCGGACCGGCCCGGGAGGACGCGCTGGCCGACATCAGCCTGGCCTGGCCGGCCATCCGCCGGATGCTGCTGGAGCTCGGCCGCCGGCACGCCGGGTCCGGGATCTTGCCCGCCGCCGAGGACGTGTTCTGGCTGCGCCACCGGGAGCTGGCGTCGCACGAGAAGGTGCCGGCCGAGGTCATCGCGGAGCGCCGAATGACCTGGCGCGGCCAGCGCCGGGCGAACCCGCCGCAGATGCTGCCCGAGATCGGCTGGATGAAACGGGCGCTGGCCCGCGCCATGCCGGCCGGCGACCAGTCCCAGACCGGCGACGTGATCACCGGGGTGGGCGCGAGCGCGGGCGAGGTCACCGCCCCGGCCCGGGTGCTGGGCGGCCCGGAGGAGTTCGGGCAGATGCGGCCGGGGGAGGTGCTGGTGGCCCGGATGACCACGCCGGCCTGGACCTCGCTGTTCGCCATGGCCTCGGCCGTGGTCACCGACGTCGGCGGCCCGCTGAGCCACAGCTCGATCGTCGCCCGGGAGTACGGCATCCCCGCCGTGCTCGGCACCGGGGTCGCCACCCAACGCCTGGCCAGCGGCCAGCGCATCCACGTCGACGGCGACGCCGGCAAGGTGACCCCGGCGGACTAGTGCCTGTTCGTCTTCCCGGCGTCACCTTCGAAACCGGTCCGGGACGGCGGTGCCGGCAGACGGCGGGGCCGGTTTCAAGACGGCTCGGACGGCGCGGTTGGCGCGGTTGGCGCGGACGGCGCGGACGGCGCGGACGGCGCGGACGGCGCGGACGGCGCGGACGGCGCGGACGGCGCGGACGGCGCGGTTGGGTGGCCTCCCGCCGCTCGGGCGCGGCCTGTGGCGCTGCTTTCGGGCACCCGGCGCCCTCTCGCTACGCACTGTAATGGCCGGATCGGCTTCCGAACTGTTTCGAGCTACCGTCACCCGCCGAGCGCTGGACCAGTCCGCTTCGATCATGGAAACCACCGGACCGAGCCAACACTCGATGAAGCCACCCGCCCCAGCTGCCCACGGCCCGGCCGCGACCCGACCACGGTCCGTAGCCGACTCACGCACCTTCTGCGGCGGTTAAAGGCGGTGAGGTTGATGTGGATCTTGATTGCGCGCCAGACCCCCGGTGGACTCGTCAGCGGGGCAGTTGGTTCGGTAGGCCGTTCGGGGCGTGGAGGGTGCCTTCGGGGGTGATCCGGGCGCTGGTGTCGCCCCGGGGGATCGGGATGCGGGCGTCGGGGCAGGCGTAGTCGGTGCCGGCGCCGCACACCCCGCCGAGCAGGTAGGGCCGGTTCAGCAGGTCCTGGGGGAACGCGTGCGCATGCATGCTGAAGATCTGCACCGGCACGTTGTAGACGAAGGCGAACGACGAGTTCATGATGCCGACCAGCGCGAGCAGCCGGAGCAACTGCTTGCGCCTCGGCGTGGTGTTCACCCGGTTGATGCCGCGCTCGGCCACTGTGTGGCCGCGGTCGTCGCGGAAGAACCGGACCGCCGCGATGAGCCCCCAGGCGACGCCCCAGATCGCGCCGACCCACAGTGGGTACTTGTAGTAGTGCTCGTCGAACAGGGAGATCGCCGGGTGCCCGCCGCCGTAGGTGTACACCCCGGTGCGGGTCCAGAAGACCTCCAGGACGAGGTCCGCGACGGCCAGCGAGCCGATGGCGATCATGGTCAGGCCGAACTTGCCGGTGCTCGGCCACCGCTCGCGCGCCCGGCTCATCAGCTTCCCGGCGAGCAAGGTGGCCAGGTACATCGGGCCGATGTAGCAGCCCAATCCCCAGATGATCGGCTCGGCCAGCGCCTGGCTGGACTGCCAGCCGGGGGCGTGGCACTGCGGGCAGCCCAGGTTCACGGCGGTGGAGTTGTAGGAGATCGTGGTCTGGCTGTAGCTCACCCACGGGTCCTGGATGGCCCACATGGTGGCCCAGGAGATGACCATCATCCCGTCCAGCGTGAGGTGCCCCTCGCGCCGCCACGGCCGGATCACCACCAGCCAGATCACCACCAGGGCCAGTACGCCCAGCGCGATCTCCTGCGCGCGCACCGAGACCGTCGCCCAGGCGGGCGCGGTGTCCCGCCCGGCCGTGGTGGGCACCAGGTCGCCGGCCAGCCAGGACGATCCCCACTCATAGATCATCAGGAGCAGGAAACCGGCGCCGACCAGCGCCCAGAACATCACCGGCCGCGGGGTGCGCTCGACGGTCACCGGTACGGCGGGCCGCGGTTCCACACTGGTCATGGCGCCCACGCTCCGGCCGGCCCGGTCGGCTGGCAAGAGCAACGATTACTCAGTTCGCCGGCAGCCAGTTGCCGTGGAAGAGGAACGGCACCCGGGCCGGCAGGTGGACCTCGGCCAGCCTGGTGAGGGTGCTGGCCTCGACGATGAGCAGGTTGCTCACCCCGTTGGCCCGGTCGTACGTGAATCCCATCAGCAGGCCGTCCTGCTCCGGGGCGTCCGGGCTCGCCGGGATGGCGGAGAACTCGCCGGGCAGGTGGCCCGGTGGCAACGGCAGCTCGCTGGTCTTGTCCGCGCCGAGGTCGTAGCGCAGCACCGACCCGGCCAGGTCGTCGGGCCCGTTCTGTTCGAAGGCCACGGTGTAGCCATAGGTGTGTTTGCGGCCGATCCGGCGCGGGTCGACCATGGGGAACTCCTGAGTCCGCTCGTTGAGCAGCGACTCCTTCACCGCGCCGGTGGTGAGGTCGACGGTCCACCGGTTCAGCCGGGGCTGGCCGACGTCCAGCACCTCGCGGACGTCGTACTCGGGCTTCCCGGGCGGCGGCCCCTCGATCCGGACCGCGTCGCAGACCACGGCGCCGTCCTCCTCGTACGCGTTCAGCGTGTGGAACACGTAGCAGGGGTCGATGTCGAACCAGCGGACCGCCGCCGGGCCGTTGCGGGGAACGAGGCCGATCCGCGCCGGGTGCCTCGCGTCCCACCGCAGCGGCAGCTGCCCGGTCTTCGGCCGGGGCAGGCGGTGAACCAGTGGCCGGGCGATGGCGCTGGGCGGTTCGAACCGGGCGGCGAAGGCGAGCGCCGCGCCGGGCAGCCAGCGCGGCGCCATCCGGCGCATCAGCAGTTCCGGGTCCAGCACCAGCGGGGTGTCGAAAAGAACCACGTAGTTCTCGGTCAGCGCGATGTCGTGCAGCAGCGGCCGGCCGGGCACGTCGATCTCCTCGGCCTTGCGTACCCGGCCGTTCGCGCTGACCACCACGTACCTGGCCTTGCTCGGCCCGGTGAACCCGTAGGTGACCGCATGCAACTCCCCGGTGGCCGGATCCACCTTCGGGTGTCCGGTGAAGCCGCCGGGCAGCGTGCCGCCGAAGTCGCACGGGCCGACCGTCTCCAGCTCGTCGGTCAGCTCGTACGGCGGCCCGCCGCCCTCGGCCACCACCAGGGTCCGCCCGGCATGCCCGAACACCCCGGTGTTGGGCGCGATGAACGTCGGCCGGCCGCTGTCCGTCACCGGCTTCTCGCTGAGCAGCCGGGACACGTGCGGCGCGCGCACCCACCGGCTGCGGTACCACTCCGCGTTGCCGTCGCGCAGCCGCACGCCGTGCACCATGCCGTCGCCGGTGAGGCCGAAGATCGAGTAGTTGGCCGGGTCGAACTGCCCGGGCAGGGGGTTCGGCCCGGTGCGCACGTACCGGCCGTCCAGGTGCTCCGGAATCGTGCCGGTCACCCGCAGCGAGGCGACGGTCTCCTCCCGGGCCGCCGGCGCGACGTAGTCACTGGGGAAGTCCGGCATGGTGGCCTCCAGGAGAACTGTGTTATACAGTGCCTCCATGGTGACACGAGCGATCGCTCGCCTTCAATTCGTCTTTCGATGACGCCGGCGACCAGCGGGCCTGGTAGGCGGCGGCGCCTGCCGCAACAGGACCGCTCGCGTTCGATGGTGCGGGCCATCCTGGACGCCGCCCGCACGGTGCTCGAGAACGACGGCTACAGCGCCGCGAGCACCAACAAGATCGCCCGTGCCGCCAGGATCAGCCCCGGCTCGCTCTACCAGTACTTCCCGGACAAGGACGCGATCGTCGCGGCGGTCGTCCAGGAGTACACCGACCAGCTGGTCGCCCGGGTGACCGGCCACCTGCTCTCCAAGATCGGTACTTGCGGGGAGCGCGAGCTGATCCGGGAGTCGCTGCAGGTCACCCTGGACGCGCTCGAGGAGCAGCCCGAGCTGGTGCGGGCCATCTCGGAGAACACCCCCCGGCTGGGCGTCAGCCAGAAGATCGCCGCGGTCGAGGAACGCATCGGCGAGCTGGTGCTGGCCCACCTGCGGCTGCGTTCGCAACCGGTGCCGCGGTCCTCGGTGCGGGTGTGGATGTCCGTGCGCGTGGTGGAGCACCTCACCATGCGCTACGTGCTGGACCGCCCACCCATCGAGCGCGACGTCTTCCTGGACGAGGTCACCGACCTGATCGTCCGCTACGCCTACACCTGAACCGACCCCTCCGCCGATTCAGTCACTTTGGCACGCTGATTCAGTCAACACTGTTGACTGAATCAGGGTGCTGAAGGCACTGAATCAGGGTGCTGAAGGCACTGGGACGGGGTGGGTGGCGGTTAGCCACTGGTCGAAGGTGGTGGGGGTCAGGCGGGCGTCGGGGGTGGGGAGCAGGATGTCGCCGGCCATGGTGGCGTCGAAGATGCCGCCCGACCAGGTGGGCACCAGCTTGACCTGGCGGCCCTGGGCCGCCAGGGTGCGCCGGGCCATGTCGACCAGGTCCTGGGTCTCCGGGCCGGCCACGTCGGCGTAGCGGCCCTTCGGCCCGCCGGCGGCGACCTCCGCCAGCACGTCGGCGAGGTCGGCCGGCGCGATGGGCTGCACCAGTAGCGGCGCGATGGTCGCCACGCCGTCCTGCTCGGTCCAGCTGGCCACCATTCCGGCGAAGTCGTGGAACTGGGTGGCCGGGACGATGGTCCACGGCACCGGGCCGGCGGCCACCAGTCGCTCCTGCTCCCGCTTGCCGGCGTAGTGCGCGTTGCCGGGCACCCGGTCCACGCCGACGATGGAGAGCAGCACGTGGTGGCGCACCCCGGCGCGCTGCTCGGCGGCCAGCAGGTTGGCGGTGGTGGCGGCGAAGTAGGCCACCGTCTCGGCCTCGCTCGACACCGGGCCGTTGGTCGCGTCGACCACCGCGTCCACCCCGGCCAGCGCCTGGTCCAGGCCCTCGCCGCCGACCAGGTCGACGCCCAGGGAACGGCTGATCCGGGTCACCTCGTGCCCGGACCGTTCCAGCGCGGCGACGGTGAGGGAGCCGATGTTGCCGGTGGCGCCGGCTACCGCGATTCGCATGACGATCTCCTTCTGTTCCGGTTGTCTGCCACCGAGATTATCTCGGACTTTGCAGATCCGCAATATCCGCAGATATGCTGTGACGGTGAAGTTGCCCGTGAGCACCGAGTGGGTGTTGCACTGCGTTGCCTCCCTGGCGCAGCTGGAGCCCGGCGGTACCGCGTCGGCGGCGCAGCTGGCGGAGTACTTCGACGTGCCGGCGCCGTACTTGGCCAAGCAGCTGCAGTCGGTGGTCAAGGCCGGCGTGCTCGCCGCGACGACCGGCCCCCGGGGTGGGTTCCGCCTGGCCCGGCCGGCCGCCGAGATCACGCTGCTGGAGGTGGTGGAGGCGGTGGACGGCGCGTCCGCGCCCTACGAGTGCCGGGAGATCCGGCAGCGGGGCAAGGGCGGGCTGCCCCCGGAGGACTGCCGGGAGACCTGCATCCTGGCCGCCAAGATGGCCGACGCGCACCGGGCCTGGCGGGCCAGCCTGGCCGGCGTCACCCTGGTGGACATCCTGGACGCGCTCCCGCCGACCGCGCCCGCCCGCACCCGGTCACTGCTCACCGGCCGCTAGCTGTCCCGGGCCGCCGGTTCGCGGCCGCGAGGACCGCGCTGATTGATGATGATCACCCGGACCCCAGGGCGCCCTGCCAGGCCCCGACCCGCACACGGTCAACTCATCCTTAGAGACTCTGCCGGCACGCAGAACGTCTCCGAGGATGAATTGATCAGTGGGAGAGGCGGATGGCCGGGTCGATGAAGCGGTTGGTGGCCACGTCGGCGGCGCGCAGGCCGGGTTTGACGGTGGCGCCGGTGCGGGTCAGGACGGGGGCCATGGTGTCGATCATCGACTGCACCCGGGCCGGGTCCATGCCGCCGAGTGCGCCGCCGCGGTCATTGGTCACGATGCGCAGGTCGCGGAGCATCTTGGCGGCGTAGTCCGCGACACCCCGCGAGTAGGTCCAGCCGGAGTTGTACCGGTTCACCACCTCGACCAGCAGCTCGTTCGTCGGCCCGGAGTTGTTCAGGTAGTCGACCTGCGCGCGCTGGATGATCGGCACCAGCCGGGCCAGGCAGCCGGACAGCGACTCCAGGTCACCCGTGCGCACCGACAGGCCCTGCGGGTAGATGTTGTAGCCGACATCGGCGAGCAGCTGGTAGCTCACCGGCTTGCCCCAGCTGGGCACCTCGTGCTCGTAGATGTACGGCTCGCTGGTCGGGTAGCCCTGCTGGGCGATGGACGGGTCGGCGACGAACCGGGCCGGGGCGCCGGTGTAGCCGGTGTCCACCTGGTCGGCCTTGATCAGGCCCTTGGCCACGAGCAGCGGGGCGTAGAAGCTGTCCTTGGCCACCACCACCTTCGCCCCGGAGCGGCCGATGTCGGCCACCCCGCGCCAGTCCGGGTGGGTGGCCGGGTCCCACATCAGGCTCATCGGGCTCTTGTTCAGCGGGGCGACCACGGCGGTCACCGGCTGGTTGGCCGAGGTGGCGATGGCCAGGTCACCGTGCACCGAGCCGAGGGTGATCGAGCGGTCCAGGTACATCTGCGCCGGCACGGTGCCGAAGCCGATGGCCGCGCCGCCGCTGCGCACCTCCACCTTCACCCCGGTGTCCTTGCCGCCGACCACCAGCGGGCCGCTGACCCGCTTGTGGTCGGCGTCGATGGTGTAGCCCGGGCCGATCAGCTGGTACTCGGCGGCCTGGTTGGCGTCCGGCTCCCAGACGTCCTGGATCACCACCGTCTCCGGGCACACCCCGGCCAGGCGCTGGTTGCCCTCGGCCGGGGGCAGTGCGGCCGGTGCCGGCCGCGCGGGCTCGGGCGGCCCGCCGGCACAACCGGCCAGCAGGCCGGTGAGCATGAGGGACAGCAGCAGGACACGTCGCATCGGGTGAGTCTCCGGGAGTCAGGGCTTGCGGGCGACGCCGCCGTACTGCAGCGCCGGGCGGAGGCCGTCGGCCTCGGCGGGATCCGGGCGCCAGGAGGTCACCGGGCCGATGTCCGGCTCGATGATCTCCAGGCCGCGCAGGTAGCGGCGGAACTGCTCGACCCGGCGCAGGTGGTACGGGTCGATACCGGTGGTGTTGCGGTCGGCCACGCCCTGGTGCAGCGGCCCGCCGTCGTCGAAGCCGTCGGCCACGATCAGGTAGCTGCCCGACGGCACCGCCGCGACCAGCCGGTCCACGATCGCGCAGGCCTCCTCGAACTCGGCGACATGGCCGAGGATGCCGAGCAGGCAGATCGCGGTCGGCCGGTCGAAATCCAACGTCTCCGCGGCCTCGGCGAGGATCGTCCCCGGGTCGTGCACATCGGCCTCGAGATAGGTGCACACGCCCTCGGGGGTGGAGCTGACCAGCCACGCCTGGGCGTGCGCGAGCACCACCGGGTCGCTGTCCACGTACACCACCCGGGCGTCCGGGTGGATCTCCTGCACCACTTCGTGCAGGTCCCGCAGGTCACGCGGGCCGGGCAGCCCGCAGCCGATGTCCATGAACTGGCGCACGCCGCCCTCGGTGGCCACGTAGTGCGCCGCGCGCATGAGGAACTTCCGGGTCTGCTTGGCCAGGTAGAAGATGTCCGGGAACGCGCTGGCCATCATGTCGCCGGCGGTCCGGTCCAGCGGGTAGTTGTCGTCGCCGCCCTGCAGGTAGTTCCACATCCGGGCGGGCGAGGGCTTGCGGAAGTACTCGTCCCCCAGCACCGGCGGCTTGGGCGGCCGCATCATCCAGGAACTGTCCTCGCTCACCGTTCCCCCCGCCCTCGGTCGAAGTCCCACCCCGGAGTGTTATCAAACATCTCGAGCCAGGGCAACGTGCACACCCGATCACGAGGAGGTTTGTCCGCCGTGCCGAAGATAGTGCACGCCGGACACTTTTAGGTTCTCTCCAGTCACGGCAGTTGACTGGAGGACTTTATGCGGCCGGCGCCGTTCGAGTACGTCGAACCGACGAGTGTCGCGGACGCCTGCGCCGAGCTGCACCGGCGCGCGGACGCCGCCGTGCTGGCCGGTGGGCAGAGCCTCATCGCTCAGCTAAACGCCCGCCAGCGCCGCCCGTCCGCGCTGGTGGGCCTGCGGCTGATCGACGAGCTGGCCACCGTGGCGGAGCGGGACGGCCGGCTGTGCATCGGCGCCTCGGTCACCCAGCGGGCGGTGCGCGGGGCGTCCGCCGCGCCGGGGGTGCTGGGCGAGGCGCTCGACCACGTCGGCCACGTGCCGACCCGCAACCGGGGCACCGTGGGCGGCAGCCTGGCCTTCGCCGACCCGACCGCCGAGCTGCCCGCCGTGCTGCTGGGCCTGGGCGGCTCGGTGTGCGTGCGGTCGGTGCGCGGGGAACGGGTGATCGAGGCCACCGAGCTGTTCACCGGTCCCTTCCGCACCGCGCTGCGGCCGGACGAGCTGCTCACCTCGGTCCGGCTGCCCCTGGCCGGGCCGGGCGAGCACTGGGTCTTCGAGCAGCGGCACTTCCGCCGGCACGCCAAGGTGTCCGTGGTCGCCGGGCTGCGCGACGGCCGGATGCGGGTGGCGGTTTCCGGGCTGGCCGACACCCCGCTGCTGGTCCAGGTGCTCGCCGAGGACGCGGACGGGCTGCCCGAGGCGCTGGCCGAACTGGTCACCCCGAACGCCGACCGGTACGGCTCGCCGGCCTACCGCGCCCGGCTGGCCGAGGTGGCGGCGCGGGCCGCGGTGCGCCGGCTGATCGACGAACTGGTCGCGGCATGAGCGGCTCGCGCGCGGTGACGGCCGTGAGCGTCACAGTCAATGGCGAGCGGGTGAGCGCACTGGTGGAGCCGCGCACGCTGCTGGTGGACTTCCTGCGCGAGTCGGCGCGGCTCACCGGCACGCACGCCGGTTGCCACCAGGGCTGGTGCGGCGCCTGCACGGTGCTGGTGGACGGCTGCTCGGCGCGGGCCTGCCTGACCCTGGCGGTGCAGGCGGACCGGGCGGAGATCACCACGGTCGAAGGGGTGGAGGACGCCGACGGTTCGCTTTCCGAGCTGCAGCGGGCGTTCATCGAGCACTCGGGCTTCCAGTGCGGGTTCTGCACCCCGGGGTTCGTGGTGCTGGGCACGGAGATCCTGGCCGAGGCGCGGGCCGGCGCCACGTTCACCCGGGAAGAGCTGAAGCGCCGGCTGGCCGCCAACATCTGCCGGTGCACCGGCTACGCGGGAATCCTGGACGCCCTCGAAGCCGCGCTGGAGCGGTTGTGACCGGGTATCTGGGCACCCCGGTGGAGTCCCGCAACGGCGCGCGGTTCGTGCGCGGCGCCGGCCGGTACACCGATGACGTGCACCTGCCCCGAGAGGCCACCCTGGCGGTGCTGCGCAGCCCGCACGCGCACGCGGAGATCGTCGCCGTGGACACCTCCGCCGCGCGCGAGCTGGACGGGGTCTACGCGGTGGCCACCGGTGCCGAGCTGTTCGAGCGGATCGCGCCGCAGCGCTACCTGTGGGACCTGCCGGGGCAGAAGGTGGGGCCGGGCCGGCCGCTGGCGGTGGACCGGGCCCGGCACGTCGGCGAGCCGGTCGCCGTCGTGGTGGCCCGCGACCAGTACGTCGCCGAGGACGCGTGCGAGCTGATCCGGGTGGACTACCGGCCGCTGCCGGTGGTCACCACGGTGGAAGCCGCGCTGGCGCCGGATGCCCCGCTGCTGCACCCGGACTGGGGCAGCAACGTGCAGGTCACCGCCGCCTGGCCGGTCACCCCGACCGCGTCCCCGCCGGGCGCCGAGCTGGGTGCCCGGCCCATGCCGGCCTCGCCGGGAATGCCGGAGCCGCCGGATGCCGCCGCCGCGCTGGCGGCGGCCCCGGTGGTGGTCGAGGAGACGTTCACCAGCGCGCGGATCATGGCCACGTCGCTGGAGGGGCGGGGCGTGGTCTGCGACTACGACCCGGCCGGGCCCAAGCTGACCGTCTACACCTCCACCCAGTCGCCGCACCAGGTCCGGGAGGGCATCGCGGCGATGCTCGGCATCCCGGAGACCCGGGTCCGGGTGGTCGCGCCCGACGTGGGCGGGGCGTTCGGCATGAAGGCCGTGCTCTACCCGGAGGAGGTGCTGGCCGCGTTTTTCGCGTTGGCGCTGCGCCGGCCGGTGCGGTTCGCCGAGCAGCGGGACGAGTCGTTCGTGGCCTCCACCCCGGCCCGGGCCCAGGAGATGCGCCTGTCCGTGGGGTTCACCGAGGACGGCGCGATCCTCGGCCTGCGCGCCCGCTACACGCTGGACCTGGGCAGCGCCCCGTCCACCTGCGGCGCGGGCACCGGCTGGGCCACCGGGGCGATGCTGTGCGGGCCGTACCGGGTGCCGGCGGTGGACATCCGGGCCACGGCGGTGGTCACCAACAAGACCCCGCTGGGCGCCTACCGGGGCTTCGGCCAGCCGGAGGCCAACTTCCCGATGGAGCGGCTGCTGGACATCGCCGCCCGCCGGCTGGGCCTCGACCCGGCCGAGCTGCGCCGGCGCAACCTGATCGAGGACTTCCCGTACACCAACGCCACCGGGCAGCTCATCGACAGCGGCGACTACCAGCGGATGCTTTCACTGCTGGAGCAGCGCCCGGCGTACCGGGAAGCGGTCGCGTTCCGCGACACGGCCCGCGCCGAGGGCCGCCGGGTGGGGCTCGGCCTGGCCTTCTACAACGAGTGCACCAACTTCGGCCCCTCCGGCGTGCTGCCGCTGATCGGGGTGACCACCGGCGGCTGGGACGCCACCACGGTGACCGTGGAGCCGGACGGCACGGTCCGGGTGGACAGCGGGCAGACCCCGATGGGGCAGGGCCTGGAGACCGCGTTCGCGCAGGCCGCCGCCGACGCGTTCGGGGTGTCCATGGACGACGTGACCGTGCGCTTCGGGGACACCGCGTCCAGCCACTACACGGCGTACGCCAGCGGGGCCAGCCGGGGCGCCGGGGTCGGCGGGTCCTCGCTGCTGGTCGCGGCGGGCAAGGCGGTGGAGAAGATGCGCCGGATCGCCGCGCACCTGCTGGAGGCCGACCCGGACGACGTGGAACGGGTGCCCGGCGCCGATGCTCGTTCCGCTGGCGCTTCTCCCGGTGGCTTCGCGGTACGTGGCGCGGCGACCCCGCCGGTCTCGTTGGCCGCCATCGCGTCGGCCGCCTACCAGGGCGGGAACCTGCCGGCCGGCATGGCGCCGGGCATTCAGGAGCTGGGAACCTTCGAACCGGCCGCGCTGGCCTTCTCCTACGGCGTGGTGGCCGCGCTGGTCGAGCTGGACGGGGACACCGGCCAGGTCACCGTGCGGCGGCTGGTCTTCGGCCACGACTGCGGCACCCAGCTGAACCCGCGCCTGGTCGAGGCGCAGGTGGTCGGCGGGGCGTTGCAGGGCCAGGGCGCCGCGCTGCTGGAGGAGCTGACCTACGACGAGGACGGGCAGCCCCGCGCCACCGCGTTCGCCGACTACCTGGTGCCGCTGGCCACCGAGATTCCCGAGCTGGACCTGTTCCACACCGAGACGCCGACCCCGTTCACCCTCAACGGCGCCAAGGGCGTCGGGGAGAGCGGGGTGATCGCCGCACCGGCGGCGATCGTGAACGCCGTCCAGGACGCGCTGCCCGCCGGCGCGGCCGAGCTCACCGCCATTCCGGTGCTGCCGGAGCGAATCCTTCACGCACTAGGAGAACTCTCATGACCAGCAAGATCGGGCTGCTGATGGGCAGCACCACCCCGCCGGAGAAGGTCGCCGAGGTGGCCCGGGAGGCCGAGGCCGCCGGGTTCGGCGAGCTGTGGGTGCCGGAGGACTACTTCTTCCTCGGCGGCATGGCCGCGTCGGCGATCGCCCTTGGTGCCACCGAGCGGATCAAGGTGGGCACCGCCGTGGTGTCCTCGGTGGTGCGCCACCCGGCGCTGCTGGCCATGGAGGCGTCCACCCTGGCCCGCGCCTATCCCGGCCGGTTCCGCGCCGGCATCGGGCACGGCGTGCCGGCCTGGACCGCGCAGATGGGGCTCACCGTGCCGAAGCCGATGAGCGCGCTGCGCGAGACCGTGACCGGCTTCCAGGCCCTGGTGTCCGGGCAGAAACACACCGCCGACGGGCTGGTGCACGGGTTCACCGAGGTGGCGCTGACCCACCCGCCGGCCGAGCCGGTGCCGGTCTACCTGGGGGTGCTGGGCGACAAGGGCATCGCGCTGGCCGGGGAGATGGCCGACGGCATGGTGGTCAGCGTGCTGGCCACGCCGGAGTACGTGGCCGCCACCCGGGAGAAGCTGGACAAGGCGGCCGCCTCCGCCGGCCGGGAGAAGCCCCAGCTGGTGGTGCTGGTGGCGGTGAACGTCGCCCGGGACGCCGCCACTGCGTCCATGACGGTTGAACAGATCAAGCCGGTGTTGGCCTTCTACCTGGCCGCGACCGGCCCGAACCCGCTGCTGGCCTCCATCGGCGGGAACGACGCGCTGGCCGAGATGCTGACCCGGGGCGGTCCCGAGGTGGTGCACGCCGAGATGCCCGACCAGTGGCTGCGGGCCATGTCGGTGACCGGCGGGACCGCCGATGCGCGGGTCGCGTTCCAGCGCTTCTTCGACGCCGGCGCGGACCGGGTCGTGGTGGTCCCGCTGGTGGATGCCGGGGCGGAGGAGTCCCTGGCCGCCGTGCGTGAGTTGTTGCCCGAGTTCTGAGCAGAGGAGCGCGAAAATGTCAGACCAGGACGCTGTACTGAAGGTGCACAACGGCTGGTTCGCCGCGAACGTGGGCCTGCACGCGGAGAACATGCTGCCCTACTTCCCGGAGGGAGATGGTTACCTTCAGTTCAACCTGAACGGATTCACCTACCACGGCGCCGCCGACAAGGCGAAGCTGTGGGACAACCTGAACAAGGTGGGCGTGAACATCACCCGGATCGCCGACGTGGGCGAGCCGGAGGTGCAGGTGTACGGGGACGTCGCGCTGCTCACCTCGGAGGGCGAGGCCGAGCTGCTGATGCCCGACGCCACCACCGGCAAGCTGGAGAACTCCGGGGTCACCCGGTTCCGCAACACCGAGTTCTACCGGCGGGACGACGGCGCCGGCGGCGCGGACTGGCGGATCTGGCACATGCACGTCAGCGAGAGCGCGCCCGAGGGCACGCCCAAGTACGTCACCGAGTGACGCGCGCACTGACGGCCCGGTCGGTGGACGGGCCGGCCGGGCACTTGGCGGTGACGGTCTCCGGTGACCTCGCGGCGGACGAGCCGGTGCTGCTGGTGCACCCGATCAACTCGGCGGCCGGGGTGTGGACCAGGGTGATGGCGCTGCTGGACCGGCCGGCGGTGGCCCTGGACCTGCGCGGGCACGGCCGCTCGGTGCTCAGCGGGCCGTACACGGTGGACGGGTACGCGGCCGACGCGCTGGCCGTGCTGGACGCGCTGGGCGTGCGCCGGGCGCACCTGGCCGGCGGTTCGCTGGGCGGCTCGATCAGCCTGGCGGTGGCCGCCGCGCGGCCGGAGCTGGCCACCGGGGTGACCACGTTCGGGTCCACCCTGGGCACCGGCGTGCCCGCTTCGGCGATCGAGGCGATGGTGGCCGAGCTGGTGGCCAAGGGCACCGAGCGGTACTTCGCCGACCTGGTGCCGGACATCGTGGGCGCGGCCTACCGGGCGAACGACGAGGTGCGCCGGGTGATGCGGGAGGCGGTCGGCACCCGCTCGGAGGCGGTGATCGCGGACATCCTGCGCGGCGCTTTCGACGCCGACATCCGGGCCGTCGCCGGCCGGGTCCGCGCGCCGGTGCACGCGGTGGGCGGCACCGAGGACCCCACGTGTCCGCCGGCCATGACCGAGGAGATCGCGGCCGCCACCGGCGGCCGGGTCACCCTGCTGGAGGGCATCGGGCACCTGCCGATGCTCGAAGTTCCCGGCCGGGTTGCCGAGTTGCTCCGGGAGGACCTTTCCAGATGACGTACTCCATCGTGGCGCGCGACCCGGACACCGGGGAGCTGGGCGTCGGCTCGCAGTCGCACTTCTTCGGGGTCGGCCGGCTGGTCGGCTGGGCCGAGGCCGGGGTGGGCGCGGCCGCCACCCAGGCCTTCGTGAACGTGGACTACGGCCCGGCGGCGGTGGCCGCCATGCGGGAAGGCCAGCCGCCGGACGTGATCGTGGACGCGCTCACCGGTGCCGACCCGCTCAGCCGCTACCGCCAGCTGGGCGTGGTCGACGCGACCGGCCGGGCCGCCACCTTCACCGGCGGCAGCTGCGCGCCGCATGCCGCCGGGCTGACCGGTGACGGGGTGGCGGTGCAGGGCAACATGCTGGCCGCCGCGTCCGTCGTGCCGGACATGCTGGCCGCGTACGAGGACGCGAAAGGCCCGCTGGCCGACCGGATGCTGGCCGCGATGCGGGCAGCCGAGGACGCCGGCGGGGACGTGCGCGGTTCCCAGTCGGCGGTGCTCAGCGTGGTCTCCGGGGTACGCGGCCCGACACCGTGGCGGCAGGTGCTGGTGGACCTGCGGGTGGACGACCATCCCGACCCGATCGGCGAGCTGGAGCGGTTGCTGCCCCGGCAGCGGGCGTTCGACGTGATCGGCGGGGTGATCTTCGAGGAAGGCCTGATGATCGGCCCCTACGCCGGGGTGACGCCGGAGGAGCTGGCTGCCAAGCTGGCCGGGCTGGCGGACGCCTCGGAGCTGCTGGGGCCGGACAACCGGGAGGCCGACTTCTGGCGCGCGGTGCTGCTGGCCCGTTCCGGCAGCGCGGACGAAGCGCGAACGCTGTTCGCGGACCTGTTCGCCTACCGGCCGGCGCTGCGCGAGTTCCTCGCCGGGATCGGCCCGCTCGGGTTCCTGCCCGGCACCAAGGAGTATCTGTGACCTCGGTGGATCTGGCGGCCGCCGCCCGCGCGGCGGTGGACACCCGGCGGTGCGTGGACCTCACCGCCGCGATGATCCAGTGCGACACCCGCAACCCGCCGGGCGACGAGAGCCCGATCCTGCCGCTGCTCACCGACGTGCTGCGCGGCCTCGGCGGCCGGCCGGAGGTGTTCGAGCCCGCGCCGGGGCGGGTCTCCCTGCTGGCCCGGGTCGGCACCGGGGACCGGCCCGGGCTGCTGGTCAACGGGCACGTCGACGTGGTGCCGGTGGTCGCGGAGGACTGGACCGTCCCGCCGTTCGGGGGAGTCCGGCGGGACGGCCGGCTCTACGGGCGCGGCGCGTGCGACATGAAGGGCGGCATCGCGGCGGCCATCGAAGGGCTGCGGGCCTGCCAGGACGTCGGGGTCCCGCCCGCCTGCGACGTGCTGTTCCACCTGGTCGCGGACGAGGAGACGGGCGGTCGGTGGGGCACCGAGGCCCTGCTGCACGCCGGGCTCATCTCCGGCGTGGCGGGCGCCATCGTGCCGGAGCCCAGCGAGCTGGGCGTGTGCGTGGCCGAGCGCGGCGCGCTGCTCGCCGAGATCACCGTGGCCGGCCGGGCCGCGCACGGCAGCGACCCGGCGCGGGGCCACTCGGCCATCGCGGACGCCGCGCGCCTGGTGTCCGGGCTGCACCTGGCCGACTTCGGCGACCCGGCGCACCGGCTGCTCGGCACGCCCACCTGCAACGTCGGCGTGATCTCCGGCGGCACCGCGCCGAATATCGTGGCCAGTGCTTGCGCCCTGCGCGTGGACCGGCGGACCCTGCCCGGGCAGACCCGCGAGCAGGCCGTCCTTGCGCTGAGGGAGGTGCTTGATCGCACTGGCGTGGTCTACGAGCTGGAGGTGCTGACCTTCGTGGAGGGCTCCGAGCTGCCCGGCGCGGGTGGCCACCCCTTCGCGGAGTTCGTGCGCGCCTGCGGCGGCGGCCCCGAGCGGGGCCTCTACCTGGCCACCGACGCCCGGTTCCTGCGCAACCAGCTGGACATCCCCACCGTGGTCTACGGCCCCGGCTCGATGACCGTCGCCCACACCGCCGACGAGTACGTGCCCATCCCCGACCTCACCTCCGCCGCCCGCACCTTCGCAACGGCATTCGCCACCTTCACCGGCTGAGCAACACCACGCATGCGTGGTGAGCCCCCGCACCACCGCCGCGCGGGGCGATTGACCGTGATCTGTCTGGGCGCCCCCGGTTTGCGTGGGGCTGGGTTTACCGATGGCTTGGACGGCGCCGCTTGGGCCGGTCTGCCGCGGCTCGGCTGCCGCTGGTGGCGTTTCGCGGAGGTTGTCTCATCACTGCGTCACGGTGTGTGACGGGTGCATGGGCTCCCGATCCCGTCACTTCGTCGACGTCGAAAAGCGCTTGTCGAGCCAGTCTTCATCGTCGCCTCACTGGTGTTACGGTCCGTGACCAACGCCGGGATCCACCCGGAAAACGGGCCGGCGGGACTCGATGCCGCGGCAGACAGGGATGCCGCCGGTGTGGCACTCGCGAGTGGAATGAGAATGGTGCCGCTGGTCGCGTTCACCGGGGTGATCGCTGATCCTGGCGGCTCAGCCGCGATTTCGAGGCTGAGCTGTCACGGCTGGCGATCAAGCCGGGGCCAGGGCCGCTGACCCGAAGGGTCAAACATGCCACACCAGTACATGCGCCCCGCCCGTACTTATTCTCGGATCAGAGCAGCGCAACTGCGCGGTCCAAGCCGTCGGTAAACCCAGGTCCTACTCAAACCGGCGGCACTCGTGCCGGGGTCGCGATCAGAGACCTTTTCCCATGATCAAATGTCTCTGGTCGCGACCTCGGTGATTCGCGGCCGTGCGGTTGGACTACCCGCGGTCGACCGGCGAGCACCCGCCAAGCTCATCGAAGGAGCCGTCGTCCAGGCCGCTGTTGCATATTTCCACGCAGAGCCATGGCTCTGGGAGCACGGGTGCAACATGTGCTCCGGGTGGTTGAACGGTGTGCGAGCTGGTCGGGAGGGTGGCGTGGCGAGGTATGTCGGGGTGGGGGACGTCGATCACCTGGTGCGGGGGGCGGCCGTGCTGGGCAGTGGAGGGGGCGGGGACGGGTACGTGCCTCGGCAGATGCTGCTGGCCGCGATCGAGCGGTACGGGCCGGTACCGTTGGTGGACGCCGCCGAGATGGACGCGGACGCACCGGTGCTGCCGGTGATCGGGGCGGGCGCCCCGGCCACGCTGGTCGAGATGTTCCCCGGCGATGCGGAGAGCGAGCGGCTGCGCGAGCTGGTGGAGACCGCCGCCGGGCGGCCGTGCGAGGCGGTGCTGCCGCTCCAGCCGGGACCGGTGAACGCGGCCCTGCCGCTGGTGGTGGCCGCCCAGCTAGGGTTGCCGTGCCTGGACGCGGACGCGATGTGTCGGGTGTTCCCGATGGTGGAGATGACGCTGTTCACGCTGGCCGGCATCTCCCCGGCGCCGCTGTTCGCGGTGGACGCCAAGGACGCGCGCGTGATGCTCTCCGCCCCCGACCACCGCACGGTCTCCGCGCTGCTGCGCAGCTGCCTGCCCGAACTCAGCCTGGTCGCGCTGATCAGCACCTACCAGGTGACCGCCGGCCAGTGCGCGCGGTACGCCGCCAACGGCGGGCTGAGCCGCTGCCTGCGCATCGGCCGGGCGCTCACCGAGTCGCTTACCGAATCGCTCACCGGATCGCTCGCCGAGCCGCTCGCCGGGTTGTCCGCCGAGTCGCTGGCCGAGTTCGGCGGGGTGCCGCTGGTGCGTGGCGTGGTCGCGGAGCTGGTGCAGCGCTCCGACCCGACCGGCACCGACGGGTTCCCGCGCGGGGTGCTGAGCGTCCAGTCGCTGGACGACCCGAGCCGGGTGCTGAGGGTGGACTTCCAGAACGAGAACCTGGTGGCCGCCGAGGACGGCGTGGTCCGGGTGACCGTGCCGGACCTGATCAACGTGATCGACACGGACACCGGGGCGGTGATGCAGACCGTGGACCTGGTGGTCGGCCAGCGGGTCCATGTGGTCGCCATGCCCGCCGACCCGCGCTGGCACACCGACGACGGTATCGCGCTGGCCGGCCCCCGGGCGTTCGGCTACGACATCGAACCGGTGCGCGTGTGAGCGCCCTGGGCATCGACCTCGCTCCGGAGCGGGCCACCGCCGTGCTGCTGCCCGGCGACGGCGGTCCGCCGGTTCGGCGCGAGCTGCCGGGCGAGGCGAGTGTGTCCGACCTGGTCACCGGCCTGGCCGATCCGGCGACCCTGGCCGGGATCGAGCGGGTCGTGGTGGCGGCTGCGTTGCCTGTGAGTGATTTGTGTGGCTATGGCCACACAAATCACTCACAGGCGCAGCGGGTTGGCGTGC
The DNA here is from genome assembly GCF_039543365.1 of Actinospineispora eucalypti. Taxonomy (NCBI): domain Bacteria; kingdom Bacillati; phylum Actinomycetota; class Actinomycetes; order Pseudonocardiales; family Pseudonocardiaceae; genus Actinospineispora; species Actinospineispora eucalypti. Next base: position 119,474 of record NZ_BAABJP010000007.1, read on the forward strand.
TGCGCATCGGCGCCCCCGCGACCACCTCGGTGCCGCCGATGACCGGCTGGCCGGCGGAGCTGGCCGCCCGGGTCGCCGGCCCGGTGGCGGTGGTACGCGGGGGGCACCGGTACGACGGCATGGAGTTCGGCCCGCTGGACGAACCGGCGGTCCGGGAGTTCGCGGCCACCTGCCGCGCGGCCGGCGTCGGTGCGGTCGCGGTGACCGGCACCGACGCGCACATCAACCCGGCGCACGAACAGCGCGCGCTGAGCCTGCTGTCCGAGCTCCTGGACGTCCCGGTGATCACCAGCCACGAGTCCGGTGGCGCCGGGCTGCTGGAGCGGGAGAACACCACGGTGCTCAACGCGGCCGCCGCGCCGGGCGCGCGGCGGCTGGTGGAGGAGTTCGGCCGCTCGCTGGCCGGCGCGGGCATCGACGCCGACCTCTACCTCATGGGCGGCACCGGCACCGTGCTGCCGGCCGCCCGCGCCGCCCGGCAGCCGCTGCACATGCTGGACGCCTCGCACGGCGCCGCCCGGGCCGGCGCGGCCCACCTGACCGGCGAGGCCGACCTGGTTGTCGTGGACGCCGGGGCGGTCGGCGTGCGGCTGTCCGCGCAGGTCGACGGGCTGCCCCGGGAGAGCGGGCTGCCCCTGGAGGTGTGCGGGGTGCGCACCAGCCTGCGGCCGATCCGGGTGGTCGACGTCCCCGGGGCGCCGGTCGGCCGAGCGGCTGGCTCTCGGCCGGAGTCGGCCCGCCCACCCGGTGCGCGGGCGGCCGGGGTGTCGAGGGCCGGGCTGCCCGGTGCGCGGGCGGCCGGGGTGCGGGGGGCCGGGCTGCCCGGTGTGCGGTCGGCCGGGGTGCCGGGTGCCGGGCTGCGGGATGCGCTGGACCGGGTCGCGGCCGGGCTGGACGGGGTGCCCGTGGTGGTGGTCGGCGGCGGCGCCGGCGCGCTGGCGGTGCCCGGGGTGGAGCCGGTAAGACCGGCTCACGCGCGGTTCGCGGCCGCGTTCGGCGCGGCCGGCGGGCGGGCCGCCGCGACGGTGGACCGGCTGTTCTGGTTTGGTTCGGGCAGCCGGGAGGAATGTGTTGCGCTGGCGCGGCGGATCGCGCGGGAGGCGGCGATCCGGTCCGGCGCGGACCCGGCGCGGGTTCGGGTGGGCGAGGTGCGGGAGGCGCTGATGACCTACGTCCCGGTGCGCTGCGTGCGCCTGCGGGTGACCGCCACCGGCCCCCTGCTGTCGTCGCGCGGCCGATGAGCACTGTCACGCTCGGGCAGCTGCTCGGCATGGGGCTGCTCACCGGGTACGAGGTGTTCGGCGGCGCGGCCGGCCTGGACCGGCCGGTGCGCATGGTGGTGCCGGGGGCGGGCGTGGCCGGCATCGGCGAGCTGAGCCCGGGCAGCGTGGTGGTGTTCGGACCCGAACAGCTGGTGCTGGACGAGCTGGCCGCCGACCTGGCGCTGCGCCTCGGCCGGGGCGCCGGGCTGTCCGGGATCATCGCGCAGCGCCCGGACCGCCCGGTGCCGCTGGTGACCAGGAGGCTCGCGGACAAGCTGGCCCTCCCGCTGGTCGGCGTGGAGGCGGTGGCCCCGGCCGCCGTGGCGGCCACCTTCGACCCGTACGTGCGGGCGCCGGAGATCGCCGGGCTGCGCATCCTCGGTACCACCGCGCAGCGCTTCCAGACCGCGCCGACCAGCGCCGAGGAGCTGACCCGGACGCTCGCCCAGACCCTGGGCGGGCCGGTCGCGCTGGTGGACGCGGAGTCCCGCCCGGTGGCCGGCGACCCGGCGGCCCGCGAGCCGTTGCACCGGCCGGAGATCCGCGCCCGGTTGGCCGGTGGCCGGCCGGCCGCCGAGACCTTCCCGCTGGGCTCCTCGGACGTGGTTCTGCTGCACCCGGTGCTGCTGGACCGCGCCGGACCGGCCAGCTTCTGGCTGGTCGCCCGGCTGAGCACGGCCACCGGGGCGCTACTGGAACCGCTGCGCCAGTCGTTGGCCATCGCCGCGCTGTCCTTCGCGGTGTACGTGGCCGGCAACACGGCGGCGCTGGAGCGGGAGAGCCGCCAGCGCGCGCTGCTGCTCGGCGAGATCCTGGACCAGGGCGACTCGCCGGCGCCGAGGACCGTGGAGCGGGCCGCCGCGCTGGGCTGGCGGCTGGCCGGGTGGCACACCGCCGTACAGCTGGCGGTGCGCGAGTCGCGTCCCGGCACCCGGCCGGCCGAGCTGGTGGAGGAGCTGGAGGAACAGCTGTCCGGCGGCGGGATCCGGGCGCGCCTGGTGGAGCGCCCGGACGGCTGGGCGTTCTGGACCACCGCCGAATCCGAGCCGGAGGCGCTGGACCCCGGCCCGCTGCTGGCCGCCGTGCGGTCCGCGCTGCTCGCGGTGGAGGCGGCGCACCGGGGCCTGGCGCTGTGCGCCGGGGTGGGCGGTGCGCACCCGGGCACGGCGGGCATCCAGCGTTCGCTGGAGGAGGCCCGCCAGGCGTGCCTGCTGGCCCGCACCGAGCACGGCGCGGCCTCGGTGGAGCACCTGGACGCGGTGAGCATGAAACGGCTGCTGGTGGGCTGGTACGCGTCCGGCACGCTGCGCTCGGTGGCGGCGGAGGTCCTCACCCCGCTGCGCGAGGCCGACCCGTCCGGGGAGCTGGTGCGCACCCTGCGCCGGTACCTGGACCAGGAGTCCTCGGCGACCGAGACGGCGGCGTTGCTCGGCGTGCACCGCAACACCGTGATGCAGCGCCTGGACCGGATCCGCAAACTCCTCCCGGTGAACCTGGACGACCCCGACGACCGCGTGGTGGTGCACCTCGCCGTCCGGGCCGTCGGCGTCGACTGGACCTGAGCCACCCACCCCCCGGCGAGTCGGGGATTCGTGCACGGTGAGTCGGGGATTCAGGTACGGGACCGGCCGGTCTGAACCGCGAGCGACAGTGGGCATACTGCCCAGCTAGATTGCCGAAACAGGGCGGTGTGCCCACTGACGGGCGCTGTCGGGGTTCCTAGCCTCTGAACGCATGACGCTGCTGGACGAGCGCCCGGCCGCGCCCGAGCGGGGCGAGCCGGCCGTTGTGACGCTGCTCGGCCTGCTGGCCGGCGCACACCGGTTCGACGTGCTCGCCGCCCCGCGTGGCCTGGACGTCCCGGTCACCGGGGTGACCATCTGGGACGCCCACGCTCCGGACCGGCTCTGCCGGGGCGACCTGGTGCTGGCCCCCGACGCCGCCCGCCCGGACCTGCTGCTGCCCGAGGCCGGCCGGGCCGGCGTGTCCGCCGTGCTGGTCAAGGGCGTCGACGATCTGCCGGCGTGGCGGGAGCTGGCCGAGCACGCCCGGGTGGCGCTGCTGCTCGCCGCCGGCGAGCTGTGCTGGGACGACATCTGCCTCACGGCCCGCGCGCTGCTCCCGGCGGCCCGGCTCACCGCGCCGGCCGAGCGGCCGCACGAGCCCGGGCGGCTTTTCGAGCTGGCCGAGGCGGCGGCGGTCGCCCTGCGCGCGCCGGTGCTGATCACCGATGCCGAGCTGCGGGTGCTCGCGTTCGCCCACCGGGACCAGCCGCTGGACCCGCTGCGGGTGAAGACCATCCTGGCCCGGCGGGTGCCCGAGTCCGGGCGCGACTGGTTGACCCGCACCGGCGAGCTGGCCCGGTTGCGCCACACCCGCGAGCCGGTACGGCTGACCCCGCCCGGCGGGAGTCCCCGGCTGGTCGCGCCGGTGCTGGCCCGTGACTCGGTGGTGGGCTACGTCAGTGTGGCCGAGGCGGACCGGCTGCTCTCCGCCGAGGAGCTCGCCGTCGCGGCGGACGTGGCGGCCTCGGCGGCGCCGGCATTCCTGCCGGATCCCCCGGCGGCGGCGCCGGACGAGGATCTGCTGGTCAGCCGGTTGCTGCGCGGCGTACTCGCCGGCCGTGGCGCGCTGCGTCCGCTCACCGAACGGCTGCGTCCGGCCCGCTCCGGGCGGAGAGTGACCGCGGCCGGCCGGACCGGGTGCGACGGGACCGCTGCCGGCCGGACCGAGGGACCGGCGACCGCGGAAGCGGCCGGCGAGTGGTTCCTGATCGGCTTCGGGGGTTCGTCGGACCTGCCCGATCACGGCCTGCTGGCCCGGTGCGCCAGGCTGACCTGTCCCGGTGCCACGGCGGTGGGGTTGGACGGCCGGGTGTTCGTGCTGGCCGGGTACCCGGGCCCGGCCGGAGCGGTGCGGCTGGCCGAGCGCCTGCGCAGCCGGTACGCCGAGTTCGGAGGCCCCGGCCTGGCGACCTGCCTGAGCGAGCCGTTCGGCCCGGACGGCGACCCGGCCTCCCTAAGCCGGGACCTGGCCCGCGCCCTGGACCTGCCCCCCGACGGGATCGGCCGGCTCGAGGAGCTGCGCCCCCGCCTGGTGCTGGCCGAGTTGGCCGAGCTGACCGCCGACCACCCGAACCTGCTGGCCAGCGGGCCGCTGGCCAGCCTGCGCCGGGCCGACGCCGCGCGCTACACCGACCACCTGGACACGCTGCTGGCGTTCTTCGACGCGGGCGCGGACCTGGGCGCCGCGGCCAAACGGCTGTGCATCCACCGCAACACGCTGCGCTACCGGATGCGCCGGATCGAGACGCTCGGCGGTTTCGACCTCGCCGACCCCGTGGCGCGGTTCACGACGGAGCTCCAGGTCAGGTTGGCTCGCGCAACAGCACGGTGAGCTGACCCCGGAACACGCACTCGTCGCCCCGGTTCAGCGTGGCCAGGATGTCCGCGACGCCCAGGCTCGGGTCGTCCCTGGACCGCCGGGCACCGAGCACGCCGGCGCGGGCGGCCAGCGCGTCGCCCGGGTAGACCGGGGCCGGCCAGCTGAACGAGTTGGCGCCCCCGGTGCGCAGCGCCGGGGTGTCGTTCACCACACCGGATACCCACGCGCGCAGCCACAGCGACGCGGTGAACAGCCCGGATGCGGTTGGCCGCTCGGCCAGGTGGATCGGCTGCGGGTCGAACCGGCGGGCGTAGTCGAGCATCTCGTCCCGGTCGGCGGTGACCGTGCCGAGTTCGAACACCCGGCCGCCGGTGAAGTCGCCGAAGGTGAGCCCCGTCATACCCCGGATCGTGCCACGCCCGGCCGGTCAGCCCCGCAGCACGGCCAGCGACGGCGCGTGCAGCGGGCCGTTGGACGACATGCCGCTGCCGCCGGTGAAGCCGTCCGCGCCGGTCAGGTCGGTGAACCGGCCGCCGGCCTCGGTGACCACCAGCTGCACGGCGGCCAGGTCCCAGGCGTTGGCCTCGGCGTCGATGGCCACGTCGATGGCGCCCTCGGCGACCAGCATGTGCTGCCAGAAGTCGCCGAACGCCCGCACCACCCAGCAGCGGGCCACCAGGTCCAGGTACCGGTCCAGCTCGCCGCGCTCGGCCCAGCTGCTCAGCTCGGTGGTGGACAGGCAGGCGTCGGCCAGCTCGTGTACCCCGGAGACGGCCAGCCGCCGGGGCTCCCCGCCCGAGGCGTCGGACGCCCACGCTCCGCCGCCGGCCGAGGCCCACCAGCGGCGGCCCAGCGCCGGCGCGCTCACCACGCCGACCACCGGGTCGCCGTCCGAGACCAGCGCGATCAGGCTGGCCCACACCGGGACGCCCCGGGAGTAGTTCTTGGTGCCGTCGATCGGGTCGATGACCCAGCCCCGGCCGGCGTCCACCGAACCGCCGCGCTCCTCGCCGACGACCGCGTGGCCGGGGCGCTCGGCGGCGAGCACGGCGCGCAGCGCGTCCTCGGTCGCGGTGTCCGCGTCGGTCACCGGCGTGCGGTCGGGCTTGCGGTCCACCCGCAGGTCGGCGGCCCGGAACCGGGCCAGGGTGATCCCGTCGGCGCGATCGGCCAGGCGCAACGCGAGGGCCAGATCTGCCTTCCACCCGCCCGCCTCCCCGTCGCACTGACTCATGGCGCGCCGGTACCGGCCGGGACCGGCTTCTGCCGGCCGTCCTCGTGCGGGAACACGAACCGGCGGAACGCCCACCAGCGGAACACCATGCCCACCAGCACGCCGATGATCTGCCCGGACACGAAGTCGGCCAGGTGCTCGGTGAACAAGGTCACCGCCGGCACCCGCAGGTCCAGCACGTACCGGGAGATGAACAGCGGCGCGGAGTACACGGCCACGCCGATCCCGCTGATCAGCAGGTACAGCACCGCCTCGTGGTGGCGCTCCCGGCCGCCCCGGGTGCGGAACGACCACTCCCGGTTGAGCATGTAGGACGCGATGGTGGCGACCACCACGGAGATCACCTTGGCGGTGACCGGCTTGGGCTCCAGGATCGTGCTCTTCAGCAGCAGGAAGATGGCGGTGTCGATCACCCAGGTGGTCCCGCCGACCAGACCGAACTTCACCATTTCCCGGTGCCGGATCGCCACGTCGCGGTACGGCTGGGGGATCCAGCTGAGCACCGTTTCGACCACCGTCACGCGGCCCAGTTTATTGACCTGTGATCCCGAGGCATGCGCCCGCCTGTACATAGCCCTCTGAGCTGGGGAGTTATCCTCTTCTACCCGTGAGCACCCGTATCCCGGTAGTCGGCATGGTCGGAGCCGGGCAGTTGGCCCGGATGACCCACCAGGCGGCGATCGCACTGGGGCAGTCGTTGCGCGTGCTCGCGGTGTCCGCCGACGACCCGGCGGCCGTGGTCGCGCCGAACGTGGTGTTCGGGCAGCCGGACGACCCGGCGGCCCTCGCCGAGTTCCTCAAGGGCTGCGACGCGGTCACCTTCGACCACGAGGGCGTGCCCGCCGAGCCGTTGGCCTCGCTGGCCGCCCAGCTGGAGGTGCCGCTGCGCCCGTCGCCGGCGGCACTGGTGCACGCGCAGGACAAGCTGGTGATGCGCGAGCGGCTGTCCGCGCTGGGCGTGCCCTGCCCGCCGTTCCGGGCCATCAGCTCGCCGCGCGAGGTGAACGAGTTCGCCGCCCGGCACGGCTGGCCGGTGGTGCTCAAGGCGCGCACCGGCGGCTACGACGGACGCGGCATCTGGATGCTGGACGACCCGCTGCACGCCGCGCCGATCCTGGCCGAGACGCTCGCCGCCGGCACGCCGTTGCTGGTCGAGCAGCGGGTGAAGATGCGCCGCGAGCTGGCCGCACTGGTCGCCCGCTCGCCGTTCGGCCAGGGCGCGGCCTGGCCGGTGGTGCACACCGTGCAGGACAACGGGATCTGCGTGCAGGTGATCGCCCCCGCGCCCGGGCTCACCCCGGCGCGGGCCGAGGCGGCGCAGCGGCTGGCGTTGCGGGTGGCCGAGGAGCTGGACGTGGTCGGCCTGCTCGCCGTCGAGCTGTTCGAGATCGACGAGCCGGGCCCGGACGGCACCGGCCTGCTGGTGAACGAGCTGGCCATGCGCCCGCACAACTCCGGCCACTGGACCATCGAGGGCTCGGTGACCTCCCAGTTCGAGCAGCACGTGCGGGCCGTGCTGGACTACCCGCTGGGGTCCACCGCGCCGAGGGCGCCGGTCACCGTGATGGCCAACGTGCTGGGGGGCGACCCGGTCCCGGAGATGGGCCTGGACGAGCGGGTGCACCACCTGTTCGCCCGTTTCCCGGACGTCAAGGTGCACCTGTACGGCAAGGCGGAACGGCCGGGCCGGAAGATCGGCCACGTGACGGTTCTGGGCGAAGAGGTGGCACCGGTGCGCCGCCGCGCCGCGCTGGCCGCCGACTGGCTCTCCCGAGCGGTGTGGCGCGACGGCTGGCACTGAAGAGGAAGACAAGGAGCAGGGAAAGTGAGTTCCCCGGAGTCGCCGCTGGTCGGCGTGATCATGGGCAGCGACTCGGACTGGCCGGTGATGTCGGCCGCCGCCGAGGCGCTGGCCGAGTTCGAGGTGCCGCACGAGGTCGCCGTGGTGTCCGCGCACCGCACCCCCGGCCGGATGCTGGACTATGCCCGCCAGGCCGCCGACCGGGGCCTGCAGGTGATCATCGCGGGCGCCGGGGGAGCGGCCCACCTGCCCGGCATGGTGGCCAGCGCGACCCCGCTGCCGGTGATCGGCGTCCCGGTCCCGCTGGCCCACCTGGACGGCATGGACTCGCTCCTGTCGATCGTCCAGATGCCCGCCGGCGTACCCGTCGCCTGCGTCTCGATCGGCGGCGCCCGCAACGCCGGCCTGCTGGCGGTCCGCCTCCTGGGCGCCGCCGACCCCGAGCTACGCACCCGCATGCTCACCTACCAGGCCGACCTGGAACGCCTGGTCCTCACCAAGGACGCCGCCCTCCGCGCCTCTCTCACCGACTAACCCACCCACCGACGGGGGTCGCTCGCACACACCGAACGCGGGTGTGACCGGGGACGGGGTCCCTGAGAAACCGCGTTGCGGGGGTTCCTCGGCCGCACGTACGGTGGCGGTACACAGGAGAGGAGGTGGTCCAGCGGTGTATTGCCATAGGACTTGTGAGGTGGCTGTCCGCTAGCACCGAGAATCCTGACGGTCGATGGAAGCCGGTTCGGTGCCGGCAATTCCCGACAGTCACCCGACCCCCGGGGTCCAAGCCGTCGTCCAGCTTGGTCACGCGATGTGCGTGAAACCGCCCCGGGGGTCGTCTCGTTTCCCGGCCCGTCACCCGACAGTGTGGTGCGAGGCCGGGGGGCGGTCCTACCCGTACGGATGTCGTCCCTGGGCGCGGGCCGCCGACCAGGGCTAACATCCCGATCTGTGAACGACGCGTTCGATGCTTACCAGCTGCCCGAAGAGCACCAGGAGCTCCGCGCCGCGGTCCGCGCGCTCGCCGAGAAGGAGATCGCGCCGCACGCGGCCGAGGTCGACGAGGAGTCGCGCTTCCCCACGGAGGCTCTCAAGGCGCTGACCGCCGCCGGCTTCCACGCGGTATTCCTGCCGGAGAAATACGGCGGTGACGGCGCGGACGCGATCGCCGGGTGCATCGTGATCGAAGAGGTGGCCCGCGTCTGCGGCAGCTCCTCGCTCATCCCCGGGGTGAACAAGCTGGGCTCGATGCCGGTCCTGCTGTCCGGGTCGGACGAGCTCTGCCAGCAGGTCATGCCGTCCATCGCCCGGGGCGAGGCGATGATCTCCTACGCGCTGTCCGAGCGGGAGTCGGGTTCGGACGCGGTGGCGATGAAGACCAAGGCGCGCCTGGACGGCGACCACTGGGTGCTCAACGGCGGGAAGGCCTGGATCACCAACGCGGGCATCTCCAAGTGGTACACGGTGTTCGCCGTGACCGACCCGGACAAGGGCGCCAACGGGGTCTCCGCGTTCGTGGTGCACGCCGACGACCCGGGCTTCGAGGTGGGCAACAAGGAACGCAAGCTGGGCATCAAGGGCTCGCCCACCTGCGAGATCTACTTCACCGACTGCACCGTTCCGGCCGACCGGATCATCGGCGAGCCGGGCACCGGCTTCAAGACCGCGATGCGCACCTTCGACCACACCCGGCCGACCATCGGCGCGCAGGCGGTGGGCCTCGCGCAGGGCGCGCTGGACGCCTCGGTGGCCTACGTGAAGGAGCGCAAGCAGTTCGGCAAGGCCATCGGCGAGTTCCAGGGCGTCCAGTTCATGCTGGCCGACATGGCGATGAAGGTGGAGGCCGCCCGGCAGATGACCTACGTCGCCGCCGCCAAGGTGGAGCGCGGCGAGCCGGACATGACGTTCTTCGCCAGTGCCGCCAAGTGCTACGCCTCGGACGTGGCCATGGAGGTCACCGTGGATGCGGTGCAGCTGTTCGGCGGGGCCGGCTACACCCGGGACTTCCCGGTGGAGCGCATGATGCGCGACGCCAAGATCACCCAGATCTACGAGGGCACCAACCAGATCCAGCGCATGGTGATGGCCAGGGCACTGCTGCGCCGCTAGACGCTAGAGCAGCGTGAACCCGATCAGGTTGGACATCGCCCAGATGCACACCCAGGTGACCAGCGGGAACCACACGAGCAGGATCAGCACCAGGGCGACCCAGGTGGACTTCCCGCCGCCGTGCGGGCGCATAGCCAGGCTGTAGAGCGCGAGGGCGGGGAAACCGCACATCGCGCCCCAGACGATCATCCCGATCACGCCGACCAGGGTTTGCCAGAACGGCACGCCGCTCACAGCACCCCCTTCCGCCCCGGGGAACCATCTTTCCACGGCCGGGCGCGCCAAGTGGTCATTCTTTAGCGGGAGCTAACCCTCCAGCGAACGGCCGGGGGTGTGCCCGAAGGTCGCGCGGAAGGTGTCGATGAACGCGCTCGCGGTGGACCAGCCGCAGCGGTGCGCGACGGTGGTCACCGGGGTCCGGTCGGCCAGCAGGATCAGCGCCCGGTGCAGCCGCAGCTGGGTGCGCCACTGCGGGAAGGTCATGCCCAGCTCGGCGCGGAACAGCCGGGACAGCGTCCGGTCGCTCGCGCCCACCCGGCCGCCCAGCTCGGCCAGCGGCCTCGGGTCGGCCGGGTCGGCGTGCAGCAGCGCGCACACCGCGACCAGCCGGGGATCGCGCGGGGTCGGCAGCCGCACCGGCTCGCGCGGTGACTGCCGCAGCTGGTCGAGCAGCACCGCGCGCAGCCGGCGCCGCTCCGCGCTGGTGTCCTCCGGGTCGCGGGTGTACGCGATGATCAGCTCGCGCAGCAGCGGGCCGACCGCGAGCACCGCCGGCGCGTCCAGCCGCAGCGGGTTGTCGCCGGCCGGCAGGCCGACCATGTGCAGGTCGGTCCGGCCGTAGGCACGGTGCTCGTGCACGGCGCCGGCGGGCACCCAGATCGCCCGGGTGGCCGGCGCGATCCAGCGCCCCTGGTCGGTGGTCACCGACAGCACCCCTCGGGCCGCGTAGACGATCTGGTTGTCGTCGTGGCGGTGCGCGTCGATCTCGTCGCCGGCGGCGAGTGTCCTCAGCGCGGTGGCGGCGACCGGGGCGTGGCGGATTTTCGACATCGATTGGCAGATTATCGGAAGCCGCCAACCCGGGTGGCGGCCGAAGCTGGAGCTCATGACGGACCGTCGCACCCCGACCGTGCTGCTCGCCGTAGGACACGGCAGCGTGGACATCTACCAGGGCATCGTGCCGGTGATGGTGCCCTTCCTGGTCGCCGAACGCCACTACGACTACCTCGCGGTGACCGGGTTCGTGCTCGCCGCGAACGTGCTGAACTCGCTGGTCCAGCCGCTGTTCGGGCTGCTCAACGACCGCTGGGAGATGCGCTGGCTGATCCCGGCGAGCACGCTGCTGGCCGGCATCGGGGTCGCGCTGGTCGGGTTCGCCCAGTGGTACCCGCTGTCGCTGGCGGTGATCGCGCTGTCCGGGGTCGGGGTGGCCGCGTACCACCCGGCGGCCGCCCGGATGGCCCGCTCGGTGACCGGTGGTGACCACGTGCGGATGAGCTGGTTCTCGCTGGGCGGCAACATCGGTTTCGCGCTGGCCCCGGCACTGGTGACCCCGCTGCTCGCGTTCGGCGGCCTGGCCGCCGCGCCGGTGCTGGTGCTGCCGGCGCTGGTCGGCACGCTGGTCACCCTGCCGCTGCTGGGCCGGCGGGCGGCCGCCGAGCGGCGCGCCGCGTCGGCGAAGGCCCGCGTCACCGCCGGGGACAACTGGCCGGAGTTCGGCGTGCTCACCCTGATCATCGTGCTGCGCTCGATGGCCTACCTGGGGCTGAGCACCTTCCTCGCGCTGTTCGTGTTCCAACGGGTCGGCAACTCCCCGCTGGTCGGCGGGATCGCGCTGTTCGTGCTGTACGCGAGTGGCGCGGTGGGCACCTGGCTGGGCGGCAAGCTGGCCGCGCGGTTCGGCCGGCTGCCGGTGATGCGGGTGTCCTACGCGGTGTCCGCGCTGGCCCTGGCCGGCGTCGCGTTCGTGCCCGGGCCCGCGCTACTGGCTTTCGTCGCGTTGGCCGCGTTGTCTTCGTATGCGCCGTTCTCCCTGCACATCACGCTGGGACAGGACTACCTGCCGAGCCGGATCGGCACGGCGAGCGGGGTCACCCTGGGCCTGGCCGTGAGCGTCGGCGGGATGTTCGCCCCCGCACTCGGTGCCCTGGCCGGGGCCACCTCACTGCAGACCACGCTCGCCTGCCTGATCGTGCTACCCGTGCTCGGAGCCCTGCTGGCCCTGCGCCTGCGCGACCCCCGCCCCCGCCCGCCGATTCAGTCACTTCAGCAGGTCGGTTCAGTCAACACTGTTGACTGAATCAGGGTGCTGAAGTGACTGAATCACGGTTTGGGGCGGGTGGGTCAGGACGCGGTGGGGACCCAGTTGCCGTGGAAGCCGGCGGGGACCCGGGCGGGCAGGTGGATGCTGGCGACCGCCTCCATGGTCTGGGCGTCCAGGATGGCCAGGTCGCTGCGGTCGGTGGCCAGGTCGTAGACGAAGCCGAGCAGCACGCCTTCGTCCTCGGCGGCGTCGGGGTGGGCGGGCACCATGACGAACTCGCCGATCCGGGTGTTCGGCCCGAACGAGTGGCTGGCCAGCCGGCCCTGCGAGAGGTCGTGCTTGAGCAGCGTCGCCGAGCCCGCCGCCCCGGTGTCCGGCAGCACCTGCACCGCGTAGCCGTACCGGTGCCGGCGGCCGACCCGCCGCTCGTCCACCCGGGGGAACTCCTGGCCGTGGTCGTCCAGCCGCTCCTCGCGGACCTTGCCGGAGGTGGGGTCGATGGTCCAGCGGTCCAGGGTGGGCGGGCCCTCGTTGGGGCCGTTGAAGTCGGTGGCGAACATCTTGGGGTGCCGGGCCACGTCCAGCACGATGGAGCCGTCCGGGTTGTCGTAGGCGTTCATCGGGTGGAACACGTAGCACGGCGCGACGTCGTACCAGCGCAGGTCGGCGGCGGTGCCCTCGCGCGGCATGACACCGACGCGGGCGGGGTAGCGGGGGTCCCACTTGTACGGCATGCGGCCACCGCTGGGCAGTGAGCGGTCCAGGCTCGCGGTGATCGGGTCGGGCACCCGCACCTTGCCGATCAGTGCGGACATCACCAGCTTGGCCGGGGTGCGCAGCGGGCCGGGCATCGGCGCGTCGGCCACCGCCTGGGCGGCGTCGAAGACCACGGGCAGGTCGTAGAAGACCACGTGGTTCTCGGTGAGCGAGAAGTCGTGCATCATCGGGCTGCCGGTGACCGGGATGTCCACCGTGCGCCGGCAGCGGCCATTGGTGTCGATCACCGAGTACTGCACCTTGTTGCCCCAGCCGAAGAAGTAGGACACGGCGTGCAGCTCGCCGGTCTCCGGGTCGCGCTTGGGGTGCGCGGTGTAACCGCCGGGCAGCGTGCCGTCGAAGTCGCACGGGCCGACGGTGTCCAGCTCGTCGGTCAGCTCGTAGCTGGCCACGCCGCCTTCCACGATGGCCAGGGTGCGGCCGGCGTGCCCGATCACGTTGGTGTTGGCGCTCAACGCGGTGAGCGGCGCGGTCCGCCGGTAGTTGGGCTCCGGCTCGCCGAGCACCTTGGCCACGTGTGCGCTGCGCACGAAGCGGTTGCGGTACCACTCCGCGCGCCCGTCCCGCAGGCGCACGCCGTGCACCATGCCGTCGCCCAGGAACCAGTGGTAGACGGCGGGATCCACCTCGGACACCGGGTTCGGCCCGTTGCGCAGGTAACGGCCGTCCAGGTATTCGGGGATGCTGCCGGTCACCGGCAGGTCGGTGATGGTGAGCTCCTCCCGCACGGGGGCGAGCGCGCCTTCCAGGTAGGTGTTGCTCATGGCCTTCTCCGGCTTCGTCGGTAACGGCGTTTCGATTAACTGTAACGCTGTTACCAATGAATCCGCAAGGGCCTCTCGCCGGGGTGATCACCGAGGATGGGGTGATCGCTGTTCGTGGCGGTTGAGCGTCGCAAATCGAGGCTGAACCGCCACAGTTGGCGATCACCCCGTGCGCTCGGCGAGCATTTCATGATCACCATGACCTGGTGGCCACCGGGAGACCGCCGGAACGGCCGTCAGGTCATGGTGATCATGGAAGTTGGCGGTCCCCGGGGCGTGGCGACAGGAGCGGCGCGAACCGGGGGAGTGGTCAGTCGATGCAGGGGACGCCGTCGGCGGTGATCGGCGGCGCGGGTGGCGCGGCCGGCGCGGACGAGCGGTGCCGCGAGGACGACGAGGAACGGTCGTCCTCACTGGGGGAGGTGATGTCGGTGACCGAGAAGTCCGAGGCCAGGTACACCCGGGTGGTGTCTCCGGTGAGCGCGCTGTCCTCCTCGGTGTTGATCCCGCCGAGCACGTCGGCCAGCGCCTTCGCCTGCTCGGAGTGGCCCGGCGCGTAGTGCACGGTGGACGCCTTCGGCGGGTCGTCGATGTTGTCCAGCTTGCCCTGCTGGTAGCCGTGGTCGTCCAGCTTGCGGGCCACCTGGGCGGCCAGGCCGCTGCGCCCGGTGCCGTTGCGCACGTCCACGGTGACCTGGCTGGGGTCCGGCTTGGCGGCCGGCGGCGGCGCGGCGGTGCCGGTGGCCTGGATCTTCTCCTTCACGAACTTCTGGACGTCGTCGGTGTCCACCACCACCACGTCGCCGGAGGAGTTGTTGTCGGCGCCGGCGGTGGGGATGGTGACGAACTCCAGGTTCCCGCCGGCCAGGTTGGACGCCTGCCGGGCGAAGTCCAGGATGTTCAGCCGCGGGTCGAGCACCACCGACTCCTTGGCCGTGTCGATCAGGCCCTGCAGCTTGCTGGGGCTGGTCAGCGTGCCGGCGGAGAGGATCTTGTGCGCCACCGAGGCGAGGAACACCTGCTGGCGGCGGATCCGGCTGAAGTCGGACTGCGGCAGCTCGTAGCGCTGCCGCACGAAGGCCAGCGCCGCGCCGCCGGAGATGGTCTGCGGGCCGGCGGGGAACTTGGCGCCGGAGCGCCACTCGTTGACCGGGTTCTTCAAGCACACCGGCACGCCGCCGATGGCGTTGGTGAGCTGGAAGAAGCCGAGCAGGTTGACCTCGGCGAAGTGGTCGATGTGCTGGTCGGTCAGCTTTTCCACGGTCTTGACCAGCAGCGCCCGGCCGGCGTCGCGGCTCTTCTTCTCCACTTCGAGCTCGGACAGTCCCTCGTTGCGCAGCTTCCCGGCCTCCTTGAGGGTGGCCATCGGGTACGCCGAGTTGATCTTCCCCTTGCCGTGGCCCGGGATGTCCACGTAGCTGTCCCGGGGGACGGAGATCGCGGTCGCCTTGCCGCCGTCCGCCGGCACGTGCAGCAGGATGATCGTGTCGGAGTTGAGCACGCCGTCCTCGGCGCCGCTGCGCAGCTGGGCGAGCACCTGCTTGGACAGCGGGCGGCCCTGCGCGTCGGTGCGGCTGTCCACGCCGACCAGCAGCACGTTCACGTCGGTGCCGGAGGGCTTGCTCTCGCCCCCGTCCAGCGAGATCACGTCACTGGTGTTGATGCCGCCGGTCAGGTCGGTGTAGAAGCGCCAGCCGATGCCGGTGGTGGCCAGCACCATCGTGGACAACAGGGCCACTACCACGCGCAGGCCGATGCGTCGGCTTGCCGAGGCGGTCGAATGTGGCCGCGGGTCCACGCGCGTGTTCAACTCCAATGACTCGATTGCCAAGGGCCGAAGCATGCCATGCCAGACTCCGGGCATGCGCATGATGGTCACCGGCGGTGCCGGCTTCATCGGCTCGCACTACGTCCGCCGCATTCTAGGTGGTGGCTCCCCGAGTTACGCCGACGACGCGGCCGTCGAGGTCACTGTGCTGGACCTTCTGACGTACGCGGGATCGGAAACCAACCTGGCCGAGGTGGCGCACGCGCCCGGCTACCGGTTCGTGCACGGGGACATCCGGGACGCCGAGCTGGTGAACTCATTGATGCCCGGAATGGACCTGGTGGTGCACTTCGCCGCCGAGTCGCACGTGGACCGGTCGATCACCGGCGCGGCCGACTTCGTCTCCACCAATGTGGCCGGCACGCAGATCCTGCTGCAGGCGGCGCTGGAGCACGGGGTGGGCAAGTTCGTGCACGTGTCCACCGACGAGGTCTACGGCTCCATCGCCTCCGGGTCCTGGACGGAGGACCACGTGCTGGAGCCCAACTCCCCGTACTCGGCCGCCAAGGCCGGGTCGGACCTGCTGGCCCGGGCGTACCACCGCACCCACGGGCTTCCGGTGTGCATCACCCGTTGCTCCAACAACTACGGGCCTTACCAGTTCCCGGAGAAGGTCATCCCGCTGTTCGTGAGCAACCTGCTGGACGGCCGGAAGGTGCCGCTCTACGGCGACGGGCTGAACGTGCGGGACTGGCTGCACGTGGACGACCACTGCCAGGGCATCGCGCTGGTGGCCGAGCGGGGCCGGCCGGGGGAGATCTACAACATCGGCGGCGGCACCGAGCTGACCAACCGCGAGCTGACCCGGATCCTGCTCGAGGCGACCGGCAACGACTGGTCCATGGTCGAGCCGGTGGCCGACCGGCTTGGCCACGACCGGCGCTACTCGGTGGACCACACGAAGATCGCGACCGAGCTGGGTTACGCGCCGAGGGTGTCCTTCGCCGAGGGGATCGCGGCCACCGTGGCCTGGTACGCCGAACGCCGGGACTGGTGGGAGCCGCTCAAGGCGCGCGTAGCGGTGGCGGGCCCCGCGTGACCCGCTGGCTGGTCACCGGCGCGCGCGGGCAGCTGGGCAGCGAGCTGGCGGCGCTGCTGCGCGACGCCGACCTCACCGCGCCCGGGCGCGACGAGCTGGACCTGACCGCGCCCTCGCTGGCCGAGTGGGTGCGCGACTGGGCCTCTCGCGCGGGCGGCCGCCGGGTGGTGCTCAACGCGGCCGCGTGGACCGACGTGGACGGCGCCGAGGCCGACCCGAGCGGGGCGCGCGAGGTGAACGCGCTGGCCCCGGCCCGGCTGGCCGCCGCATGCGCCGAAGTGGACGCCACGCTGGTGCACGTTTCCACCGACTACGTGTTCGCCGGGGACCAGGCCGACCGGCCCTACGAGGTGGACGACCCGGTCGAGCCGCGCACGGCCTACGGGGCGGGCAAGCTGGCCGGGGAGCGGGCCGTGCGCGCCGGCCTGGACGCGCACTACGTGGTGCGTGCCGCCTGGCTGTACGGCGCCACCGGGGGGAACTTCGTCAAGACCATCGCCGGGCTGCGCCACCGGCGCGAGACGCTGGACGTGGTGAACGACCAGGTCGGTAGCCCCACGTGGGCGGCCGACCTGGCGCGCGGGCTGGTCGAGCTGGCCGGTTCGGGGGCGCCCTACGGGACTTATCACTGCGCGGCCGGTGGCCAGGCGAGCTGGTACGAGCTGGCCCGGGCGGTGTTCGAGGAGGTGGGCGCGGACCCGGAGCGGGTGCGGCCCTGCGACTCGTCCGTGTTTCCCCGCCCGGCGCCCCGGCCCGCGTATTCCGTGTTGTCCGGCTCGTCCTGGGCCGCCGCCGGTCTGCGGCCGTTGCCGCACTGGCGGGACGCGCTCCGTTCGGCGTTCGCGGCGGACCGCTCGTCCCTCGACACGCCGGAGGGCTGAGGTGCTTGCGTTCGGCCTCGCGATCTTCTACTCCGTGCGAGTGATGGTGCGTTCGTCGCACACCGACGTGCGTTCACCGTCGTTGGCCATGACGTGGGTCTGGAATGGGTACCGCTAGTACTGGTGGCGGTGGTGGCCCTCTGGTTGGGGACGCAGGCGTGTCGGGAGAGCAAGCGGTTGGAGGCCCGGCTGGACCGGGTGATTCGCCGGCACCGGGAGTCCACCGAGGCCGGTGTGCCGACCGAGGACGCCAGCAATGTCGACACCAGTAACGTCGCGCCGGAGAGGTCGCCGGTCGGCGCGAGGAGCCGCTCCTAGCAGAATCCGCCGCTCCCGTGGGTTCCTGTCGGATCACGGCTCCGCCGCTTTCTGAGCATCATCGGCGACCAGCGATATAACTTGTCGGTGGGTGGGGCCACAATGGCTGACGTGGATGAAGAACCGTTGAGCGCACAGGGTCAGCAGCTGCTCGACGATGCGGAGGACCGGCACGACGAGGCGATCGTGGTGCTGCGGCGCGCGGTCGCCGCGCGGGAGCCCTCGGGGGTGGCGCTGCTCGCCCGGGCATACCTGGACCGGGGCTACCGGCACGAAGCGGTCGAGCTGCTCGTTCCGAGGGTGGAGGCCGGCCGCACCGACCTGGCACTCACCCTGGGCGACGCGCTGGCCGGCATCGGCGACACCGACCGGGCCGAGGAGGCCTACCGGGCGGCGGTGAACGCCGGCGACGAGTCCGCGCTGAACACCTTCGGCGTGTTCCTGCGGCACCGGGGCCGGTTGGCCGAGGCGGAAAAGATGCTCCAGCGGGCCGCCGAGGCGGGCGACGAGCTGGCCCCGGCCAACCTGGTGGCCGTGCTGTGGGAACGCTCGCCCGACCCGCGCGTCGCGGCCCGCGCCGCCGAGCAGTGGGCCGACGAGCGCCGCCCGAGCACGCTGCTCGGGCTGGCCTTCGTCCATGCGGCCACCCGTCGCTACGACGACGCGGAGAAGCTCTACCGGCGGGCCGCCGAGCTCGGCGCCTACCGGGGGCACATCGAGTACTCGCTGTTCCTGCAGGAGGCCCGGGCAGACCTGGCGGCGGCCGAGCGGGAGCTGGAGG
The DNA here is from genome assembly GCF_039543365.1 of Actinospineispora eucalypti. Taxonomy (NCBI): domain Bacteria; kingdom Bacillati; phylum Actinomycetota; class Actinomycetes; order Pseudonocardiales; family Pseudonocardiaceae; genus Actinospineispora; species Actinospineispora eucalypti. Next base: position 137,915 of record NZ_BAABJP010000007.1, read on the forward strand.
CGGCCGAGCGGGAGCAGGAGCCGGGTTGGGCGCTGGCTTTCGGGCGGTTCCTGGCCGAGATGGGGCGTCCGGACGAGGCCCGCGCCTACCTGGAACACGCCGCCCACTGGGGCAGTTCGGCGGCCGCCGAGGCGCTCGAGGAACTGGATGGTGACCCGCAGGACGACTAGCAGGAGGTTCCCTCTAACATTCGCACCATGGCGCAGTCCTACGGCGACGGCATCGCGGTGGTGGCGGTCACCTACTCCCCGGGCGACGATTTGGCGGCCTTCCTCGACTCGCTCGAAGAGGCCACGACTCGTCCCTACCGTGTGGTGTTAGTTGACAACGGCTCTACCGACGGCTCCCCGGAGCGTGCCGTCGCCGAGCGCGAACGCGTGGCCCTCGTGCGGGTGGGCGACAACATCGGTTACGGCAGTGCCGCCAATCGGGGTGTCGCCGAGCTCGGCCAGGACATCGGCTGGGTGGTGGTGGCCAACCCGGACGTGGTCTGGCGGCCCGGTTCGCTCGACGAGCTGCTCGCGGCCGGTGAGCGCACCCCGCGCGCCGGTGCGCTCGGCCCGCTCATCCGGGAGTCCGACGGCTCGGTGTACCCGTCCGCCCGGCTGCTGCCCTCGCTGGTGCGTGGCGCCGGGCACGCGGTGTTCGGCACGGTGTGGCCGGGCAACCCGTGGACCCGGGCCTACCGGCAGTCCGAGTCGGCGATCGAGGAACGCGACGCCGAGTGGCTGTCCGGTTCCTGCCTGCTGCTGCGCCGCGAGGCGATGGACTCGGTGAACGGGTTCGACACCCGGTACTTCATGTACTTCGAGGACGTCGACCTGTGCGAACGGCTGACCAAGGCCGGATGGCGCAACCGGTACGTCCCGGCGGCGGAGATCACCCACCTCGGCGCGCGGGCCACGTCGGCGAACGTCGGAGTGTCCGCCCGGATGGTCGCCGAGCACCACCACAGCGCCTACCGCTACCTGGCCGACCACTACCCCGGCCCGGTCTGGCTCCCCCTGCGCCTGACCCTCAAGGCCGGCCTGGGCGTCCGAGCCTCCCTCGCCGTCCGCCGAGCCACCCGCTAACCCCCCACCCCCGGCGAGTCGGGGATTCAGGTACGGCGAGTCGGGGATTCGGGTACGGCGAGTCGGGGATTCGGGTACGGCGAGTCGGGGATTCGGGTACGGCGAGTCGGGGATTCGGGTACGGCGAGTCGGGGATTCGGGTACGGCGAGCGAGGTGGACGCCCGGCACGTGCCCGGGTCCGTGTGCCCGGAGCGTGCGGCCGCTGGATAACGTACGAGGGTGAGCATGTCCGATGTGGATGCCGTCGTGCTGGTCGGTGGTAAGGGCACCCGGTTGCGCCCGCTGACCCTGTCCGCCGCCAAGCCCATGTTGCCCACCGCTGGCGTGCCCTTCCTGGCTCACCTGCTGTCCCGCATCCGCGCGGCCGGCGTGCGGCACGTGGTGCTCGGCACGTCCTACCTGGCCGAGACGTTCAGCAGCTACTTCGGTGACGGGTCCGAGTTCGGGCTCGAGATCGACTACGTGGTGGAGGCCGAACCGCTGGGCACCGGGGGCGGCATCCGCAACGTCGCGCCCTACCTGCGCGCCGAGCACGTGCTGGTGTTCAACGGCGACGTGCTGGCCGGCACCGATCTGACCTCGGTGGTGGACACCCACCGGGTCGGTGCCGCGGACGTGACCCTGCACCTGGTGCGGGTGCCGGACCCCCGGGCGTTCGGCTGCGTCCCCACCGACGAGACCGGCCGGGTGCTCGCGTTCCTCGAGAAGACCAATGAGCCGCCGACCGACCAGATCAATGCCGGCTGCTACGTGTTCCGCCGCTCGGTGATCGACACGATTCCGGACGGGCGGCCGGTGTCGGTCGAGCGCGAGACGTTCCCCGGGCTGCTCGCCGCTGACGCCCGGGTCCAGGCGCACGTGGACGCCGCCTACTGGCGGGACATGGGTACCCCCTTGGACCTGGTGCAGGGGTCGGCCGATCTGGTACGAGGGTTGGCCCCGTCGGCGGCGTTGCCCGGGCCATGTGGCGAGGCGCTGCTCTGTGCCGAGGCCAAGGTCGCCGAGGACGCCGTGGTGACCGGCGGCAGCACCGTCGGGGTCGGCGCGGTGGTCGGGGCGGGCGCACGGTTGGACGGCGCACTCCTGTTCGACGGCGCGACGGTCGGCGAGGGAGCGGATGTGCGGCACTCGGTGCTCGGCTCCGGCGCGACGGTGGCTGCCGGAGCGTCGGTGCACGGCGCGGTGATCGGTGACGGCGCGGTGGTGGGGGAGCGCTGCGAGCTGCGCGACGGCGTGCGGGTCTGGCCCCGGGTGCGCCTGCCGGCGGGCGGCGTGCGGTTCTCGTCGGACGCGTGACCGCCGTGCCGGAGCGGACGTGGCAGCCGGACTACCCGCTGGATCTGGCCGGGTTGCTGGCCCCGCTGCGGCGGGGCAAGGGTGACCCGACACTGCGCTTCGACCCACCGGCCGGTACCTGCTGGCGCGCCGCCACCACCGAGGGCGGGCCCGCCACGATGGCGCTGCGCCGGTCCTCGGACGGCACGGTGCACGCAACCGCGTGGGGACCGGGTGCCCAGATCATGCTGGACGGCCTGCCGGCGTTGCTCGGCGCGCACGACGACGACTCGGGGTTCGTCGCGCATCACCCGCTGGTCGCCGAGGCGCGGCGGCGGATGCCCGGGTTGCGGCTGGGCACCAGTGGACGGGTGTGGGATGTGTTGCTGCCCGCGGTGCTGGAGCAGAAGGTCACCGGGGTGGAGGCGCGGCGCTCGTTCCGCGAGCTGTGCCGGCGCTTCGGCACGCCCGCACCGGGGCCGGCGGGGGAGATGGGCCTGCGCGTGCCGCCCACCCCGGACGCGGTGCGGGCAATCCCGGACTGGGAGTGGCACCGCGCGGGCGTGGACTCCGCCCGCCGCCGGGCGCTGCTGGCCGCGGCGGCCGTTGCGCACCGGTTGGAGCGCGCGGTCACGCTGGGCGGTTCGGGCGGCCGCGAGCTTCTGCGCCGGGTGCCGGGGATCGGTGTGTGGACGGCTGCCGAGGTGGCGCAGCGGGCTTGGGGGGACCCGGACGCGGTCAGCGTCGGCGACTTCCACATCCCGTCGGTGGTCGGCTGGGCGCTGGTCGGCCGGCCGCTGGACGATGCCGGCATGCTCGCCGTGCTGGCCCCATACGCGCCACAGCGCCAGCGAGCGGTCCGCTACGTCGAGGCGTCCGGGTTCTCCCGCCCTCGCTTCGGCCCCCGCTACGCCGCCAAGGACTACCGCGCAATCTGACCCGCACGCCCCTCACCCCGGCGAGTCGGCGTACTCAGCACGCTGAGTTGACGCTCCCAGCCCACCGAACCAGGCCCGTGCCGGGCAAACCGCCGCGCCCCGCCGTACCCAGATCCCCGACTCGCCGTGCGCAAACCGCCGCGCCCCGCCGTACTCATATCCCCGACTCACCGTGCACGAATCCCCGACTCGCGGGGGACGTAGGGTGGGTTGCCATGAGGGTTGTGGCGCTCGTGGGTGGCGTCGGCGGTGCGCGGTTCCTGCTCGGGGTGAAGGCCGCGCTCGGCCTGCCGGGCAACACGGAACACCAGGTCACGGCGTTGGTGAACGTCGGGGACGACGTGTGGCTGCACGGCCTGCGGATCTGCCCGGACCTGGACACCTGCATGTACACACTGGGCGGCGGCATCGACCCCGAGCGTGGCTGGGGGCGGGCCGACGAGACGTGGCGGGTCGGCGAGGAGCTCAAGGCGTACGGCGCCGAGCCGACCTGGTTCGGCCTCGGTGACCGGGACGTGGCGACGCACCTGATCCGGTCCCGGATGCTGCGCGCGGGATACCCGCTGTCGGCGGTCACCGAGGCGCTGTGTGCGCGCTGGCAGCCCGGGGTGCGGCTGCTGCCGGCCAGCGACGACCGGGTGGAGACCCACGTGGTGGTCGACGACCCGGAGAACAACGCGCAACGGGCGATCCACTTCCAGGAGTGGTGGGTGCGTTACCGGGCCGACCCGAAGCCGCACCGGTTCGCCTCGGTCGGGGCGGAGGAGGCCAAACCGGCCCCCGGCGTGCTGAAGGCGCTGGCGGAGGCGGACGTGGTGCTGCTCGCGCCGTCCAACCCGGTGGTCAGCGTCGGCGCCATCCTGGCCGTGCCCGGAATCCGCGCGGCGATCCGGACCGGCGGGGCGCCCACGATCGGCGTGTCGCCGATCGTCGGTGACCGCCCGCTGCGCGGCATGGCCGACGTCTGCCTGGCCGCGATCGGCGTGGACACCACGGCGGAGGCGGTCGGCCGGCACTACGGCGCGCGCGGCGCCGCGGCCGGGGACGGCCTGCTGGACGGTTGGCTGATCCACGAGACCGACAGCGCGGTCGTGCCCGGCGTGGCGGTGCGCGCGGTGCCGCTGCTGATGACCGACACCGAGGCCACGGCGAAGATGGTCCGGCACGCCCTGGAGATCGCCGGGGTGGCCGGTGCCTGAGCACAACGCCGACCACTGCGAAGACCACGCCGTACCCCGGATCGAGCTGCGCGCCGTCCAAGGACTGCCCGAGTTCCGGCCCGGTGACGATCTGGCCGGCCCGATCGCGGCGGCCATCGGCGACCTCCGGGACGGCGACGTCGTCGTGGTGACGAGCAAGATCGTTTCCAAGGTGGAGGGCCGGCTGGTCGCGGTGCCGGAGGACCCCGCCGAGAAGGACGCGCGCCTGCGCGAGCTGGTGGACGAGGAGACCGAGCGGGTGGTGGCCCGCCGGGGCCGGGTCCTCGTGGTGGCCAACAAGATCGGCCTCGTCCAGGCCAACGCCGGCGTCGACGCGTCCAACGTGCACCGGCACGAGCTGGCCCTGCTGCCGGTCGACCCGGACGCGAGCGCGGCCCGGCTGCGGGCCGCGCTGTACGAGCGGACGAACAAAACGGTCGCCGTGGTGATCACCGACACGATGGGCCGGCCGTGGCGGGTGGGACAGACCGACGTGGCGATCGGGTCGGCCGGGTTGCCGGTGCTGCACTCCTATCAGGGCATGGTCGATACCGCTGGGAATGAACTCAGGGTGACCGAGGTGGCTCTGGTCGACGAGGTCGCGGCGGCCGCCGATCTGGTCAAGGGCAAGCTCGGTGGCGTCCCGGTGGCGGTGGTGCGCGGACTCACCGCCAAGGAGGACGGGTCGACAGTCGCCAACCTGGTCCGCAACCCGGCCGATGACATGTTTCGCCTGGGTACCGACGATGCGCTGGCCCAGGGCCGGCGGGAAGCGGTGCCGGCCCGCCGGTCGGTGCGCGCGTTCAGCGGCGAAGCCGTGGACCCCAAGGCGATCCGGCGCGCGGTGGCCGCCGCGCTCACCGCGCCGGCGCCGCACCACACCCGGCCGTTCCGGTTCGGCTGGCCGCGCGATCCCCGCAAGCGCACCGAGCTGCTGGACGCGATGGCCGACCGCTGGCGCCGTGACCTGGCCTCCGACGGTCGCGGCAAGGACGAGATCGACCGCCGCGTGGCCAAGGGCGACATCCTGCGAAAGGCCCCTGAGCTGCTGATTCCGTTCCTGGTGGCGGACGGCGCGCAGCCCTACCCGGACGCCGCCCGCACGGAAGCCGAGGACACCATGTTCACCGTGGCGGGCGGCGCGGCGGTGCAGGGCCTGTTGGTCGCGCTCGCGGCGGAGGGGCTCGGATCGTGCTGGGTGGGGTCGACCATCTTCGCCGCCGCCGAGGTGCACGAGGTGCTGGGCGTGCCTACCGGATGGCGCCCGCTGGGCGCGGTGGCGGTGGGACATCCGGCCGAGCTGCCTCAATCGAGGGAGTTGCCCGACCCTACGGCGGCACTACTCGAGTGGTGATCGACTCGATCCGTAACCGTGATCGACAACGCGCGGTAACCCCGTCAAGGGTATAACGGCACCTGCGTTTCCGTCCTTTATGTGAAATGTAGGTAGAAATACGCAGTTGTCTCGTTCTCATTTCAAACGATCAACTTGAGGGTGAGACTTTTAGGACAGCCAGGTGGTGAACTCAGAGTAGCCGTGCAGCGCCAGCCTGAGGTCGCCGCCGAGCGCCCCGAAGCCTCCGGCGCCGGCCGCGAACAACAGGTTTCGGAGCGGAGCGAGCGCCAGCAGGAGGGCGAAGAAGGCCAGCGGCGCCCACGGCCGGACCTTGTCCGCCAGCTCCCGGCTGCGTGCCGACAGGTAGGGCTCGATGACGCCGAATCCGTCCAGTCCGGGCACCGGCAGGATGTTCAGCACGAAGGCCATCACTTGGATCATGGCGAGGCAGGCGAGCGCCGGCAGCAGTAGCCCGGAGGCCTCCAGTGAGCCGATCGTCACGATCAGCACAACCCCGAGCAGCAAATTGATCAAGGGTCCTGCCAGGGAAACCATGCTCCGGGCGAACCGCGACCGGATCGCCCAGTCGTTGATCCACACCGCTCCGCCGGGCAGCGGCACGAAGCCGATCAAGAGAAAGATCACCGGCAGCACGAAGGACAGCATCGGGTTGAGGTAGCGGCGGATGTCCAGGGTGAGGTACCCCCGGTTCTGCACCGAGGTGTCGCCGCCCCGGAAGGCCACGAACGCGTGTCCGAACTCGTGCAGGCACAGTGAGACCGCCCACCCGCCGAGCACCACCAGCATCACCCCGAGGGTGGCCAGCGGGCCGTCGCCCCGGGCGCAGAGCGCCCCACCACCCACCGTGATCGCGATGAGGAGGAGAAAGATGGGGCTCACCGGAGCGTGCCTACGAAGCCTGCTGGATGATCCGAGCACCCCCACAGTCTGCCGATAGTGCCATCAACCGGGCGAATTGCCCTCCGAATTCGGCGCCGTCGGCTTGACCTATTAGAATCCCCCCGGTGTAATCACACCGGTGTCATTCGACGGCCGCGCTGAACCCGGCTGAACGGTCCGGTGGCGGGGGATTCACGGACGGAAGAAGGCTCCAGGGGGAGGAGCGACGTGAGATGACTGATGCGGAAGATGGGCAGGTGAATGTGATCGTCGGGGCGGCAGGCCGTAGCGAGCAGGATGACGGGGGCGGCTCCGGGCGAACCGACTCGTGGTCGACGTTGGAGGCGTTCGACGCACTGGAGACTCTCGGCGAGGACGAGGCGCCGGAGTGGCAGGACCGGGCGTTGTGTGCGGAGACGGATCCGGAGGCGTTCTTCCCGGAGAAGGGTGGCTCGACCCGGGAGGCGAAGCGGATCTGCAGCGGTTGCGAGGTGCGCTCGGAGTGCCTGGAGTACGCGCTGGCGAACGATGAGCGCTTCGGCATCTGGGGTGGTCTGTCCGAACGGGAGAGGCGCAAGCTGAAGAAACGAGCCGTCTGAGTGGTTCTCGAGCGGCGGCCCGGCAGACGCCGCTCGAGAACGGTTCAGCCGGGGCAGGTCCTACCTCGAGGGGCGGCAGGCTATGGCTTGTCGCCGCCCTCCAACGAGCCTGGCTCCACGCCCAGGTAACACGCGATCTGCTCGATGAGCACCTCGTGCAGCAGGTCGACCAGGTCTATGCCGTCTCGCGAGCGCGCCTCCAGGGGGCGCCGGTAGAGCACGATGCGCGCCCGGGTGGGCAGGCCCCGCCGGTCCACGCCGGCCGGTACCAGCTGCGCCAGCGGCACCCCGAAATCTTCGACCACCTCCGGCGGCCAACTGGCCGCGTCCGGATCGGTGTGTTCGATCTCCGGCACCAGGTCCACCGCGAGGTCCAGCTCGGTGAGCTCGCTGCCCCAGCGCGCCTCGATCGGTTCCAGCGCCTCCAGCACCAGGTCATCGAACCGCTGCGCCCGGTTCTTGAACACCGGCGCGGTGACCGGGTAGCGCAGGCCGCGCAGGCCACGCCCGCGGCGATCCCGATGCGACGGGTGGCTCTTCGGCCCCCTCCGTACAGACCTCACGCGGTGAGGGTACGCGTCGCTGCGGGGCCCGGTGTGTGACAGGAGATAAGGTCACCCGGTGCGGAGTGTGCGGAGCTGTTCACGGAGCGGTTGCACCGAGCACGCGGTGGCGACACTGACCTATGTCTATGCCGAGTCCACCGCGGTGGTCGGGCCGCTCGCGACCCAACACGAGCCGCACTCGTACGACCTGTGTGCCGCGCATGCCAGCCGGCTCACCGTGCCGCGCGGGTGGGACGTGGTGCGTTACGAGGGGGAGTTACCGGCGGTGCCGCCGGACGAGCTGACCGCCCTGGCCGAGGCGGTCCGGGAGGCCGGTCGTGCGGTGCACGGCGACCCGACCCCGGTGGCCGGCGGCCCCCGCCACCTGCGGGTGCTCCGGAGCCACGAGGACTAGCGCCGAAGGCGCTGGCCGAGCGCGCGCCCAGTTAGGCGCGTGCGGGAATGACTAGCGCCGAAGGCGCCGGCCGAGCGCGAGCCCGGCTTACGCTCCCAGCCCGCTCAGCAGGCTGAGCAGCGCGGGCTCCACTTCGGTGCGGGCGTGGGCCGGGTCGTCGGCGTGCGCGATCAGCTGGGCGGCCTCGCCGAGCGCGGCCAGCACCAGGTGGGCCAGCGGGCGGGGGTCTTGGCGGCGCAGTGCGCCGGAGGCCATCGCCGCCTCGAGCGCGGCCATGATCAGGCCCAGGCCGTACTGCTCGTCGATCTCCCGCCAGCGCCGCCAGCCGAGCACGGTCGGCGCGTCCAGCAGGGCGATGCGCAGCAGGGCCGGTTCGGTGCACGCGTCCAGGAACGCCCGCATGCCGACGACCAGCGGGTCGGCGTCGCCGCGCGCCTCGGCCATCCGCCGTCCGATCGCGGCGACCAGTTGCTCCTCCTGTCGCTCGTGCACGGCCTCGAAAAGGGCGCGCTTGTCCGCGAAGTGGTGGTAGAGCGCGCCCCGGGTGAGCCCGGCCGCGCGCACCACGTCCTCGGTGCCCACGCCCGCGTACCCGTGCTCGGCGAACAGCCCGGCGGCGGCGTCGATCAGCTGTGTGCGGGTCGCCTCGGCCCGCTCTTCCCGAATAGACATACAAGCTGTATGTTAGCGTAGAAACTTCAGATACAGACTGTTTGTACGAAAGGGGCGGGCGGATGGAGACGGTCGAGCTGGGCCAGGGCCGGCTGCACTACACGGACACCGGTGGCTCCGGGCCGGTGGTGGTGCTGGTGCACGGGCTGCTGGTGAACGGGTCGCTGTGGCGCGACGTGGTGCCCGCACTGGCCGCGACCGGCGCGCGCGTGGTCGTCCCCGCGCTGCCGCTGGGCTCGCATCCCGAGGCGATGCGCCCGGACGCGGACCTCACCCCGCCCGGCATCGGCCGGCTGATCTCCGACTTCATCGCCGCGCTGGACCTGCGCGAGGTCACCCTGGTCGGCAACGACACCGGCGGCGCGATGTGCCAGGTGGCGGCGACCAAGCACGGCGAGCGGCTGGCCCGGCTGGTGCTCACCAACTGCGACACCCACGACAACTTCCTGCCGCCGGCGTTCCGCCCGATGCAGTGGATCGCGCACGTGCCCGGCGCGGTGCGGGTGCTCAGCCAGGTGTTCCGCTGGCCGTCGGTGCTCGCCTCGCCGCTCGGCTTCGGCCTGCTGGCCCAGCGGAAGCTGGACCACGAGCGGCTGAGGGACTGGGCCGGACCGGTGCTCGCCGATGCCGGCGCGCGCCGCGACCTCGGCAAGGTGCTGCGGGGCATCCACACCCGGTACACGCTGGCCGCGGCCGAGGAGCTGCGGCGGTTCGGCCGGCCCATCCTGCTCGCCTGGGGCGACGCCGACCGGTTCTTCCCCATCAGCTACGCCGAACGGCTGGCCGCCGAATGGCCGGACGCGCGGCTGGTCCGGGTGCCGGGCGCGGGCGCCTTCGTACCCGTCGACCAGCCGGACCAGCTGGCTCGGCTGATCGCCGAGTTCATCGGCCAGCCGTCGAGCCGGGCCGCCAACATATAGGCTCTCCTGGTGGCGCGTGACCTGTCCGGGATCGTCAAGGCGTACGACATTCGCGGTGTTGTGGGCGACGCACTGACCCCGGACACTGCCGCTCGGCTCGGCGCGGCGTTCGCTTCGCTGGTGGCCGGCGAGGCGACCCGGGTCGCGGTCGGCCGGGACATGCGGGTCAGCTCGCCCGAGCTGGCCTCGGCGTTCGCCGAAGGCGTCACCGGGCAGGGCCTCGACGTGATCGACATCGGGCTGGCCAGCACCGACCTGCTCTACTTCGCCGCCGGCCGGCTGGACGCGCCGGGGGCGATGGTCACCGCCAGCCACAACCCGGCCGCGTACAACGGGTTCAAGCTCTGCCGGGCCGGTGCGGTGCCGGTCGCCGAGGAGCTGCGCCAGATCCGCGCGGACGCCGAGCGTGGGCTTCCCGAGACGGGCCGGCGTGGCACGGTCACCGAGCGGGACCTGCTCGGCGACTACGCCGACTACCTGCACGGACTGGTGGACCTGAGCGGCTCCCGGCGGCTCAGAGTGGTGGTGGACGCGGGCAACGGCATGGCCGGGCACACCGTGCCGGCCGTGCTGCGCGAGCCGTTCGTGGAGCTGGTTCCGCTGTACTTCGAGCTGGACGGGAGCTTCCCCAACCACGAGGCCAACCCGCTGGACCCGGCCAACCTGGTCGACCTGTGCAAAGAAGTGGTGGCCGCCGGTGCTGATCTTGGATTGGCCTTCGACGGCGACGCGGACCGCTGCTTCGTGGTGGACGAGCTGGGCCAGCCGGTCAGCCCCAGCGCGATCACCGCGCTGGTCGCGGTGCGCGAGCTGGCCCGCGAGCCGGGCGGGACGGTGATCCACAACCTGATCACCTCGCGGGCCGTTCCGGAGATCGTCACCGAGCACGGCGGCCGCCCGGTGCGCACCCGGGTCGGACACTCGTTCATCAAGCAGACCATGGCGGAGACCGGCGCGATCTTCGGCGGTGAGCACTCCGCGCACTACTACTTCCGGGACTTCTGGCGGGCCGACTCCGGCCTGCTGGCCGCGCTGCACGTGCTGGCCGCGCTCGGCGAGCGGAGTGCCCCCCTGTCCGAGTTGATGACCGACTATGGTCGGTACGCCGCTTCCGGCGAAATCAACTCGACGGTGGCGGACCCGGTGGCCACGCTGTCGGCGGTGAAGCGACACTACGGCGGCCGGGACGGCGTGGTCACCGACGAGCTCGACGGGCTCACGGTGGCGCTGCCCGGCGGCGCCTGGTTCAATCTGCGGCCGTCCAACACGGAGCCGTTGCTGCGGCTCAACGTGGAGGCGGCCGACGCCGAGGCGGTCGCCGCGCTGCGCGCGGACGTGCTCGCGCTGGTCAGGCAGTAAAGAAGAGAGGGGCAGAACCATGGCCGTGCAGCTGGATCAGCGCTTGCTGGAAATCCTCGCGTGCCCTTCTCCCGATCACGCGCCGCTGCGTGTCGGCAGCCCGGACGACCCGGGGGCGGACGCTCTGACCTGCACTTCCTGTGGCCGTTCCTTCCCCGTGGTAGACGGCGTGCCGGTGCTGCTGCTGGACGAGGCGACGGAGCCGGGCGGCGCTCCCCCGGACGAGAAGTGATCGCCGTGCTGGACGACAGCCTGCTCGCCGATCCGGCGGCGCTGGCCGAGGCGGACGCCTCCGGGTTGCTCCGCTCCGCCGCCACGGCCGGCGCCCAACTGCGGTCCGCCGCGCACGCCGCCGAGGAGGCGGGGGTAGGCCAGCTGGCCGGCTCCCGGCCTCGCGCCCTGGTGCTGATCCGCCGGCCGGGTTGCTCGGAACACGCCGCGCTGCTGGTCAACGCGCTGCTCGGGCCGGAGTGCCCGATCCCGGTGGTCATCTCCGACGCCGCGCCGAGCTGGATCGGACCGCTGGACGTGCTGGTCGCGCACACCTCCGACTCCGGTGACCGGGAGCTGGCCGACTCGGTCGGCCGCGCGGTCCACCGGGGCTGCGAGGTGGTGCTCTCCGCGCCCGCCGAGGGGCCGATCGCGGCGGCCGGCGCCGGGTCCGCCCGGCTGCTCGAGCCCCGGGTCCCGGTGCCGCCGGGCCTGGACTTCCCGCGCGCCATGGCCGCCGTGCTGGTCACCGTGGCCGCGCTCGGCCTGCTGCGCGCCGACCTGAACGAACTGGCCGGGGAACTGGACGGCGAGCTGGAGCGGGACCACCCCTCACACGAGCCGTTCGTCAACCCGGCCAAGGCGCTGGCCCTGCGGCTGGCCGACCACACCCCGCTGCTCTGGGGCACCGACCCGGCCGGCGTGGCGCTGGCCGGCTACGCGGTGGCCACCCTGGCCGGGCATGCGGCGATCATCGCGCAGGCCGCCGACGTGGCCCAGGCCGCCCGGGCCGGCGCGCTGCAACGGGTACTGGCGGAACACCGCCAGGAGGACATCTTCCACGACCCGTTCGACGACCCGGTGGAGGCCAGCGGCGGTTCTACCGTGCTCCCCGCGCCGGCCAGGGTGCTGCTGCTGGCCACCGAGGACACCGACCCCACGGCCGCGGTGCTGCGCCGGGCCGGTCGGGAATGGCCGACGGCGGACGTGCTGCACCTGGTGGAAGAGGTTCCGCCGGGGGGCCCGCACGCGGCGCTGCGGCGGGCGATGCTGATGGCGGTCCGGTTCGACCTGGCCGCGCTCTACCTCGGGCTGGCCGGCGCGGTGCTCGGCTCGGACCGTGACCCGGCGGGTCACAACTACAGCCTGGGCTAGCTACGCCTTGGCGACTCCATTGGTCGCGGCGTGCGCGGCCAAGCTACTTTGAGAGAGCAATGGACTTTCTGGACAACCCGGTGCGCCGCTATGCGTGGGGCTCCCGGACGGTGATCGCTGGTCTGCAGAGCCGACCGGTCCCGTCCGCACACCCCGAGGCCGAGCTGTGGCTCGGTGCGCACCCGGCTGACCCGTCCTACCTGGTCGACCCGGAGGTCGGGACCCGCCGTTCGCTGCTGGGCGAGCTGGCCGACGACCCGGCGGGGCGGTTGGGCGAGGCCACCGCGCGGCGCTGGGGCGGCCGGCTGCCCTTCCTGCTCAAGGTGCTCGCCGCCGACGAGCCGCTGAGCCTGCAGGCCCACCCGGGCGCGGGGCAGGCCGAGGCGGGATTCGCGCTGGAGAACGAGCGGGGCATCCCGCTGGACGACGCCAGCCGCAACTACAAGGACGCCAGCCACAAGCCGGAGCTGGTGTGCGCGCTCACCGAGTTCCACGCGCTCACCGGGTTCCGCGAGCCGGCCACCACGGTGGAGTTCCTGAACGCGCTGGACGCGCCCGAGCTGGCCGGGCACGTGGGCCTGCTGGCCGGCCAGCCGGACGAGAACGGGCTGCGGGCGCTGTTCTCCACCTGGATCACCCTGCCGCAGGAGATGCTCGACCGGTTGGTGCCGGCCGTGCAGGACGCCTGCGTGCGGCTGCTGCGCGACCCGGCTTCCCGGTTCCGGGCCGAGACGCGCACCGTGCTGGAGCTGTCCGAGCGCTACCCGGGCGATGCCGGCGTGCTGGCCGCGCTGCTGCTCAACCGGGTCACCCTGGCCCCGGGGGAGGCGCTCTACCAGGGCGACGGGGTGCTGCACGCCTACCTGTCCGGCGCCTGCATCGAGGTGATGGCCAACTCGGACAACGTGCTGCGCGGGGGACTGACGCCCAAGCACGTCGACGTGCCGGAGCTGCTGCGCGTGCTGAACTTCGCCGCCGGCCCGCCGCCCCTGGTGCACGGCGTGCGCGACGGGGCGATCACCCGCTACGACACCGAGGCCTCGGAATTCCAGTTGCGGCGGTTGGACTGGGCCGGCGCGACCGAGGGCTACGTGGTCTCGCTGCCCGACTGCGGGCCGCGGATCCTGCTGTGCACCCAGGGCGCGGCCAAGGTTTCCGCCGGTTCGGGCCGGTCACTGTGCCTGCGCCGGGGCGAGGCGATCTGGCTGGACGCGCGGGACTTCGAGGTGAAGGCGGCCTCGCACGAGGGGCCGGCGCAGCTGTTCCTGGCCACGGCGGGCACCGAGGCTGAGAGTCGCTGAGGGTTCCGCATAGGATTCGCCCGCCCCCAACGTAAGCGCCTCGTAGGAGTGTGACCATGTCCGCGGGTTCGGGTACCCGAGCGATCGTCGCCGCGCTGCTGGCCAACGCCGGGATCGCGGTGGCCAAGTTCATCGGCTTCCTGGTCACCGGGTCGTCCTCGATGCTGGCCGAGTCGGTGCACTCGGTGGCGGACACCTCCAACCAGGGGCTGCTGCTGCTCGGCCAGAAGCGGGCGGCGCGCGCGGCCACGGTGGCGCACCCGTTCGGCTACGGGCGGGACCGGTACTTCTACTCGTTCGTGGTGGCGCTGCTCCTGTTCAGCCTCGGCGCGGTGTTCTCGCTGTACGAGGGCGTGCACAAGATCCTGGACCCGCACCCGATCGACACCCCGATCGTCGCCTTCGTGATCCTCGGCGTGGCCGTGGTGCTGGAGGCGTTCAGCTTCCGCACCGCGATCCAGGAGTCCACGCCGCTGAAGGGCAACCGGAGCTGGTGGCGGTTCATCCGCCAGTCCACCCAGCCCGAGCTGCCGGTGGTGCTGCTGGAGGACTTCGGCGCGCTGGTCGGCCTGGTGCTCGCGCTGCTCGGCGTGGCCCTGGCCGTGGTCACCGGCAACGGCGTGTGGGACGGCGTCGGCACCGTCGCCATCGGCCTCCTGCTGGGCGTGATCGCGGCCATCCTGATCGTCGAGATGAAGAGCCTGCTCATCGGCGAGGGCGCGGACCGGGCCACCCTGGCCAAGATCACCGGCGCGCTGGAGTCCGGCCAGGTGCAGCGGATGATCCACATCAAGACCCAGTACCTGAGCCCCGACGAGCTACTGGTCGCCGCCAAGATCGCCCTAACCCCCGGCCTACAGGTGGAACAGGTGGCCCAAACCATCGACGATGCCGAAGGCCGCATCCGCGCCGCCGTCCCCGCCGCCCGCCTCATCTACCTCGAACCCGACCTAGACCGCACCCCCCACCGCGAGTCGGGGATCTAGGTACGGCGAGTCGGGGATCTGGGTACGGCGAGTCGGGGATCCGGGTACGGCGAGTCGGGGATCCGGGTACGGCGAGTCGGGGATCTGGGTACGGCGAGTCGGGGATCCGGGTACGGCGAGTCGGGGATCTGGGTACGGCGAGTCGGGGATCTGGGTACGGCGAGTCGGGGATCCGGGTACGGCGAGTCGGGCTTGGGGTGTCGGTCCGGTTCGGTACGAAGGGCGGGCGTGAGGTCAGGGACGTCGGTAACCCCGGCTGGCGAACGCCGCGCGCAGCGCTTCTTCGAGGCGTCTGCTGTCCCGCAGATCCTCCTTCGTGGCGGTCAACACGATCCAACCCCTACGCCGTAGATCGTCGGCTCGCGCCCGGTCTTCCGCCTCTCGGCCGTGGTGCACCGCGTACCCGTCGTACTCAAGCACGATCCGTAGCTCTGGCCAGGCCAGGTCCAGCCGGTAGATCAATCGGCCGTCCGGCCCGCACAGGCGCCAGTTCACCTCGGGAATGGGAAAGCGCAGGTCCACGACCTCCAGGAGCAGCCAACTCTCCGGCGGTGACTCGGCCCGGCCGGTCGCCAGCCCGAGCAACCAGACCGCACGTTTGGTCCCCCGAGGGTCGGCCCGGCCGGCCAGCCGCTGATCGAGCCGAGCCCGGAACCCCTCACGACCTTCGTCGGGCTGGAGTGCCAGCGCCTGATCGGTGACCGCTAGCGCCTCCCGTGGCTGGGCGGTGCACAACACATCGGCGACCGTTCGCTCGACCGAGAGCACCCGTAGACCGGCGAGCTCTACGAGATCGTCATGGGGCATCGGGCCGTTGTGCACCGCGAGTCCTGGCCGGGTGCGGGCCGGGTGCTCGTAGGGGACGAGCACATGGGTGTCCGAGGTGTCGGCGGCTGTGCATCCATGCAGCCAAGCGGCGGATTTCCCACAGATCACCGCGCTTGGCCCACAGAGCAGCAACGCCGCGACCGCGCGGGTTCGAACGTCGAGCTGACGCGAGGAATCGATCAGCACCCCGCCCCAGATCCGACGCAAGCGCCCGTGCCTGAGATCCGCGTCGACCCGCCGGCGGCCGACGCGCGCGATCAACGTGCGACGTACGTATGCGCCGGGCTCCCCGTAACCAACCTCCATGTGACCGACGGTCGCAGCAACCGGCGCCGCGTGGGTCGGAGGTTCGCGGGCCTGTGGACAACCGACCCCCATGTGCATAACTCACGGCATGCGGTGCGTACCCAGATCTCCGACTCGCCGTACCCGCATCCCCGACTCGCCGTACTCAGATCCCCGACTCGCCGTACCTAGATCCCCGACTCGCCGTGGTGGTGGCGGTGGTGGCGGTGATGAAGGACTGGAAGAGGGGGAGGGTGGTGGGGGTGGTCTCGGGGTGGGACTGGATACCGAGTGTGAAGGGGGCGTCGGGGTCCTCGACCGCTTCGATTGTGCCGTCGGGGGACCAGGCGACCGGCTGCAGGCCGGTGCCGGGTTTGTCGATGCCCTGGTGGTGGGCGCAGGAGAGGGTCACCGACGGGCCCAGGGCGGCGGCGAGCCGCGAGCCGGGAGCCACGTTCACCACGTAGGGGTCGTAGTGGCCGGGGCGGGCGGGGGCGTGTTCGGGCAGGTGCTGGTGCAGCGTGCCGCCCCGGGAGACGGCGAGCAGTTGGGCGCCCCGGCAGATGGCGAGTACCGGGATGCCGCGTTCCTCGGCCAGGCGCAGGGCGGCCAGCTCGGCGGAGTCGCGGTCGTGGCGGGGTGGTTGCGTTTCGGCCGCGCGCGGGGCGCCGTACCGCTCGGGGTCGATGTCGGGGCCGCCGGCCAGGAGAAGGCCGTCCAGCCGGCTCACCACCGAGGAGATCGCCGAGGGCACCGGCGGAAGGAGCACCGGGGCGCCGCCGGCCTCGACCACCCGCGTGACGTAGTCCCAGGGCAGCAGCGCGCACGGGACGTCCCGCCAGACCGTCCAGGCCGCCGGCTCGTGATAGGCGGTCAGCCCGATCAGCGGGCGGGTCACAGCGGGGTGACGTACGCGGCGGAGATCCCGCCGTCGACCAGGAACTCGGCGCCGGTGACGAAGGAGGCGTCGTCGCTGGCCAGGAACGCGATCGCGGCGGCCATCTCGGAAGCCTCGGCGAACCGGCCCATCGGCACGTGCACCAGCCGCCGCTGCGCCCGCTCCGGGTCCTTGGCGAACAGCTCGGTGAGCAGGGGCGTGTTGACCGGGCCGGGGCACAGCGCGTTGACCCGGATGCCCTCCCGGGCGAACTGCACGCCTAGCTCGCGGGACATCGCCAGCACGCCGCCCTTCGAGGCGGTGTAGGAGATCTGCGAGGTGGCCGAGCCCATCACCGCGACGAACGAGGCCACGTTGATGATCGAGCCCCGGCCGGCGCGTTGCATGTACGGCAGCACCGCCTGGCAGCACAGGTAGACCGAGGTCAGGTTGACCTCCTGCACCCGGCGCCAGGCGTCCAGGCCGGTGGTCAGGATGGAGTCGTCGTCGGGCGGCGAGATGCCGGCGTTGTGCAGCGCGATGTCGATCCGGCCGTAGCGCTCGTCGGTGCTCGCGTAGATCCGCTTGACGTCTTCCGGCGAGGTGACGTCGGCCGTGATGGCCAGCCCGTCCACCTCGTCGGCCGCTCGCTTCGCCGCCCCCGGGTCGATGTCCACGCACGCCACGCGCGCGCCCTCCGAGGTGAGCCGCCGCGCGGCCGCCAGCCCGATCCCGCTGCCGGCGCCGGTCACCACGGCAACTCGCTCATCCAACCTGCCCATGCCGGCCAACCTACAGCCGCTCGAAGCAGCGCCTCCGCTCCCAGTCGGTGACCACCGCGTCGAAGGCGGCCAGCTCCACCCGGGCCATGTTGGCGTAGTGCTCCACGACCTCCTCGCCGAAGCACTCCTTGGCCAGCGAGGACGACTCCCACAGGGTCAGCGCCTCGCGCATGGTGGTCGGTACGGTCGGTGCGCCCGAGGTGTACGCGTTGCCGGTCTGCGCGGGTTCCAGGGGCAGCTCGTGGTCGATGCCGTGCAGGCCGGCGGCGATCACCGCGGCCAGCCCGAGATAGGGGTTCACGTCCCCGCCGGGCAGGCGGTTCTCCACCCGCAGCGACGGCCCGCGACCGACCAGGCGGAGCGCGCAGGTCCGGTTGTCCACGCCCCAGGACACCGAGGTCGGCGCGAACGAGCCGGGCGCGAACCGCTTGTAGGAGTTGATGTTCGGCGCGAACAGCAGGGTGAACTCGCGCAGTGCGGCCAACTGGCCGGCTAGGAAGTGCTCGCCGGCGGGGGAGAGGTCCCCGTAGCGCCCCGCCATGACCGGCTCGCCGGCGCCGTCCCGCAGGGAGACGTGCATGTGGCAGGAGTTGCCCTCCCGCTCGTCGATCTTGGCCATGAAGGTCAGCGAGCAGCCCTGCTGGGCGGCGATCTCCTTGGCGCCGGTCTTGTACAGCGCGTGGTTGTCGGCTGTGACCTGCACCTCGTCGTAGCGGAACGCGATCTCGTGCTGGCCCAGGTTGCACTCGCCCTTGGCCGACTCCACGTAGAGCCCGGCGCCGGCCATGCCGGCCCGGATCGCGTGCAGCAGCGGCTCCACCCGGGCGGTGCCGAGCATCGAGTAGTCCACGTTGTACAGGTTCGCCGGCGTCAGGTCCCGGTAGTCGGCGCGCCAGGCGTCCTCGTAGGAGTCCCGGTAGACGATGAACTCCAGCTCGGTGCCGGCCAGCGCCCGCCAGCCGCGCTCGGCCAGCCGCTCGCGCTGCCGCTGCAGGACCTGCCTCGGCGAGGGCGCGACCGGTTCCCCGGAGGACAGCCGCAGATCGGCGAACACCAGCGCGCTGCCCGGGTGCCAGGGCAGCTTGCGCAGCGTGGACAGGTCCGGGACCAGCTCGAAGTCCCCGTAGCCGCGCTCCCAGGAGGACATCGCGTAGCCGTCCACGGTGTTCATGTCCACGTCCACCGCGAGCAGGTAGTTGCAGGCCTCCGCGCCGTGTTTCAGCACTTCCTCCAGGAAGTAGCGCGCCGCGCAGCGCTTGCCCTGCAACCGCCCCTGCATGTCGACCAGCACCAACAGCACGGTGTCGATGCTTCCGGTGTCGATCGCGGAGCGAAGCTCGCCGACGGTGAGCATTCCTACGTGTTCGCGCACGGCGTCACCGTCCAGCTGGCCTCGAGGTCCGTTGAGGTCACTGATATTGCCCTGTCGCGGCGCGCAGGTGAACCGCCGACGATTGGAAGGTGGCTACCGCGGGCCTTAAGTTCTGCTCAACAGTGCTGCCGGGGCCGCATGATCGGTAGTAGCGTCCGGCGAATGGCAGGCAACGGGCGGGTTCGGGTCAAAAGCATCGAGCAGTCCATTGCCGACACCGATGAGCCAGGCACGAAGCTCCGAAAAGATCTCGGGGCGCTGGACCTGGTGGTGTTCGGCGTGGCGGTCGCGGTCGGGGCGGGCATCTTCACCCTCACCGCGAGTACGGCGGGCAATGTCGCCGGTCCATCGGTATCCCTCGCGTTCGTGATGGCGGCGATCGCCTGCGGGCTGGCCGCACTGTGTTACGCGGAGTTCGCCTCGACCGTGCCGGTGGCAGGCAGCGCGTACACGTTCTCTTACGCCACCTTCGGTGAGCTGATGGCCTGGATCATCGGCTGGGACCTGGTGATGGAGTTCGCGGTCGGCGCGGCGGCGGTGGCCAAGGGGTGGGCGCTCTACCTGGCCCAGTTCCTCGGGTATCTCGGCCTGGGGGCCAAGAGCACCACCGTGCACCTCGGCCCCATCCCGGTGGACTGGGGGGCGTTCCTGCTGGTCGCGCTGTTGACCTGGGTGTTGGTGGCCGGTGTGAAGCTGTCCAGCAGGGTGAGCCAGGTGATCACCGCGATCAAGATCAGCGTGGTCCTGCTGGTGGTGCTGCTCGGCATCGCGTACATCAACGTGGACAACTATTCGCCGTACATCCCGCCGGAGACCGCGATCGCGGACGGCGGCAAGTCCTGGCTGGACCAGACCCTGTTCGCGCTGTCCGGCGGTGGGGGCACCGCGTTCGGCGTGACCGGCCTGCTGGCCGCCGCTTCCCTGGTGTTCTTCGCGTTCATCGGGTTCGACGTGGTGGCCACCACCGCCGAGGAGACCCGCGACCCGAAGCGGGACGTCCCGCGCGGCATCATCGGTTCGCTGGTCGTGATCACCGTGCTGTACGTGTCGGTGTCCCTGGTGCTCACCGGGATGGTGAAGTACACCGACCTGGCCACCAAGGCGGACGGCACCAGGGCGACCCTGGCCACCGCGTTCGCCATGCACGGCGTCACCTGGGTGGCTGTGATCATCTCGCTCGGCGCCCTGGCCGGATTGACCACGGTGGTGCTGGTGCTGATGCTCGGCCAGACCCGGGTGCTGTTCGCCATGTCCCGGGACGGCCTGCTGCCGCGCGGCCTGGCCCGGACCGGCGAGCACGGTACGCCCACCCGGATCACCCTGATCGTGGGCGGCGCGGTGGCGCTCGCGGCGACCCTGTTCCCGGCGGACAAGCTGGAAGAGATGGTCAACATCGGCACGCTGTTCGCCTTCGTGCTGGTGTCACTGGGTGTGCTGGTGCTGCGGCGCACCCGACCCGACCTGCCGCGCGCGTTCCGCACGCCGTTGGTGCCGGTCGTCCCCGTGCTCGCCGCGCTGGCCTGCCTCTGGCTGATGTACAACCTGACGGCGCTGACCTGGCTGCGGTTCGTCGGGTGGATGGCGATCGGGTTCCTGGTGTACTACGCCTACGGCCGGCGGCACTCCCGGCTGGCCGCCGCGTCGGCCGGCGGCGTCGCGCCGGTGCCGGATCGGGGGTAAACCCGACACCGGGTTCGGGGGGTGGCTCCTCGGAGTTGGGGGGCCACACCATCGAGTGAATGTCTCGTGGGTGACACCGTTTGTGCAGGCCGCAAACGACCCCCCCACGAGAGGCAACTCCGATGAGTTCCGACCCATACACCTCACCGGTTGGCCCCCCGCAGTCGCCCCCGCGTTCGGGGATCTCGGTTCGCACCACGATCGTCGTGTTGCTGGCCGCGTTCGCCGTGCTGGTCGGGATCGGAGCGCTGCTCGCGGGTCCGGTGTCCAACCCGACGACGACCACCGAAGCCGCCGCCGAGCCGGCCGCCGCATCGGTAGCGCTGGAGAAGACGTCCTCGGCCGGCGCCAACCCGTTCATGACGCCGGTGGGCGCGGACCAGGAGGGCGTGACCGCGCCGGCCGACACCGCCGGACAGTTCGGCGGTGACACCCCCGGCCTCTTCGCCGACAACGGCGACCAGACCACCTGTGACGGCAAGACCCTGGTGGCGAACCTGCAGGCCGACCCGCAACGGGCGAACGCCTGGGCCGGTGCGCTGAGCATCAAGGCCGAGGAGATCCCCGGCTTCGTCAACACCTTGACCCCGGTGGTGCTGCGCGCGGACACCGCCGTCACCGCGCACGGCTACGCCGACGGCCGGTACGACTCGTACCCGGCGGTGCTGCAGGCGGGCACGGCGGTGTTCGTGGACAACTACGGCGAGCCGACGGTGAAGTGCTACAGCGGCAACCCGCTCACCGCCGCCGCGAAGCAGGACGACTCCTCGTACACCGGTGAGACCTGGCAGACCTTCCGCCCGGGCTCGGTGACCTACGTCCGCCCGGCCACCGTGGTGATCAAGGACTACACGTTCATCCACGTGCGCTACGGCCGTCCCGTCCACTGCAAGCGGGACCACTGGTGGCCCAAGCGGCACCACGACAAGGACTGGGACCACGTGTGGGACAAGGACCGTCACGACGACGACCACAAGAAGGACCACGACAAGGACCACGACAAGGACCACGACAAGGACCACGACAAGGACCACGACAAGGACCACGACAAGGACCACGACAAGGACCACGACAAGGACAAGCCGGGTGACAAGCCCGGAGACAAGCCCGGAGACAAGCCCGAGGACAAGCCGGGGGACAAGCCGGGGGACAAGCCCGGAGACAAGCCGGGGGACAAGCCCGGAGACAAGCCGGGGGACAAGCCCGGAGACAAGCCGGGGGACAAGCCCGGAGACAAGCCGATCGATCCGGGCAACGGTGCCGGCGACAAGCCCGAGACCAAGCCGATCGACCCGGGCAACGGCGCCGGCAACCCCGACAAGCCCAAGCCGGTCGTGCGGGACCACCGTGACCCGAAGCCGGAGCCGATTGTCCGGGACCACCGTGACCCGAAGCCGGAGCCGATCGTGCGGGACCACCGTGACCCGAAGCCCGAGCCGATTGTCCGGGACCACCGGGAGCAGAACTCGGAGCCGATCGTGCGGGACCACCGGGAGCAGAAGCCGGAGCCGATCGTGCGAGACCACCGGGAGGAGACGTCCGAGCCGGTCGTCCGGGACCACCGCGAGTCGAGCAGCAAGCCGGAGACTCGGGATCACCGAGGTGAGTGATCCCCTCCTATGAAGGGGGACCTGAGGCCATCGTCCTGGTGACGGTGGCCTCAGGTGTTTCCTGGTTCAGCAGGTCCTCGCAGGTGCGGGCCAGCACGGCGGCCGCGTCGCGGCGTGCGGAGGTGCTCACCGGGTGCGCGGCCAGGCGTTGCCAGTGCGCCAGTTGGTCGGCGGCGGCGGCCCGGATCTGCTCCCGGTCGGCGTCCTCGGCGAGGCCCAGACGGATGGCCGGGCTGTTACCCGTCCAACCCAGCAACCGCTCGGCCAGCCGCCGGTCGGGACCGTCCAGCGGAGGTGCCTCGGCGCACAGCGACTCGGCGAGGTCGATCTCGGCCAGCTCGTGCGCGTTGGCGCGCAGGCGGTCCAGCCGGTAACGCAGGTCGTCCGTATCCGGTTCGGTGCTGAGCTCCGCGACGCAGCGCATCGCCGCGCGCACCTTGCGCGCCTCGGCCGGCCGGGCGTACCGCCAGGTCAGCAGCTCGACTAGCCGGGGCAGCCCGCTGCGTTCCACCAGCTCGCGGGCCAGATGGTCGGCATCGTCGACGGTGCCGTCCCGGATCAGCGCCACGGCGGCCCGGACCCCGAACCGCCCGAGCCAGCCGACCAGCTCCAGCTCCGCGGGCGGCTCGGGGGCCACAGCGGCCGACGGCCCGGCGGACATGTCGACGGGCGGCGCGGCGGACACGTCGGCGGACGGCCCCGGGGGTGGGTCGGCGGGCGGCGCGGGGGGCGGCGCGGCGGGCACCTCGGGGGGCGGCGTGTCGGACACGTCGGCGGACGGCCCCGGGAGTGGGTCGGCGGGCGGTGCGGGGGACGGCGCGGCGGGCACCTCGGGGGGCGGCGTGGCGGACGTGTCGGCCGGTGGGTCGGCGGAGTTCCGTGAGGCCAGGTCGCGCAGGGCGGCGAAACGTTCCTCGGTCAGTGCGGCCGCGGCGACCGCGAGCAGCGCGGCGATCGGCAGCACGGTCTGGCAGTGCCGGCCGAGCTGGGCGTGCTCGCGGTACTCCTCGGCCAGCGCATTGGCCAGCTCCAGCGCGTAGGTCGCGCCGTCGGCGCTCTCGTCCGCCCTGGTCAGCAGGCCTACCACCGGTTCGTCTCCGGGTTGGGGCGGTGGATCGGTGGGACCCCGCAGCAACCACAGCGTGGCCACCGGCGCCGGGCCGGCCGGGCCGGGGTCGACCAGCTCGAACCGTTCTCCGCCCGGCAGGGTCCGCAGCGCTTCGGCCAGGGTGGTCCGGCCGGCGCCCGGGGCGCCGTGCACGGCCAGGTGGGGCGGTTCGCCGAGCTCGGCGGTCAGCTGGTCGATCCGGTCGCGGGCGGCTCCATCCGGGTGTCGTTCGGCGGCCGCAAGCAGCAGTTCCCGAGCCTGGCCGAGCAGCGATTCCGGGTCGAGCGGAAGGGCCGTCGCGCGGGACGGGGCGCCCTCGGGATGCCGGGGGCGGATCACCGGGCGGGTGAGCGGAGGGAGATCG
Organism: Actinospineispora eucalypti; assembly: GCF_039543365.1. Classification (NCBI taxonomy): domain Bacteria; kingdom Bacillati; phylum Actinomycetota; class Actinomycetes; order Pseudonocardiales; family Pseudonocardiaceae; genus Actinospineispora; species Actinospineispora eucalypti. The sequence goes on from NZ_BAABJP010000007.1 coordinate 161,705, forward strand.
GCCGGTGCGGGCGCCGCCGGTGCGAGGGCCGCCGGTGCGGGCGCTGACGGCGCGAGGGCCGCCGGTGCCGGCGCTGCCGGTGCGGGCGCTGCCGGTGGGAGGGCCGCCGGTGCGGACGTTGCCGGCCCGGGGGGCGCGGGAGCCGGGACCGCGATGCCCGGCCGGATCAGCCGGCCGGGCATGGTCGCGGCTTCCAGCAGCGGCAGCGTGCCGGACGGGGGCACCGGAACCGGCTCGGTGAGCGGTGCGGTGCGCCGGAGCGGTTGGTCCGCCGGCAGCGGTACCCAGCCCGAGATCGTGGTGCCCGCCCCCGGCGTGGAGTCGACGGTGATCTGGCCGCCCACCGAGATGATCCGGGTGCGCACGTTGCGCATGCCCCGGCCGGGCGCACCGATCGCGTCCAGCGTGCCCGCCGGGTCGAACCCCGGCCCGTCGTCGCGCACGCTGAACCGCAGCCGGCCGGGCTCCGCGCCCACCCGCACGGTGATCGTCGCGCCCGGCGCGTGCTTGCGGGCGTTGTTCACCGCCTCCAGGCAGCAGAAGTAGACCGCCGACTCCAGGTCCTCGGCGAACCGGTGCGTGGCCAGGAACTCGTCGATCTGCACGGCCACCGGTTGCTCGGCACCGGCGTCCGTGGCGAACGCGGCGCGCAGTGCCTCGGCCAGTCCGCGCTCGGTGAGCGCGATCGAGGAAACCCCGGCCGCCGTCCGGGCCAGCACCGCCTCGGCCTCGTCCACCTGCTTGATCAGTTGGTCGAACCGGTCCCTGGCCTGGGCCAGCGCACCGGTGGAGACCTCGTGCTCCACCAGGCCGAGGGCCAGCCGCAGGGTGACCAGGTGGTGTTGCGCGCCGTCGTGCAGGTCGCGCTCGATGCCCCGCCGTTCGCTGTCCATCTCGGCGACCGCCTGGCGCCGGGAGGCGGCGATGTCCTCCGCGTGCGCCAGCGCGGCGCGCAGCTGGCGTTCCAGCTCGATGCCCAGCCGGCTGGCCTGCAGCACCGCGCCGAGGCTGTCCGCCACGTCGTGCAGCAGGGTGCGCCGCTCGTTGTGCAGGCCGGCCACCGCGCCGCGATCCACCGCGATGGCCCCGATCTGCTCCTGTCCCTGGCGGATCGGCAGGGTCACCAGAGAGGCCGCGAGCGACTCGTCGGAGGCTCTGTCGATCTCCCCGGACCAGGTGTACGTGCGGCTGCGCAGGCCCGGGCGCAGCACGGTGAGCTGGCAGTACCGGGCGCTCAGGCCTCGACCGATGGCCTCGGCCAGGCCGGCCAGGTCCGGGCCGTCCGACGAGCTGGTGCGGGACAGCGCGGCCACGTCGGCCAGCACGCGGTACGGCGTGGGACGCTCGCCGTAGAGCAGCCGGTCCACCAGGCGCTCGGCGCGCAGGTAGACCGGAAGGAAGGCCACGGCGGCCACGGCGGTGGCCACGGCGGCGGCGGCGATCGAGCCGGCTTCGCTGTTCGCGTCCGGCAGCCAGCCGACGATCGCGTGGATCACCACGAAGCCGCCGCCGACCAGCACCACCACCATCACCGAGGCCAGCCCCCGGCTGAACGCCCGCTCGGCGCTGTGCGGCCGGTCCCGGCGCACCGCCACCAGCACGGAAACCGCGACGCCGGCCGCGGCGAGCCGGGAGAACCAGAACAGCAGGGCGGTCGGCTGCGCGGTCGGCGGCTGGTTCGCCGACACGCTGTGCGCGGTCGGGTCGACCAGCATCAGCCCGGGCTGGTCCAGGTACCACAGCAGCAGGGTGAGCACGACCAGCACCGCGCCGGTGCCCACCGCCGCGAGCAGCGCGGCGAACAGCAGCCGGGCCTGGGTGCGCAGCTCGGCGGTGGGACCCCGGCTGATCCGGTACGGCAGCACGGCCAGCCCGACCATTGGCACGCCGAAGCCGAGGAACAGGATGCAGCTGAGCGTGTGGGGCAGCAGCGCGGTACCGAAACCGATCACGCCCAGCGCGGCGGCGCCCGACGCGGCGAGCGCACCGCGCCCCAGGGTCCCCGAGGCCGCCGTCCGCCCCAGGCGGCCGACCGGCACCAGCAGCAGCGCGATCAGGTATGCCGCCCCCGCGACGCCGTGCAGGAACACCTGGTGCAGCCCGCCGACGTCGAAACCGGTGGCGTCCCGCACCGCCACCGTGGTGGCGTGGGCCTGCAGGTTGAACGCCCCGGCCGACCCGATCATCGCCAGGGCGAGCAGCTGCTGGACCCAGCCGCGCGGTCCCATGAACAGCAGCAGCCCGGCCAACACCAGGTTGACCAGGGACAGCAGGTAGTCCAGGACCGCCTGGCCGGCCGGTTCGCCGCGCGGCACGGCGGCCAACAGCCCGCGCGCCCAGCCGGCTCCGCCGCCGGCCAGGTCGGTCAGGGCCTCGGCCGCGCCCGGGAAGTGCGCGGCCACCGCGACCGCCGCACCGACCGCCAGCCAGCCGAGGGACACCACGACGCACATCGCCAGCAGCACCGCGTAGCCGGCCGCCGCCGCGCGGGCGAGCAGCGGGTTCGGCTCGGGCGGGAGAGCCGCCGCGCCGGGCGGGCGGGCGGGCGCGGAAGCGCCACCCGCCGGGCTCAGGCGCCGGATGGTCATCGGGCCGCCGCCGGCACGACGACCGACGGGGCGAGTTGGTCGGGCAGCCAGGCGTGCAGCACCACCGAGGACTCGCCGTCCACCGTGAGCTCGAGGGCGCCACCCAGCGCGGCCAGCCGCTCGCTGTCCACGGCCAGCCAGGCGCGCAGCTCGTCGAGCGTGGCGGGTGGGTCCGGGTCGGTGATGGTCACCATGAGGTTGCCCTCGGTGTGCCGCAGGTACACCTTCAGCGGCCGCGCGCCGGGCCGCTCGGCGAGCTGCCGGATCGCGGAGGCGGTCAGGTAGTAGATGCCGGACTCCACCTCCCAGACCAGCCGGTCGGCCAGCTCGCCGGTCAGCTCCACCGGCCGGGGCAGGTCGGCGATCACCTCCTCCAGCGCGCCGAACGGCCCCTGGTCGCGCAGCACCGCCGGATAGACGCCCCGGGCGATCTGGCGGAACCGGTCCAGCAGCTCGTCCAGGTCCGTCGTGGCCCGGCCGATGGCGCCCTTGGCCTCCTCACCCGCCTGTTCGGAGGTTTCGGTGAGGGCGTCCCGCGCCTCGGCCAGGTCGGTGCGCAGATTGGTCAGCCGGTCCGTCGTCGCGCTGCCCAGCTCGCTGACCAGCCGGCGCCGTTCCACGTCCCGCGCCTGGTGCAGCCGCCACCGGGACGCGGCGAGCTCGGCGGCCAGCTCGTCGGCGCGGCGGACCCGCTCGGCCAGTGCGGCGTTCAGCGCCACGCCACGCAGCAACACGCCGGCGCCGTTCGCCACGTCCTGCATGAGCCGCTGGTCGGCCGGGGTGATCGGGCGCCCCGGCTTGGTGATGACCAGCACCGCGCGCAGCTTCGGCCCCTCCAGCACCGGCACCGCCTGGTCGGTCTCGGGTTCGGCCAGCAGGACCGCCAGGTTGTCCACCGCGCGCGGCTCCACCGCCGGGTTGGGCGCCGGGTAGGACGCCGCGACGACCAGCTTGTCGCCCACGGCCAGCCAGATCGCCGCGTGCCCCGCCCCCGTTCCTTCGCCGAGCACCCGGGCCAGACCGGGCAGGGCCTCGTCCAGCGAGCCGGCGCCGATTCGCGCGGAGGCCTCGGCCAGCGCCGAGTACGGCGTGGTGGTGGAGTCGTGGGCGAGCCGCTGCACCAGCCGGTCCACCCGCGTCAGCACCGGGCCGAGGCAGGCCACGGCGAGCGCGGCCGAGGCGAAGGGCAACAGCACCGCCGCCTGCGGCGGGTCCATCAGGCGCCCGACGAGCCCGATCACCAGTGGAAACACCACCGCGACGAAGCACGCGAGCAGGAGGTAGCGCAGCGACCTGGCCAATACCGTCCGGTTCATCGCGCACCTCCCGGCCTCGCGCGATACCTCTTGAACAGCAGACTAAGGGGTCAGACGCCGCTGTGCTGCGAGCGGAGATAGGTGAGCACGGCGAGCACCCGGCGGTGATGCTCGGAGGTGTCGGTGTGCAGGCCGAGCTTGCCGAAGATGTTGGCGATGTGCTTCTCCACCGCCTTGGGCGTGACGAACAGGCGGCTGGCGATGCCGTTGTTGGACCGGCCCTCGGCCATCAGGCGCAGCACGTCCAGCTCGCGCTCGGACAGCGAGGCCACCATGTCCTTCTTCTCTCCGCGCGGGCGCTCGACCAGCCGCTTGGCCAGCACCGGCTCGATCACGATCTCCCCGGCCTCGATGCGGTCCAGGGTGTCGGTGAGCACGTCTACGCTGCCCACCTTCTCCTTGAGCCGGTAGCCGACCCGCTCCGTGCCGATCTCCAGGATGCGCATCAGGTAGTGCGACTCGGCGTAGTGGGAGAGGAACAGCAGGCCCATGTCGGGGTGCGCGGCGCGCAGCCGTTCGGCGGTCACCAGGCCGCCGTCCGGCTCCGGTGGCATCCGGATGTCCAGGATGGCCACGTCGACCGGCTCGTTGGCCAGGAGGGCGACCAGCTCGTCCCCGCCGGCGACCGCACCGACTATCTCGTGGCCGGCCGCCCGCAGCAGCATCAGTAGTCCCTCGCGGAACAGGGCACCGTCTTCGGCCAGCGCTACTCGCATGGAATCCTCACCGTGATCGTGTCCGAGGCCTCCGGCCCGTGCCGGTCGACCGTGCCGCCGAGCGGCGCCGCGTGGTCTTCGAGGACGAGCAGGTAGTCGGGGTCCAGCCCGCACAGCGTGAGCACCAGGTCGGTCCCGTTCCGGCGCGCCGTGACCGCGAGCGGGCCGGCGTCCGGGGGGCGGACGACCAGGCATTCCGCGACGGCGAAGTACGCGGCGCCCTCGGCCTCCGGGCCGAACCGGTCGGCCTTCGGCACATCCAGCCTTATCTGGGCACCGCGGCGCTCGGCCAGCTCGGCCAGCGCCGGCCCGAGCCCGGCCTGGTCGAGCAGCGGCGGGTAGATCTGGTTCGCCACGTCGCGCAGCTCCTGCAGCACCGTGTGCAGCTCCTCCTGCAGCTCGCCGATGTCCGCCCGCCAGGCCTCGTCCTCGCCGGGCCGCCGCTGGCGCAGCAGGCCCAGCCGCAGGGCCAGCGCGGACAGGCGCAGCGAGGCGCCGTCGTGCAGCTGGCGCTCGAGCCGCTGCCGACGCCGCCACTGGACGGACTCCGCGCGCGAGGGCGCGGTGCCGGCCAGCCGGACGGGGCCCTCGCGGCGGGGAGACGCCGGGTTCATCGCCGAAGTATCCCGGGGAGATCACGTTGCGTGGAAGGGTGCTGACCCCATCCGGGGGTAGGGTTTTCCCTACCAGGACAACACCTGGTCACAGACGGGACAACCCTCTCGATCGAAAGTAGTCCCCTCAATAAGATAAGCACCTCACCAAGGAGGGGACGCGGTGGCGTACAACCTTGGCGTCGATCTCGGGACCACCTTTGTCGCGGCGGCGATCGCCTACCCGAAGCAGATAGAGATGGTCACCCTCGGCGACCGATCGGTGGTGGCGCCCGCGGTGGTCTACGTCCGCGAGGACGGCGAGCTGGTCACCGGGGACGCCGCCGGTCGGCGCGCGGTCAGCAACCCGGACCGGGTCGGCCGGGAGTTCAAGCGCCGGCTCGGCGACCCGACCCCGGTGATGCTCGGCGGCTCGCCCCATGCGGTCACCTCGCTGCTCGGCTCGCTGCTGCGCGACGTGATCGGCAAGGTCTCGGCGACCGAGGGGCACCCGCCGGAGCGGGTGGTGCTCACCCACCCGGCGAACTGGGGGCCGTTCCGCCGAGGGCTGTTCGAGGAGGTCCCGCACCTGGCCGGGCTGCCGGACGTCACCCTGGTCACCGAGCCCGAGGCGGCCGCCGCGCACTACGCGGCCACCCGCGACCTGGACGACGGCGAGATCATCGCCGTGTACGACCTGGGCGGCGGCACGTTCGACGCCACCGTGTTGTGCAAGCGGTCCGGCGGGGTGGAGATCCTGGGTACCCCGGAGGGTATCGAGCGGCTGGGTGGGGTGGACTTCGACGAGGCCATCCTGGCCCACGTGAACGTCGCCGCCGGCGGCGTGCTGGCCGAGCTGGACCTGACCGACCCGCAGACCACCATCGCGCTGGCCCGCCTGCGCCAGGACTGCATCCTGGCCAAGGAGGCGCTGTCCGTGGACACCGAGGCGGTGCTCCCGGTATTCCTGCCCGGCCGGCATTTCGACGTCACGCTGACCCGCGCCGAGTTCGAGCGCATGGTGCGCGCGCCCATCGAGTCCACCATCGGCGCGCTGGCCCGCACGCTGCGCTCCGCGCAGGTGGACGCCCGCCAGCTCAGCGCGGTGCTGCTGGTCGGCGGTTCGTCGCGGATCCCGCTGGTCGCGCGCATGGTTTCCGAGGAACTGGGCCGGCCCACCGTGGTGGACACCCACCCCAAGCACGCGGTCGCCCTGGGCGCGGCCACCCTGGCCGGGATGCCCGCCGGGAACGGGCACGCGCCCCGCCCGCCGGTCATCGGTACCTCCCGGCGCGAGCTGGACGACGCGCCGCTACCCGGCGGGGCGCCGGGCCGACCGGGCGGTACGCCCCCCGGCCGCCCCGTGCCGGCCACCCCGCCGGGCGGGCCGGACGCCACGCCGAGCGGAGCGGAGCGGAGCCAACCGATCCGGGCCGACCTGACGCAGACCCCGGGGACGTCGCCTTCGAGCCGTCCCGACGGAAAATCTCCTCCGGAAGGCCCTCGGCCCTCGGCCCGGCCCTCCCCGACGCCTCGCCCGGGCCGCCCGAACGGGACGCCGCCGTCCGGCCCTCCCGGCGGAACGCCGACGCCCCAACCGGGTCGTCCCACACCGACGCCTAAGTCGAGCCGTCCCACGCCGACGCCGACGCCGCAGTCGAGCCGTCCGACGCCGACGCCCCAGCCGAGCGCTCCGACGCCGACGCCTCAATCGGGCCGTTCGTCTTCGACGCCGCAGCCGGGTCGTCCGACGCCGACGCCGCAGCCGGGCCGTCCGACGCCGACGCCGCAGCCGGGCCGTCCGACGCCGACGCCGCAGCCGGGCCGCTCGACGCCGGCAGCCCAGTCGGGCCGTCCCAGTCCCACGCCGCGGTCCGGGCGCCCGACGCCGACCCCCGAGTCGGGCGGTCCGTCTTCGACGCTTCAGCCGGGTCGTCCGACGCCGACACCGCAGTCAGGTCGCCCGTCTTCGACGCCGCAGTCGGGTCGTCCGACGCCTACACCCCAGTCGGGTGGTCCGACTTCGATGCCGCAGTCGGGTCGTCCGACTCCCACACCCCAGTCGGGTGGTCCAACTTCGACGCCGCAGTCGGGGCGTCCGACTCCCCCACCCCAGTCGGGCAGTCCGACGCCGACACCCCAGTCGGGCAATCCGACGCCGACGCCGCAGTCGGGGCGTCCGACGCCGACGCCTAAGTCGAGTCGCCCGACGCCGACGCCGTCGAGTCGCCCGACTCCGACGCCGACGCCCAAGTCGGGCCGTCCGACGCCGACGCCTCAGCCGGACCAGCCGGAAGGCCCGGGCGGCTCGGACCCGACCCAAGGCACCGGCGCGGACCCGGCGCCCGTTGCGGGCGGCCGGGACCGGACGCCGTCGGCGGCCAGCGCGGACCTGACCGAACGCCCGGACGGGACGTCGCCGTCGGTCCGTCCGGCCCCGACGCCACGGCCGGGTCGCCCCGACCCGACGCCCGCCCCCGTGCTACCGGGTCAGGGCGCCGAGCCACCGAAGGTCGATACGCCCACCGGCTGGCAGCCGCCCATGCGAACCGACGTGACGCCTTCCGGCGGGCCGTCGACCGGACCCCAGCCGCTCGGCGGCCTCCCGGGGCAGTTCGGCGGGCAACCCCGGCCGAGCGCGCCGCCGCCGGCCGCCGACCCGTGGGCCGAGCAGTTCGGCCGGCGCACCCCGCCGCCGGCGCCGAGCTCCAAGGTCAACTGGCGGATGATCGGGTTCGGCGCGCTCGCGCTGGTCGCCGCCGTCTCGGTCTCGGTGGCGGCCTTCCTGGTCGTCGGGCAGCTGAGCTCGGGCAGCGAGCCGGTGGCCGAGCCGGTGACCAACCCGCAGGCGGTGGCGCCGCCCGAGCCGGCCGCCCAGGTGGCCCCCAGCGTGCCCGTGCCGAGCCTCGGGGAACCGATCCCGGCCGGGCGGACGCCGGGGTTCGTCGCGATCTCCCCGAACGGCCGGCTGGCCTACATCGCCAACCGGGGGGCGAACCTGGTCACCGTGGTGGACACCTCGATCAACAAGGTGATCGCCACCATTCCGGTGGACGCCGGGCCGCCGCAGTACGTGAACTTCTCGCCGGACGGGCGGCGGGTCTACCTGAGCATCTTCAACGAGCAGCGCACCATCGCCGTGGTCGGCGTACTGGACACCACGACCAACAAGGTGGTGGCGACCGTCCCGGTGCGCACCCGCCCGTTCCTCTCCGCGGTCACCGCCGACGGCCGGTTCCTCTGGGTGCCGAACCACGACTCGGGCACCGTTTCGGTGATCGACACCGCGAACTACGCCGTGGCCAAGGAGATCAAGGTCGCGGCCAACCCGCACTGGATCGAGTTCTCCAAGGACGGCACCAAGGCGTACACCGCGAACCACGAGTCGAACGTGGTATCCGTGCTCGACGTGGCCACCGGCAACGTGCTCGCCGAGGTGAAGGTGGGCACCAGCCCGCACAGCCTGGCCGTGCACCCCACCCGGCCGCTGGTGGCCAACGTCAACTACGACTCGGGCTCGGTCACGATGATCGACACCAACTCCAACCAGGTGACCGCGACCATCCCGGTCGGCAAGAACCCCCAGGAGATCTCCTGGGCGCCGGACGGCCGGTTCTGCTACGTCGCCAACGTCGGTGACGGCACCGTGTCGGTGATCAACGCGGAGACCAACCAGGTCACCGCGACCATCCCCACCGGCAACAGCCCGACCAGCGTCGGCGTGCTGCCCAACGGCAAGCAGGCCTACGTGACCAACCTGGACAGCGGGAACCTCGCGGTGCTGAACATCGGCGGCTGACCAGGGGGGTTCTCCCTACCCGGAAATGGCGGGTTGACCCAACTGGGAGTAGGGGCAGCTCGATGGTTCATCGTGCCTGGTAGGAGCACGCTTGGCTGGTCAGGGAAATCCCTCCGGAGAGGGCGGTCGAGATGCCAAGCACACTCAGCTACCGGGATCGCAAGGTGCTACGGGCCGTCGCCGAAGGGCGTTGCCGGTTGTCCTGTGACTGCGGGACCACGCTGGTCATCGACGGGGTGTGCTACTCGGACCAGTTCGCCGGGCGGCGGCTCACCCAGGCCGGCCTGATCGACGCCTCGGCCCGCGCGGACGTGCCGGCCCGGTTGACGCCGACCGGCTCGGCCCTGCTGCTGGCCGCGTGAGTCATGCACCGGTGCGGGGTGCGTACATGATGACCGCGACCCCGAGCAGGCAGAGCACCGCGCCGGCCAGGTCCCAACGGTCCGGCCGGAACCCGTCCAGCGCCATTCCCCAGGCCAGTGACCCGGCGACGAACACGCCGCCGTACGCGGCCAGGATCCGCCCGAAATGCGGGTCCGGCTGGAACGCCGCGACGAACCCGTAACCCCCGAGCGCAAGCACCCCGCCGGCGATCCACAGCCAGCCGCGCCCCTCCCGGAAGCCCTGCCAGATCAGCCAGGCACCGCCGATCTCGGCCACCGCCGCCAACACGAACAACAGCACGGAACGCGCCACCAGCATGGTCGGAGAGTGTGCCCGGTCACCGGAGGCAACCCGATCGGGGAGTGGCTCCGTCTCCGGGGCAGGAAAGGGGAGCGGACGATGACTCGGACACTGGTGGTGCTGGCGATCATGCTGGCGATGGTCGGCGGGAGCGGCGCGGCGGATGCCGAGTCCGGGATGGAACCGGCCGGGGCCAACCAGCTGATCGGCCGTTGGGTACCCGCCGACGGTGCCGGGGCGCACGACCCGAAACCGGCATTCGTCGAGTTCGCCCCGGATGGCCGGTGGACCGGGTCGGACGGCTGCAACGCGCAGCGCGGCCGCTGGCGGGCCGGCCCGGACGGCACCCTCTGGGCGACCGCCGGCCCATCCACCAAGATCGGCTGCTCGAACGTCCCGGTCGCCGCCTGGCTGGTGGACGCCTCGCGCGCGGCACTGGACGGCGGGACCCTCGTGCTCCTGGCCGCCGACGGCCGCGAGCACGCCCGCCTCACCCGCGCCTAGCGTCCTGAGCCGGAGGGTCGCGGCGAGGATCCGGCGATCCAGATGGATGCATCGCAAACGCTGGTGTCCAACTCGGAGGAGCTGGTAGGGGCGTTACCGGCGACGACGACAATGCCGCGAGGCGCCATCCGGGCGCCGGGCGCTGCCGCATGACTTCGGATCAGGACACTAGGGTCGCATGTGCTCTCCACGCAGAGCCAAAGCGTGGCCGTACAGAGCTCGGGGTGGTGCGGAGGCGCGCCCGATCGCTGGCGGGAGCCCCGGTCAGGCCGAGGCCTGACACTGCCAGCCGCGAATCCGCACCACCCTCGAGCGGGTCACCGCCGCTCGGCGTCGGCGACCCGGGGAGCCCGGGCCGAGGTGGGGCCCGGCCCGGACTGGTTCTTGGTAACCCGGTCAGTTCTGTGCGATCACCACGCGCTGGCCCAGGGTGAGACCGCTCAGGACCTGCGTCGTGGTGTCGCCGACCAGGCCCAGCTCCACCTGCACCTGCTTGGTGGTCCCATCCGCCTGCATGACCTGCACGACACCGGTGTTGCCGGCCCGCTGCACGGCGGCGGACGGCACCACGAGCACGTTGTCCAGGCCGCCGACGATGATCTTCGACTCGGCGGTGAGGCCGCCCTTGAGCCGGTCGTCGAGCTCGTTCAGCACCACGGACACGTAGTAGTTGGTGACGTCCTTGATCTGTGTTCCGACCGGGGCGATGGAGGCGACCGTGCCGGTCCGGCTCAGCCCGGGGACGGCGTCGAAGCTGACGTTCACCTTCTGCCCCGGCTGGATCTGCGCGGCGTCCGACTCCTCGAACGGCGCGATCACCTGGTAGCTGTTCACGTCCTTCAGGCTCATGAAGGAGTTGCCGCCGGGCCGGGTGGCCTTGTTGCCCTCGGAGTCCTTGTCCCCGGCGCCGGCCTCCACGTCGGGCAGGGAGACCCGGCCGCCCGGGGCCAGCGGCGTGGTGCCCGAAGCGCTGCCCAGGTACTCGCCGACGGTGCCGTTGATGCTGGACACCCGGCCGGAGACCGGGGCCCGCAGCACGGTGTCGTCCACGTCCCGCTGCGCGCGCCGCACCTCCGCCTCGGCGTCGGAGACCGAGGCCTCCTGCTCGGCGATCTCGTGCGGCAGGTCGAGCGCCCGTTCCTCGGCCTCGTTCTTCGCGGCGGCGGCGTCCCGCTTGGCGTTGGCCACGGCGACCCGCTGACGGGCGGAGTCCACGTTCTCCCGGCGCTGCGCCTGGCTCAGCTGGTTCTGCCCGTAGCGCAGCCGCCGCTCGTAGGAGGCGACCGCCTGCTTGCCCCGCTCGGCGCGTTCGCAGGACGGCGAGTGCAGGTTCAGCGGGTTCTCCAGCAGCAGGCCCTTGTCGCTCTTGGAGGTCAGCTCGGTGTAGTCGCCGTAGCCGCCGTAGCGGTGGGAGTTGCCGGTCGCCGACCGGTTGCACCGGCTCTGGTCGGAGCGCAGCTGGGCGCGCGCGTTGCGCAGCCCCTCCCGGTCGTCGGCCAGCTGGTCGCGCAGCTGCTTGATGTAGTCGCCGTTGGCGTCCCCGATCTCGTTGCGCTCGTCCTTGGTGGCGTCCAGGATGTCGTTGGCCCGGTCGTGGTCCTCGTCGGCGGCGTCCACCCGGTTGGAGTCGTTCAGCTTGTCCAGGCGGGCCTGCTCGACGTTGAACTTGGCGGTGGCCTTCTGCAGGTCGGCCTTGGCGTCCAGGTCGTCGATCATGGCCAGCACCTGGCCGGCCTGCACCTGCTGGCCCACGCTGACCAGCAGCTGGGTCAGCTTGCCTCCCTTGGCGAAGCCGAGCTTCTGCTCGGTGATGGCCTGCAGTGTCCCGGTGGCGGCAACGGTGTGCGACACGCTGCCCATGGCCACCCGCGCGGTGGTGGGTTCGGACTCGCCACTGCCGCACCCGGTGGCCACCAGCACCATCGGCAACACGAGTGCGGCAACCCTGAGCTGGCTCTGAAGCGTCATCTCTTCCTTCACTCGTGCCTCAATGCGTCGATGGGGCGCATGCGCGCGGCGCGGTTGGCCGGGTACGCGCCGAAGAACAGGCCGATGGACAGGCTGACCGTGAACGCCAGCACCACCGATCCCACGGAGAGCTGCGGAGGAGCGAACTGACCGAAGCTGGCGCCCAGCCCGGCACCGAGCAGGGACAGCGCGATGCCCACCACGACCCCGGCGATCCCGCCGACGCCGGCCAGCACGGTCGACTCGATGAGGAACTGCTTGAGGATGGCTTTGCGGCGCGCGCCGACCGCCTTGCGGATGCCGATCTCCCGGGTCCGCTCGGTGACCGTGACCAGCATGATGTTCATGACGCCGATCCCGCCGACCAGCAGCGAGATCGCCGCGATGGCCGCGAGGAACACGGTGAACACGCCGTTCATCTGGGTGAAGTTCTGCAGCAGCTCCAGGTTGGAACGGACCTCGAAGTCCTTCTGCGCCGGGTTGTGCACCTTGTGGCGGTCCATCAGGATCTGGGTGATCTTGGACATGGTGGCCGGCACGTTGGCCTGGCTGGTTGCCTCGACGACGATCTGGTCCACCTCGTCGTCCCCACCGACCAGGTAGCTGCGCGCCGCGGTGATCGGCATGACCGCGATGTCGTCGTTCTGTCCGTTGGGCGCGAGCACGCCGACCACCTGGAAGGACTGCCGGCCGATCCGGATGGTCTGGCCGAGCGCGCCCGCGCTGAACCCACCAAAGATCTTCTGCACCGGCTTCTCCCCGAGCACCACCACGCGGCTGCTGGTGCGCACGTCGCCCTCGGTGAAGAAGTTGCCGGCGGCCATGGTCCGGTGGAACGCGGCCAGATAGTCGCTGGTGGAGCCGTAGACCGTGGTCCGCCACATGGCGTTCTGGCTGTCCAGGACCGCGCTGGCGTTCTTCACCGGGGTGACGCTCTTGAGCCGGGGCGACTGGCCGGCGTCCCGCAGCGCGTCCACGTCCTTGTCGGACAGCGGCTGCGCCTTCCCGTTGGCCGCCACGCTGCCCCGCGACTGCTGCACCCCGATGAGGTTGGTGCCCAGCGACTCGATCTGGTCGTTCAGCCGCGCCGACGTGCCGTTGCCTAGTGCGACCAGCAGGATCACCGCCGCGACACCGATCATGATGCCGAGCATGGTGAGCAGGGAGCGCAGCCGGTTGGCCTGCAGGCCGCGCAGCGCCACCCGCACCGCTTCACGCAGCGTCATCCGGTCACCTCCGAACCCGCCGCGGTGGCGGCGGTGCGCCGGGCGGTCTTCTGCTCGGGCAGCGGGCGGGTGTCCGCCGAGTCGTTGAGGATGCGCCCGTCACGCAGCCGGATCACCCGGCGCGCGTACGAGGCGATCTCCTCTTCGTGGGTGATGAGGACGACGGTGCGGCCCGCGTCGCTCAGGCGCACCAGCATCTGGGCGATCTCGGCGCTGGCGGCGGAGTCCAGGTTCCCGGTCGGCTCGTCGGCCAGCAGCATGGTCGGCTCGGTGACTAGAGCGCGGGCGATGGCCACCCGCTGCTGCTGGCCGCCGGACAGCTCGTTGGGAAGGTGGCGCTCCCGGTCGGTGAGGCCGACCTCGGCCAGCGCCTCCTTGGCCCGGCGGGTGCGGGTGTCGTCCTTGGCGTACAGCAGGGGGAGCTCGACGTTGGCGATGGCGGTGGTGCGGGGGAGCAGGTTGTACGACTGGAAGATGAAGCCGATCTTGCGGCCGCGGATGTCCGCGAGCTGGTCGTCGGACAGCCGGGCAACGTCCACGCCGTCCAGCAGGTAGCGGCCGGCGCTGGGCACGTCCAGACAGCCCAGGATGTTCATCATCGTGCTCTTGCCCGAGCCGGACGGGCCCATGATGGCGACCAGTTCGCCCTCGTTGATGGTCAGGTCGACGCCGTCCAGCGCGCGGACCTCTACCTCGCCCGCGCGATATATCTTCGTCACAGCTTCTAGCTGAATCATCGCCCCCGCCGTTACAGCGCCACGCTGGGTCATCTTCGCCTGGTCATCACGCGACCGTGGGATCCCCCTTTCCGGCAACGAGGGTATTGCCGCGTAGTGACGTCACCGAGACTTTCCTACAAGGCTCACAGCGGTGTCATTCGATCGGAATTCCAGAGGGTGACCGGTCGATTCAGTGGCCGATTGCGGCCTGTTACTGGTGTTACGGATGAGCGAGCTGGGGAATCTTCAGAATTGAGTGAGCTAAATGGGCCATGTGAGTGAGCGCTCACCGGTGACTGCAGCTGCACCTCAAGTTGAGATTTATTCACTCTAACGTGAGGATCGTCGGCGTGTCGCTCACGCTCCGCGTTTTTAGATGGATTTTGCCACCCCATCAGGCGACGATGTGCGCCAAAAGTCTCACTCCTGTAGGTATTTTGTGACCGCCGCACGGGTCTGACGTGGACAACCGGATCTGCCACGCACTAGGACTAAGCCCCGGTTAAGGCGAAAGGCGCCTTTGCCGACAAGTCGGGAGGAAAGAATGAGCAGCAAGCTCGGGCGTCGTGCCGCTTCGGCGGTCGCCGCCGCGGCGCTGGCCGCAGGTGCCTCGGCCCTGTTCGGCGGCGTTGCGTTCGCTGGCGTGAACGACAATGACGGCGGATTCGGTGGAGCCGGCGGCGGCGCGAACGCAAACTGCGTGGTCCCGATCGGTGCATCGGCCGGGGTGATCGGCCAGGGCGGGCCGGTCGGGCAGTGCAACGCGACCGGCGGGCCTGCCGGAGCCGGTGGCACCGGCGCCGCGTTCTGACCGCGCGGTAGTCGCCTCAGTGCGCTGGTAACGGCTTCGGGGTGGAGGCCCCCGGATGCATCGGGGGCCTCCACCACCTCAATGTTAGACCCGGCTGGGTAGGCCTACTGTTAAGAAACCGGTCACACACGTTAACGGGCGTCCGATTTCAGTAATTCTACCTCCGGTAAGTATTGACCCCGAGCTGTCGGCGGGGTGTGCACGAGCGAATATCGGCCGGCGAATAGCCTGACGGGCTCGTTCGGTTTCGACCGACGGGATGTCGGGGGACAAGTCGGGCGCCGGCCGATTTCAAATTGAATCGCGTCGCATGTCTTTGGGCGCGGCAAACGAAGATCTTCGTCGGGTCGAAAAGCGATTCGGCGTCAAGAAATGATCTCTGGAGGTTATCGTGATCCGCAGGAAGTCCGTGCTGGCTAGCGCGGTCGTGACGCTGACCGCCGCGGGTGCCGCGATGTTCAGCGGCCTGGCGCTGGCCGGTGGACACCACCACGGCGGCACGCACGACAACGACGGTGGCAACGGCGGCGACGGCGGGGAGACCAAGGTCAACTGCGTGCTGCCCATCGGCGCTTCGGCCGGCATTCTCGGCCAGGGCGATGACGTGTCGCAGTGCAACGCCGTCGGTGGCAACGGCGGCGAAGGTGGCGACGGGGTCAACTAGTCCCCTGCCTAGCTCTCCCGCACACGCCTAACTGGGCGCGTGCTCGGTCCAGCGCCTTCGGCGCTTAGACATCCGCCACGGATGACGGCGCGGTGCGGGTCTCGTCTGATGCTCCGAGACCCGCACCGCCGCCGGTCCCCGGCAGTCGGTTCGAGCATCGTTCGAGCATCAAACAGGAGACATGGTTCAGGTGAGCAAGGTTCGTGCGGTGGGCCGCGTGGCGGCATTGGCCGGCATGTTGGTGGCCTCGGCCGGCGTGTTCGCCGGCGTCTCACATGCCGACAGCGACGACGGCGACAACGGCCGCGGCGGCACCGGGCACGCCAAGTGCAAGCGGGGCTTCCTGGGCCTGCCGACCGGCAACCAGTGCAACTCGCGCGACGGCGCCCGGGGCGGCTCGGACGACGAGGGCGACGAGAAGCCGCGCCACGTGTCGCGGTCCCGGGGTGAGTCCCGGGGCGAGGAGCAGAGCCGGGGGGAGCGGGTCGGCAACGCCGGTGACGAGAAGACCCGCGAGGAGATGGCCGACGACGCCGGCGGCGAGAAGACCCGCGCGAACCTGGAGCGCGAGCGCGACCGGGACGACGAGGCGGGCTACGGCAACCGGCACGGTCGGGCCGGGACGGCCGGCAACGCGCGCCGGATCGGCCCGCTGGAGCGGGACCGCCCGAAGCGCAAGCCCTTCGTCGCGGGTAGCCGGGGCAGCTACACCAACGTCTACGACGCCGCGCGGGACAGCGGCGCCGGCCTTTACGACGGCTCGGCGTATTAGCCCGCCATGAGCGCGGAGCCGGGGCCGGTCACGGTGAGCTGGCCGCTGCTGGTGGAGTCCCTCGACCGGGACGCCACCGCGGCGAGGATTCCAATTCTGCTGACCTGGAGCAGCGGCGACCCCCTCGTGGTGGTCTGCGAGTTCCCCGAGGAGCGGGTCAGCTGGATCATCGGCCGGGACCTGTTGGGGGCCGGGCTGGACGCCCCCGCCGGGCTCGGGGACGTGGCCGTGCTGCCCGACCTGCTCGACCCGGAGCGGCTGGAGCTGATCCTCAGCTCGCCGTACGGCCGGGTCGGGCTGTTGTTGCCTCGCTCGGAGCTGGCCGCGTTCCTGCGCGCCACCCGCGAGCCTCCCGAGCCACCCGAGCTGGTGGGCGAGGCCCGGTCGCCCGAGGGCGACCTCGCCGACTGGGAGTGGTGACTACCTAGGCACCGTGGCGAACCGGCTGATCGGCAGCACGATCAGCCGAACCTTCCCGATCAGCGCGTCCACCGGCACCGGGCCGTTCTGCGCCGCGCGCGAGTCGACCGAGTTGCTCCGGCTGTCGCCCATCACCCACAGCTGCCCCGGCGGCACCCGGACCGGCGCGAACCGGGCCTGCGCGGCGCGGCCGGACTCGGGGTCGTAGTAGATGTACGGCTCGTCCAGCGGCCGGCGGTCCACGAGCAGCCGGTTCCGAGCGTCGCAGCAGGCCACCGTCTGGCCGCCGACCGCGATCACCCGCTTGACGAAGTCCACCCGCTCCGGGCTGACCAACCCGAACGTCGCGCCGACCGCGCGCAGCGCGCCGACCAGCGCGTTCGACGAGGGCGACGGGTGTGGGAGCTCCGCGTTGCGCCAGCTTTCCGGCACCGTGAACACCACGATGTCGCCGGGCTCGGGGTCACCGAACCGGTAGGCCAGCCGGTCCACCAGCACCCGGTCGTTGTCGCAGCCCGGGCAGCCGTGCAGGGTCTGCTCCATCGACCCGGACGGGATGGTGAAGATCTTCGCCACCAGCAGCGGGACCAGCAGTGCGAGCACCGCGAGCACCAGCAGGAGCTTCAGCCCCCGGCTCAGTCCCTCGTCCGGCTGCTCGGTGTGCTTCTCCGACGGCATGTCGGAACGTGCGGCATCGACCATGTTGGACTCATCCCCCGAATTGTCCCCCGACCCGCGGCGCCGTACCGATATACCGCCGCGGTGCCCCTGAAGGTACCCGGGCCGCCCACCCGGACGTGGTCCGGGGGAGGAGACGCTCCGGGTGTGTCCTCGCGGGTCTTCGTCTTCGTACACACGGTTCGTTCGCCAAGCTGGCCGTCGGCGACCCGGCCGTGCTGGTGGCGGACGTCCTGGACGGGCTGCCCGGCCTGGCCGTCAGGCGCGCTTGCGGGACAGCACCCAGGTCCCCGGGCCGACCGCCGCGCCCGGCCCGGCCTTGGGGGTGACGTTGGCGGCGGTGACCTCCTCGCCGCAGTTCGAGCAGCTCACCGTGGGGGTGAACTCGGCGCCGCAGCCGTCGTGCACCAGCCGCACCGGCGGCCCGCCGGGCGGCGTGGCCCAGCGGTTGCCCCAGGCCATCAACGCCATCAGCGGCGGCACCAGCTCCGACCCGGCCCGGGTGAGGTGGTACCCGTACCTCGGCGGCCGCTCCTGGTACTGCCGGCGTTCCAGCACGCCGTGCTCGACCAGGTAGTTCAGCCGCTGGGTGAGCAGGTTGCGGGAGATGCCGAGGTTCTCCGCGATGTCGTCGAACCGGTGCAGGCCCAGGTAGACGTCGCGCACGATCAACGGGCTCCACCACTCGCCGACCACTTCCAGGGTCTGCGCGATGGAGCAGTGCATCTCGGCGAAGCTCGTTCGTTGCACCTGGTCATCTTAAGGGTTGACTCATTGAACTCACCACGTCTAGCGTTCTCGGCGTCTGATAGTTCAATGAAAGGACTCAGTAGTCATGCCGTTCGTCGAGCTGTACGCCCCGAAGGGTGCCTTCGCCTCCGAGCGGGGTCAGGCCGCACTGCGCTCGCTGGTCTCCGAGGTGATGGTCGCCGAGGGCGCGCCGGACAACGAGGCCGCGCGGTCCATCTCCTGGCTGGTGCTGCACGAGCCGGACGCCTGGTTCGTGGGTGGCGCCGAGGTCACCGACGCCGAGCCGCCCCGCTACGTGGCCCGGGTCAGCGTGCCGGCCGGCTCGCTGAACGACGCCAAGCGCGCCGACATGGTGCAACGGGTGACCCGGGTGCTGGCCGGTGCCGAGGAGGACTCGGAGCGCCTCTTCCGCCAGCCGCACGCCTGGGTGCACATCCACGAGGTCCCAGAGGGCAACTGGGGCGCCTTCGGCCGCCAGGTCGGCCTGGCCGACATCGTCTCCCTGGTGGCGGGAGGCACCCCCGTCCCCGCCTAACCACCACCGCCAGCCTGATTCAGTGACTTGAGCACGGTGATTCAGTCAACAGCGTTTACTGAATCACCGTGCCAAACCCACTGAATCACCGTGCCAAACCCACTGAATCACCGTGCCAAACCCACTGAATCACCGTGCCAAACCGACTGAATCGGGTTAGGGGGCGGGGTGCCAGCCTGGGGGGCCGAAGAGGTAGGCGAGGCGGTGGCGCCAGGTTCGGGCGTGGCGGACGTCGCGGGCGATCGCCGCGTACTCGCCGAACTGGAGTTTCAGCAGGTTGTAGGTGTTTACCGGGGTGGTGAGGCCGTAGCGGGGGCGGTGGGTCTCGGCGGCGAATGTGCCGAACAGGCGGTCCCAGATGATCAGGATGCCGGCGTAGTTCCGGTCCAGGTACTCCGGGTCGCTGCCGTGGTGCACCCGGTGGTGCGAGGGCGTGTTGAAGATCAGTTCGATGGGCCGGGGGAGCTTGTCGATCCGCTCGGTGTGCACCCAGAACTGGTAGATCAGGTTGACCGAGAAGCCGGTGTAGACCAGCGCCGGCGGCATGCCGAGCAGCGGCAGGGGCAGCCAGATCAGCGTCTCGAACCAGAGGTTCCACTTCTGCCGCAGCGCGGTGGAGTAGTTGAAGTACTCGCTGGAGTGGTGCGCCTGGTGCGCGGCCCAGACGATGCGCACGCGGTGCGACAGCCGGTGGTACCAGTACCAGAGGAAATCCACGCCGAGCAGCAGGATCGCCCAGGTCCACCAGGCGTCGGCGGGCAGGTGCCAGGGCGCCAGGTAGACGTAGACCGCCGAGTAGCCGACCAGCGAAGCGGCCCGGAACAGCACCGCCACACCCGACCCGATCAGGCCCATCAGCAGGCTGGTCCGGGTGTCCGGCCGCTGGTAGCCCCGCGGCGGCGGGTGGTCCGGGTCGGGGTGTCGCAGCGCGATCATCTCGACCACGATGAGCAGCACGAACACCGGCGCCGCGTGGCTGACCGGATCGTGCAGCTGCGCGAGGATTGAGTCGAGCACGGCGTCACCACCCCGAGGTTTACGCACGGGTAACTTACGCGTCGTCGTCCGTCACCTCAACCCTTCAGCCACTAGGGTCGGGGCATGGATCTCGGAGTTGGGCTGCCCTCGACCATCCCTTCGGCCAGCGGCGCGGACGTCCTCGCCTGGGCGCGGGAGGCCGACGCGGCCGGCTACGCCAGCATCGGGACCCTGGACCGGGTGGTCTACGGCAGCCACGAGACCATTCCGACCCTCGCCGCCGCTGCCGCCGTGACCGAGCGGGTCCGGCTGGTCACCAGCATCATGATCGCGCCGTTCCGGGGGAACGGCACGCTGCTGGCCAAGCAGCTGTCCACGGTGGACAGCTTCGCCGCCGGCCGGCTCACCCTGGGGCTGGCGGTGGGTGGCCGCGCGGACGACTTCATCGCCACCGGCAGCGACTTCGAGAACCGGGGTGAGGTGTTCGACGCGCAGCTGGAGGAACTGGCCGACGTCTGGAACGGCGCGCCCCGGGGCACCGCCGGGCCGATCGGTCCGGCCCCGGTGCAGTACGGCGGCCCGCCGCTGCTCATCGGCGGGATGGGCGCACCGACCTTCCGCCGGCTGGTGCGGCACGGCGCCGGCTGGATCAGCGGCGGCGGTGGCGTAGACATGTTCCGCCAGGGCGCCGACCGGGCCCGCGCGGCCTGGGCCGAGGCGGGCCGCGAGGGCGCCCCCCGGCTGGCCGCGCTGGCCTACTACGCACTGGGAGCGGACGCCCGCCTGCTCGCCGACACCTACATCGGGGACTACTACGCGTTCGTCGGCGACTATTCCTCCAAGATTGCCGAAGGCGCACTGACCAGCGTGAACGCCATCCGGGAGACGGTCGACGAGTTCGCCGAGG
This sequence comes from Actinospineispora eucalypti, assembly GCF_039543365.1. Classification (NCBI taxonomy): domain Bacteria; kingdom Bacillati; phylum Actinomycetota; class Actinomycetes; order Pseudonocardiales; family Pseudonocardiaceae; genus Actinospineispora; species Actinospineispora eucalypti. The sequence goes on from NZ_BAABJP010000007.1 coordinate 182,333, forward strand.
CGGGTTGTGACGAGCTGTTGCTCTTCCCCTGCTCGCCGGCCGTGGACCAGCTGCACCGGCTCACCGAAGCCACCCAGGTCGCCGAGGTCTAGTTACAGCTCCGCGGCGAGCTTGTCCACGGCGGTGGCGGTGTCGGTGCCGTCCAGCACGGTCCAGGGGCTCACCCAGCTCGCCGCCGCGAGCCCGTCGTAGGCCTCGGCGCACCGGGCCTGGAGCTCGTCGTCGGACTCGTAGGCGTCCCGGGTGCGGCCGGCGTCGGTGGACTCGCGGTGCGCGGCGCGGGCGGCGGCCACCTCGCTGGGCACCCGCAGCAGCAGCTGCAGGTCCGGTGCCGGGATGCCGAACCGGCCCAGCTCCCGGTCGAGCACCCAGTCGGTGAAGGGGCCGGGGGCGGGCTGGCGCAGCCGGGCGGCGCCGTAGGCCGCGTTGGACGCCAGATAGCGGTCCACCAGCAGCACGTCCGCCTCGGCCAGCGCGGCGCGCAGCTGGTCGGCCGCCTCCCGGCGGTCCAGCGCGAACAGCGCCGCCATGCCGTACACCGAGTCGGCCAGGTCACCCGCCCGGCCGTGCAGCGCGTCGGCGACCAGCTGGCCGTGCACGCCGTCGTAGCGGGGGAAGGCGGCCCGCCGCACCGACCGGCCGCGCGCGGCGAGCGCCCCGGTCAACGCGTCGGCCAGGGTGCGCTTGCCGGCGCCGTCCAGGCCCTCGATGACCACCAACCGTCCCACGCCGAGCAGGGTAACGAGCTACCCCAGCAGCGCCCGCACCGCCGGCCAGCTGGCCGCGAACCCGGGGTGCAGGCGCAAACCCGCCAGCTCGGACAGCGCCACCCAGCGGACGTCCGTGCTCTCCCCGGACAGCACGCCGACCGGCAGCAGCGACGGCGCCCTGACCAGCACGGTGGTGTAGCTCCAGCCGCCGTGGTCGTCGGTGTAGACGCCGCCGACCGGGTAGTCGGCGACGTCCACGCCGGCCTCCTCGAGGGTTTCCCGGCGGGCGGCGTGCTCCGCCGTCTCGCCGGGGCCGCGCGCCCCGCCGAGCAGGCCCCAGGTGTCACCGTGGTGGCCCCACCAGGCGCGGTGCTGCATGAGCAGCCAGCCAGCGCCGTCCGGGGCGTGGTGGGTGAGTAGCAGGCCGGCCGCGCCGTGGATGCCCCAGTGCCGGTGCCCGAGCGCGCAGCGGGCCCAGCCGTCGCCCGGGGCCATCAGCGCGGAACGCGTTGGCTGAGCGCGCACCCAGTTCGGTGCGTGCGGGGCGGCACAGTCAGATCAGTACCGGTAGTGCTCGGGCTTGAACGGGCCTTCCACGTCCACCCCGATGTACTCGGCCTGGTCCTTGGAGAGCTTGGTCAGCTCGCCGCCGAGCGCCAGCACGTGGATCCGGGCCACCTTCTCGTCCAGGATCTTGGGCAGGCGGTAGACGTCCTTGTTGTACTCCTCGTGCTTGGTGAACAGCTCGACCTGCGCGATCGTCTGGTTGGCGAAGCTGTTCGACATCACGAAGCTGGGGTGCCCAGTGGCGTTGCCCAGGTTCAGCAGCCGGCCCTCGGAGAGCACGATGATGGTGTGCCCGTCGGGGAAGATCCACTCGTCGACCTGGGGCTTGATGGTGATCCGCTGGATGCCCGGGTAGGCGGCCAGCGCGGCCATCTGGATCTCGTTGTCGAAGTGGCCGACGTTGCCCACGATGGTCTGGTGCTTCATCGCGGCCATGTGCTCGACGGTGATGATGTCCTTGTTGCCGGTCGTGGTGATCACCAGGTCGGCCTTGTTGACCACGTCCTCCAGCCGGGCCACCTGGTAGCCCTGCAGCAGGGCCTGCAGCGCGCAGATCGGGTCGGCCTCGGTGACGATCACCCGCGCGCCCTGGCCGGCCAGCGCGGCGGCGGCGCCCTTGCCCACGTCGCCGAACCCGCAGACCACGGCCACCTTGCCGCCGATCAGCACGTCGGTGGCGCGGTTGATGCCGTCGATCAGCGAGTGGCGGATGCCGTAGACGTTGTCGAACTTGGACTTGGTGACCGAGTCGTTCACGTTGATCGCCGGGAACAGCAGCTCTCCGCGCTCGGCGAACTGGTAGAGCCGGTGCACGCCGGTGGTGGTCTCCTCGGTGACGCCCCGGATCTCGGCGGCGGCCCTGGTCCACCGCTGGGCGTCGGCGGCCAGCGAGGCGCGCAGCGTGTCCAGGATGATCCGGTACTCCTCGGAGTCGTTGTCATCCGGGTTCGGCACCACGCCGGCCTGCTCGTACTGCACGCCCTTGTGGACCAGCAGCGTGGCGTCCCCGCCGTCGTCCAGGATCATGTTCGGCCCGTCGTGGCCCGGCCAGGCCAGCATCTGCTCGGTGCACCACCAGTACTGCGGCAGCGACTCGCCCTTCCAGGCGAAACACGGCACGCCCGTGGGCTCCTCCTCGGTGCCGTGCGGGCCGACGACCACGGCGGCGGCCGCGTGGTCCTGCGTGGAGAAGATGTTGCACGAGGCCCAGCGCACCTCGGCGCCCAGCGCCACCAGCGTCTCGATCAGCACGGCGGTCTGCACCGTCATGTGCAGCGAGCCGGACACCCGCGCACCGTGCAGCGGCCGGGCCTCCGCGTACTCCCTGCGCAGCGCCATCAACCCGGGCATCTCGTGCTCGGCCAGCCGGATTTCCTTGCGCCCGAACTCGGCCAGCGCGAGATCGGCCACCGCGAAGTCCAGCCCGTTGCGCCGCTGGAAGCGGCCGCCGGACCGATCGGTCTCCGTGGTCGGTGCACTCATGTTGGTTCAGACCCTCCTGGTTGGACGCGTTCCCGGGTTGAACGCTACTACGCCGATCGGACACTCCCGGGGCCAATTCGTCCGGTTGCTGCTCGTGTGCGCGCCATCACGGACGGTGATTCTGGGGAGGAGCGTGTGGTAAATGGGCTACCCATTAGAGTGATGCCGCTACGTCATGCTGTCTACCTAGATGCATTGGGGTGACTCCCGAGTTGAACCTGCCGAGGGCGATCAACGACAACCGGGGTTGGCTCGTGGCCGCCGTCGCCTTGATGTTCATTCTCAGTACCGGGGTGCTCGGCCTGCAGTTGGCCAGCCCGGAGCGGCCCGAGGCCGAGGCCTCGCCCGCTGCCGGGGCCGGGCCGGTGCCCGCCGCCCCGGCCACCGATCCGGCCGCCAACCCGGGCAGACCCGCTCCGGACCCGGCACCTCCCGCCGCGCCGAACGCCGCGGCCCCGGCTCCGGCTGCCCCCGCGGCTCCGGTCCCGGCCGCCCCCGCGGCGCCGAATCCGGCGGCTCCGGATCCCGCCGCCCCGGCGGCGCCGAACTCGGCCGGGACGGCGTCGGCGGTCGCGGTGGAGCGGACCGTCGCGCGGCTGCGGGAACGCGGTTTCACCGCCACCGAGACCAGCGGCCAGGAGGACCGGGACTGCGTCGCGAACTCCTACGGCGGCACGCGGGAGTTCCTGCGCGCGAACCCGTGCGCGGGGTTGCGCCGTTCGCTGCTGGAGGTTCGCACCCCGGACGGCGGCCTCGCGCAGGTCGCGGTGGCCTGGGTGCACATGCCGGATGCCGCCGGCGCCGCCGGGCTGAAGGCCGTGCTGGACCGGGTCGGCACCGGCAACATGACGCCGCTGGGTGGCGCCGCGCCGTTCGCCGGGCGGTACTACGCGTCCACGGCGCGGGACGCGACGGTGGTGAACGCCGAAGCCCGCCCGCTGCAGGGCCGGCTCGACGGGGCCGCGCTGCGCGCCATCGTCACCGCCGCCGCGAGCTAGCTTGATCGTCAGTTGTGGCGGTGCAGCCGCGATTTCCGCTGCTCAACCGCCACAGGAAGCGATCAATGTCAATGCGCGGGCGTCAGTTCCAGGTCAGGAAGCGGTAGTGCAGGCCGGTTGAGGACTCCTGCCACGCTCCGACGGAGTCGGGTGAACGGCCGACGTCCGGTGCGTGCACGTCGCCGTCGAAGGATTCCTGGATCTCGGTGACCACGATCCGGTCGGCGAACGGCAGCGCCGCCCGGTACACCGCCTTTCCGCCGATCACCCACACGTCCCCGGACACCGAGGCGAGGGCCGCCGGCAGGTCGGGGAACGTTTCGACGCCCTCCTGCGGAGTGCCCGAAAGAACCAGGTTGCGCCGGCCGGGCAGCGGCCGGAACCTCGGCGGCAGCGACTCCCAGGTCCGGCGGCCCATGAGGACGGTGGCGCCAGAGGTGAGCGCGCGGAACTGCTTCATGTCCTCCGGCAGGTGCCAGGGCAGCGTGCCGTCGCGGCCGATCACGCCGTTCGCCGACTGCGCCCAGACCAGCCCGATCACACCGCCACCGGTGCCTTGATGGCCGGGTGCGGGTCGTAGCCGCCGAGCGCGATGTGCTCGTAGGAGTAGTCGAAGAGGCTGTCCGCCGGCTCCAGCCGAAGCGTGGGGAACGGCCGCGCGTCCCGCGCGAGCTGGGTGCGGACCTGGTCGAGGTGGTTGTCGTAGATGTGGCAGTCGCCGCCGGTCCAGACGAAGTCGCCGACGTCGAGGCCCACCTGTGAAGCGATCATGTGGGTCAGCAGCGCGTAGCTGGCGATGTTGAACGGCACGCCCAGGAACAGGTCCGCGCTGCGCTGGTAGAGCTGGCAGGAGAGCCGGCCGTCGGCGACGTAGAACTGGAAGAAGGCGTGGCACGGCGGCAGCGCCATCCGGGGGATGTCGGCGACGTTCCACGCCGACACGATGATCCGCCGGGAGTCGGGGTTCTCCCGCAGCGTGCGCAACACCTCGCCGATCTGGTCGATGTGCCCGCCGTCCGGGGTCGGCCAAGAGCGCCACTGCACGCCGTAGACCGGGCCGAGGCCGCCGTCCGGCGCCGCCCACTCGTCCCAGATCGTGACGCCGTTGTCCCGCAGCCACGTGACGTTCCCGTCGCCGCGCAGGAACCACAGCAGCTCGTAGGCCACCGAGCGGAAGTGCACCTTCTTGGTCGTGATCAGGGGGAAGCCGTCAGAGAGCCGGTAGCGCAGCTGGTGCCCGAACACCGACCGGGTGCCCGTGCCGGTGCGGTCCTGCTTGTGCGCGCCCGTGTCCAGCACCTGGCGGAGCAGGTCTTCGTACTGGGTGTCCGGCATGCCGCGAGCCTAGTTGTCGGGCGCGATCGCCGCGTCCAGCACGGTGTGGGCGGCTTCCAGCCGGCCGCGCTCGGCCAGCAGGCCGGCGGGGGCCAGGGCGAAGCCGTCGTCCGTCGCCACCGGGCAGTCCTCGAGCAGTTCGCGCAGCTCGGAGTCGGAGCGCAGGGTCACCCGGATCGAGGCCAGCTCGTTCGGGTCGGGCTGGCGGAACACCCCGCCGGTGAGCACCACCAGGCCCACACCGACCTCGGCCAGCCGCTCCCGCTCCACCCGCAGGTGCCGCCGGACGGCCAGCACCGCTGCCAGCGCGGCCAGCCGGCGGTCCTCCGCCCGGCCGCCGGAGTCGGTCGGCAGGTAGCCGGTCTCCTCGGCCAGCCGGCGGACCGCCGGGGTGAGCAGGTCGGCCTCCACCGGGTCGATCAGTCCCGCGGCCTGGCCGTCGGTCAGGATGCCCTCGGCGGAGCGGCGCATGCCCAGGTCGGCCTCCGAGGTGGAGCGGGCCAGCTCCGGCGGGTCGCCCGGCAGCGCCGAGTAGACGTCCGTGGTGGACGACCCGACGTCCACCGCCAGCACCGCGCCGCCCGGGGCGTCACGCACCCGGACCAGCTCCACCAGCCCCCGGCCGACCGCGCGCGGAGTGGTGTACCGGGCCAGCCGGCGGAACCGGGCGGTGGTGGCCGAACCGCGCCCGCCGACCAGGTGGCCGCCGAGCAGCGTGGCAACGGCGGCGCGCGCCGAACCGGGGGAGACCCGGCCGGTTGCGGGCAGCGCGGGTTCGGCGGTCACCACGTTGCGGGCGGTGGCCCGCAGCAGCGCGAGCGCATCCGCCCGCACCGACTCGTGCACGGAGAGCACGATCGGCGCCCGCACCCGGGCACGGGCCAGCCGGGCGGCGTTGCGCAGCAGGCTCTGCGGGGCGGCCGCACCCACCCCGTCCACCAGCAGCACCACGTCCGGCCGGGCGGCGCGCAGCGCGCGCACCCCGCTCGGCTCCAGCAGCCCGGCCTGCACGTGCACCAGCCGCGCGCCCGAGGAGCAGGCCACCTGGTAACCGGCCTCGGTGCTGGCCAGCCGGTCCAGGCCGACCACGGCCAGGCGCAGCCCGCCGCCGGCGGAGGAACAGGCCAGCAGCTCGGCGCCGGAGTCCTCGCCGGCCGGCCGGCGAGGGGTCAGCGGCCCGGCCAGGCCCACCGCCGAGGCCGCCGCGTGCACCCCCTCCAGCAGGTCCGAGGGTGTCGTCGCCTGCTGGGCGATGCCGCTGGGCTGGCCGCCCGAGTCGATGCCGAGCGCTTTCACCCAGCCCGAGCCCACATCGAGGCAGACGGCGGGCCGGGAGGTCATGGCTCCGCAGGGTATTCGGCCAGAAGCGTTACGTCAGGTATATCAAGCGCGTGCCGACTGACGGTACGGTCTCGCTGAGAAGCTGACCCTTTATTCCCGGCTGCCACAGACGACACCGAGGAGATCACAAATGCTCGGCCTGATGCAGGACCGCCCGCTCGCCCTTCCGCACATCTTCCACCGGGCGGAACAGTTCTTCGGGCACAAGGAGATCGTCACCGCCACCTGGGGCGGCGGTGAGGAGCGCACCACCATCGCGGACTGGGCGGTCAACGTGCGCCGGCTGGCCACGGCGCTGGACCGGCTCGGGATCAGCGAGGACGCCCGGGTCGGCACGTTCAGCTGGAACACCGCCGCCCACCTGGAGCTGTACATGGCGGCGCCGTGCACCGGGCGGGTGCTGCACACGCTGAACATCCGGCTGTTCCCCGACCAGCTGACCTACATCGCCAACCACGCCGAGGACGAGATCATCTTCGTGGACCGGTCGCTGCTCGGGCAGCTGTGGCCGCTGACCGACAAGATGCCGGACGTCCGCCACTTCGTGGTCATCGACGACGGCTGTGACGACCCGGTGCCGGACGACCCCCGGGTGCTGAACTACGCCCAGCTGCTCGCCGAGTCCGAGCCGTTCACCGGCCGGTTCGAGGTCGCGGACGAGAACACCGCCGCCGCGATGTGCTACACCTCCGGCACCACCGGCAACCCCAAGGGCGTCGTCTACTCGCACCGCTCCACCGTGCTGCACTCGCTGATCTCGCTGATCGCGGACGGCCCGGGGCTGCGGGAGACCGACGTGGTGATGCCCATCGTGCCGATGTTCCACGCCAACGCCTGGGGCCTGCCCTACGGCTGCCTGCTGGCCGGCACGTCCATGGTCTTCCCCGGGCCGAACATGACCCCGGGGGCCATCGTGTCCCTGCTGGAGAAGCACAGGGTCACCGCGACCGGTGGGGTGCCGACCATCTGGATGGGCGTGCTGCCGCTGCTGGACGACCACGACCTGTCCAGCCTGCGGGTGATGCTGTGCGGCGGTTCGGCGGCGCCCAAGTCACTGTCCGAGGCGTTCCGGGAGAAGCTGGGCATCCCGTTCCTGCACGCCTGGGGCATGACCGAGACCAGCCCGATCGCCACCATGTACAGCCCGCGCAGCCACCACGCCGAGCTCACCGAGGACCAGCGCGCCGACATCCGCGCGCGCCAGGGCCAGTCGGCCCCGCTGGTCGACCTGCGCCTGGTCGACCCGGACACCGGCGAGGACGTGCCGTGGGACGACGTGCAGACCGGCGAGATCCAGGCGGCCGGCCCGTGGATCGCCAAGGAGTACTACAAGGGCGAGGGCGGCGGCGCGCAGTTCACCGAGGACGGCTGGCTGCGCACCGGTGACGTGGCTGCCGCCGACTCCTACGGGTTCGTCCGGCTGGTGGACCGGACCAAGGACCTGGTCAAGTCCGGTGGCGAGTGGATCAGCTCGGTCGAGCTGGAGAACGAGATCATGGCCCACCCCAAGGTGGCCGAGGCCGCGGTGATCGCCATCCCGCACGAACGCTGGGTGGAGCGCCCGGTGGCCTGCGTGGTGGTCAAGCCGGGGGAGTCGCTGACCGCCGAAGAGGTGATCGAGCACCTGAAGCCCCGGGTGGCCAAGTGGTGGCTGCCGGACGCCGTCGAGTTCATCGACGAGGTCCCCAAGACCAGCGTCGGCAAGTTCTCCAAGAAGACCCTCCGCGACAAGTTCGCCGGCTACAAACTTCCTGGTAGTTAGGGTCCCGCGCCGGAAAGCCGCGCCATGGTCCCGGCGCCCGGGCGACCGCTGGCGGCCGGCGTTCTGGCCGTTGCGTTCTCGTCCGGGGCGGTGGCGCAGTCGCACCGCCCCGGACCGGAGCTGGCGCTGGTTAACTGACTCGGGACACCGGTGGCGACACGCCGCTAGAGCGAGACAGCGGGTGCCCAGGCGAGCGGCAGCGTCCGAAGGCTCCACATGTTGCCGGATTCCTCGGTGATTTGGGCACCTTCCGGGATGTGGTACTCGGGGATGCGCCGGTGCCACTCCCGCAGGGCCACCGCCATCTCCTGCCGGGCCAGATGAGAACCGAGGCAGCGATGCGGCCCCACGCCGAAGGTGAAGTGGCGGTTCGGCGCGCGGTCCAGCTGTATCTGGTCGGCCCCGGCGCGGTCGCGCTCGTCCCGCCCGGCCGAACCGAGCAGGTTCAGTACCACGTCGCCCGCCTTTATCGGGCAGCCCGCGATCTCGGTGTCCCGGGTGGCGACCCTGGGCAGTTGGACGATCGGGAACGCCCGGAGCATCTCCTCGACCGCCGTGGGCACCACCGACGGATCCTGGGTCACCCGCCGGCGGTCCGCGTCGTGCGTCGCCAGGTGCAGAAAGGCGTAGCTCAGCTCGGCGGTGACGGTGTCCAGCCCGGCGACGAACAGCAACACGAAGTACGACAGCAGCTCATCGTGCCGAACCGGTCGCCCGTCGATCTCCCAGTCGAGCGCCGCGCCGATCAGGTCGTCGCGAGACGGCGCGCCCGAGGCCATCTCGGCCCGCCGCTCCTCGATGACCTGGGAGAACAGTTCCACCATCTCGACGCCGGCGGTCTTGCGGCGTGACCCGTCCGGGTCGCTTTCCGCGTCGCCGTGCAGGAACGCGGTCTCCCACCGCATGAAGCGGTCAAGATCTTCGATCGGCAGCCCCATCAGCTCGAGGAAGACGGTGGTGGGGAAGACCTTGGCGAAGTCCTTGACGAAGTCGCACTCCCCCCGCGCCGCGAATCCCTCGATGATCTCGACGCACCGGGACCGGACCTTGGGTTCCATCGCCCTGATCCGGCCGGGGGCGAACAGCGGGACCGCCAGCCTGCGCCAGACGCCGTGCTCCGGCGGGTCCAGGCTCTGCGGGATCAGCGTGACCGGTTGCGGCTTGCCGTAGCCCGGCCCGCCGGTGAAATTGGAGAACGATTCGGTGTCCTGCAGAACCCGGAAGATGTCTTCCTGCCGAGTGGTGAGGTAGAACCCACCGTGCCCGTCGATTTGACCGTTGTCGGGCACGAACAGCACCGGAGCCGAGACACGCAGCTCGTCGGCCACCCGGAAGCTCTCCAGCGGCTTCCGGTCGGACTGCCGGTAGTCGTAGTGGACGATCGGACAGTGTGGGTGGTCGGCCGCGGCGGAGTCGATGGGTGTCTCGACAGACATGGTCCCTCCAGGTCAATGGTGAGTGGGATCACATCCATTCCTAACAGCACGCCGGTCGTAAGAAAAGTGTCACTTGTTATCGTCAGCCCTCGGCAACTAGGCCGTGTTTAAAAAGCCCTCGATCGCGGTCTTCGCGCCCAGGTGGTCCCCGGCCGCGTTGTCGGCACGGCCACGTACCCCGGTACGAGGCCATGCCTCCGCCTTGCCGGAAACCACCTGGATCACGAAGCCCATCGACCGGGACTTCTTAAACACGGCCTAACCCAGCTTGGCGTCCTTGGCGTTGCCGAGCAGCTCCAGCTTCCCGTTGCGCACCTGGTGGATGAAGATCGCGGCTCCGACCACGTTGCCGTTGGGCTGGAACTTGGTCAGCTTGGCCACGCCGGGGAAGCTGACCGTGGCCAGGAAGCTGTTGATCGCCTCCGGGGTGGTGTGACCGGCCTGGACGGCCTTGACGAACGCGGTCGCGGCGTCCGCTCCCTCGCTGGCGTAGACGGCGGGATCGGTGTGGTAGCGGGCGCGGTAGGTGTCGTAGAAGGTCTTCAGTGCGCCCTTGGTCGCCTTGGCGCCGGGCACCGCGCACGGGCAGCCGACGATGGCTCCCTCGGCGGCCCGCTGGCCCGCGCCGGTGACCAGGCCGACGTCCAGGCTGCCGTCACCGGTGACGAAGGTGGCGGTCATCCCGGCGTCCCGGATCTGCTTGAGCAGCCGGCCGCCCTGGGAGTAGTAGCCGCCGAAGAACACCGCGTCCGGCGCGAACGCCTTGATCTTGGCCACCGTGGACGAGTGGTCGGAGGCGGCCTGCGCGAACTGGTCGCGCTCCATCCGCACGCCCTTGGTGCCCAGCTGCTTGCCCACCGCGTTGGCCAGCCCCACGCTGTACTCCTGGTCGTCGCTGACCACGAACACCTTGCGCGGCTTCTTGGCCGCGACCAGGAAGTTGGCGATCGCGGGACCCTGCTCGGCGTCGCTGGCCACCACCCGGTGGAAGTACTTCCAACCGTTGTTGGCCAGGTCCGGGTTGGTGGCCACCGGGGAGATGTTGGGGATCTTCGCCTGCTCCAGGACCGGGTCGGCGGCCTTGGACTCGCCGGAGAAGGTCGGCCCGATCATGGCCACGACCTTGTCCTGGGACACCGCCTTGGTGACCAGTGGAACGGCCTGGTCGGGGCTGCCCTGGCTGTCGTACTCGATCAGTTCGATCTTCTTCGGCGGATTGGTCGCGTTGTAGTCGTCGATCACCATCTTGGCGCCGTTGCGGGGCGGGATGACCAGCCCGGAGCTCTCCCCGGTGAGGTCCCCGAGGAACCCGATCCTGATGGTGTCCGCCGCCCGCGGGGTCCCGGTGCCCCCGCCGCACGCCGACAGCGTCAGCGCCAGGGGCAGCGCGGTGGCCAGCAACAACTTCGTGAAACGCATCTTCGGTGGTCCTCCTCGGTGCTGGGGGCGCCGGACACCCTCGCGCGGCGGGCTTGCGGTGACCTTGCGGCCCGGCCGCGGCAAGCCGATCGCAAGGTCACCGAAATGGACCGCCGTACGGTGAGGTGGCGTGGCGGACGGGCGGAGCAGACAGCCGGGCGAAGGGCGCGGCGTGCTCGAGGGCGCCTTCGCGCTGCTCGAGGTGCTCGGGCGGGGCGAGGAGCTCGGGCTCACCCGGCTGGCCGCCGACGCCGGCCTGCCGAAGGCCACTGCCCACCGCCTGCTCGACCAGCTGGCCGCGCTGAACGCGGTGCAACGCCGGGCGGGCCGCTACCAGCTCGGGCCCCGGATCTTCCGGTTCGGCCAGTCCTGGCGGCCGGCCCAGGAGTTCCGCGCGGCCGCCGCCTCGCCGTTGCGGCGGCTGGCCCGGGCGACCGGTGCGGGAGGTTTCAGCCTGGCGGTCTTCGACCGCGAACGGGTGATGCTGGTGGACGGGGTCGGCCGGGAGGTCAACGAGGTCTTCCCGCTGCGCGCCGGAACCGTGCTGCCGCCGGGGACCGCGCCGGAGCTGCTGTTCGCCGCCTCCTCGCGGGAGCCCGCGGTCCCGGAGGGCTGTTCCGGGCGTGAGTGGGCCCGCCGGGTCGACGCCGCCCGCCAGGCGGACCTGGCCTATGACGAGGAGCGGCGGTACGTGCCGGTGGTGTGCGTGGCCGCGCCGGTGCGGACCCGGGACGGGCGGATCGTCGCGGCACTGGCGGCCAGCACCCTGGACGCCCGGAAACTGCCGGTGCTGGCCGAGGCGGTGCGCCGCACGGCCCCGGTGATCAGCGCCAACCTGCGGTCCCTGACCCGCTGCCCCGGCTCGAACTGAACGCCTGGTCCAGCGGGCGGCGCAGGGAGCGCGCCGACGGCGCCGCCACGTGCGCCAGCCGGAACAGCAGTACCTCGGCCTCATCGGTGCCGGTGTCGAAGAGCCTCCGGTACCGGGTCCGCAGCGCGCGCAACGAAGCGCGTTCGCCCTGGTCGAGGCCCTGACCACCGCCCCGTTCGAGGCGGGCGAACAGGTAGGGCAGCGCGGTCATCGGCTGCAGTGCCACGTCGTGCGCCGTGGCGGCGAGCCACAGCCGCTGCATGGCCCGCCCGCCGCGCAGGTAGCTCTCCCTGGCCGTCCCCGGGACGGTGATCAGGCCGACCGCCGACGCGCCGGCCACCGAGGAGCGGGCCAGGTCCTCCAGCGCCCGGCCACCGCCGAACTCGGACAGGCACGCCATGACCCGCCACTGGCGCAGCACCCGGAACACCGCCTGTTCCGCCCCGGTCAGCTCGGCCGTGGCCAGGTCCAGCCCGTAGGGCCGGGCCCGGGCCTCCTCGGGGGTCCACCGGTAGCCCGCCATGGCGTCCCGGTGCATCGGTTCGTTCAGCAGGCTGAGGCGGTCGCCGGCGCCGATCAGCGCGCCGATCTCGGCCAGTTCCGGCTCGGCGGCCAGCAGCCGCAACCGGCCGCCCGCCTCCGCGCAGGCCGCCTCGAGCAGCGGGGCCAGCCCCGCCCCCAGCGGCCGGCGCGGGCCGCGCCGCCGGTTGGTGGCCCTCCGGCCGACCACCTCGATCGGCACCCTCGGCGATGCCGGCCCCGGGGTGAGGGTGACCGTGCAGACCAGCGCCGGGTCATCGGGATCGGGCCAGGTCCGGGTGTCCGCGCGCAGGCCGAGGTGGGCCGAGGCCAGCTCCAGGTTCTCCGCCAGGGCGCCGAAGGCCACCCAGGTGGCGCCGTGCTCGAAGTCCAGGCTGGGCAGGTCCCGGGCCGGGTCGTGCCGGCACTCCAGCCGGGCCGCGTCGCCGCGCCAGGTGAGTGACCAGGGCTGGGCGTTGTGCGCGGACGGTGCCAGCGTGCCGACCGCGGCGATCCACCGCGCGGCCTCCGCGCAGACCGCGCCCCGCCGGGGTTCCGGTGGCAGGGCCGGCGCGTCGCTTCCGGCGGTCGCCGTGGGGACGGTGGGCGGGGTGTGATGCAGCCCGGCGCCGGGGGCGACCAGCGCGTCCGGGTCCACGTAGTAGCGCCCGGAGGGGACGGGCTCGCCGAGCAGCAGCCGCCGCGCGGTGTCCGCGACCACCGCCCCGCCCAGGGCGACACCGGACGCCAGCTGGGGCCAGGTCTCCAGCGTGTGCCCGACCTCCGGCAGGCAGGCCGCCGCCCGGGTGCTCAGCCGCTCCTCGTCCAGGATGGCCAGCATGAACGGGATCTTGTCCGGGGCGGCGAGGCCGCACAGGTCCGCCGCGCGCACCGAGGGCGCCAGGCCGTGGAAGACCGGCCGGTCCGGCTCCAGGTCGAACCGCTCCACGTCCAGCATGCCGCGATCGCTGGTGTCCATCAGCACGGGGATGCGGTGCGCCCGGGCGCGCTCCCGGATCAGCACCTTGAGGTGCAGGTCGTCGCACTCCTCCACGACCAGGTCCAGCTTCCCGCCGCCGAGCAGGAACTCGTCCACGTTCTCCGGCCGGATGCCGCCGGCCCACCGTTCGATCTCCAGGTAGGGGTCGACGTCGAACATCTGCCGGGCGGCCAGCACCGTCTTCTCCGCGCCCAGGTCGGCCAGCCGGCCCCGGATGCGGTTGAGGTTGGACAGCTCCAGCCGGTCCAGGTCGGCGATCTTGAAAGCCCCGCCGATGCCCTCCAGGGCGAGCGTCACGGCGGCCGCGTTGCCGACCGAGAGGCCCACCACGCCGATCCGGGTGCCGGCCAGCCGGCGCTGCTCGGTGGTGGTGATCTTGTGGCGGTTGCGGGCGGTGCGCAGCTCGCGGTACTCGGCCTCGGGCAGCGTGTGCACCAGCGTCCCGGACCACGGATACCAGACCCAGGTGCCGTGGTCGGCCGGATGCCGGCCGACCAGGAACGCCCACGCCCGCCGTTCCAGCTCGGCGGCGGGGTGGCGGTCGGCGGGCCGGCGGGTGGCGACCAGCGCCCTCAGCTGGTCGGCCAGCCGGTCGTGCACCCGGCGCACCGCCCCCGAGTCGAGCAGCGCGGTGAGCCCGTCGGTGCCGTTCCGGTCGAGGCGGAACAAGGTCGGCCGCCACCCGGCGGCGTCGGCGGAGTCGGCATGGTCGGTGCCGCGGTCGGCCAGGCGGCGGAGTCGTCCGCGCGGATCTTCACTCACATGCGCCTCCTGGGGCATACGGCACAACACCTACCGCACCCGTGACGCGATCGGGTAGCGCCGGTCCGGTGGGTGGACCGCCGCTACCCGGCCGCCTCGGTGGTGGGCATGGTGGGCGGTGCCGAGGAGTCCGGGAGGTGCGGGTTGGTGGTCGTGCGGGCCTGCCGAGTGCTGCGCTTCCCCGGCCGGCTGACCCCTTCGGACCTGGAAGCCGCGGCGGAACCGGTGCGGGTGGAGATCGGTGAACAAGCCCTGCGCGGCATCCGGGACTGCCGGGCCTACGTCGACGAGGTGGTCGCCTCCGGCCGTCCGGTCTACGGCGCGACCACGGGCTACGGGTCGCTGGTCGGCTACCACCCGAGGCCGGACCCCGCCGAGCAGTCCCAGGGCCTGGTCGATTTCCTGGCCACCGGCCAGGGGGAGGCGCTGCCGCCGGCGGTGGTGCGGGCCATGCTGCTGGCCCGCACCTGGAGCCTGGCGCAGGGCCGGTCGGGCGTCCCCCCGTCGGTGGTGAGCGCACTGGTGGACGCGCTGGCCACCCCGCTCGCGCCGGTGGTACCGGAGTACGGGTCGGTGGGGGCCAGCGGGGATCTCACGCCGCTGGCGCACGCGGTCGCCGCGCTGATGGGGCGGGGCGAGATGTTCGTCGGCGCGACCCGGCTGCCGGCGTCGGTGGCGCTCGAGCGGGCCGGGCTGGCCCCGCTGACCCTCGCCGGCCGGGACGGGTTGGCGCTGGTCAACGGGACGTCGCTGACCAGTGCGGCGGCCGGGCTGGCCGGCGCGCGGGCTCTCCGGTCGGTGGCCGCCGGGCTCGCGCTCAGCGCGCTGCTCGCGGAGGTGCTCGGCGCCGGCCACGAGTTCACCTCCGAACGGCTGCTGCGCGCCGCCGGCCACCGGGGCGGCATCGACGCGGCCGGCTACCTGCGCGAGCGGCTGCGCGGCGCCACGCCGTCCGGCCGGCGGCCACTGCAGGAGCCGTACAGCTTGCGCTGCGTCCCGCAGCTGGCCGGGGCGGTGCTCGGGGCGGCCCGGCAGGCCACGGAGGTGGTGACCACCGACCTGAACGGGGTCAGCGACAACCCGCTGTTCTTCCCCGGCGAGGGCGAGGTGGTGCACGGGGGCAACTTCTTCAGCCAGCCGGTCGCGTTCGCCGCCGACCTGCTGTCCATCGTGCTCACCCAGCTGGCCAACCTCGCCGAACGCCAGCTGGACCTGCTGATGGACCCGCACCGCAGCAACGGGCTGCCCGCGTCGCTGGCGGCGGAGCCGGGACGCCAGCACGGCCTCACCGGCGTGCAGATCACGGCCACGGCGATCGTGGTGGCGATGCGCCGCGCGGTCACCCCGGCGGCCATGCAGAGCATCCCCACCAACCAGCACAACCAGGACGTGGTCCCGCTCGGCACCCAGGCCGCTCTGTCCGCGTACGAGCAGGCGCGGAAGCTGCGCTGGGTGCAGGGCTCGCTGGCCGTCGCGCTGCGGCAGGCGGTGCACCTCGGTGGCCGCGAGCCCGGTTCGGCGGCCGGTTCGGAGCTGCTGGCCCGGCTGGCCGAGCGCGTCGACCCGGTCGACCCGGACCGCCCCCTGGACGTGGACGTGCGGCGGGCGGCCGGCGTACTGGACGAGCTGCCCACCGCCCCGTTGGCCGGCTGAGCGGAGCGGAACATGGAACCGACGTCGGGCACCGCCGAGAAGAAGCGCCACCCGACCGCCGAGCAACTGCCCCTGGAGCTGCGGTGCGCCCCCGCCGGATGGCTGGACGAGCCGCGGTGCACCCCCGGCGGGTGGCTGGACGAGATGCGGGAGTTCCGCGCCCGGGTGGCCTGGAACGGCGGGCAGCGCCCGGCCTTCCGGCGCGCCGACGGGGGCTTCCACGATCCCGACCCGCACGACGCGCCGGCCTACCACCTCATCCTGCGGGAACCCCTCGGCGCCCGGATCGTCGGCTGCGTCCGCTACGCCCGGCTGGAGGCGCTGCCGGCCAGCCGCATCCGCGAGATCAACCCGCGCGCCGCGGCCGAGATGGTCACCGCCGCCCGCTGCGCCGACTCCGACGTGCTGGAGGGCGGGCGCCTGATCGTCGATCCGGCCTGGCGGCAGCACGGACTGGCCAGCCACCTGCTGCTGGCCGGCACCGCGCTGGCGCGGGTGCTGGACCGCCGGTTGATCTGGGGCACCGCCGGCGTGCGGGAAGGCCAGGAGCGGGTCTTCCTCCGGCTCGGCTACCGCACCGCCGACGCCCCGCTCGCGCCGGCACCGCACCTCGACGACGACCTGCGGATCATCGTCTGCACGCCCACCGAGGTGCCCGCCGAGATCGAGCCGCTCATCGGGCGCCTCGAGCCGGCGCTGCGGGAGTGGCTAGTCCGCGTAGGTGGTGAAGGCCAGCGGTGAACAGGCGGGCAGGTCCCAGCGCTTCTCCGCGAACAGGGCGGCGGCGACGGCCTGTTGGGGCCCGGTGGTGCGCCAGCCGAGCAGCGCCGGGGCCGCGTCCAGCGAGGTCATCAGGCGGCGCACCCGCCGATCCTGGTCCGGGCCGACCCGGCGGGGGAGCACCTCGCCGATCCGCCCGACCATGCTGACCAGAGCCCTCGGTTCCCCGCCCTCGTCGGTTGCCCGATAGCCCAGCTGCACGGCCTCGGCGACGGTCACCCGCGCGTCCGCCAGCACCTGACGCCGCAGCGTCTCGACCAGATCGCCGTCACCGCCCTCCGGCGTGCCGCCGGGCAGCTGATAGTTCCCGTTGCCGTGGTCGTGCAGCAGTACCCGGCCCACCTGGTCGACCAGCCATCCGTAAACCCGCGCCACGGGCATCCCCGGCGGCACCGGCACCGGACGCCACCGGTCGTTCTCCCCCTCGATCACCGGCGCGACGATAGACCGCCAACCGCGCTCGGCCGGCACGACGAGCCGGGCGGGACGTCGACTCATCCGGGTGTTCACGATCGGGAACGCGGAATGCGAATTGGGTCCCGGATGAGCCGCCCGGCGTCGGGGGAAGGCACCGGAACGGCTCATCCGGGGCCGAGGAGATTACACCAGGTGGAAATCGCCGAAACGCGGCCCTTTGCAATTCTGTGCCGGCAATTCAGTGTCCTGAAATTGTGTTCCCCTAGGGGTATTCGCAATTGGTTCGACCCCTGTTGAAAGCGTCAAACGCGATGCGCTACGCTTGTCGTGTGGCACAGCTCACACGGGACATGTGAGGGGTGCCGGGGGAGGAGTCGCCGCCCAGGTCGGCACGTCGGGGACCAGGGCGGCTGCTTCCCAAATCGTTCATCCGGCGCGGAACTCGAGTGCGGTGCGGCCATCGGCCACCGGGGTCGAGCCCCGGCCGCGCACCGACTCGAAGGCGCCGCCGGTGGGTTCATGATCCTAACCTGCCCGCGCGCCCCCGGGGAGCCCGAGTGACCGGGTTACCAGGCGTGCACTAAGCGGCCGTGTAACGGTCTCGGCTTCAGAAGGCGACAACCGCCGACTGAGGCAAACCCACGGCGCCCTTGCCTTTTGGCGGCGTGACTTCGCGTGGGTACCCGGCACTCGGGCTGGGGATCTCCGGCCGGGAGATTGGGCCTTCTCCTCCGGCGCAACCTTGGCCAGCCGGCGTTCCCCGTGGACACGTTTCTACTCCTTGCGGCCGTTCCCGTCGAGAGTCAGTTGTCCAGCGCGGCGATCATTGCGTCGGCCATGGGACCGCTGGATGCCGGGTTCTGGCCGGTGAACAGGTTCCCGTCGCGCACGGTGAACGCCTGGTAGGCGGGCCCTCCCGAGTGGTGGGCGCCCATCTCCCGGAGCCGGCTGGCGAGCAGCCACGGTGCGCCGTCCGCCGTGCCGAAAAGTCTCTCCTCCTCGTCGGTGAACGCGGTCAGCCTCCGTCCCTCGAACACCCACCCGCCGGCCGGGTCGACGGCGGCGAGCAGGCCGGCCGGTCCGTGGCAGACGGCCCCGATGAGCTTCCCGGCCGCGTCCGCCTCCGTGAGCAGGCGGCCGAGGGCGGTGTCCCGGTGGAGGTCGACCACGGGACCGTGCCCGCCGGGAAGCACCACCGCGACGTAGTCGGCGATGTCCACCTCGTTCAGCTTGAGCGGCGGGCCGAACTCGCGCAGCGCGCGCTCGGCGTGCGCGACGTGGCGGGCGCAGTCGGCTCCGGCGATCTCCGGGTCGGCGCTGTGCCGGTCCAGCGGCTGGAGCACCCCGCCCGGGGAGGCGAAGTCCACCCGGTAGCCGGCCTCGACGAACTTCTGGTGCGGCGCGGCCAGCTCCTCGGCCCAGTACCCGGTCGGGTACGACGAGCCGTCGGTGCGCTCCCAGGCATCGGCGGCGGACATGACGATCAGGATCTTGCTCACCAGCGGTTCCTCTCGTTCGGCCGGTTCGGCGTGAATTCGGCGTGACTTCAGCGTGGCTCGGGGGAACCGCCGTGGACGCCCATTCCGCGCCCGGTCGGACCGAGGTCGCGCGAACCTAGGACGCGGAGGTCCAGCCGGGAACACGCCGGATCGGGAACAATCGGTCGGGTGGCCGGAACCAACCGCGAGCTCGCCGACTTCCTCCGGCGGGCGCGCGCCCAGGTGGACCCGTTGCGGGCCGGCCTTCCGCCCGACGGACGGGTGCGCCGGGTGCCGGGCCTGCGCCGCGAGGAGGTCGCGCTGTTGGCGGGGGTGTCCCCCGACTACTACGCCCGGCTGGAACAGGGCCGGCGCATCGTCCCTTCGCCGGCGGTGGTGGCGGCGATCGCCCGCGCGCTCGAGCTGGACGCGGCCGGGCGGGCGCACCTGGAGGACCTGATCGGGCTCACCGGGGCGCCGGCCCGCCGCCGGGTGCGTGGGGTGCAGCGCGTGCGACCCGGGCTCTATCAGCTGCTGGACGCCCTGGAGGACCAGCCGGCACTGGTGCTCGGGCGGCGCACCGACGTGCTGGCGGCCAACCGCCTGGCCCGGGCGCTGTTCACGGACTTCGACCGGATACCGCCGAAGCAGCGCAACTACGCGCGCTGGATCCTGCTCGACGAGGATGCACGGTCACTGTTCGTCGATTGGCCGGACCAGGCCAGGGCCGCGGTGCAGAGCCTGCGCCTGGACGTCGGCGACGACCCGGACGACCGGGTCACCACCGCACTGGTAACCGAGCTCCGCGAGCTCAGCCGGGAGTTCGGCATGTGGTGGGAGCAGCATCGGGTGCACCAGCGCACCCACGGCTCGAAGCGGCTGCGCCATCCGGTGGTCGGCGAGCTGACCGTCGAGTACGAGACCCTCAACCCGCCCGGTGACCCCGACACCACGCTGTTCGTCTACACCACCGAGCCGGGGTCTCCTTCGCGGCGGGCCTTGGAGCTGCTCGGCGGCTGGACGGCCACCGGAGGTCCCGGCGCGGTGCGCCTGCTCGCTCCGGGGGAGGCGGATGGATAACATCCGGCCGCGTTCCGATATCCGTCCCGCGGAGGTGGCGTGCTCGAGATCAGCCTGTTGACCTGGGCCGTGACCATCGGGCTGATCGTGGCCCTGCTCGCGGTGGATCTGGCGCTGGCCGCGATGCGTCCGCACCGGGTGGGGTTCGGCGAGGCGAGCGCGTGGTCGGTGTTCTACGTGCTGGTCGCGGTCGGTTTCGGGGTGTGGTTCGCCTCCGTCCACGGTGGTGAGTTCGGCGCCGAGTACTTCGCCGGCTACATCGTGGAGAAGAGCCTCTCGGTCGACAACCTGTTCGTCTTCGTGATCATCATGTCCACGTTCGTGGTGCCGGCCGAGTACCAGCACAAGGTGCTGACCTTCGGCATCGTGCTGGCGCTGATCATGCGCGGGATCTTCATCGCGGTCGGCGCCGCGCTGCTTTCCGTGTTCTCGGTGATGTTCCTGCTGTTCGGCCTGCTGCTGCTGTTCACCGCGATCCAGCTGTTCCGGCACCGCAACGAGGACCCGGACGTGGAGAACAACGTCGTGGTCCGCACGGCGCGGCGGCTGCTGCCGGTGACCGACGACTACGTGGGCGGGCAGTTGTTCGCGCGGGTCGACGGGCGGCGGATGGTCACCCCGCTGCTGGTGGTGCTGGTGGCCATCGGCGGGGTGGACCTGCTATTCGCGCTGGACTCCATCCCGGCGGTGTTCGGCGTGACCGAGGAGCCCTACATCGTGTTCGCCGCGAACGCGTTCGCGCTGCTCGGCCTCCGTGCGCTGTACTTCCTGGTCACCGGGCTCCTGGACCGGCTGGTGTACCTGTCCGCCGGCCTCTCGGTGATCCTGGCGTTCATCGGGGTCAAGCTGATGCTGCACTGGGCGCACGTGGACATCGACGAACGGGTGCCGGAGATCCCGACCCCGGTCAGCCTCGGCGTGATCATCGGCGTGCTGGTGGTGGTCACCGTGGCCAGCCTGGTCAAGACCCGTCGCGACCCGTCGGCCAAGGCGCACCCGGGCAGCCTGCGGGGGCAGCAGCGCAAGCCGGAATGAGCCGGCCGGTCGCCGCGTTGTGTCGCTCCGGAAGGAGGCACACGATGGAGACGATGGCGGAGCGGTACTACCGGGCGAGGATGTTCTTCGACGCGAAGGACTACGTCACGGCGTCGCGGCTGTTCGCCGAGCTGGTCGCCGAGGTGCCCGAGGACGCGGCGCTGGGCATGTTGCTGGCCCGGGCCTACTACCACTCGGCGCAGCTCGGACGGGCCGAGGCGCAGCTGCGCAGGGTGCTGGAGCAGGACCCGGCCTCCGACTACGCGCACCTGCTGCTCGGGCGCACCCTGCAGCGGCAGAGCCGGCACGACGAGGCGGCCGGTCACCTGCGGCTGGCCGAGGCCATGAGCGGGTGACGTCGGCGGTTTGCCGCTGACCGGTCACCTTTGCCGGGGTCGGGGCGTCGGTGGGGTTATCAACGTCCACCGGAGGTACTCGTGTTCGCCGTCCATGCCACCGTCACCGTCCTCGCCGCGCTGTTCACCGGTCTCGCCGCGCTCGGCAACTTCCTCGGCCACGAGTACGTGCGGGAGCAGGCCCGCAAGATGCGGGTACCCAGCTCGTGGCGGTGGCCGCTGGGCACGCTGCTCGCGTCGGGCGCGTTGGGGCTGTTGGTCGGGTTTGCCGTGCCGTGGCTCGGACTGTTCGCCGCCGGCGGCCTGGTGCTGTATTTCGTCGGCGCGTTCTTTGCCCATCTGCGGGTGCGCGATTTCCAGCTCGGCCCGTGGGCGGCGTTCTTTACGCTGGTGGTGGGCGCTCTGGTGACCAACCTCTGGTACTACTAGACGATCTTTGTTTCGAGTCCGGCGAAAAGTGTCGGTGATCGAACGTATAATCGAATACATGGATGGCGGGCTTGGTGCGCGGCTGGCGGGGACCCCCGTCGGCCCAGCGCTGGGCTCGCTGTTGGCCTCGATCGATGTGACGGCGGTGCCGAACGGTTCGGTGATCGACTATCTGCAGGCCTCCGCGCGGCAGCGGTCGCATACCGACGGGGTGTACCTCGGCGCGGTCGCCTCGACGCTGGAGCGTGACCCGTCCGCCAGCCCGGGTTCGGTGGTGTGTCTGGTGGAGCCGGATCGTTACGCGGCGGATGAGGTGCGGGCGGCGTTGGCGATGACCCGTCGGCAGGGGTGGAACGAGTCCGAGTTCGCCTACCTGTTGTGTCGGGGTTTGCCGGCGGTGCATGCGGAGATGTTGGCCGGGCGGGTCGATCGGGGCCGGGCGCTGGTGTTCGTCCAGCACCTGGCCGGTCTACCGGCCGCGCTGATCGTGAAGGTGCTGAACGCGGTCCTGGCGGCGGCACCGGGGTTGACCACCGGCCAGCTGCGCGCCCGCATCCTGAAACTGATCATCACTGCGGATCCGGACCATGCCGAGGATGCCTACGAGCGGGCGTTGGCCGAGCGTGCGGTGGTGGGTTATCTGAACCCCGACGGCACCGCGGTCATCAGTGCGTCGGGCCTGCCGCCGGACGAGGCCGCCGCCGCGACCGAACGCATCTCCCAGCTGGCCCGAGCGGCGAAACGCGCGGGACACCCCGGCCTCATCGACCAGTTGCGGGCGGACATCTACCTGCGGCTCTTGGATGGCCGTTTCCATCACCTGACCCGTGCGGAAATGATCGCCGCTCTGCTGGCCGAGGCCGCACAGATCCCAACCCCAACCGCTGAAGCCACGCCGAGCGACGCCGCGGCGGCCGAAGCCCCAACGGGCGCCGTCCCCTCCGCCGACGTCTCAGCGACGGAAGTCCCAACGGCCGAAGTCCCAACGGCTGTAGTCGCACAAGTCGCAACCGGGGCGGCCGAAGGCCCGGCGTGCCCCGAACCACACAGTCCCGAACCGGATTGCCCCGAGTTGAGCACCACCCCGGCAGACAACGCCGAGCCAGGCCGGGCACATGCGGACAACGCCGAGCCGGACTGTGCCGAGCTCGCCAGCGCCGAGCCGTCCTGGGCCGGACCAGATGATGCCGGACTGGCGGAGGACGGTCCGCATGACCGCCAGCCGGCTGCCTCGCCTCGACCGGCGAGCAGCGAGCGCGCACCCCTCGGCCAAGTGACCGGCATCGAGGTCCGCGCCCGGCTCGACAGCCTTGCCGGGGTCAACGAGTTGCCCGGCGAGCTGCCCGGCTGGGGGCCGATTCTCGCCCAGACCGCCCGGCAGGCAGTCGCCCGCCAACACCAGGGGCAATGGCGATGGGCGGTCACCGACCATGAGGGCTACCTACTCGCCGAAGGCCTCACCCGCCGAAGACCCGC
Organism: Actinospineispora eucalypti; assembly: GCF_039543365.1. Classification (NCBI taxonomy): domain Bacteria; kingdom Bacillati; phylum Actinomycetota; class Actinomycetes; order Pseudonocardiales; family Pseudonocardiaceae; genus Actinospineispora; species Actinospineispora eucalypti. Next base: position 205,239 of record NZ_BAABJP010000007.1, read on the forward strand.
CACCGGCCCACCCGTATACCGCGCCGACGGTGGGATCGTCGAGCTGGCTGTCCCGGCCACCGTCCTGGCCCGGTTGAGTAAGGACCCACCACCGGGTTGGGCCGGGGTGATCCGCGACATCGCCACCCAATACCACCATGCCCACACCGCCCCCGACGCCGACCGGGAGGGCCAGACGGGGCGGCGAATGCCCGGGCGCGGGTTGCGCCGGTATGTGCAGATCCGCGACCGCACCTGCACCGCCCCCGGCTGCCGACGGCCCGCCACCCAATCCGAGCAGGACCACACCGTCGACCACCAACACGGCGGCGCCACCGCCAGCACCAACCTTGGACCCGGCTGCAAGTACGACCATCGGCTCAAACACGAAGGAGGCTGGACCGTCACCCAACCCCAACCAGGCCAGTTCATCTGGATCAGCCCACTCGGGCGCCGCTATCACACCAGAGGTGAACGCATCACCGACCCAGAACCCGAATTACCACCGTTCTAAGACACGGGTGACGCCTCGCGCGGCTCGGGGCAAACTCGGTGCGCCAGAGCCCCGTGTCAACCCGGTCGGCTCGGGGCAACTGGTCAGGTGCGGCCCGGGTCACCTCGGCCGGCGGTGGCTCGGGTCGAGCCGGTTGGCCAGAGCCCGGGTCAAACTTGCACGCCCCGGGGGGCCAACTTGACGGCCGGGCATGACTCGGGACTGAACTTGCACGGTCGGAGGGCCGGCCCGGTCAGTGGGTCAGGGGCCGCCGCCGGGCTTGGGGCCGTTGTAGCCGTCCTCGGAGGAGTCGTCCATGCCGACCTCGTAGCCGACCTTCGGACTGATCTTGTTGTCCCGGATGGTCGCACCGGTGGAGTCGTTCTGCAGGGAGAACGCCTTGTCGATCTTGCCGACGACCTCGTTGCCGGTGAGCGTCACGTCCGAGATGTCGTCGAAGAAGAACGCCTGGCCGGCACCGTTGTCGCAGTAGTTGTTGGTGATGGTGAACTGGCCCGACTTGCCGTCGCCGGTGCCGTCGCCGGCCTCGCTGTCCGGTCCCTCGGCGATCATGCACATGTTGTCGATCTCCTCGAACCGGTTGCCGTCGATCAGCACCCGCTGGCTGGGGCCGTTCTCGTCCGAGGTCGCGTAGGTCTGGATCGCGTCGGCGTGGTTGCCGTCCTGGCCGTTCAGGTTGACCACGTTGCGGATCAGGTTGTGCACGATCTTGATGTCGTTGCCGAAGAACCGGATGCCGTCGCCGTCGTCGCCCTTCTTCACGACCTGGGGGCTGTCCACCACGTTGGCGCGCACCGTGATGTCGTTGCCGATCAGCATGAAACCGGGCGAGCGGGGCTTGGACATGCGCACGCCGTCGACCACCACGTGGTCGCCGCGCACGGTGATCTGCCCGGTGGTCGCGGTTCCGCCGCCGAGGATGGTGATCGGCTGCTTCTCCACCCCGGACCGGCGCAGCTGCAGCTCCTCGTTGCCCAGGTCGCCGTTGAGACAGATCCGGTCGCCCGGCTTGGCGGCCTCCAACGCCTGCCGGGCGCCCGACGCGTCGACCACGTTCGCGGTGCAGTTGCTCAGGGCTTCCGGCTGGCCGTTCGGCGAGCCGCCGGCCGGTGTGCGGGTTCCGGTGGGACCGCCGCCGAACTGGCTGGCGATCAGGTAACTGCCGGCCAGGACGACCACGATGGCGGCGGCCAGGCCGATCCACAGCCAGGGTGGCCGCCGGCGCGGCGGCTCGCCGCCGGCCGAGTATCCCGGCGGGACCGAACCGGGCGGGACCGAACCGGGCGGGGGCAGGCCGGGGCGGGTGCCGCCGGGGCCTGGCCTCGGACCCGCGCCGGGGCGCGGACCGGGCGGCGGTGGGCCGGGGCGTATCCCGGGGCCGGGCGGTGGTGGGCCTGGTCGGCGGGCCATACCGGGGTGCGGCGCACCCGGGGGCGGTGCCCCGCCTCCCGATGGCGGAGGCGCACCGCCCGGCGGCCCCCAGGGTGGCTGGGCGGGTCGATGCATGACTGCCTCCGGACTCGGAACTCAGCTACCAGACTACTGATCACTCATGTGGCGAACCTGTGGGGATGACACGTTAGGTGCCCGTTCGGAAGGGTGGCGGGCTGGGTCGTGGGCGGGCTGGGTGGTGGGCGGCCGCAAAGGAGAGAGTGCATGTCGGACGTGGTGGTTGTCGGTGGCGGGATCGCGGGGGTGTCCATCGGCTACGAGCTGGCGCGCCTCGGCGCGGACCGGGTGGTGCTGGTGGAGGCCGAGTCGACGCTGGCGGTGCATTCCACCGGCCGGTCGGCGGCGACCTACCTGCCCAGCTATGGACCGCCGCCGGTGCGCGCGCTGACCGTGGCCAGCCGGTCCCGGTTCGACCGGCTGGCCGCCGAGTTCGAGCTGGCCGACCCGCTGACCCCACGCGGGTGCCTGATGGTGGCCACCGACGAGCGCAGTGAGCATGCCCTCGCCGAGGAGCTGGCGGCGCAGCCCGAACTGGTCGAGCTGACCGCGCGGGAGGCGCTGGACCGTTGCCGCGCGCTGCGCCCGGAGGCGGTCCGGCGGGCCGGCTGGGACGGCGGCGGCATGGACATCGACGTGCTCGGCGTGCACCAGGCCTACCGGCGCGGGCTGGTCGCCCGGAGGGGGAGCATCGTGACCAGTGCGCCGGTGCGGTCGATGCGGCCGAGGCGGGGCGGCGGCTGGCGGGTGGTGGCGGGCGAGCACCGGCTGGACTGTGACCTGGTGGTGAACGCGGCTGGCGCCTGGGCGGACCGGGTGGCCGGCATGGCCGGGGTGCCACCCGCCGGCTTCACCCCGAAGCGGCGCGGGGTCTGCACCGCACCGGTGGACCCGGCGGCCGGGTTGGGCCGCGGCGACCCGGTGGTCACCGACACCGCCGAGCGCTGGTACTTCCGGCCGGAAGGGGACGGCGTGCTGGTCTCCCCGGCCGACGCGGACCCGGTGGAGCCGGGGGACGCCAAGCCGGACGAGTTGCACATCGCCCGCGCGCTGGAGGCGGTGAACGACGTCACCCGGCTGGGCCTGCGCAGCGTGCGCGCGGTGTGGGCCGGGCTGCGTACGTTCGCCCCGGACGGCGGGCCGGTGGTCGGCGGCTGGCCGGAGCACCCCGGATTCGCGTTCTACGCCGGGCAGGGTGGCTACGGGATCCAGATGGCGCCGGCGCTCGCCGAGTTCGCGGCTTCGGTCCTGCTGGGCCAGAGTCCGCCGGCCGACATAGCCCTCGAGCCGGACGCGCTGGCCCCGACCCGCTTGCGGTGATCGCCGACGGGTCCGCGAAGCTTGGGACATGTCAGTCAGCCGGCGACAGGTAATTCAGTGGTCCGGACTCACGGCGCTGGCCGGGCTGACCGCGTCGGCGCTGCCCGGCTGTGCCGGCGAGCCGGGGCCGCTGGACGAGCTGGACCGGATCGTGACCGCGTACCGCGAGCTGCAGATCGGCGTGGACCGCTCCTCGCCGGCCCGTGACCGGGCGCTGGCCGCGCTGGACGCGGTCGCCGGGCGTTACGCCGACGGCCTGGCGGAACCGGGCAACGGGGACGGGACGGACGCCCGGCCGCTGTGGCCGGACCTGCCGAAGGGCCCGGGCAGCCAGTACTTCCCGATGATGTACTACCGGCTGCGCACGATCACGGTGGCCTGGGCGACCCCGGGGTCGGCCACCGGCAAGCGCCCCGAGCTGCCCGGCCGGCTGCTGGCCGCGCTGGACTGGCTCTACCGCAACCAGTACAACGAGGGCACCACCGAGCAGGGCAACTGGTACGTCTACGAGATCGGCGTGCCGTACTGGCTGCTGCAGACCATCGTCGCGTTGGATGACCGGCTGCCGGCGGCGGACCGGGCGCGCTACCTGCGGCCGGTGCTGCGGTTCGTGGCCGACCCGAACCGGCGCACGGTGAAGCCGGAGACCGTGGAGACCGGCGCCAACCGGGCGGACAAGGCGCTGATCACCGTGATCTCCGGGGCGCTCGCCGGGGACCCCGCGCGGGTGGCCGCCGGCGTCGCGGCGGTGACCGATACCGCCGGCAAGGGCGCGGACAGCCTGGTCGCCAAGGTGACGAAGGGCGACGGGTTCCGCACCGACGGCTCGTTCATCCAGCACGATTCGGTGCCCTATCCGGGGCACTACGGGCTGGTGCTGCTGACCGCGGTGGCCGGCCTGGTGCACGTCACCGGGGGCACCCGGTACCAGCTCGAGCCGGAGGCGCGCCAGCGGTTCCGGGACTCGGTGGACGAGTCGTTCGCGCCGTTCCTGTTCGCCGGCTCGATGCACGAGTCGGTGCGCGGGCGGATGCTGTCACGGCAGGGCGAGACCGGTGCGGACGCGGGGAAACAGCTGATCGCGGCGGTCGCCCTGCTGGCCCGCACCGCCCCGGAGCCGGCCAGGGACCGGCTGGCCGCCTCGGTGGCCGGCTGGCTGGGCGGGCGTGGCGTGCTGCCGGAGCGCGAACCGCTGGACCTGAGCCGCTACGCCGGCGGGCCTCAGCCGGTCGGGGTGCCCGAGGTGGAGTACGTCGAGGCGCTGGCCGAGGACGAGTCGGCCTCCCCGGACTCCGCCGAGCGGCACCTGGTCTTCCCCCAGATGGACCGGATGGTGCACCGCGCCGGGGGTGCCTGGTCGGCCTCGCTTGGCCTCAGCTCGACCCGGACCTGCCGGTACGAGGCGATCAACGGGCAGAACAAGCGCGGCTGGTACACCGGCGACGGGGTGCTCTACGTCGGCCTGCCGGAACACCCGGACCACTACGCCGACGCCTACTGGCCCACCGTGGACGCCTCGGCGCTGCCCGGCACCACCGGCAAGGACACGCCGCCCCCGCCGCTGCTCGGCGAGCCGCTGCCCAAGGGCGGCACGGACTACGCCGGCGGCGTCCGGTTCGACGACCGGCACGGCTGCCACGGCCTGGACCATGTGGCCCAGGACGGCACGCTGCGGGCCAAGAAGGCCTGGTTCTTCACCCCCAGCGCGGTGCTCTGCCTCGGCTGCGACATCACCGACGGCACCGGAGCCCCGGTGCGCACGGTGATCGAGAACCGCAACCTGGGGGAGAAGGGCACCGGCGCGCTGCTGGTGGAGGGCCGCGCGGCGCCGACCGAGCTGGGCCAGCGGGCGCCGCTGCCCGGGGCGCGCTGGCTGCACCTGGAAGGGGTCGGCGGCTACGTGATGCTGGGAGCGGCGCTGGACGCGCCGCCGGAGGGCATCCTGGGGGTGCTCCGGGAGGACCGCACCGGCAGCTGGCGGGACATCGACACCGGCGCCAACACCGCCGGCACCCTCACCCCGTACAACCGCCGCTACCAGCGGGTCTGGCTGGACCACGGGGTACGCCCGGCCGGCGCGCGGTACGCCTACGCGGTGCTGCCGGGCGCGACGCCGGAGGTCACCGGGGCGTCGGTGGGCCGGTGGACGGTGCTGGTCAACACTCCGCTGGTGCAGGCGGTGCGGGTGGAGCAGGACCTGGTCGGCGCGCTGTTCCACGCCGCCGCCGGGGTGGAACGGGTCAGCGTGTCCGGCCCGGCCGCCGTGATGTGGGGACCACGGCAGGACGGCTGGGTGGTCACCGTGGCCGACCCCACGCAGCGGCAGGACACGCTGCGCCTCACCGTGGACCGCCCCGGCGCACGGGTGGTCCGCGCCGATCCCACGGTCACCGTGGTCGCCACCGACCCGAAGCTGGTCGTCCAGGTCAACGTGGCCAACTCGCTGGGCGCCCCGCAAACCCTGGTACTCAGCTAATCACTGAATCAGGTGGCGGTGGTGGCCAGGCGCAGCGCGAGCAGGGCGATGTCGTCGTTGGGCGGGGTGGCGGAGAAGGACTCCACCGCGTTGCGGATGGACGTGATCAGCTGGCGCGACGTCTGGCCGGCGCCCTGCGCGGCGGCGGCCAGCAGCCGGTCGGGGCCGAACTGCTCGCGTCCCCTGCGCCGTTCGGTGACCCCGTCGGTGTAGGCCACGAAGGTGTCGCCCGGCTCCAGCCGGTGCGTGCTGGTGACCAGCTTGGGACTGCTGACCAGGCCGACCGCCGTGCCGTGCGCGCCGATGAACTCGCACCGGCCGTCCGCGCGCACCAGCATCGGCTGCGGGTGGCCGGCCAGCAGCAGCTCGATGGTCAGCCCGGGTGGCTCACCGGAACCGTTCTTGGTGACCAGCGCGGTGGCCAGCGTACAGAACTGGTACGGGTCGGCGGCGTCCATCATCACGTCGTTGAGCAGCTGCACCGCCCGTTTCAGCGAGCGGCCCTCACGGACCAGCACGCGCAGCACGTCGCGCACCATCCCGGTGCGCGCGGCCGCCGCCGCGCCCTTGCCGCACACGTCCCCGATGGAGGCCAGCCACTGGTACGGCTGCACGCTGAGGATGTCGTAGAAGTCGCCGCCGACGTCGCTGCCGGCGCTGGCCGGCAGGTACTCGGCGGCGAAGTCCACGCCCTCCACGTCCGGCAGTCCCCGGGGCAGCAGGGCGTGCTGCAGGGCCTGCGACGTGGCGATGTGTGCGGCGGTGGACTGGGCGTTGTCGATGGCCAGCGAGGCGCGGCGGGCGATGTCGCCGACCAGTGCGACGTCCTCCGGGGTGTGCGAGCGCCGCGCCGGCCGGCCGACCGCCAGTGCGCCGATCGGCCGGCCGTGCACGGTGAGCGCGACCACGATGCCGTCGGTCGGGTCGGAGAACCAGGCCGGCGCGGTGGCCCCGCCGGTCATCTCCTTCAGGTAGCGGGCCAGCTCGACCGGCGGCGTGTCCTCCAGCGCGGTGCGCAGCTCGGGCACCACGTCCTCGGTGGCGTGGGTGATCGCGGCCAGCCGGTACTGCCGCCCGGCGGTTCCGGGCGGGCCGCCGGCGTTGCCGAGCAGGTAGACCGCGCACCACTGGCCCAGCCGGGGCACCACCACCTGCGGCACCAGCGCGACCACCAGGTCGGTGTTCATGGACTGGCCGAGCAGCTCGCTGGCGTCCGCCAGGTAGGTCATCCAGGACCGCCGGCGCAGGTCGGCGCCGCGCAGCCAGTCCAGCTCGACGGTGAGCGCGATCCGTTCGGCGGTCAGCTCGGCCATCCGGGAGGTGCGCAGGTCCACCCCGCCGGGCGTGGGCACCCGCAGCGTGCCGCGCAGCGGCGCGGTGAGCGGCAGCGCGAACTCCTGGAACCGCACCCCGACCAGGGTCACCGGGGGTGACCCGGCCTGGGCCAGCGGCACGGTGCCGCCGCCGTCCCCGTGGTCCACGTCCACCGTCACCCATTCGGCGGCCAGCATCTCGCGCAGCCGCCGGGACAGCTCGGTGGCCAGCGTGGGCGTGTCCAGCCGGGCGGCCAGCCGGGCCGGCATGTGCAGCAGCCTGCGCACCTGGTCGGCGTCCGGCAGCGTGGGTTCCAGCTTGGCGAAATCCGGAACCTCCTGGGCCTCGCTGGTCTCCGCGACCGGGTGGTCGCCCCGGCTGACCGAGAACCAGGTGCGGTGCGTGCCGCCCCGTTCGTGCCGGGTGCCCCACGCGCTGGACAGCCGCTCCACGAGCAGCAGCCCGCGCCCGTGGCTGGACGCCCGGCCGAACCGGGGCCGGGGCTCGCCGAGATAGAGCTCCAGCGGCCCGGCGCCGTGGTCGGTCACCGTGACGAGCACCCGCTCCGAATCGATATCAACCTCGACCTCGTACTCCGTGCCGGCATGTAACGTGGCGTTATCGCACAATTCGCTGGCCAAAAGCAGCACGATGTCTATGAGGTCGTGATCGGTGTCGCCGGAGTTGTTACCGTCGTCGGGGTTGTGTGCGGCCAGGCCGGCTTCGCCCAGCGCGGCCCGCAGCATTGAGCGGGCGCGACGGGTGGATGCCGCGTCAGGTGGCAGGCGAAGCCGCCGTTGAAGCCGAACGGTCACGGCCGCAGTCTGCCAAGGTGTAGCCGCGAAGGCACAGCGGCGCATCGGACCGGTGGAGAGGACAGCAGGCATGACGACGGTCCGGAGGACGACCGAGGCGCTCGGGAATTCCGAGACTGCCAGCGCGCGGACGCAGGATCCGGCCGAGGCGCTGTTGCACGAGCTCGCTTCGGCGGTCACCGAGCTGCGGCGCGGGCGGTTCGAGGTGCGGCTGTCCCGCCGGGGCGGGTTGCCCGGCCAGGTGGCGGACCGGTTCAACGAACTGACCAGGTTGCTGGAGCGGCGCAACCGGGATCTGCTGCGGATCAGCCGGGTGGTCGGCCGCGAGGGCCGGATGGCGGAGCGGCTGGACGAGGACGCCGTGGACGGCGAATGGGCGCAGGCCGCGCACGCGGTCAACGCGCTGATCGACGACCTGGCCCGGCCCACCTCGGAGATCGCCCGGGTGCTGGCCGCCGTCGCCGAGGGCGACCTCTCCGAGCACATGCCGCTGGAGATCGAAGGCCGGCCGCTGCGCGGGGAGTACCTGCGGATCGGGCGCACCGTGAACAAGATGGTCGAGCAGCTGTCCAGCTTCGCCGACGAGGTCACCCGGGTGGCCCGCGAGGTGGGTACCGAGGGTCGCCTGGGCGGCCAGGCGCAGGTACCGAACGTCGCCGGCATCTGGCGTGACCTGACCGACAACGTCAACCAACTGGCGGACAACCTCACCGGTCAGATCCGCAACATCGCCCAGGTGACCACCGCCGTGGCCCAGGGCGACCTCTCCCAGAAGATCACCGTGGACGCCCGGGGCGAGACCCTCGAGCTCAAGAACACCGTCAACACCATGGTTGACCAGCTCTCGAGCTTCGCCGACGAGGTCACCCGGGTGGCCCGTGAGGTGGGTACCGAGGGCAAGCTCGGTGGTCAGGCCCAGGTCAAGGACGTCGCCGGCACCTGGCGTGACCTGACCGACAACGTCAACCAGCTGGCCGACAACCTCACCAGCCAGGTCCGCAACATCGCCCAGGTCACCACCGCCGTGGCGAAAGGCGACCTCTCCCAGAAGATCACCGTGGACGCCCGGGGCGAGACCCTCGAGCTCAAGAACACCGTCAACACCATGGTTGACCAGCTCTCGAGCTTCGCCGACGAGGTCACCCGGGTGGCCCGTGAGGTGGGTACCGAGGGCAAGCTCGGTGGTCAGGCCCAGGTCAAGGACGTCGCCGGCACCTGGCGTGACCTGACCGACAACGTCAACCAGCTGGCCGACAACCTCACCGGTCAGATCCGCAACATCGCCCAGGTCACCACCGCGGTCGCCCAGGGCGACCTGACCCAGAAGATCACTGTGGACGCCCGGGGCGAGATCCTCGAGCTCAAGAGCACCGTCAACACCATGGTCGACCAGCTGTCGAGCTTCGCCGACGAGGTCACCCGGGTGGCCCGCGAGGTGGGTACCGAGGGCAAGCTCGGTGGTCAGGCCCAGGTCAAGGACGTCGCCGGCACCTGGCGGGGCCTGACGGAGAACGTCAACCAGCTCGCCTCCACGCTGACCTCCCAGCTGCGCTCCATCTCGGTGGTGTCCACCGCCGTGGCCCGGGGCGACCTGACCCAACAGATCGACGTCACGGCCCAGGGCGAGGTCGCCGACCTGCGGGACACGATCAACCAGATGATCCTCACGCTCCGGGAGACCACCAAGGAGAACGCCGAGCAGAACTGGCTGGACTCCAACATCGCCCGGATCAGCCGCCTGCTGCAGGGCCAGCGCGACCTCACCGAGGTCAGTCAGATGATCATGAATGAGGTCGCACCGCTGGTGAACGCCCAGGTCGGGGCGTTCTTCCTGCCCGCGAAGCCGGACAGCGACAAGCCGGCCGCCTCGGACTGGACGGACCCCAGCGTCGCCGAGTGGCGGCTGTCCGGCGGCTACGCGCTGCATCCGGGGGCCCGGGACCGCAGCTTCGGCGCCGGCGAGGGGCTGGTCGGCCAGGCCGCCTCCACCAAGCAGATCGTGCAGGTCAAGGACATCCCGGCGGACTACCTGCCGATCAGTTCCGGCATGGGCACCATCTCGCCCACCGAGCTGGTGGTGCTGCCGGTGCTCTTCGAGGGGCAGTCCCTGGGTGTGATCGAGTTCGGCTCGGTCACCGCGTTCTCCCCGCTGCACCTGATCTTCCTGGAGCGGCTGGCCGGCGCGATCGGGGTCACCCTGGCGACGATCCAGGCCAACCGGCGCACCGAGGAGCTGCTGGTCCAGTCCCAGCGGCTGGCCGTCGAGCTGCAGGACCAGTCGGCCGAGCTGCAGCGCACCAACGCCGAGCTGGAGGAGAAGGCGGAGCTGCTGTCCGAGCAGAACCGCAACATCGAGATCAAGAACATGGAGATCGACGCCGCCCGGCGCGGCGTGGAGGACCAGGCCCAGCAGCTGGCCCGGGCGAGCCAGTACAAGACCGAGTTCCTGGCCAACATGAGCCACGAGCTGCGCACCCCGCTGAACTCGTTGCTGCTGCTCTCCCGGCTGCTGGCGGAGAACGAGGAGCGCAACCTGACGCCGAAGCAGATGGAGTTCGCGGCCACCATCCACAGTGCGGGTTCCGAGCTGCTGCTGCTGATTGACGACATCCTGGACCTTTCCAAGATCGAGTCCGGCCGGGTGGACCTGGACCCGGAGCAGGTGGGGCTGGAGCAGGTGGCCGCCAACGTGGAGCAGGCGTTCGTGCCGCAGGCCGAGGAGAAGGGCCTGGAGCTGCGGGTGAACCTGGCCGACGGGCTGCCCACCAGCATCCACACCGACTCGCAGCGGCTGCAGCAGATCCTGCGCAACCTGCTGTCCAACGCGGTGAAGTTCACCGCCAGCGGCTCGGTCACGCTCACCGTGGAGTCGGCGCGGCCGTGGCCGTCGTTCGGGGTGTCCTCGCTGGACGACGCGCACGCGGTGGTCGCGTTCCGGGTGCAGGACACCGGCATCGGCATCGCCAGCGACAAGCTCGAGATGATCTTCGAGGCGTTCCAGCAGGCGGACGGCACGACCAGCCGCAAGTACGGCGGCACCGGCCTGGGGCTGTCCATCAGCCAGGAGCTGGCGCAGATGCTCGGCGGCACCATCACGGTCAGCTCCGAGGTGGGCGTCGGTTCGGTGTTCAGCCTGTTCCTGCCGGACGAGCTGCCGATGGACCGGACCGACCCGGACATGCCCATGCGGCCCGCCCCGGCGGCCGGAGTGTCCAACAACGGCGGCGGGCCGATCGCGCCGCGGTCGCCGGAAGCCTCGGCGCCGGGGGACAACGGCGCGGAGCCGTCGGGCGATCCGGCGGAGGACCGGGACGGCGGCGTCGCCGAGTCACCGGTGGTGAGCGGCTCCGGCGTGCCCGGGCTGGTCCAGCCGTCCAGTGGGCTCGGCCCGATCCTGCGCGCCCGCACCGAGCCGGTCGTGTCGGCGCGCCCGGTGATCGACCTGGACGGCGCGACGGTGCTGATCGTGGACGACGACGTGCGCAACGTGTTCGCGTTGACCAGCGCATTGGAGCTGCACGGGCTGAAGGTGCTCTACGCGGACAACGGCGCGGCCGGAATCGAGCTGCTCACCGAGCACCCGGAGATCGACATCGTCCTGATGGACGCGATGATGCCCGATCTCGACGGCAACGCAACCACCAAACTTATTCGCAAATTGCCTGGTGGCGCCGAGCTTCCCGTGGTCTTCTTGACCGCGCGGGCGATGCCGAGCGAGCGGGAGTCGAGCCTCGCCGCCGGTGCCACCGACTACGTCACCAAACCGGTGGACAAGGAGCAACTGCTAACCATCATGGCGAAATGGATCTCGCTGGCGCGCGAGGGCAAGAACCGAAATGGCGGGTAACAGGGCGAAGGTCCTGGTGGTGGACGACCGGCCGGACAACCTGGTCGCGCTGGAGGCCATCCTGCAGGGCCTCCCGATCGAGATCACCTCCGTGACCAGCGGCGACGACGCGTTGAAGCACCTGCTGGTGAACGACTACGCGGTGATCCTGCTGGACGCCCGGATGCCCGGCATGGACGGCTTCGAGACCGCCAGCCACATCAAGCAGCGGGAGCGCACCCGGCACATCCCGATCGTGTTCCTCACCGCCGCCAACTACGACCCGCACCTGGCCTTCCGCGGCTACCAACTGGGCGCGGTGGACTACCTGACCAAGCCGTTCGACCCGTGGATCCTGCGGTCCAAGGTGCAGGTGTTCGCCGAGCTCTGGAAGCTGCACAGCGAGGTGGCCGCGCGCGCCGCCGAGTGCGCCACGCTGCGCAAGGCGGTGAACGACGCGCTCGAGCTGCTCGGCGACCCGGCGGAGCCCGCCCAAGCGATCTCCGCCGCCCGCGACCGCCTGGCCCGCACGCTCGGCATGGACCTGGGCGCCACCTCCGGCCGCCCCGGCTGAGTCCCCCCGGCGCCCGTGCCGGCGACCGCGTGGATCAGGACATGCCGACCAGGTCGGCTCCCCACCGGTCCAGCTCGGCGTCCAGGTTCAACGGGCGGGTGGCCAGCTCGGAGCGCATCTCCTCGGTCACCCGGTCCAGCGGGACCAGCCAGCTGACCTCGAACTCCAGCCCGTCCGGGTCCTTGGCGTAAAGGGCCTTGGTGGTGACGTGGTCGGAGGCGCCGACCAGCGCGCCGGCCGCGGACAGTTTGCGCTGGTAGTCGGCCAGCTCGGCCAGGGTGCCGACGGACCAGGCCAGGTGGTAGAGCCCCACCGCGCCGCGCCCGGCCGGCGAGTCCCCCGCCGCCGAGCCGATCTCGAAGAGTCCCAGGTCGTGGTCGTTGTCCGAGTCGGCCGCGCGCAGGAACACCGCGCCCGGGACCCGGTGCACCTCCCGGAAACCGAGCACCCCGACGTAGAACGGAACGCTCCGTTCCAGGTCGCGCACATACAGCACCGCATGGTTCAACCGCTTGATACCCACACCTCGAGGTTAAGGGTCTAGGCAGGGATGACAACATTAAGAGTATGAAATCGCGCGTACTGGTGGTCGATGACGATCCAGCGCTCTCCGAGATGCTCTCCATCGTGCTCAAGGGGGAGGGCTTCGACACCACGGTGGTCTCCGACGGGACCAGGGCACTGCCGGCGGTGCGCGAGGTGCGGCCGGACGTGGTGTTGCTGGACCTCATGCTGCCGGGCATGAACGGGATCGACGTCTGCCGCGCGATCCGGGCGGAGTTCGGCGTGCCGATCGTCATGCTCACCGCGAAGAGCGACACGGTGGACGTGGTGCTCGGCCTGGAGTCCGGGGCCGACGACTACGTGATCAAACCGTTCAAGCCCAAGGAGCTGGTGGCCCGGATCCGGGCCCGGCTGCGCCGCACCGACGCGGAGCCGTCCGAGATGCTCACCATCGGCGAGGTGAACATCGACGTTCCCGGTCACCAGGTGACGCGGAACGGCCAGCACATCTCGCTGACCCCGCTGGAGTTCGATCTGCTCGTGGCACTGGCCCGGAAGCCGCGTCAGGTGTTCACTCGGGAGGTGCTGCTCGAGCAGGTGTGGGGTTACCGGCACGCGGCCGACACCCGGCTGGTGAACGTGCACGTGCAGCGGCTGCGCTCCAAGGTGGAGCGCGACCCGGAACGGCCCGAGGTGGTGTTGACGGTGCGCGGTGTGGGATACAAGGCCGGCCCCCCGTGATCAGACAACCCTGATGCGCACGTCCCGTTCGGTGTCGTCCTCGCTGCGAGCGTTGCGCGACATCGTCGCCGACGTGCTCACGATCTTCGGCGTGGCCTGGCGCCGCTCGCTGCAGCTGCGGGTCACCGCGAGCACCCTGGCGCTGTGCACCGGCGTGATCATCGTGCTCGGCCTGGTGCTGCAGACGCAGATCGCGGACCGGCTGGTGCAGAGCAAGCTGACCGCCGCGAAGAACCAGATGGAGTCCGCCGCCGCCGTACTCGAGCGGGAGATGTCGGCGGTCAACCCGGACGACGAGTCCGTGCTGGGCACGCTGAACAAGGCACTGGACCGGCTGTCCGTGGTTACCCTCACCGACCAGCCGCGAAACCAGAACGTCGGCGACTTCCGCGCGGTGCTCACCACCGGCGACGACGAGGAGCGATCCCAGGCCACCGTCGGCGACCTGAACGCGATCCCGCCCGACCTGCGCGCCACGGTGGCCAGCGGCGTGCTGGCCCGCAAGTTCCAGGCGGTGGACGGAGTGCCGGCGGTGATCTACGGCCAGCCGATCCGCACCGCCGGCCGTGACCTCCAGTTCTACCTGGTTTTCTCGCTCTCGTCCGAGGAACGCACGCTCGGACTGGTGCAGAGCACGCTGATCGTCGGTGGCCTGGTGCTGCTGTTGTTACTGGCCGCGGTGGCCAGCCTGGTGACCCGGCAGGTGGTGCGCCCGGTGCAACAGGCCGCCGAGGTGGCCGAACGGTTCGCGGACGGCCACCTGGAGGAACGAATGCCGGTCAAGGGCGACGACGAGGTCGCCCGGCTGGCCGAGTCGTACAACGAGATGGCCTCCAGCATCCAGGCCCAGATCCGCCAGTTGGAGGAGTTCGGCGCGCTGCAGCGCCGGTTCACCTCGGACGTGAGCCACGAGCTGCGCACCCCGCTGACCACCGTGCGGATGGCCGCCGACGTGCTGCACGCCAGCCGCGAGCAGTTCCCGGAGGGGCTGGCCCGCTCGACCGAGCTGCTGGTGGACGAGCTGGACCGGTTCGAGGCGCTGCTCGCCGACCTGCTCGAGATCAGCCGCCTGGACGCCGGCATGGCCGACCTCAGCGCCGAGCGGGCCGAGCTGCGCCCGGTGGTGCTGAATGCGGTGGAGGCGGTGCGCGGCCTGGCCGAGGAGAACGCCACCCGGCTGGAGCTGGACGTGCCGGCCGGGGTGGTCGCGGAGATGGACCCGCGCCGGGTGGAGCGGATCGTGCGGAACCTGGTGGCCAACGCGCTGGACCACGGCGAGGGCCGGCCGGTGCAGATCCGGCTGGCCGAGGACGAGCACAGCGTCGCGGTGCTGGTCCGCGACCACGGGCTGGGGCTGCGGCCGGGAGAGGCCGGCCTGGTGTTCAACCGGTTCTGGCGGGCCGACTCCTCGCGCCAGCGGCGCAGCGGCGGCACCGGGCTCGGGCTCTCGATCAGCCTGGAGGACGCCCGCCTGCACGGCGGCTGGCTGCAGGCCTGGGGCGAGCCGGGGCGGGGCGCCGCGTTCCGGTTGACGCTGCCCAAGGTGGCCGGCCAGGTGCTGGCCGGCAGCCCGCTGCCCCTGGTGCCCACCGAGGAACCGCTGGAGACCCCCGCGCCGAAGCCCCCGCCGGAGGACCAGCCGGACGGCCGACCGGACGACCTGGACGACGACCTGGATCAAGCCGTCGAGCCGGCCCGGACCGGGGAGCAGCGGTGAACCGTCCGCTGGCGCGGTTGCTGGCCGGTCTGTTGGCCCTCGGGGTGTTGGGCGCGGGCGGGTGCGCCTCGGTGCCGAGCGAGTCCCAGGTCACCCCGTTGAAGAAGATCAGCGAGGGCCAGGGGCCGGCACTGCCGCCGGGGCCGGGGGACGAGACCAACCCGCTGGACCTGGTGCGCGGCTTCGTGAACGCGTCCGGGAGCAGCGAGAACCGGCACGCCGCCGCCCGGCGTTTCCTCACCGCCGACGCGCAGAACTGGGACGACAACGCCTCACTGACCGTGCTGGCCGAGCAGTTCGACACCGTCTACGCGCATCCCCCCGGGGAGAACCGCGCGGTGGTCCGGCTGCGCGGCCAGCAGCTGGGCCGCATCACCGCGAACGGCAGCTTCGCGCCGGCCGAGGCGCCGGTCGAGCTGGACGTCGCGGTGAGCCGCGAGGACGGGCAGTGGAGGATCGACGGCCCGCCCAGCGGCACGGTCGTGCGGCTGGGCGACGTGCGGTCCAACTACAAGAAGGTGCGCCTGTACTTCGTCGACCCGATCCGGCACAGCCCGGTGGCCGACCTGCGCCACCTGGCGCTGAGCCCGGCCCGCTCGCTGCCCGCGCGCGTGGTCGAACAGCTGCTCGGCGGGCCCTCGGACGCGCTGTCCGGGGCGGCGGTGAGCGCCATCCCGCGCGCGGTCCGGCTGCGTTCGAACGTGGCGACCAGCCCGGACGGCACGCTGATCGTGGACCTGACCGAGCTGGGCAACCTGGACGAGGGGCAGCGCTGGCTGCTCGCCGCGCAGATCGTGCTGAGCGTGGCCGAGGTCAACGTGTCCAGGGTGCGGTTGCTGGACGACGGCGCGCCGCTGTTGGCCAAGGAACCGGTGCTGTCCCGGGAGACGTTCGCCGACCTGGAGAACGCGGACGACCCCCGGCCGGACATCCCCGGGCTGGTCGTGGTCGCCGGCAAGGCCCGCCCGCTGATGGGCACCGAGCTGGGCGCGCCGCTGGGTGCCGCGCCCGGAGTCGCCGGGTTGGACCTGGCCGGCGCCATCATGTCCCCGGACGGTCAGCAGGTCGCGGTGGTGAACCGGCAGGGCGGCCGGTCGCTGCTGGTCGGCAAGCTGGGCGGCCCGCTGGGCGGGACCGGTGTGCAGGGGGTTGCGCTGAGCCGTCCCAGCTGGTCGCCGACCGGGGGCGAGCTGTGGTGCGTGCGCAACACGGACACGGTCGTCCGGCTGACCTTCGACGGGGCCAAACACCCCATGCGCGCGCCGCTGGACGCCTCCTCGCTCACCGCGCTGGGACCGATCACCGACCTGCGGCTCTCCCGGGACGGCCTGCGCGTGGCGGCCATCGCCAGCGGCCGGCTGGTGGTCGGTGCGCTGGCCCGGTCGACCGACGGCGGCGCGGTGGTGCGCAACGTGCGGATGCTGCACGCCGGCCAGCTGACCAACCTGATCACCGTGGACTGGCGGGCCGCCGACCAGCTCGCGGTGGCCGGGAGGGCGGCGCAGAACGCGGTGGCGATGGTGTCGGTGGACGGGCTGGACCTGAGCCCGGTGCCGACCAACAACCTGACCCCGCCGCTGACCTCGATCGCCAGCTCGCCGGGGCGGCCGCTGCTGGTGACCGACCAGAACGGGCTGTGGAGCTTCGGCGCGGACGACCTCGGCACCTGGCGCCAGCTCTCCCCCGGAGCCGGGGTCATCGCCGGATACCCCGGCTGACCCTCTTCCGCCAGCCGGTTCCGCCCGACTGTGGATGGCCGGCCCGGATGTGCACAACTCGGGCCTCCGGCCGGTGATCCGCGCCGGCCCGGGGGGCCGTTCGGCCAGGCTGGTCGGGTGAGGGCGGGCGGGTTCAACGGGCGGGTGGGGTGAGCCGACGGGTGGCGGCACCGAGGGCGCTGTGGCGCGGGCTGGTCGAGCTGGTGCTGCCGCTGTGCTGCGCCGGCTGCGGCCGGCACGGCGCCGCCTGGTGCCCGGACTGCGCCGCCGGGGTGGGCCGGCCCCGGTTCGTGGGCGGCCTTCCCGCGCTGCCGCCGGTGGTGGCGGCCGGGCGGTACGCCGGCCCGCTGCGCGCCGCGCTGCTCGGCTACAAGGAACGCGGCCGCCGGGAGCTCGCCGGGCCGTTGGCCGGCCAGCTGCACGCCGCGCTGCGCGGCTGCCCGCTGCCGGTGGCCGAGCGGTGCTGGCTGGTGCCCGCGCCCTCGCGGCGCGCGGCGGTCCGGGCCCGGGGCCACGACCACGTGCGCACGCTGGCCGAACGGCTGGCCGAGCTGTTGGCGGCGAACGTCGCGGTCGGCGTCGGCTGCGCGTTGCGCATGCGCGGCGGCGGGCGGGACTCGGTGGGGCTGAGCCCGGCGGCCCGGGCGGCGAACCTGCTCGGCCGGGTCGGGGTGGACCGGTCCCGGCTTCCCCCGCCCGGGGCCGAGGTGCTGGTGATCGACGACGTGGTCACCACCGGGGTCACTTTGCGTCACTGCGTGGCGGCGCTGAGCGAGGCCGGAGTGCCGGTGCGGGGCGCCCTCGTGCTATGCGATGCAACAGGTGCAAGCTAAACATCATGCACACCACTAGCCTCAACTGTAACCGGCCGGGGCATATCTGACACTTATTTCCGCAGATAAAAGTGGCTAAGGGTAGTACAGGTGGTCCGATTGGGGAACCTGGTCCGCCCGGCTGGGGGCTCTGCGCCAGATAACTCTGGAGGATTGGCGTGATGCGCGTTACCGTGCGTGCCACCACGTTGAACGAGTGGTGAAGGACTAGCAAACCAACGAGACCGGTTCGCGGAGAGTCACCATCGGTGATCACCGCGCCGCCCGTTATCCCGACGCGGAGTGCGAGAGGGAGGTCCGAGTGGAGATTGTCGTCACTGGTCGGAATGTCGAGGTTCCGGATCATTTCCGGGTCCATGTCACCGACAAGATCGCCCGACTGGAACGGTACGACCACAAGATCGTTGGAATGGAAGTGGAGCTCTTTCACGAGCCCAACCGCCGGCAGCTGAAGAACTGTCAGCGGGTCGAGATCACCGGAAGGGGCCGGAGCGGCATCGCCCGCGCGGAGGCCTGTGGACCGGACTTCTATGCGGCGCTGGACAGCGCAATCGGCAAGCTGGAGTCCCGGCTTCGCCGTGCGCACGACCGCCGCCGGGTGCCGTACGGGCGTCGCCCCCGCTCGACGGTACGCATGATGGCCGGAGCCGAGGTGAACGGCACCGCTCTCCTGGAGGCCGAACGCACCGAGGAGACATCCAGCCAGCTCGAGTTCTCCGGCAACGGGATGCCGGAGATTCCCCGGCCCCGGAACGCCGTCGAGTGGGAGGAGACCGACTCGACCGAGGATCTGGAGAATTTGCCCGGCCGGATCGTCCGGCGGAAGGAACATGCCGCCAAGCCCATGTCGGTGGACGAAGCGCTGTCCCAGATGGAGCTGGTCGGGCACGACTTCTACCTGTTCTCCTGCGCGGACACCGGTATGCCCAGCGTGGTCTACCGGCGCAAGGGCTACGCCTACGGAGTGATCAGACTGACCTGACCGAGCCCGCGAGGGCTTGCGTGGTCCTCGGAACGTAGACGAAGGCACGGGCTGTCACGGCCCGTGCCTTCGTCGTGTCCGGGGAGTGCCTACCATGGTGTATGGAACTACGGTGTCCCGCGTAACGTTGGCGCGCCGTTGGTACATGTCGTAGTCACACTCGAATACGAGCTGAGGTCTTCCGGTGGTCCTGAACCGTCTGCTCCGTGCCGGCGAACACAAGTTGGTGCGCCGGCTTTCCAAGATCGCCGATCATGTGGAGACGCTGGAGCCCGACGTACAGGGCCTCTCCGACGAGCAGCTGCGGGCCAAGACCGTCGAGTTCCGCGAGCGCTTCGCCAAGGGCGAGACCCTGGACGAGCTGCTGCCGGAGGCTTTCGCGGTGACCCGCGAGGCGGCCGTGCGCACCATCGGGCAGCGGCACTTCAAGGTGCAGATGATGGGCGGCGGCGCGTTGCACCTGGGCAACGTGGCCGAGATGAAGACCGGTGAGGGCAAGACGCTCACCTGCGTGCTCGCCGCGTACCTGAACGCCATCCCGGGCAAGGGCGTGCACGTGGTCACGGTGAACGACTACCTGGCCAAGCGCGACGCGGAGAACATGGGCCGGGTCCACCGCTTCCTCGGCCTCACCGTCGGCGTGATCCTGTCCGAGATGACTCCGCCGGAGCGGCGCGAGGCGTACGCCGCCGACATCACCTACGGCACCAACAACGAGTTCGGCTTCGACTACCTGCGTGACAACATGACCTGGCTGCGCGAGGACATGGTGCAGCGCGGGCACTACTTCGCCGTGGTCGACGAGGCCGACTCCATCCTGATCGACGAGGCCCGCACCCCGCTGATCATTTCCGGTCCGGCCGAGCAGAGCGCCCGCTGGTACACCGAGCTGCAGCGGATCGCCGCGCTGATGCCCGGCATCGACACCACCAACTGGACCTCGGAGGACCGGGCCAAGAAGGCCGACCAGATCGAGTCCAACTGCTACGAGATCGACCAGCGCAAGCGCACCATCGCGGTGACCGAGAAGGGCATCCGCTACGTCGAGGACCAGCTCGGCATCGACAACCTCTACGAGGTGGCGAACACCCCGCTGGTCGGCTACATGAACAACGCCATCAAGGCCAAGGAGCTGTTCAAGCGGGACAAGGACTACATCGTCCGCAACGGTGAGGTGCTCATCGTGGACGAGTTCACCGGCCGGGTGCTGGTGGGCCGGCGCTACAACGAGGGCATGCACCAGGCCATCGAGGCCAAGGAGAAGGTGCAGATCCAGGCCGAGAACCAGACGCTGGCCACGATCACCCTGCAGAACTACTTCCGGCTCTACGAGAAGCTGGCCGGGATGACCGGTACCGCCCAGACCGAGGCGGCCGAGCTGCACCAGATCTACAAGATGAACGTGGTCAGCATCCCGACCAACAAGCCGATGGTCCGGGACGACCAGGCCGACCAGATCTACAAGACCGAGGCGGCCAAGTTCGAGGCGGTGGCCGACGACATCGCCGAGCGGCACCGCGAGGGGCAGCCGGTGCTGGTCGGCACGACCAGCGTGGAGAAGTCCGAGTACCTGTCCAAGCTACTGCTGGCCCGCCAGGTGCCGCACGAGGTGCTGAACGCCAAGCACCACGAGCGGGAGGCGACCATCGTGGCCGAGGCCGGCCGGGCCGGTGCGGTCACCGTGGCCACCAACATGGCCGGCCGGGGTACCGACATCATGCTCGGCGGGAACCCCGAGTTCATGGCCGAGCAGCAGCTGCGCGAGCGCGGCCTGGACCCGGTGGAGACCCGCGACGAGTACGAGGCGGCCTGGCCGGAGGCGGTGGCCATGGCCAAGCGGCAGGTGGCCGAGGAGGCCGAGGAGGTGCGCCGGGCCGGCGGGCTGTACGTGCTGGGCACGGAGCGCCACGAGTCGCGGCGGATCGACAACCAGCTGCGCGGCCGGTCCGGCCGGCAGGGCGACCCCGGCACGTCCCGGTTCTACCTGTCCCTCGGCGACGAGCTGATGCGCCGGTTCAACGGCGCCGCCGTCGAGATGATCATGAACAAGCTCAACGTGCCGGAGGACGTCCCGATCACCTCCGGGATGGTCACCAAGGCGATCCGGAGCGCGCAGACCCAGGTCGAGACGCAGAACTTCGAGATCCGCAAGAACATCCTCAAGTACGACGAGGTGATGAACAACCAGCGCACGGTGATCTACGAAGAGCGCCGTCGGGTGCTCGGCGGGGAGAACCTGAAGAAGCACGTCGAGAACATGCTGGAAGACGTGATCGCGGCGTACATCGACGGTGCCACCTCGGACAAGTTCTCCGAGGACTGGGACCTGGATGCGCTGTGGACCGCGCTGGGCACGCTCTACCCGGTCAGCATCCGCTGGCAGGACCTGGTCAACGACGACGACCACACGGGCGAGGACTTCCTCGGGGAGCCGGTGGAGATGAGCCGCGACCTGCTCTACGAGAAGGTCGTGGCCGACGCCAAGGCGGCCTACCGGCGGCGCGAGGCGGAGATCGACCAGGCGATCGAGTCCCAGGGCGGCATGCGCGAGCTGGAGCGGCAGATCCTGCTCACCGTGCTGGACCGCCGGTGGCGTGAGCACCTCTACGAGATGGACTACCTCAAGGAGGGCATCTCGCTGCGTGCGCTGGCCCAGCGGGACCCGGTGATCGAGTACCAGCGCGAGGGCTACGACATGTTCGTGGCGATGCTGGAGGGGATCCGGGAAGAGGCCGTCGGGTACCTGTTCAACGTGCAGGTCACCCCGGCGCAGACGGAGAGCCAGCCGGCGGTCGAGCTGTCCGACGCGCCGAGCGCCGCGGACCCGGCCAGCAGCGCCCGCCCGGCGGCCCCGGCCACCGATTCCGGCGCTGTGGCGGGTGCCGCCGCGGCCAGTGCGGCGGCCGGTGCCGCCGCCGGCGTCGCGGCGGGGAGCGTCGACTCCGCAACGGCCACGCCGACCGGCAAGCGCGGCCGGCACGCCTCGCGGGCCGGGGACCCCACCTCCGACCCGACCACCACCGACCCGACCGGCAGCATCCCGCCGGCGCTGCGCGGCTTCGGTGCGCCGGCCGACACCGGGGCGCTGCAGTACAGCGGTCCGTCCGAGGACGGCACCGAGACTACCCGCCGCTCGTCCGGCCGGGCCCGCTCCGCCGCCGGCACCGGCGGCGCGGCCGCCGGGGGCGCCCCGTCCCGCAACCAGCCCTGCCCCTGCGGCTCCGGCCGCAAGTACAAGCACTGCCACGGAGCGGCCACCAGCGCTAACCGTTAGGGCTGGTCGGCCGGGGTGAAGCTGCCGGCGTGGTCGCGGATGAACTCGGCGACGTCGCGCGGACCGCGGCCGAGCAGCTCGGTGACCGTGTCGGTGGTGAAGTCGCCCCAACCGGAGGAGTAGGCCCGCGCGTACTCCTCGAGCATGTCGACGATCCAGCGCGGCACGCCGTAACCGAGCAGCGTGCCGCGCCTGGCGTCGTCGCCGACCGGTAGGTACCCGACTGGCCGGCCGAGGGCGCGGCCCAGCTCGCGGGCAACCTCGTCGAAGGTCAGCGAGCGGGGACCGGTGAGGGTGTACGTCCGGCCGTGGTGGCGGTCCGGGTCGTCCAGCAGCACGCGGGCGGCACAGGCGGCGATGTCCCGGGCGTCGATCATGCCGATCCGCGACGCCCCCATGTTCAGGGCGAAGGTGCCGGCGGCGGCGATGTCGCCGGCCTCGTTCAGCAGGTTCTGCATGAACCAGTGCGGGCGCAGGATCGTCCAGCGCATGCCGCACCGCTCGGTCTCCCGGTCGGAGAGCGCGTGCAGCCGGCCGCTCCGGTTCGGCGCGTCGTGCGCCGCGCCGACCACGGACAGGCGAACGACGCGCTCCACACCGGCCTGGCGGGCGGCCCACAGCGCGTTCATGTTGTTCTCCGGGGCTCGCGGGCCGTTCGGCACCAGCAGCCAGAGATCGTCCACCTCCTCGAAGGCGGGCGGGAGCGAACCGGGGTCGTCGAGGTCACCGGCGAACACCTCGGCACCCCGGACGTCGTTCGCCTTGGCCGCGTCGCGGACCAGGGCCTTCAGGCGGACGTCGGCGCCTTGCAGTGCGTTCAGGAGTGCGGTGGAGACGGTTCCGGTGGCTCCGGTGACCAGTACGGTGCGGGACATGTTCAGGCTCCTTTGCGGAAGACGGCGGGGGTCAGCTGGGCGGCGGCGACGGCGGTCAGGGCGAGTACGAACCCGACG
This sequence comes from Actinospineispora eucalypti, assembly GCF_039543365.1. Lineage (NCBI taxonomy): Bacteria > Bacillati > Actinomycetota > Actinomycetes > Pseudonocardiales > Pseudonocardiaceae > Actinospineispora > Actinospineispora eucalypti. The sequence goes on from NZ_BAABJP010000007.1 coordinate 228,228, forward strand.
CCCTGCCACGGCGTGAGTGACTCCCCGAGGACCAGCCAGCCGAGGAGGGTGGCCACCACGGGGGAGAGCAGGGTCAGGAAGGCCACGGCGACCACGGGCAGCTTGCCGATGCCGCCGAACCAGATCGGGTACGTGAGCAGGGCGCCGAGCAGGCCCAGCCACGCGTAGCCGCCGATCGCCCGGAGGTCCAGCGCCGGTGGCAGCCCTTCGAAGGCCAGCGCCAGCGGCACCAGCACCAGGCCGCCGGCGGTGAGCTGCCAGCCGGCCATGGTGGCCGCGCCGACGCCGTCCGGGCGCCCCCAACGCCGGGTGAGCACGATCCCGGCGGCCATGACGCCGGCGCCCGCGACGCCGGCCAGGATGCCGATCAGGTCGAAGGACAGCTGGCCGCGCAGCACGATCAGCCCGACCCCCAGGACGCCGGCCACGCCCCAGCCGAGCCGCCAGCCGGTGGGACGCTCGCCCAGCAGCAGGAACGCCAGGCCGGTGACGAACAGCGGCTGCACCGCGTTGAGGGTGGCCGCGACGCCGCCGGGCAGGCGGTACGCCGAGATGAACAGCAGCGCGATGAACGCGCCGATGTTGAGCGTGCCGAGCAGGAGAGCGCGCCACAGCCACCCGCCGTGCGGCAGCCTGCGCGTCACCGCGAGCAGGATCAGCCCCGCCGGCAGCGCACGGAGCACCCCGGAGAACAACGGGTAGCCGGGGGGCAGGAACTCGGTGGTGACCAGGTACGTGGTGCCCCAGATGACCGGTGCGACGGCGGTCAGCGCGGTCAGTCCCGCGGCGCCGGTCGTTCTCGGGGCGCCGGTCGTTGTCGCGTTGCCGGTCGTTGTCGCGTTGCCGGCGGCCGGGCGGCTGGGTGCCTGCGACATGTCGACTCCTTAACGTTGAAATGTTTAACGTCGACAAAAGTAGCGGACTGATACCATGACGTCAAACAGTTCAACGTTGAGATGCCTGGAGGCCTGCCGTGCGGGACAACGTGGACTGGCGGCTGGATCAGTGGCGGGCCGAGCGGCCCGATCTCGACCCGTCGCCGATGGGCGTGGTCGGCCGGATCCAGCGCGCCTCACGGCTGCTCGACCGCCAGATCAGCGACCACTTCGCCACTCACGACCTGCAGCTGTGGGAGTTCGACGTGCTGTCCACGCTGCGCCGGTCCGGGCCGCCTTACCAGCTCACCGCCGGGCAACTGGTGGAGGCGTCGATGGTCAGCTCCGGGGCGATCACCAACCGCATCGACCGGCTGGTCACCCGGGAGCTGGTGACCCGCGAGCTGGATCCGCACAACCGGCGCAGTGTGTTGATCACGCTGACCGAGCGCGGCCGCGAGCTGGTCGACGAGACCGTCGTGTGCCACGTCGACCTGGAGGAGAAGCTGCTCGGCGGCCTGTCCGGCACCGACCGGGAGCGGCTCGCCGCCCTGCTCCGCAAACTCCTCGTCGGCCTGGGCGACGCAGCCCCCGGCAACCCCCTGCTCTAGCCGGAGCGGCTCAGCCGGATCCCACCCCGACGCCCCACCGGCGCCGCATAAGAAACCGTGACGCCGCATACGGTGAGACCTGTGCGGGGTCCCGGTTTCCTGTGCGTCGACGGGGATTGGGGTCGGATCCGGCTGCCGGTTGGGTTGCGGTGCGGGTTCTCGGGATGGCTTGGACGGCGCGGCCGGGTTGGTCTGCCGCGGCTTGGTGACGGCCCCTTGCGACGCGGGCGGCGGCCGGTTGCGTTGGCCGGGGCGTCGCTCGGTCGTTGTCACGCGCTGTAGCTGCTGGTGGGGCCGGGCGGGCGGGTCGCTCATCGAGATCGACGTCAGGCTGGTTCGAGCTCGAAAAATCCCGACTGGTGTCGATGTCGATGAACAGACCCGCCGGAAATCCCCGCCCCACCCCGACCGAGACGTCACCTTGAGTAGCCAGGCTGAGCCAGGCCGACGCAACAGGCCGCCTCAAGGCGCGGCACAGCACCCGGGCACCGGTCGTCCAAGTCGATCTTTAAGCCGGCGGTGTCGAGGCCGGGCGGGTCAGCCCAGGCGGATTTCGGTGCAGTACCAGCGCGGTGGGCCGGTCGGGGTGGGGCGGTCGCGCTCGAATCGGGCGGCCAGTGCCCGGTACCGGTTGCGGTCCGCCCACACGGCGCCGACCTCGGCGATCCCGTCCGCCGGTGAGCAGATCCGGACGGTGTGGAGGCCGCCGCCCAGCCTCCCGCGCACCGGCCTGCCGCCCACCGGCGTACTGCCCACCGGCGTACTGCCCACCGGCGTACTGCCCACCGGCGTGCCGCCCGCCCGGCGGCGGCCCGGGCCGGCGCCCGGGTGCTCGCCCAACCGGCCGGTCATGGACGCCACGTAGCGGCGCGCCCGCACACCCAGCGCGCCGGCCAGGTGGGTCGGCGGCCGGCGGCGGTGCAGCACCTCCAGCACCAAGCGCAGCACCAGTCGCACGTAGGCCGGGTCCACCCCGCCCGAGTCGGGGAAGGCCGCCGCCTCGGGTGGGTCGGTGTCGGTGGGGCGGCGGGGTGCCGGGATGACCGGCGCGGTCGGGTCGAACCCGGGTAGCCGGCGGACCACCACCCGGGCGGTCCGATCACCGGGTTCGACGGTCTCACCGGGTTCCACGGTTGCGGTCATGCGTCTCCCCAAGGGCGCGTTCGCGTGAATGGGGACGCCGGGGCATGACCGGTCGCCGGGCCGTTCGAGTATCCCCGACCGGACCGCCGCGCCGGGGCGTTTCGACGAAACCGGGCAGACGAAACCGGGCAGACGAAACCGGGCAGACGAAACCGGGCAGGCGAAACGGTCAGGCGAAACCGGGCAGGCGAAACCGGTCAGCGGAAGGTTTCGGCGTGCTCCTTGGCCCAGTCGGCGAAGGTGCGCGGCGCCGAACCGGTCAGGCGCCGCACGGTGTCGCTCACCGGGGCGATGGTCCCGTCGATCTCGGCCCACAGCCGCAACAGCGTGTCGGCGATCGCCTCGGGCATGACCTGCACCATCCGCGCGCGGGCCTGCTCCGGGGACAGCGGCTCCAGCCGTACCGGCCGGCCGATCGCCGCGCCGATGGTGGCGACCTCGTCGGCGAAGGTGAGCGACTCCCCACCGGTCAGCTCGTACGCCTGCCCGCCGTGCCCGTCGCCCAGCAGCGTGGCGACCGCCGCGGCGGCGATGTCCGCCGGGTGGATGGTGGCCCGGGCGGCGAGCGGGTAGGCCTGGCGTACCACCGACTCGGCGCGGATCCCCGGTGCCCAGGCGAGCGCGTTGCTGGCGAAGGCGCCCGGGCGCAGTGCGGTCCAGTCCAGGCCGGACGCGGCCACGGCGCGCTCGGTCGCCGCGTGCATCCCGCCGATCGCGTCCCACTCCCGAGTGGCCCGGGCGTTGCCCGAGGACAGCACCACCACCCGCCGGACGCCGTGGGCCCGGGCGACCTCGAGGACGCCCCGCGCCGCGCCGGGCGGCCCGTTCAGGAACAGCCGCCGCACGCCGACCAGCGCGGGACCCAGGGTGGCCGGCCGCCCGAGGTCACCGCCCACCACCTCGGCGCCGCCCACCACCTCGGCGCCGGCCGGCACCGACACCGTGGAGGGGGAACGGGTGAGCAGGCGGATCCGCTCGCCCGCGTCGAGCAGCTGCCGGGTGAGTTCGCGGCCGACGTTGCCGGTCGCACCGGTTACCAGAATCATGCGGCCAGGATCGCGGCTCAACGGTGGTTGAGGTCAAGAAAATCGTTCGCCAGCTACCGCACACTGGTACGGGTCGTACCTGGGGAGGGGTGGCGGACGTGGAGCGTGGTTACGCGGAATTAGCCGGCTCGCCCGGGGTGCCGGACGTGTCCGGCATCCCGGCGGCCGAGGTGAAGGAACTGGTCAAGCGGTATCCGAAGAGCCCGGCGAACGCGGTGGACGGGCTGTCATTCGCGGTCCGGCCGGGCGAGGTGTTCGGGCTCCTGGGGCCGAACGGGGCGGGCAAGTCGACCACCGTCGGCGTGCTCACCACCCGCGTTCTGCCCACCGGCGGGACCGCGACGGTGGCCGGCCTGGACGTGGTGCGGGACGCGGTCGCGGTGCGCGGGCGGCTCGGCGTGGTGCCGCAGCGGGTGAACCTGGACCGCTCGCTGACCGCCCGGAACAACCTGGTCTTCCACGCCCGCTACCACGGCTCGTCCCGCGCCGAGGCCGGCGCCCGGGCGGACGAGCTGCTGGACCGGATGGGCCTGGCGGACAAGGGCAAGGCCAGCGTGGACAACCTGTCCGGCGGTCAGTCGCAGCGGCTGATGATCGCCCGCGCGCTGATGCACCGGCCGACCGTGCTGTTCCTGGACGAGCCGTCCACCGGGCTGGACCCGCAGGCGCGGCTGTTCGTGCACGACCGGATCCGGGCGCTGCGCGCGGACGGCGTCACGGTGGTGCTGACCACGCACGACATGGACGAGGCGGCGAAGCTCTCCGACCGGGTCGGCGTGGTCGACCACGGCCGGATGCTGGCCCTGGACACCCCGTCCGCGCTGGTCGAGGCGCTGCCGCCGGACGCTGCGGTGAAGACGCCCGGCGAGCCGGACCTGGAGGACGTGTTCATTCACCTCACCGGGAGGGACCTGCGATGACCGGCGCGACCACATCCCCGGCGCGCGTGTTCGTCGCCGTGCTGGCCCGCGACGTGCACGTGACCGGGAAGGAACTGGGCGCGTTCCTGGCCCAGGTGCTGATCCAGCCGTTCTTCTTCCTGTTCATCTTCGCCAACGTGCTGGGCAGCGCGGGCTACGTGGCCGGCAACTACGGGGAGATCATGCTGCCCGGGCTGCTGGCGCTGAACGCATTCTTCGGCGCGCTGCAGGCGGTGGCGTTTCCGCTGGTCATGGACTTCGCCTGGACCAGGGAGATCGAGGACCGGCTGCTCGCGCCGATCCCCATCCCGTGGGTCGGCGTGGAGAAGGTGGTGTTCGGCGCGCTGCGCGGGCTGCTCGCCTCGGTGCTCATGGTGCCGGTGGGTTTCCTGGTGCTGCCGCACGTGTCCTGGCCGCTCGCCGGCCTGCTGCCCGGGTTCCTGATCACCGCGCTCGGCGGGCTGCTCGGCGGCACCATGGGGCTGGCGATCGGCACGCTGCTGCCCGCGAGGCGGATCAACGTGCTGTTCGCGGTGATCTTCGCGCCGCTCATGTTCACCGGCTCGGTGCAGTTCCCGTGGGAGGCGTTGGCCGGGCACCGCTGGTTCCAGGTGCTGTGTGCGCTGAACCCGCTCACCTACGTGAGCGAGGGCATCCGCGCGTCACTGGTGCCGCACGTGCCACACCTGCCGTTCGCCCTGTGCTTGCTCGTCACCACGGCGGCCATCCTCGCGTCCGGCTGGCTGGGCCTGCGCGGCTTCCAGAAGCGTGCGCTGGACTAGGACGCGCGGAACGTCACGTGTGACGGCTTGAGGTCGGTGACCTTGGTGACGCCGAGCAGCGCCATCGCGCGAGCCACCTCGTCGGCGAGGATGCGGACGGCGCGGGCCACGCCGCGCTGGCCGCCGGCCATCAGGCCGTACAGGTAGGCGCGGCCGACCAGTGCGGCGTTGGCGCCCATGGCCACGGCGGCGACCACGTCCGCGCCGGTGGTGATGCCGGTGTCCACCAGCACCTCCGCCCGGCCGTCCACCGCCTCCCGCACGGCCGGCACCAGCTCCAGAGGCACCGGCGCGCGGTCCAGCTGCCGGCCACCGTGGTTGGACAGCAGCACGCCGTCCACGCCCGCCTTGACCACCTGCTCGGCATCGGCCACCGACTGCACGCCCTTGGCCACCAGCTTGTGCGGCCACACCTCGCGCAGCCACTCCAGGTCGGCCATGGTGATCGCCGGGTCGAACACCTTGTCGATCACGCCGGCCACCGAGCCCCCGGTGGAGGTCAGGGTGGCGAAGCTGAGCGTCTCGGTGGTCAGCAGGTCGAACCACCAGCGCGGGTGCATGGCGCCGTCCACGAAGGTGCGCAGGGTCAGTTGCGGCGGCACGGAAAGGCCGTTGCGCACGTCCCGCAGCCGCGCCCCGGCCACCTTGGTGTCCAGGGTGAGCATGATCGTGTCGTAACCGGCGGCGATGGCCCGTTCCACCAGGTCCTTGGCGAAACCCCGGTCCCGCCACAGGTAGAGCTGGAACCAGCGGCGCGCGTTCGGGGCGGCCTCGGCCACCTCCTCGATGGTGCTGGTGCCCATCGTGGACAGGGTGTACGGGATGTTCTCCGCTTGGGCGACCGCGACCACGGCGCGCTCGCCCTCGGTGTGCATCATCCGGGTGAAACCGGTCGGGGCCAGCGCGAACGGCTGGGCGGACGGCTTGCCCAGGATCATCGTCTCGGCGGAGACCCCGGACACGTCGGTGAGCACCGTCGGGTGGAACTCCAGCCGCGCGAAGGTCTCCCGGGCCCGGCGCAACGCCAGCTCGCCCACCCCGGCGGCGCCGTCGGTGTAGTCGAACACCGCGCGCGGCGTCCGGCGCATGGCGAGTTTCCGCAGGTCACCGATGGAAGCGGCGCGATCCAGCCGAGCCTGGAGGAAGTCCAGGCTGAGCGGGGCGGGTTGCAGCAGCTCGCGGAGCTCGGCCGGTCGGGGGAAGCGGCGGTTCACCATATTGGCAGCTTAGGCTGCCCCGTGAGTGGCGAGTATCGCTATAGCCACACTTCTCACTCACGGGCGCCGGAGGCGCATCAGCTCGTACGCGGCAACCGCCGCCGCACTGGCCACGTTCAGCGACTCGACCCCGCCGCGCATCGGGATGGCCACCGTGCCGTCCAGCTCCGCCCGTACGTCGGGGGACAGCCCGTCCGTCTCGTTGCCCAGCACCAACGCGGCCCGTTCCGGCAGCGGGTCGCGGAACAGGGCCGAACCGCCGGGACGGGCGTCCAGCCCCAGCACCCGGACCCCGGCCGCGCGCAGTGCCGCGCAACCTTCGGCGGCGGTGGACGAGCGCAACACCGGCGCGCGGAACGCCACCCCGGCGGACGCCTTGATCACCAGCGGGTCGATGGCCGGCACCCCCCGGCGGGGCAGCAGCACGCCGTCCACGCCGGCGGCGGTCGCGCTGCGCAGCACCATGCCCACGTTGGCCGGGTTGGTCACCGCGTCCAGCACCAGCAGCGCGCACGGCGCCTGGGCCGGCAGCGCGGCGAGGAAGTCGGTGACCAGGCGCATCCTCGGCGCCACCACGTCGGCCAGCACACCCTGGTCGTGCCGGCCGTTGCCGGCCAGCACCTTCACCCGGTGGGCCGTGGCCCGGCGCACCGGTACGCCCCGCTCCCGCGCGGCGCTCAGGATCGGGCCGAGGGCGGACCGGGAGAGGTCCTCGGCCGCGATCACCTTGTCCACGCTCAGCGCCGGGTCGGCCAGGGCCTCCAGCACCGGCTTTCGCCCGTACACGGTGATATACGTGTCTTTCGGGCTCTGTTTCGGTCCGGTGGGCGGCACCGTGCCAGCATCGCATGTAAGTATTTCGGCATGCCGGATCGCCTCTCGGCGTTGGACGCGTCGTTTCTCTACCTCGAACACCCGACCACGCCGATGCACGTGGGCGCGGTGGCCATCTTCCGCCGTCCACGGTCGGGCTTCGACTACGAGCGGCTGCGCCGGCTGATCGACCAGCGGATCGACATGGTGCCCCGGTACCGCCAGAAGGTGCGGCACGTGCCGGCCAGCCTGGCCCGCCCGGTCTGGGTGGACGACGAGGACTTCGACCTCGGTTACCACGTGCGGCGGTCCGCGCTGCCCAAACCCGGCACCGACCGCGCGCTGTTCGACCTGATCGCCCGGCTGATGTCCCGCCCGCTCGACCACACCCGCCCGCTGTGGGAGATGTACCTGGTGGAGGGGCTGGCCCGCAACCGCATCGCGATGGTCACCAAGACCCACCAGGCGCTGGTGGACGGGGTGCGGGCGATCGACATCGCGCAGGTGATCCTGGACGTCTCGCCCGACCGGCAGCCCGGGCACGGGCCGGAATGGCGCCCGCGCCCCGAGCCCAGCGGGCTGCGGCTGGTCACCGACGCGGTACGGGACGCGTGGAACCGACCGACCGAGGTGGTGGACAACGTGCGCGCCGCCGCCGGGGACGCCGTGGCCACCGCCGGGAAGATGGCCGACGTGATCGGCCAGGTCGCCACCGTGGTTCGCACCGCGGCCAGCCGCGCACCGGTCAGCCCGCTCAACGTGGCCGTCTCCACCCAGCGCCGGTTCGCGGTGGCCCGCACCCGTCTGGACGACTACCGGGCGGTGCGCACGGCGCACGGCTGCGCGGTGAACGACGTGGTGCTCGCGGTGGTGGCGGGCGCGATGCGGAACTGGCTGCTGGCCCGGGGTGAACCGGTGACCAGCTCCAGCACGGTACGCGCGATGGTGCCGTTGTCGGTGCGCGCCGACCCGGACGTTGCCACCGGGTCCGGCGCACTGGCCGGGAACATGGGCAACCGGGTGGCGTCGTTCCTGGTAGACCTGCCGGTCGGCGAGGGGAACGCGGTGGTGCGGCTGCACCAGCTCAGCCACCAACTGCGCGCGCACACGGACAGCGGTCGCTCGGTCGGCGCCGAGGCGCTGGTGCGGCTCGGCGGGTTCGCCCCGCCCACGCTGCACGCGCTCGGCGCCCGGGCGGCCAGCGGTATCTCCAAACGGATCTTCAACGTGGTGGTGACCAACGTGCCGGGGCCGCAGGTGCCGCTGTACGCGGCCGGGGCAACCATGCTGGAGATGTTCCCGGTGGTGCCGCTCGCCCGGGGGCAGGCCCTGGCCATCGGGCTCACCTCGTACGATGGTGGCGTTTATTACGGATTCAATGCGGACCGGGATGCCATGGGCGACGTGGACCTGCTCGCCGGCATGATCAGCGAGTCGTTGGACGAACTCCGCACCGGCTCGACGGGTTGAACCATGCGTATCTACATTCCGGCCACCTTGCCCATGCTGCGGCGGCTCGTCGCCGACGGCGTGGTCGACCCGCTCGGGGGAACGGCGTTCGCGCTCACCCCGAGCCTGCGCGAGGCGTACGCCAGCGGTGACACCGAGGAGCTGGAGTACGTGGCCATGCGCGACGCCGCGCGCGCGTCATTGCGCCTGCTCTCCATCGAGCTGGACCGCGAGGAGGAGGCCTGGCCGCGCCGGGTCGTCATCGCCGCCGACACCGACATGGCCGAGGCGCGCCCCGACCTGGACGACGCCGCCGTCCGGGTCACCGGCTCGATCCCCCGCTCCGCCATCGCCTCCGTGCACATCGACGACCCCGAGGCGGAGTACGCGGTCAAGCAGGCCGCCGCGTCGGTGGACGCCGCCGACCTCGGCGACCTGGACGCCGAGTTCATCATCGGCGAGGCCGAGGACTACGAGCTCGCCTGGTACGACCCCACCGAGCTCCCCTTCCTCCTAGACCTCCTGGACCTCTGACCCCGTGCTTGCCCGCGAGTCGGGAATCCAGGTACGGCGAGTCGGGGATCCAGGTACGGCGAGTCGGGGATCCAGGTACGGCGAGTTGGGGATCTGGGTACGGTGAGTTGGGCTCGTTTGTCCCGTGAGTCGGGTCATCCGGTCCGGTTGCCGCGCCACGATCGCCTGTTGTTCGGCACAATCGCCGGCATGGCGGTCATCGAGTGCGTGGTCGGCGACATCACCGAGCAGGACGTCGACGTGGTGGTGAACGCGGCCAACTCGTCGCTGCTCGGCGGGGGCGGGGTGGACGGGGCGATCCATCACCGTGGCGGCCCGGAGATCCTCGCCGAATGCCGGAAACTGCGCGCCGACCGCTACCCCGACGGCCTGCCGACCGGCCAGGCGGCGGCCACCACGGCCGGCCGGCTGCCCGCGCGCTGGGTGGTGCACACTGTCGGCCCGGTGTGGTCGGGCAGCGAGGACCGCTCATCGCTGCTCGCCGACTGCCACCACAACTCGCTGCGGGTAGCCGCCGAGCTCGGCGCCGCCACCGTGGCTTTCCCGGCGATCTCCACCGGCGTCTACCACTGGCCGCTGGACTCGGCGGCGGAAATCGCGCTCGGCGCCGTCCGTGAGGCCCTCGAAAGGGTTCCGGGCATCACCACGGTCCGCTTCGTCCTCTTCGACCGACGGGCCTACGACACCTACGAGTCCGCACGCCTTCGTTAACCAGTACGACAGTTAGTCCGGCGAATATCAAGCTCCGGTCATCCTCTGCGGGTTCGTGAGCTGCGGGTATGACGCATGAGTAGTTCTACTCATCTCTGTGAATAGCCGCTTCAGAATTACTTTCCCTTGATAGATTCCTGAGCGGTTCGACGAGCGGCGTCTGGTCCACGTCGGCTCTTGGAGCAGGGGGAGTACACCAATGGTGCGACCGGCGCTTTGCCGTGCCCGGAATTTCCGTCGACTGGCGATCTCCGCATTGGTTGCCGGCCTGGCGGTGGTCCTGCAACTCGGCGTTGTGGACGTCTCACCGGCCCGGTTGCTCGCTGCCGCCTCGGCGCCGGTCGGCGGCCATGGCGCCGGCGCCATGGCCGTGCGGCCGGTATCGGCGGCCGTGCCCCTGGTGCCCGCGCAGGACGGTGCGGACGGCGGTGGCGGCAGCGGTGGTGGTGGCTGTGGCTCCGATGGGAGTCCGTGCGGCAGCGGCTCCGACAACAACGACTCGTCCGCCGGTTCGAGCGGTGGCACCTCCGACCGGAAACCGGAGGAGGAGTCGAACGCGGACGGCTCCAAGCCCACGTCCGAGCCGAACGGAGGCCAGGGAAGCTCGGCGCCGACCACCGAGTCCGCTGCCGACGGCAGCAGGCAAACCGAGACCGCCGCACCCGTCGCGGACGGCGCCAAGCGGACCGAGACGCCCGCACCCGTCGCGGATGGTGCTCGCCCGACCGAGACGCCCGCACCCGTCGCGGATGGTGCGAAGCAGACGGAGACGCCTGTTCCAGGCGCGGACGGTGCGAGGACGACGGAGCCCGCCGCGCCCGCGGCCGATGGTTCGAGGCCGACCGAAAGCGCCGCACCGGTCGCGGACGGCGCTCGGCCGACCGAGGCCCCGGCACCGGGAGCCCCGGCCGACGGTGCACGGCCGACGCCGACCGCCGCACCGGTCGCGGACGGCGTGAAACGGGACGAACCCGTAGCGCCCGGAGACGGCGCGAAGACGACCCCGGCCCCGGCGCCGATCGACGGGGCGCGGCCCAACGAGACGGCGTTGCCCGCCGCGCCGGTTGACGGCGCCAGGCCCTCCGGAGCGCCTGCCGCCCCTGGGGTCCAGCCACCCCCGTCGCCGGGAGCGGTACCGATCGCGCAGGAATGCGAGGGAGCGGAGAACTGTCCGAACCCGGTCACCGGCATTCCACCCTACGAGCAGGGCACGAGCGCGGTGTGCGCGGACGGATCCGGAAGCAAAGCCGGTTGCGACTCCTCCAGCGCGGGTTCCACGGCACTGGAGGTCAGCCACCTGATCCTGGACGCCGCCAGCTTCGTTCCCGGCCCGGTCGGCATCGCCGCCAGCGTCATCAATGCGGGCGCCTACCTCGCCGAAGGCAAGGAGGGCGAAGCCACCTTTGCCATGATGGGTGTTGTTCCGGGTGGAAAGATTGCGGGTAAACTCCTCAAAGGCGCCGACGAGGTCGTGGACGGGGCTAAGGTAGCTCGCTTCATCACCACACCCGCCGGCGTAACAATCGATCGTCAGGCGGTGCGTGCCGCAGTGAGCCCGCAGAAACAGGCAAGACACGTGCTCGGTACGACTCCAGCTGGACGGACTGTTAGCTATTTCAATACGACAGACGATGCTCAAAAGGTGTTGGACGCTTTTCATAATGGGTCAGCTGAAGTGATGGGTGTGACCAAGGCCGGACATGTCAAGGTCAAGTTCGATGGTGTAACCGGCTATAATAACAATCCCGGTTCGGGTTATATCAACCAGCCGACGAACACTTTCATGATCAAGGGCACGTCTAGCCCGAGTGTGGTCCCGATCAGTCCATGACGGAGGGTGAGTGGTGAAAGTCGATCAGCGACAAGTGGAGCGCGAGAACAGGTACGTGGTTGCGGCGGTCCAGGCGCTACTCGGTCTGATAGCGCCGTCGGTCAACGCGGTCGCTCTCGAAGTCATGTCCGATCGGCTCCACTTTCGCATATGGGTGGGCTCGAGTGTGGACGAGGTCAAGGAGGATGCCGAGGAGATAATATTTGACATGGATGGCCTCCTGCAGCCTGAAGACATGCTAATTACCTGCGATGTGTTACTTGACGACCCTCCAGCTGATTCAAACGCGAATGTAGGGCGATGGCTCTATCTTGCGAAGTCTGCTGCGCCTGGATCTTGAGTTACCTACCCATCAGTTGCGACGTAGGCTGGGTTGCCCGTTCTTGCGCTATTCACTCTGGGGGCATCATCGGATGACGGAGACAGCGCCTGCCGGGCTGAAGGCTTTGGGCGAGGCATTGGCTCGTCTCGTCGCAGAAACTCGAGCGTAGCTCGGATACCTGCGGAAACTCGGCACAGATGAGTCGCTCGACGAGCTTGCCCTTGAGTTTGACGATGCCTGCGAGTGTTTAGACCTTTACTTGAGGGGCGGGCGACCTGGCGGGAGGCGTCGTCACGCCTGGATGAGCTTGACCGGTTGCTGAGTGACGCCGATATGGCCTGGGATCCCGCCGAACTCGAGCGATCGAACAGTTGGGCTCGCGTCCGTCAGCTCGCTGCCGCCAGCCAGAGGTCGATCGACCCGGTTCTGGTCAAACCGACCACGACGGGGCGCTCAGGGCTACCAGGACGCGGCGGAGGGCGGTTAGGCGGCCGGGACTTACGCCGCCTCGGGCGACCAGTTGGTCCAGCTCGCATTCCGGGTCGGTGGGCGGGCCGAGGTGGCCGCAGCCGCGCGGGCAGTCGTCCACCGCTGATGCCAGGTCGGCGAATGCGGTGACCACGTCGGTGGCGCTCACGTGGGCCAGGCCGAAGGAGCGTACGCCGGGGGTGTCCACGATCCAGCCGGCCTCGGCCGACGACGGGTCGAGCGGCAGAGCCACCGCGGAGGATGACGTGTGCCGGCCCTTGCCCACCCCGGAGACGACACCGACCGCCCGGAAGGCGTCCGGCACCAGCGCGTTCACCAGGGTGGACTTGCCCACCCCCGAGTGGCCGAGCATCGCGGACACCCGGCCGTCCAGTACCGAGCGGAGCGCCGAAGGCGGCTGGTCGTGCCGGGTGACCAGGACCGGCAGGTCCAGCTCGGCCCAGGGTTCGGCCACGCTCTCGGCCGGAGCCAGGTCGGCCTTGGTCAGGCACAGCACCGGGGTGAGGCCGCCGGCGTACGCGGCGACCAGCGCGCGGTCCACGAAGCCGACGCTCGGCTGTGGCGAGGCCAGCGCCACCACGATGATGAGCTGCTCGGCGTTGGCCACCACCAGCCGCTCGTAGGGGTCGTCGTCATCGGCGGTGCGGCGCAGCACGCTGGACCGCTCGGCCACCCGGACGATCCGGGCCAGCGCGCCGGGCTCGCCGCTGACGTCGCCGACCAGGTCCACCTGGTCGCCGACCACGATCGGGGTGCGGCCCAGCTCCCGCGCGCGCATGGCCACCACGTGCTGGGACGGTGCGGCGCCGTCCGGCACGCAGGTCCAGCGGCCCCGGTCCACCGCCACGACCATGGCCGGCGCGGCGTCGGCGTGGTCGGGGCGGCGCTTTGTACGCGGTCGGGTGCCGCGCCCGGGGCGGACCCGGACGTCGGACTCGTCGTACTCGCGCGGACTCATCCCAGCCTCACGAGTCGCCCAGAAGCTCCCGCCAGCGGGCCGGGAAGTCCGGGATGGTCTTGTCCGTGCTGCCGATGTCGTCCACCGCCACCCCGGGCACCCGCAGCCCGACCAGCGCGCCGGCGGTGGCCATCCGGTGGTCGGCGTAGGCCCGCCACGGCCGGTCGGCCGGCGCGCGCAGCGGCACCGGGGTGATCGCCAGGCCGTCCTCGGTCTCGGCCGCCGAACCGCCCAGCGCGGTCAGCTCGGCGGCCAGCGCGGCCAGCCGGTCGGTCTCGTGCCCGCGCAGGTGCGCCACCCCGCGCAGCACCGAAGGCCCGGTGGCGAACGCGGCCAGCGCGGCCACGGTGGGGGTCAGCTCGCCGACGTCGTGCAGGTCCACGTCCACGCCGGCCAGCTCGGCCGGCCCGGTCACCGTCAGACCGTCCGGCCCGGGGGACACCGAGGCGCCGAACGAGGCCAGGATGTCCAGGATGGCCACGCCGGGCTGGCGGGACTCCGCCGGCCAGCCGGCCACGGTGACCCGGCCACCGGTCAGCGCCGCCGCCGCGAGGAACACCGAGGCGTTGGACAGGTCCGGCTCGATCGCCCAGTCCCGCGCGGCGATCGGCCCGGGGGACACCCGCCAGCTGTTCGGCTCCGTGTCATCCACCTCCACGCCGGCGGTGCGCAGCATGTCCACCGTCATCTCGATGTGCGGCAGCGAGGGGACCGGTTTCCCGTCGTGCCGCACCAGGACGCCCTTGTCGTAGCGCGCCCCGGACAGCAGCAGCCCGGACACGAACTGGGACGACCCGGAGGCGTCCAGCACCACCTCGCCGCCCGGCAGCCCGCCGGTGCCGTGCAGGGTGAACGGCAGCGCCTCCCCCTCCACCCCGGCGCCCAGGGCACGCAGGGCGTCCAGGACCGGCCCCATCGGCCGTTCCCGGGCGCGCGGGTCGCCGTCGAACCGCACCGGGCCGTCGGCCAGCGCGGCGGCCGGCGGGGCGAACCGCATCACCGTGCCGGCCAGGCCGCAGTCCACCGTGGAACCGCCGCGCAGCCCGTCGTGCGGGCCGATGGCCAGCACCTCGCCCGCTTGGCCGGACACCGGCACACCCAGCGCGGACAGTGCGCCGAGCATGAGCGCGGTGTCCCGGGTGGCCGGTGCGCCGCTCACCGCGCAGCGCCCGCCGGACAGCGCGGCGAGCAGCAGCGCCCGGTTGGTCTGGGACTTGGAACCGGCAACCTGGACCCGGCCGTTGACCGGCCGGCACACGGTGGGCGCCACCCAAGGCGCGGCAGAGGCGGACATGAGGCCCATGATTCCGTACCGCCGCCGGATCCGGGCTACGTGGGAGCCATGTGGGAGCATCGATATATGTGCGGCCGGTATGCCTCGACGAAATCGGCGACGGACATCGCCGACGAGTTCCGCGCGGTGGATGCCACCGGCGGCGATGACCCGGGTCCGGACTACAACGTCGCGCCGACCAAACCGATGCTCGCGGTGGTGCAGCGGCACCCGCGCGACGAGGAGGGCACTCCCGACCCGGACCGCACGGAGCGCAGCGTGCGGGTGATGCGCTGGGGCCTGGTGCCCTCCTGGGCCAAGGACCCCTCGGTCGGCTCGCGCATGATCAACGCCCGGTCGGAGACGGCCACCGAGAAGCCCGCGTACCGCCGCGCCATGCAGTCCCGCCGCTGCCTGATCCCCGCCGAGGGCTGGTACGAGTGGCGCCGCGAAGGGTCGGCCAAGCAGCCGTACTTCATCACCGGCGGCGACGGCGCCTCACTGGCCATGGCCGGCGTGTGGGAGTTCTGGCGCGCGGCGAACGGCGAGGGCGACCCCCTGATCACCGCCGCCGTGCTGACCACCGACGCGGTCGGCGAGCTGATCAACGTGCACGAGCGGATGCCGCTGCTCATCGCGCCGGAGAACTGGGAGGCCTGGCTGGACCCGGACACCGGCGCCGACGATGAGCGGGTGGCCGCGATGCTCCGCCCGCCCGCGCCGGAGCGGGTTGCCCGGATGGAGCTGCGCCCGGTGTCGAACCTGGTGAACAACGTCCGCAACGAGGGTCCCGAGCTGCTCAGGCGCACCGAAGAGGTCGAACCCATCCTCGCGTTAGAACTGGGCAAATGACCGCCCGGGAGATCGACACGCCGCACGGCCCGGCCAGGGTGGCCCTGCACTGCGCGCCGGAGGGCCGGGCCGGGCTGCTGCTCGGGCACGGCGCGGGTGGCGGCCTGGCCGCGCCCGACCTGGTGGCGGCGGCACAGGCGGCGAAGCGGGCCGGGGTGCACGTGGCGTTGGTCGAGCAGCCGTACCGGGTGGCCGGGCGGCGTGCGCCGGCCCCGGCGCACCAGCTGGACGCGGCCTGGTTGGCGGTCGCCGACGAGCTCGGCCAGGGAGTGCTGGAGGGGTTGCCGCTGGTCTTCGGCGGGCGGTCGTCCGGTGCGCGGGTGGCCTGCCGGACGGCGGACGAGGGCGGTGCGATGGCGGTGCTCTGCCTGGCCTTCCCGGTGCACCCGCCGGGTAAGCCGGAAAAGGACCGGCTGCCGGAGCTGGCCGGGGTGAAGGTCCCGGTGCTGGTGGTGCAGGGGGAACGGGACCCGTTCGGCCGGCCGGACCCGGCGCCGCATCGGGACGTGGTTCTCCAGCCGGGGGACCATTCGCTCAAGGGCGACCTGGACGGCCTGGCTCGCTCGGTGGGCGAGTGGCTGGAGCGGGTGCTGCGCCCCGCCGACTGAAGCAAGTTTCCCGCACGCGCCTAGCTGGGCACGTGCTCGGGCCCAGCGCCTTCGGCGCTGGTTAGCGCTGCGCCGGCTGGGCCTGCATCACGGAGGGCTCCTCGGCGGTCACGGTGAACGACGAGATCATCTCGGTGAGCACGTGCTCGTCCACGTCGGCCCGCTCGGTCAGGCAGCTGCCGACCAGCGCATACACGCTGCGTACCCCGGTCGGGGAGCGATCCGGACCCTCGGTGGTCACGGCCAGCTGACGGACCATCCGGCCCTCCAGCATGATGTCGGTGCGCCGGGCCGCGCTGGGCAGCTGGTCCTCGGTCTCCGCGCCGTCGACGCCGATCGCCACGATGTCGGTCGCGCCGGCGCCGAGCAGCGCCTCCTCGGCCAGTTCGCCGAGCTCCTTGTCGGCCGGCACCCGCTCGCCGAAGACGACCAGGTTCACCCGGAACTCGTCCCGGGGCGGGGCCAGGAAGGCGATGAGACCACCGGTCGGCTCTATGGCCGACCAGTCCGACGGCACGTCGATGCGGAATGCGCCAATGCCCGGCGAGATGGAGTTCGGCCATCCCACGTTCTGCATTGACCCGTTTGGAGCTGTCACCGTCATCACATCAGCCTAATGCCGTGTGAACTCGAAACTGCACCAACACCCTAAGTCCTCCCCCGACCGCTATCGAACGTAACACTACCGGGCGACAAACGGATCTTTCCTACCCACCGTAACGAGATCAACGGGGCCGCGCCCGCCGGCCGGTGGTGTTCGCCCAACGGTGTGAAATTGGCCTGCCCGTCGTACCGGAAGCAACGACGCACGTCAACCGCTCCCCGATTCACCTGCGCCGACCCGTTCGGTCACCGCCCCGAACGGTTAACTAGCAGTGATTGTTGCCACCCTGGCACCAGTCAGGCGGATGAGGTCCGCCGGGGCCAGCTCCACCTCGAGGCCACGCCGGCCGCCGCTGCAGAACACGGTGTCGAAACCGTTGGCGCTGGCGTCCAGCACGATCGGCAGCCGGCGTTTCTGGCCCAGCGGGGAGATGCCGCCCGCCACGTAGCCGGTGGCCCGTTCGGCGCCGCGCACCTCGGCCATCCTGGCCCGCTTGCCGCCGACGGCCGAGGCCAGCGCCTTGAGGTCCAGCGTGTCGGTCACGGGGAGTACGCCCACGGCGAGCGCGCCGTCCACCTCGGCGACCAGCGTCTTGAACACCCGGCGCGGGTCGAGGCCGAGTGCCTCGGCCGCCTCCGGCCCGTACGCCTGGCCGGCCCGGTGCGGGTAGTTGTGCAGTTGGTAGGACACCCGCTGGGCGTCCAGCAGCGCGGTGGCCGGGGTCTTGCCTGCCATGTGGTGCACCTTACGGAGTGGGAATGTCCCGTCGGCCGGGGGCGTTCCACCGCCCGTGGGACACGCATGCCTTACCGCCGTGACCGAACCGACCGTGTCGGGGCCGGAAGAGTCGATGACCGAGCTGTTCGCCGCCGGCACCACGTCCGCGCCCGGCAAAAATCGTCGGACCCGGGGCGTATCCTCTTCGCGAGTCGGCAAGCCGGCCGACCGGCACGGAGGGAACTTGGTGGCAACAGAGAGCGAGGCGGTGGCGTCGGCCACGCCTTCCGAGCTGGACACCGCGCTCGAACCGGCCACGCCCGAACCAGCGGAGCCGGAAGCCGCCACCCCCCAGGACGAGGCCGCCCTGGCCAGTCGGTTCGAGCGGGACGCCATGCCGCTGCTCGACCAGCTGTACGGTGCCGCCCTGCGCATGACGCGCAACCCCGCCGACGCCGAGGACCTGGTGCAGGAGACCTATCTGAAGGCGTACGCCGCCTTCGGTTCGTTCCGCGCGGGCACCAACCTGAAGGCCTGGCTGTACCGCATCCTCACCAACACCTACATCAACGGCTACCGCAAGCGGCAGCGGCAGCCCAGCCAGTACCCCACCGACGAGATCACCGACTGGCAGCTCGCGCAGGCCGGCGAGCACAGCTCGACCGGGCTGCGTTCGGCCGAGGTGGAAGCCCTGGACCGGCTGCCGGACAGCGACGTGAAGGCGGCGCTGCAGGAGCTGCCCGAGGACTTCCGCATGGCGGTCTACCTGGCCGATGTCGAGGGTTTCGCCTACAAGGAGATCGCTGACATCATGGGTACCCCGATCGGTACCGTGATGTCGCGCCTGCACCGCGGCCGGCGCCAGCTGCGGGACCTGCTGACCGACACCGCGCGTGACCGTGGTTTCCTGCGTGGCCAGGAGGTGGCCAGGTGAGCTGCGGAGACGAGCACGAGACCCATTGCAACGAGGTGCTCGCGGAGGTATGGCTCTTCCTCGACCGGGAGTGCGACCAGGCGCGCCGTGAGCTGCTGGCCAAGCATCTGGACGAGTGCAACCCGTGCCTGGCCGAGTACGGCCTCGAGGAGAAGCTGAAGAAGCTGCTGGCCCGCAAGTGCGGCGGCGAGCAGGCGCCGAACACCCTGCGGGCCCGGTTGAGGGACCAGATCCGCTCGGCCATGGCCGAGCAGGCGCAGGTCACCGTGGAAGAGGCCGAGGTGCGGATCGAGCACCGGGGCGGCCACGCCAGCATCGAGGTGCGCAGCACCCGGATCGAACGCCGGCTCTAGCGCGAACGCGCTTGCCGAGCACGCGCCCAGTTCGGCGCGTGCGGGAGGCAGAGACCGCCCCGGTCACGCGTCGTACGTCAGGCGTTGGGGCGCTTGCCGTGGTTCGCGCCGTTGCTCTTGCGGGAGCGCCGCTTGCGGGCCCTGCGGGACATGGTCTCGCCTCACTTTCCAACTAGGTGCTCAGCCGAGTCTGCCATGCGTGGTTGGATGTCCCTCGACAGCGGGTGATGGGAGAGGGTTTGTCAACGCTGACCGAGCTGGTCGCGGCGCACACCAAGCTCTCCGGGCAAGAGGTCGACCACCTGCAGCGGGTGGTCGCCGAGTGGCAGATGTTGGCCGACCTGTCGTTCGCCGACTTCATGCTGTGGATTCCACTGCCGGAAGAGGACACGGCCGCGCCGGCCGAGGAGACCCGTTTCCTCTGCGTGGCCCAGGCGCGGCCGACCACCGCCCCCACCGCGCACCCCGAGGACGCCGTCGGCTCCATCGTGACCGAGCCGGAACACGCGCCGCTGCGCCGTGCGGTGGCCGACCGGCGGATCTGCCGGGAGGAGGAGCCGCGCTGGCACCAGGGCATTCCGGTGCGCCGGGAGACGATCCCGGTATATCGCGACTCGCGCGTGGTCGCGGTGCTCTCCCGGGACACCAACCTGGCCGTGGCCCGGGTGCCCAGCCCGTTGGAGATCGCCTACCTCGGCGGCGCCGCCGACCTGTGCCAGATGATCGCCGACGGCACCTTCCCCTCGCCGGACTCCACGGCCGACACCCAGACCAACCCCAGGGTGGGCGACGGGCTGATCCGCCTGGACACCGGTGGCCGGGTGGTCTTCGCCAGCCCGAACGCGCTGTCCGCCTACCACCGGATGGGCCACGCCGCCGACCTGGTCGGCGCGGTGCTGAGCAACGTGACCCGGCCGCTGGCCCGCGACCCGTTCGACGCCAGCGAGGTGGTCAAGCGGATCAAGGCCGCGCTGGACGGCAAGCCCTCGCTGCGCATGGAGCTGGAGGCGGGCGGGGCGGCGATGCTGCTGCGCGCGCTACCGCTGCGCCCGCGTGGGGCACCGGCCGGCGCGTTGGTGCTGGTCCGGGACGTGACCGAGGTGAAGCGCCGGGACCGCGCGCTGATCACCAAGGACGCCACGATCCGGGAGATCCATCACCGGGTGAAGAACAACCTGCAGACGGTGGCCGCGCTGCTGCGGCTGCAGTCCCGGCGCACCCCCAACGAGGAGGCGCGCAAGGCACTCGGCGAGTCGATGCGCCGGGTGACCTCGATCGCCCTGGTGCACGAGACCCTGTCGCTTTCCGTCGACGAACGGTTGGACCTGGACGAGGTGGTGGACCGGGTCATCCCGATGATGACCGACGTGGCGATCACCGAGTCCAAGGTCACGGTGCGCCGCGAAGGCACCTTCGGCGTGATCAACAGCGCGCTGGCCACCCCGTTGGTGCTGGTGCTGACCGAGCTGGTGCACAACGCCATCTCGCACGCCTTCGCGCCGGGCGCGCGCGGCGAGGTGGTCCTGCTGGCGAACCGCTCGGCCGGCTGGCTGGAGGTCACCGTGCTGGACGACGGCCGGGGCCTGCCCAAGGGCTTCTCGCTGGAGCGGTCCAAGGGGTTGGGCCTGCAGATCGTGCGCACGCTGGTGGAGTCCGAGCTGGACGCCTCGTTGAGCATGCGTCCGCGCGCGCCGATCGGCACCGAAGCGGTGCTCCGCGTGCCGTTGCTGCGCAACTGACGTTCTTCAGACAGACCGCGAGCCCGGAACCGTTGAACGGTCCGGGCTCGCGGACGGGGAGCGCGTTTGGGGCTTGGTCCCTTTTCGGGTATCCCTCAGGCTCCCGTACGTGCCCGAGTGCGAGCGTTGCGGCGCTTCAGCGCACGACGCTCGTCTTCGCTCATACCGCCCCAGACACCGGCATCCTGGCCGCTCTCCAGCGCCCAGGTCAGGCACTCGGTGTTCACCGGGCAGCGCCGACAGACGGTCTTGGCCTCGGCGACCTGCAGAAGTGCGGGCCCGGACGTCCCCACGGGGAAGAAAAGCTCCGGGTCCTCGTCACGGCAGCTCGCGCGGTGGCGCCAGTCCATGATTGCTTTGCTCCTTGCTTCCGCGCGCCGGGCGGGTTGTTGCCCGGCACACCTCATCGCGGTTGGTCTGCGGTCATATCGCTTGTGAATTCTTTCACGAGCGACGGGTCTATTCAAGGATTCTGGGACAGCCGGGTGAGAGCTTCCTCACCCACACACCGTAATCGGGGTAGCGGCTGTTTACTCCGCGTCACCGACTACGCTGAACGACTGACCGAACCCGCCGGCCCCACCGGGTTCTCCGCGCTATACGCGGTTCCCCCGAGTTCCGGGCCGACCGTGCCAGAGGATTGCTCCTCAGCGGCCGTGCTGGCTTCGAGAACAACGTTGAACGATCACGGGCAACTATGCGAGCCCCAACGGGATCGACGGTTCAGCTCGGTCGGTGAATGGCGGAAAAAGGGCTGGCTACGTCCGATGGTCGCACCGGCAACCGCGACGAGCCGCGGTTCTCACACGACGACGCGCAGTGCTGAGGGAACTGAGAGGAACTCCACCTCGCGGCGTTCTCCCAGGTAATCGCCGTCCACCTGGAGCGCCACGGGGGTCTCGCTGCTCACTCGAATGAGTGGCAATTCGTCGTGACGTACCACGTTCGGGCCGTTTGGATCACCTTGTTTGCGCAATATCTCGCGTATTACCGGCAACACGGTGCCCATGGCGAGACTGCGCAACCCGAACAGCGCCAGGCCGTCCGTCGCGCCGCTGCCGGGGTTGGTGCGCACCGGGCGGGAGCCCAGGTACGTCCACGGATCGGTGTTGCAGACCATCGCCAGCCGCAGGTCGGTCTCGGTCAACCGACCGGGCACCTCGACGGTGAGCACGTTCGGGTGGCGACGCTGCCGTAAGTAGTGGCGCAGCGCGGTGCGGGCGTACCGGACCGGGCTGGCCTCGTGTCCGCGCGCCCTGGCCCGTTCCACCGAGGCGACCACGTCGGCGTCCCAGCCCATGCCCGCGTTGAAGGTGAACCACCGGTCGTCCGCCCGCCCGAGGCGCACCGTCCGGCAGCTGCGCTCGGCCAGCGCGCGCAGGACCGCCGAGGTGGCCTCCATCGGGTCGGGCGGCAGGCCGAGCGCCCGGGCAAACACGTTCGCCGAACCGCCGGGCACCACGGCCAGCAGCGGGAGTTCGGTCGGCGGGGGCAACACGCCGGATTCGGCGGCGGCCTCCAGCATGCCGTTGACCACCTCGTTGACCGTGCCGTCCCCGCCGTGCGCGATGAGCAGCTCCACGCCGGCGCGCACGGCGGCGGCGGTGGCCTCGGCGGCGTGTCCCCGGTACTGGGTCTGCAGCACGTCCAGTTTCAGCTCGCTGGCCAGTGCCCGGGCCAGCACGTCGCGCCCGGCGGGGGTGGTCGACGTCGCCTGGGGGTTGACCACGAGCAGGGCGCGCACGAGGGAAGGGTAACCAAAGCGGGTGAACGCGTCCCGCGCCCGGCCGGGCGATAACCTCGCGGGCGTGACTCAACCGCCCGCCGAACGGCCACCGAGTTCCGGTGCCCGACCGCCGTGGCCGGTGCGCGCGGCCGCCGTGCTGGTCGGCCTGCAGGGCCTGCTGGGCGTGGGGTTCGCCGGGTACCTGGTGGTCCGGGCCTCCTCGGCCAGCCTGCCGTTGGGGCCGCTGCTGGGTGAGGCGGGCATGTTCGCGCTGTGCGGGGCCGCGTTGCTGTGGGTGGCCGTGGGCCTGCTGCGCGGCCTGTTCTGGGCGCGCACTCCGGCGATCGTCACGCAGCTTCTGCTGCTGCCGGTGGCCTACACGCTGCTGGTGCCGTCCGGCCAGGTGCCGCTCGGCGCGGCAACCGCCGTCGTGGTGCTGGCCGCGCTGGGGTTGCTGATGTCCCCGCCGGCCCGCGAGTGGGCGGCCGATCTGGACGAAACCCGCCGGGGTTAGGCCTAGCCCACTCGGCGCAGGGCGGGCCAGATGACCGCCCAGGGCACGCGGCGGTCCCGGCACAGCCAGATCGGCCGGCCCTGTTCCTCGTTGTCCAGGCCGATCCCGTTGTCGACCCGGCCGGCCGGCCGCACCGAGCCGAACCACTCGCGCAGCCGCGTCTCGTCCACGCCGACCGCGACCACCGTGCGGGCCGACTCCGGGGGTGGGCCCCACGAGTAGTAGGCGTTGTGCCCGCTGTAGGCGGGCGGCAGCGCCGACGGGTCCCGGTCCCGGAAAAGGTCGATGGCCCCGGCCTGGCCGTAGTTGCGGGTCAGCGCCACCGTTTCGGCCTGCTCCGGCGGCGGGATTGCTCGGTAGGCGGCCGAGACGGCGGCGGTGAACTCCGGCCAGCCGATGGACTCCGCCGAGATCGGCTGGATGGCGACGATCGGCGTGCCGGGCAGCAGCCGGGCGGGTAGCACCGGCAGCATCAGCACCGCCGTGATCGCGGCGCTGAACGCCAGCGCGCCGGCCAGCAACCCTCGCCGGAGCCTCGCCGCGCGCGGCCCGGCGGCCCGCGCCACCCAGCGCAGCGTGGGCTGCGCGCCGGCGGCCAGCAGCAGCGGGTACATGCCGGCCAGGTAGTACGGCTTGCCCCCCGCGGCCAGCAGCAACACCGCGAGCAGCGGAAAGGCCACCGCGAACGAGCGCAGCGCCGGCTCGCGGTGAAGCGCCCGCCAGCCGGCCAGCCAGATGGGCACCAGCAGGGGGGAGAACAGCACCAGCTGGAAGGGCAGGAACAGCCAGCGGCCCACGCTGCCGCCGTTGCCCACGGTGGCGATGGAGTCGGCCATGGTCAGCTGCGGCCACCCGTTGGCGGCCTGCCAGGCCAGGTGCGGCGCCCAGATCAGCAGCGCCACCCCGGCGCCCAGCCACGGCCAGCGGCCGCGCAGCGCGCTCCTCGGCCCCACCGCGAGCAGGCCTAGTGCCACGGCGGCGGGCAGCGCGATGATCAGTGCCTTGTTCTGCAGGCCCAGACCGGCCACCGCGCCGGCGGCCAGCCAGACCGGCCCGCCGTCTCGGACCGCCCGCACCAGCAGCAGGCTCAGCGCGGTCCAGGCCAGCAGGTCGAAGGTGCTGGTGGAGACGACGTGCCCGGTGGCGATGGGGAACGCGGAGACCGCCACGGCGCCGGCCGCCAGCGCCCGGCCGCCGCGTCCGGCGCCCAACTGGCCGGCCAGCGCCCCGGTCAGCAGCACGGTCAGCGCCGCGGCCAGTGCGGCGGGCAGCCGGAAGCCGACCAGCCAGTCACCGAACAGCTGGTAGCCGGCCCCGGCGATCAGCGGGGTGAGCGGTGGCTGGTCCACGTAGCCCAGCGCCGGGTGCAACCCGGCCCGCAGGTAGTAGAACTCGTCCCGGTGCCAGCCGTAGCCGCCGGCGAACGCGACCAGCACCGCGCCGGTGGCCAGCGCGATCAGCCGGGTCATACCGGTCACACCGGTCACACCGGGAACTCGCCGGCCAGCGCGCGGGGCAGCACCGGCTCCAGGATGCGCAGCGTGAGCCCCCAGATGGTGTAGCCGCCGACCCGGCGCACCGGCACCTCGCCCCGGAACTGGGGAACCGCGATGCGCTGGCGGCCCACGGTGGCCGGGTCGGCCACCTCGGCGACCGCGAAGTCCAGCACCTCGGCCACCTCGCTCTGCTGCGGCCGCCAGCGCTCCGGCACCCCGTGCAGCCGGCCGATGAACGGCCAGACCAGGTAGCCGGTGCTGTAGGTCTGGGTGACCGGGAGCTCCTCGAGCACGTCGATCGGCTCCTCGGCCGGCAGGCCCAGCTCCTCGCGGGTCTCCCGGAGCGCGGTGTCCCGCATGCTGGGGTCGGAGGGCTCCTGGTTGCCGCCGGGCAGCGCGATCTGTCCGGCGTGCCGGCCGCGCGGGGTCCGCTGGATCAGGATCAGCCTGGGCTCGCCCGCCGGGCCTCGGTATAACGGCAGCAGCACCGCCGCCCGGCGCAGTCCGGTCACCGGGCCATTATCAGCGGAGCAGCTCCAAAAGGGAGGGGTGGGCCTTCCGGTAGGCGTCCACCAGGTCGCGGGCCACGGCGGCCGAGTCGACCAGGGGGTGCTGCGCGAAGGCCCGCCGGGCCAGGGCCGCCGAACCGGTCAGCGCGGCCTCGATGGTGTCCCGCTCCACCGCCTTGACCTGTTGCAGCAGGCCCAGCATCCCGCCGGGCAGGGGGCCGGTGGCCAGCGGCGTGATGCCGTGCGGGCCGACCGCGCACGGGATCTCCACCACGGCGTCGGCCGGCAGCCCGCCCAGCGCGCCGCCGCCCCGCACATTGAGGATCAACACCCGGGCCGGGCCGGCCCCGGAGAGGGCTTCCATCAGGCGCAGCGCGACCTCCTGGTAGCCGCCGATGGCGATGTCCTCGGCGGCGCGCTCCTCCGCCTCGCCCCGGCCCTCGGCCATGTAGCTGGCGTCCCGCTCGGCCCGCGTGGCCTCCCAGCGGGCCAGCGCGCCGGCCGGGTCGGCGGCCACCGAGGCGTAGAACCGTTCCTGCTGTTCGGCCAGGTACTCACTGCGGGTGCTGGCCGCGCCCCGGATCGCCCGCACGGCCTCCCGGTTCCGGTAGTAGTAGTAGAGGTACTCGTTGGGCAGCGCGCCGAGGTCGCGCACCCAGTCCGGGCCGATCAGGCGCGCCTCCTCGATGCCGGCCAGCGCGGCGTCGTCGGCGAGCAGCTCGGGCAGCCGGTCGGTGCCGTCCACCCGCAGCCCGCGCAGCCAGCCCAGGTGGTTCAGCCCCACGTAGTCGGCGTGGGCCACCCCCTCCGGGATGTCCAGTGCGGCGCAGGCCCGCCGGATCAGGCCGACCGGCGAGTCGCAGATGCCCACCACCCGGTCGCCCAGCACCCGGCGCATCGCCTCGGTGATCATTCCGGCCGGGTTGGTGAAGTTGATCGTCCACGCGCGCGGCGCCACGGCGGCGATCCGCTCGGCGATCCGGACGGCCACCGGAACCGTGCGCAGGCCGTAGGCGATGCCGCCGGCCCCGGTGGTCTCCTGGCCGAGCACCCCGTGGGCCAGCGCCACCCGTTCGTCCAGCGTGCGCCCGACCAGTCCGTCCACCCGGATCGCGGCGAACACGAAGCGCGCGTCGGCCAGCGCGTCGTCCAGGTCGGTGGTGGTGCGCACGGCGGGACCGGGCAACCGCGCCACCACCGCCCGGATCGCGGCCAGCCGCCCCGGGGCCACGTCGTGCAGCGCGACCTCGGTGATCGGGGAACCGGCCAGGGCGCGGTAGACCAGGGGGACGCGGAAGCCGCCGCCGCCCAGGATGGTGAGCTTCATGCCAGCGCGATCGCGGTGCCGGCCCGCGCGCACGCGGCCAGGGTGAGCGGGTCGGCTCCCTCGTTGGTGACGATCACGTCCACGTCCTGGGGGCCGCACACCGGGAGCAGGCCGGTGCCGGGGAACTTGGTGCGGTCGGCGAGCACCGCGGTGTGCTCCGCGCAGGCGATCATCGCGCGCTTCACCGGCACCTCGACCACGGTGGAGTCCATCACCCGGCCGTCCCGCCGGATGCCGCTGGTGCCCAGGAAGAGGCGGTGCGCGCGCACCTCACGCAGCGCCTGCTCGGTCAGCATGCCGACCATGGACAGGTAGTTGCGGCGCAGGATCCCGCCGAGCACGAGCAGCTCCACCGACTGGTCGTCGCGCAGCTCGTCCACCACGGCCAGGCTGCTGGTGATCACCGTGATGCGCCGCCCGCGCAGGTACCGGGCCAGCATCGCGGTGGTGGTGCCGATGTCCAGCAGCACCACCTCGCCGTCGGCGACCAGCTCGGCCGCGCGCCGGGCCACGCGCTCCTTGTCGTCCGCCGCCACCGTCGCGACCTGGGCGAACGGCACCGGGTCGTCCAGGTCGCCGTTCGGCAGGGTCACCCCGCCGCGCACCCGCCGGAGCATCCCCTCGGCGTCCAGGCACTGCAGGTCGCGGCGGATGGTGGACGGGCTCACCCCGAGGTTGTCGGCGAGCGCCTGTACCGACACCACGCCCGAGGACCGCACCAGGCGGACGATCTCCCCATGGCGGATGGCCGCTAGCACGGGGCCAACATAGCGCACGATCGAGCAACTTCGCGCAGAAGTGAGCAGAAAATGTTGCCATTCGCGCGGTGCACGCGGCAGTATCCGGACGTGAGGGGAAGGAGCGCGACGGTGGCCGGCGCGGTGCAGCGGGAAACCGATTCCAGCCCGGAGCTCGACCCGGGGACGCCGCACGAGACGGTCTGGTGGGACCCGCTCGCCCATCTTCGCGGCCCGGGCCGGCCGGAGGTCGACGTGTTCATGTCCGGCACGGTCTTCCTGGACATCATCTTCACCGGGCTGCCCACCCCGCCGACCCCGGGCACCGAGGTGTGGGCGGCCGGCATGGCCTCCTGCCCGGGCGGGATCGCCAACCTGGCCGTGGCGGCATCCCGCCTGGGCCTGCGCACCACCCTGGCCGCCGGTTTCAGCGACGACGTGTACGGCGACTTCTGCTGGGAGACCCTGGCCGAGCAGGAACGGGTGGATCTTTCCCGGTCCCGGCGCTTCGACCAATGGCACTCCCCGGTGACCGTGTCCATGGCGATCGACCGGGACCGGAGCATGGTCACCCACGGGCACGAGCTGCCGATCAGCCCCGACGAGCTGGTGGGCACCCCGCCGCCCTGCCGCGCGGTGATCACCAGCATCGGCGAGGGCGGCCTGGAGCCGGTGCTGCCCGAGTGGGCCGCGCGCGCCCGCCGGGACGGCGCGCTGGTGTTCGCCGACGCCGGCTGGGACCCGACCGGTGCCTGGGACCGGGCCATGCTCGGCTCGCTGGCCGGCTGCGACGCGTTCATGCCGAACGCGGTGGAGGCGATGAGCTACACCCGCACCGACTCGCCCGCCGCCGCCCTGCACGCGCTGGCCGACCACGTGCCGCTGGCCGTGGTGACCTGCGGCGGGGACGGCGCCATCGCCGTCGACGCGACCACCGGCGAGGAGGCGGCCGTGCCCGCGCTGCCGGTCAACGCGCTGGACCCGACCGGGGCCGGCGACGTGTTCGGCGCCGGCCTGGTGCTGGGCACCATCGCCGGCTGGCCGCTGCGCCACCGGCTGCTGTTCGCCGGGGTGTCGGCCGGGTTGGCGGTGCACGAGTTCGGCGGCTCGCTGGCCGCGCCCGGCTGGGGCGACATCGGCGACTGGTGGCAGCGGGTGGCGATGGAAGCCGCCCACGGCAGCCGCGCCGCCGCCGAGCTGCGCTGCCGTTACGGTTTCCTGAACGATCTGGTGCCGCGCACGCACGTGTGCGGGGTGCGGCGGGCGGCCGCGACCATCGCCCGCCGGTCGGACCTGACCCGCCCCGACCCGCCCAACCGACCCGACCCGCCCCAGCGGCCTTGACCCCGAGGAGGGCAACGATGCCCAAACGCCTGGTTACCGTGCTGGCGGGGCTGTGCGCCCTGCTGGTGGCCGCCTGCGCACCCGGTGCGCAGAACGCCCAACGGCCGGCGCAGGACGCCGACCGGCCGGTGCGCACGGACGTCGCGGCGCTCGGCCCGGTCACCCTCACCGTGTGGGACCAGGAGGTCCGGGGCGGGCAGAACGAGCAGATGCAGCGCCTGAACGACGCCTTCCAGCGCCGCTACCCGAATGTCACGATCAAGCGTGAGTCCCGCTCGTTCGAGGACCTGTCCACCACGCTGCGCCTGGCCATCAGCGGCAACGAGGCCCCGGACGTGGTGCAGGCCAACAACGGGCGGGCCGAGATGGGCGCCTTCGTGGCGGCCAACCAGCTGCTCTCCCTGGAACCGTGGGCCAAGGCGTACGGCTGGAACGAGCGGTTCCCGGCCTCGGTGAAGCGCTACTCCAGCTACACCGCGGACGGGAAGAAGTTCGGCGAGGGCAACCTGTACGGGCTGCCGCAGGTGGGCGAGGTCGTCGGCATCTACTACAACCAGGCCGAGCTGGACCGGCTGGGCATCGCCGCGCCCCGCACCTGGGCCGACTTCGAGGCCGCGCTGGCCAAGGCCAAGGCGGCCGGCGCGGTGCCGCTGCAGCTGGGCAACGTGGAGAAGTGGCCGGCGCTGCACGTGCTGGGCACCGTGCAGGACCAGCTGGTGCCGGCCGAGCAGATCGGCGCGCTGGCGTTCGGCCGGTCCGGCGCGTCCTGGACCACCCCGGAGAACCTGGCTGCCGCCCGGAAGGTCGCCGACTGGGCGCGTTCCGGTTACTTCAATCAAGGGGTGAATGGAACAGACAACAACCAGGCCTGGCAGGCGTTCTCCCGGGGCGAGGCGGTGTTTATGATCGGCGGCAGCTGGCTGGCCGCCGACCTGGCCCCGGCGATGGGGCCGAAGGTGCGGTTCATCGCGCCCCCGCCGCCGGCCGGCCGGGCGGTCGCGGCCACCGGCGGCACCGGGCTGCCGTTCGCCATCACCGCCGGTAGCAAGCAGCCCGACGCGGCCGCCGCCTACCTGGACTTCGTGACCAACCCGGACGCCATGAAGGTGCTCACCGAGACCGGCAACCTGCCGGTGGTGAACACCGCCGCGCAGACCCCGCCGGCCGGGCTTTCGCACGATGTGTTCGCGGCGTTCGCGCAGGTCACCGCGCCGAACGCGGCGCTGCTGCCGTACCTGGACTACGCCACGCCGACCATGTCGGACACCATGGGCGCCGCGCTGCAGGACCTGCTCGGCGGCGCCAGGACACCGGAACAGTTCCTGGACGCGGTGCAGGCCGACTACTCCGCCTTCGTCACCAAGAATGGTTGACCGGAAGACCCGGCTGGGGCATTCGCCGTGGCTGCCGCTGGCCTACCTGCTGCCGGCGTTCGTGGTGTACGCGACGTTCCTGCTGTTCCCGCTGGGGCGGGCGGTGCAGCTGTCGCTGTACGACTGGGACGGGCTGACGCTGGCCACCTTCGTCGGCCTGGACAACTACGCCGAGGTGGTCACCGACGAGAAGCTGCGCGCGTCGTTCGGGCACGCGCTGGTGCTGATCGTGTTCTTCGCCGGCCTGCCCACCGCGATCGGGCTGGTCCTGGCCGCCGTGCTGAACCGGGGGCGGGTGCGCGGGCTGGCGTTCTTCCGCACCGTGGTGTTCCTGCCGCAGGTGATGGCGATGGTGGTGGTCGGGGTGGCCTGGCGGCGGCTGTACGCCCCGGACGGCTCGGTGAACGACCTGCTGCGGGCGCTCGGCCTGGACGGGCTGGCCCGGGCCTGGCTGGGTGACGCGGCGACCGCGCTGCCGGCGGTCGGCCTGGTCGGCACCTGGGTGCAGACCGGCCTGGTCACCGTGCTGATGATGGCCGGGATGAGCCGGATCCCCGGCGAGCTGTACGAGTCGGCGCGCCTGGACGGCGCCGGCCCGGTGCGGGAGTTCTTCGCCATCACGCTGCCCTCGGTGCGGGCCGAGCTGGCCGTGGCGCTGACCCTTACCGTGATCGCCGGCCTGAAGACCTTCGACCTGATCTACATCACCACCAGCGGCGGCCCGGGCAACCGGACCTCGGTGCCCGCGTTCGAGGTGTACTACCGGGCCTTCCGGGCCAACGAGGTCGGCTCGGCGGCCGCCATCGGGGTCACCCTGACCGTGATCATCTTCGCCATCAACCTGGGCATCGCCCGGATCGGCCGGCGGCGGTGATCACGCGGGCGGAACGGGCGGCCAACTACGCGATCCTGCTGGCCTTCGCGCTGTTCGTGCTGTGGCCGCTGGGCACCATCGTGCTGGCCGCGCTCGGGCCACCCGACGTTGGCGGCACCGGCGGCGGCCTGGCCAACTTCCCGGCGGCCTGGCGGGAGGGGCGGTTCGGCACCTCGATGCTGACCAGCGTCGCGGTCACCGGGTTCGTGGTGCTGGTCGGCGGGGTGTTCTCGCTGTTCACCGGCTACGCGTTCGGGACCATGCGGGTGCCGGGCGGCCGGGTGCTGTTCTGGCTGTTCGTGCTGGGCCTGATGGTGCCGGCCGAGGTGATCGTGGTGCCGCTGTACTTCGACCTGCGCACCCTGGGGCTGACCAACACCTTCGGCGCGGTGGCCATGCCCCAGGTGGCGCAGACGGTCGCGTTCGGCACCTTCTGGATGCGCGCCTACTTCGCCGCGCTACCCCGCACGCTGATCGAGGCGGCCCGGCTGGACGGCGCCAACAGCTGGCGGATCCTGTGGTCGGTGCTGGTGCCGGCCGGCCGGCCGGCGATCGTGACCATGGTGGTGCTGACCTTCATGTTCACCTGGAACGAGTTCCTGATTCCGCTGGTCATGGCCACCGACCAGGGCCTGCGCACGGCGCCCCTGGGGCTGGCGCTGTTCCAGGGCCAGCACACCTCGGGTTTCACTTTGCTTGCGGCTGGCGCGGTGATCGTCGCGGCGCCGGTGGTGATCGTGTATCTGTTCCTCCAACGCCATTTCATCAGGGGCATGCTGGACGGCGCGCTCCGCGAGTGACCCAAGGGGGCAGGATGGGCCGGGCCGTCGCGGCGCTCACCGTGCTGACGGGACTCGCCGTGCTCGCGGGGTGTGCCGGGCCGACGCTCGAGCCGCCGCCGGAGGGCACCTCGGCCGGCGAGTCGGTGAAGCTGGACGCGCTGTTCATCGGCGCCCACCCGGACGACGAGGCGAGCCTGCTCTCCACCTTCGGCCAGTGGAAGCAGGCCGGCGCGCGCAACGGCGTGCTCACCATCACCCGGGGCGAGGGCGGCGGAAACGCGGTCGGGCACGAGGAGGGTCCGGCGCTCGGCATGATCCGGGAGGGCGAGGAGCGCGCCGCCGTCGGGCTGGCCGGGGTCGGCGAGGTGCTCAACCTGGACAAGGTGGACTTCTTCTACACCGTCTCCTCGGCGCTCACCGGCCAGGTGTGGGACGAGCGGGACACCCTGGAACGGGTGGTCCGGATCGTCCGGCAGACCCGGCCGAACGTGCTCGTCACCATGGACCCGGCGCCGTCCCCGGGCAACCACGGTAACCACCAGCTGGCCGCCCGCCTGGCCGTCCAGGCCTACTTCGCGGCGGCCGACCCGGCCGCTTTCCCCGAGCAGATCACCGGGGAGGGGCTGAAGCCGTACGCGCCGGCGAAGATCCTGCGCAACGGGCTGGCGGGCTCGGATTCGGCCACCCCCACCGGGCCGGGCTGCGCGTCGGCGGTGATCCCGGCCGGGCCGAACCAGCAGGTGTTCGGGGTCTGGAGCGGGGCCTCCGCGCCGGACGGCCGTACCTGGGCGGCGGTGGAACGGGACGCGCAACGCCGGTACGTCACGCAGGGCTGGGCCGTGCTGCCGGACGTGCCGAGCGACCCGGCGCGGCTGGGCTGTGACTGGTTCACCCAGCTGCACTCCCGGGTGCCGTATCCGGCGCCCGGCACCCCGGCCGCCGCCCTCCCCGCCGCCATCCTCACCGGTACCGGCCCCGACGTGCCCCGAACACCCGGCGCCTGGGTGCCACCGGACCGGACCATCGAGGTCGCCCAGCAGCGGCTCCCGCAGGTGGCCGAGTTCGACCGGTGGGCGGAACGGGCCGGGATGCCCTGGCTGCGCGGATCGGTGCCGCCGGTGCTGACCGTGCCGTCCGGGGGTTCCCGGGAGGTGGCCATGACCGTGACCAACCGCTCCGACGTCGTCCAGTCGGGCACGGTGACGGTGGCGCCGCCGGCCGGGTTCGCGGTGGACGCGCGGGAGAAGCCGTTCGCGGCGATCGCCCCGGGGACGTCCACGGCGGTGCCGTTCACCTTCACCAGCACCGACCCGGCCCTGCCCACCGCGAACCAGGGCGGCGACCACCCCTACCAGGTGAGCGCCCGCACCCAGACCGGCCTGACCGCCGCGGAACGGCCGGCCCTGGAGCTGGTGCCCGCCACGTCGGTGCCCGCGGTGCCGGCCGCGCCGGTGATCGACGGGGTGGCCGCGCCGGGCGAGTACCCGGGCGCACCGCTGGACCTGTCCCGGCGCTGGGAGGGCGACCAGCCGTGTGACGGGCCGGCGGACTGCTCCGGCACCGCCCGCCTTTCCCGCTCCGGCGAGACGCTGAACGTGTTCGCCGAGGTCCACGACTCGGTCCGCGGCGCGGCCCTGGCCGCCGCCGACTGCAAGCGTCACTGGCGCA
Source organism: Actinospineispora eucalypti (assembly GCF_039543365.1). Classification (NCBI taxonomy): domain Bacteria; kingdom Bacillati; phylum Actinomycetota; class Actinomycetes; order Pseudonocardiales; family Pseudonocardiaceae; genus Actinospineispora; species Actinospineispora eucalypti. The sequence goes on from NZ_BAABJP010000007.1 coordinate 261,359, forward strand.
CGGACAGCCTGGAGATCGCCCTCGATCCGTCCGGGACCAGCGAGAACACCGCGACGACGATGAAGCTGGCGGTGCTGCCGTTCACCGCCGGGGGACCGGCCTGCGCGGAGCGGGACGCGGACAACCACCAGGGGCCGGCCTCCCAGACCGCCCCCGGGGTGCGCTTCGCCAGTACGCCGGTGCCCGGCGGCTACACGGTCGAGGTGGCGATCCCGCTGTCCGCGCTGCCCGGGCCGGTGGACCCGGCCCGGCTGGGGCTGAACCTGCTGGTGTACGACTCGGACACGCCGGACCAGACCGGGCAGACCCGGATCGGCTGGTCCACCTGGCCGGGCGTGCAGGGCGACCCCTACCGCTGGGGGGTGGCCGCGCTGCCCGGCTACCAGGCGCCCGGCGGGGCCCGCGCGGCCCGGCCGGTGATCCCGAGCGAGGCGCTGGCCAGCCGGGAGTCCCCTCGGTCGGTGGAGCAGGCGCTGGCGGTGCGGATGCCGCTGTCCGGCGGCCCGAGCACCCCTCCGGGGGCCAGCGGCTGGCTGACCTCGGCCGACAAGGACGACAACGCCGTCGAGGCGCGGTTCGCCAGCTCCGGGCGGGGGGTGCTCTCCGTGCTCCTGCGGGACGCGGACGGCACCGCCGGCAGCGCCACCACCTCGGTGGACGGCCCGGGCGAGCACCGGCTGACCGTGGACCTGCACCGCCCGCTCGCCGCCGATGCCCGCGCCGTCGCCGTCTGGTTGGCCGGCCCGGGCAACCTGGTCTCCCAGGTGGCGCTGGAGCGGTAGGTGCCAGCGACCTTTCCCACTAACGTGGCCGGTAGGAGCCGGGTGGGGTGCCGGTCCAGCGGCGGAAGGCGCGGCGGAAGGCGCTGGGTTCGGAGAAGCCGAGGCGGATGGCCAGGTCGGTTACCGGTTCCCGTCCGCTGGCCAGGGCGGCCACGGCCGCGTCGCGCAGGATCTCCTCGCGGATCACGCTCATCGAGGTGCCCTCCGCCCGCAGCCGGCGGCGCAGGTGTTGCAGGCTGAGGTTGAGCCGCGCGGCCACCTCTTCCGGGGCCGGCCACGGCACCGGCCGCGCCGGGACCGGGGCGCCGGCGGAGACCAGCGGGTACTCCATGATGCGGCGCACCTGGTCGGCCAGCGAGCTGCCGTAGTCCCGCCGGGCCAGCAGATCACCGGGGGAGTTGCGCACCCAATCCAGCATCTCGGCCTCGGTGCGGATCACCGGTGCCGCCAGCAGCGCGCTGTCGAAGGTGAGCGCGGCCCGTTCGGCGTCGAAACGGGGCCGGGCGCCGAACACCCGGTCGTAGTCCGCGGGGTCCTCTGGCGATGGGTAGGGCAGCTCCAGCGCCAGCGGCTTGATCCGCTGGCCGACCAGCCAGGCGGTGAACCGCTGCACCACACCGACCATCAGGTCCACCACCAGGTGCTCCGGGTCCCTCAGGCCGGTGTGGTCCAGGCAGACCACGGTGCGCTCCGGCCCCATCGAGGCGCTGATCGTGGGCAGGCCGGGCAGCACGGCGCTGAACTCGCAGGTGCGTTGCAGCGCGGTGCGCAGGTCCGGTGAGTGGATTACGCCGAGGGCGACCATCCGGAAGGTGCCGCGGGGCACCGGGTGCGGCCCCGCGCCGAACATCTCGTCGTCGGTCAGCCGCCACAGCCGCCGGGCCACCCGGGCGGCCTGCCCCACGGTGACCCGGCTGCGCGCGTGCACCACCAGGTCCGGGGCCACCCCGGTGCCGCGCAGCAGCTCGTTGACGTCCACGCCGGCGCGCACCGCGGCCTGCAACGCGCGGTGCACGAACTGGATCGGCACGGTCGAGGTGGACACCGCGGGCGAAGTTACCAGCAGTCCGTGCGGTATCTGTTCGGTCATCGATGCCGCTAGTCACGGTCATCCCGGACCCCACCGCCAGTTCCTACGGTAGTTACCGGCAACGGAGCAACCTAGGAGACGACATGCCGGAGAACGCGGGGTTCGACCTCGCCCAGCTGGGGGTGTGGGGGGACGAGGTCGAGTTCGAGGTCACCCGGGAGCGGGTGGTCGCCTACGCGGAGGCCACCAACGACCCGACCAGCCAGCACCTGGACGGCACCTACGCGCCGCCGGTGTTCGCCATCGTGCCGCCGTTCCAGCTGATGGCCGAGCGCACCATGGCGGTGGTGCCGGATGAGCTGATGATGCGCATCCTGCACGGCGAGCACGACTTCCGGTTCCGCCGGCCGATCGAGCCGGGCGAGACGATCATCAGCCGGGCCCGGGCGGTCGGGGTGGCCGGCAAGTCCTCCGGGGTCACCGTGACCACCCAGATCGAGTGCCGGAGCAACCGGGGCGACCTGGTCAACGAGCAGTTCTTCGTCGGCTTCTTCCGGGGCGGCAAGTTCGACGGGCAGGTGGGTGAGGCGCCGCCGGAGCACGGGTTCGACCCGGCGCTGAGCGCCCGGGAACCGGCCGAGCGGGTGGTGCAGAAGTTCGACGAGGACCAGACCTTCCGCTACTCCGAGGCATCCGGCGACCCGATGCCGATCCACCTGGACGACGAGTTCGCCAAGCAGATGGGCCTGCCCGGGATCATCATCCACGGCCTGTGCACCATGGCGTTCACCTCGCACGCGGTGCTCGGGCACGCCTCGCCCGCCGACCCGGCCCGGTTGACCCGGCTGGCCGTGCGGTTCAGCGCGCCGGCCCGGCCCAGGGACACGATCACCACCGCGATCTGGCCGTCCGGCGCCGGTTCGTACTCCTTCCAGACCACCAAGGACGACGGCCAGGCCGTGATCAAGGACGGCCGCGCCGAGTTCGCCGACTGAGCGGAGCTGAAGTGAGCAACAAGGTTTACGTCGTCGGCGTGGGGATGACCAAGTTCGAGAAGCCCGGCCGCCGGGAGGGCTGGGACTACCCGGCGATGACCAAGGAGGCCGGGGAGAACGCGCTGGCCGACGCCGCGATCGAGTACCAGAAGGTGGAGCAGGCCTACGTCGGCTACTGCTACGGCGAGTCCTGCTCCGGGCACCGGGCGGTGTACGGCCTCGGGCTCACCGGCGTGCCGGTGTTCAACGTGAACAGCAACTGCTCCACCGGGTCCAGCGCGCTGTTCCTGGCCGCGCAGGCGATCCGGGGCGGGCTGGCGGACTGCACCCTGGCGCTGGGCTTCGAGAAGATGCAGCCGGGCTCGCTGGGCACCACGTACAACGACCGCGAGCAGCCGATGCAGCGGCACCTGATGGCCATGGCCGAGCTGCGCGAGCTGGCCTTCCCGCCGGCGCCGTGGATGTTCGGCGCGGCCGGGCTGGAGCACAACGAACGTTACGGCTCAACGCCCGAGCACAACGTGATGATCGCGGAGAAGAACCACCGGCACTCGGTGAACAACCCGTACGCCCAGTTCCAGGAGCACTACTCGGTCGAGGACATCAAGGCGGCCAAGATGGTCTACGAGCCGGCCCAACTGACCCGGCCGCAGTGCTCGCCGACCTCGGACGGCTCGGCGGCGGCCGTGCTGGCCAGCGAGCGGTTCGTGACCGAGCACGACCTGGCCGACCGGGCGGTGGAGATCATCGGGCAGGCGCTGGTCACCGACGTGCCGGGCACCTTCGAGACCCGCAGCATGCGCACCCTGGTGGGTTCGGAGATGAGCACGGAGGCGGCTCGCCGGGTGTACGACCAGGCCGGCATCGGCCCGGAGGACGTGCAGGTGATCGAGCTGCACGACTGCTTCGCCCCCAACGAGCTGATCACCTACGAGGCGCTCGGGCTGTGCGCCGAGGGGGAGGCGCACAAGCTGGTCGAGGCCGGCGACACCGGCTACGGCGGGCGGTGGGTGGTGAACCCGTCCGGTGGGCTGATCTCCAAGGGCCACCCGCTCGGTGCCACCGGGCTGGCCCAGTGCGCCGAGCTGACCTGGCAGCTGCGCGGCGCGGCGGACAAACGCCAGGTCGCGGGCGCACGGGTCGCCCTTCAGCACAACATCGGCCTGGGCGGCAGCGCGGTGGTCACCGCGTACCGGCCGGCCTGACGGAGGAGGACGGACATGGCAAAGGCGCAGTGCAGCAAGAACATCGCCGCCAGCCAGGAGAAGGTGTGGCGGGCGTTCACCGACCTCGGCGGCTACGAGAAGTGGATGACCATCCACGACCGCTGGCACGGCGACGTGCCGGGCGAGCTGGCCGAGGGCGGCACGGCCACCCAGCAGGCCACCATCATGGGCATGGCGAACAAGATCGACTGGACGATCCAGGAGCTTGCCGCGCCGTCCCGGCTGAAGATGTCCGGCACCGGCCTGGCCGGCGCGCGGGTCACCTTCGTGCTGAACGTGACGGCGGACGGCCCGGACGCCTCGGTGGCCGAGATCGACGCCGAGTTCATCAGCCAGATGATGGTGGGCGCCATCGGGGACGCGGTGGAGCGGGCCACCAACAAGGAGCTGGCCGCGTCCCTGGACAAGCTCGCCGGGCTGGTCGCCTGATGGGCACGCTGGACAACCGGGTCGCCGTGGTGACCGGGGCCGGGCGCGGCATCGGCCGGGCGCACGCGCTGCTGCTCGCCTCGGAAGGCGCGAGCGTGGTGGTGAACGACCTCGGCGGGGACAACACGGGCGAAGGCGCCGACGCCGGACCGGCGCAAGAGGTGGTCGCGGAGATCACCGCCGCCGGCGGCCGGGCCGTGGCCAACGGTGACGACGTGTCCGACTGGGCCGGCGCCGCACGGGTGGTGCGGAGCGCCGTGGACGCCTTCGGCGGGCTGGACATCGTGGTGAACAACGCCGGCATCCTGCGGGACGCCTTCCTGGCCAGCCTGGACGAGCGGCAGTGGGACGCGGTGATCGGCGTGCACCTGAAGGGGCACGCGGCCGTGCTGCACCACGCGGCGGCGTACTGGAAGGCCGAGGCCAAGGCCGGTCGCCCGCGCGCCGCATCGGTGATCAACACGGCCTCGGCGTCCGGCACCTTCATGCCCAACGCCGGGCAGGCCAACTACGGCGCGGCCAAGGCCGGCATCGCCGCGCTCACCCAGGTCGCGGCGGTGGAGCTGGAGCGCTACGGGGTGCGGGTGAACTGCATTGCCCCGGTGGCGCGCACCCGGCTCACCCTGGCCACCCCGGGCATGGGGGCGATCTTCGCGGCCGAGGTGCCGGAGGGCGGGTTCGACGGGTTCGCGCCGGAGAACATCTCCCCGCTGGTGGCCTATCTGGCCCAGGAGAAGTGCCCGCTGAACGGCCAGGTGTTCGCGGTGCAGGGCGGGGCGATCTCCCTGTTGAAGGGCTGGACGGCCGAGGCGACCATCCAGGCCGACGGTCCCTGGCGACTGGACGACCTGGCCGAGCGGGTGCCAGGCCTAGCCGGCTGAGCCGTCAAGATGCCGTCAAGGACCCTGCGCGGCCGCTGACGGCGGGGGATCATCGATCCTCATGAGGACTCCCGCCCGGTATACGACGTTGGACCCGCGCACCGCCGCCACGGTGCGGCTGGTCGCCGTGTTCGCCGTGCTGCTGTTCGTCGGCGTCCCGGTGGTCGGTGCGCTGCTCCTGGCCCACTAGCCAGGCATCCAGCCGCTGGTCGTAGTCCGGCGCGGCGCGCAGTGCGCGCCCGGTCGCCCGGCTCAGCCAGCCCAGCTCGAGGAAGCGCGCGGTGAGCGCGGCCGGCAGCGCGCCGGCCAGGTGCGGGCGGCGCTGGGTCCAGTCCACGCAGCCCCGGGCGAACATCCGCCGGGTGCGGGCCAGGCGCTCCGGGTCGATGTCCAGCCCGGTGAGCAGCGAACGGCCGGCCGGGGTCAGCCGGTGGTCACGCTCGTTCTCCTGGTGCAGCGCGCCCGCCGCGAGAAGCCGGTCGCGCAGCTGCACCCCGCGCCGGCCGGCCAGGTGGTCGTAGCAGGTGCGCGCCTCGGCGAGTGCCCGCGCCGCCCGGTCGGAGCGCAGCGAGCGAACCGGGGCCGGCGGCGCGAGTTGGGCCAGCGCCTCGACCGCGGCGGCCACCGAGGGACTGGCCAGCTCGTGGTAGCGGTGCCGGCCCTGCGCACGCACCGCCACCAGCCCGCCGTCGATCAGCCGGCGCAGGTGTGCGGTCGCGGTGGCCGGGCGCACCCCCGCCCGCCGGGCCAGGTCGCCGGCCGGCAGCGCCCGGCCCTCGGCCAGGGCGGCCAGCATGGCGATCCGGGTGGGGTCGCCGATCAGCGCGGCCACCGGGGTGAGGTCGCGGTCCGGCACGGCTGGCTCGGTCACCGGTCCACCGTGCCACAACCACGATTTGGTCCGGGGCGAAACGTCCCGCGCATAGCGTCATCCGCATGACCGAACAGCAGATCGAACACATCTTCCGCGCCTGGGACGACGCACTCGGCGCCAAGGACCTGGACGCCGCCATGGCCCTCTACCGGGAGGACGCCACCCTGGAGAGCCCGCTGGTCTGCCACCTGCAGAGCACCGAGGAGGGGGTCATCCGCGGCCGGGACAACCTGCGCGCCTTCGTCGCCAAGGTGTTCGCCAACCAACCGGCGGAGCGGCGCCGCTTCCGCACCGGCTACCTCACCGACGGCACCCACCTGACCTGGGAGTACCCCCGGCAGTCGCCGGACGGCGACCAGATGGACATCGTGGAGATGATGGAGATCCGGGACGGGCGGATCGCCCACCACCGGGTCTACTGGGGCTGGGTGGGGGTGCGGATGCTGCTGGACGGAACCCACTCGCGCTAGATTTCCGGCACGCGCCTGACTGGGCGCGCGCTCGGCAGCGCCTTCGGCGCTGATCAGCACCCCAGGGCGCCGGCCAGCTCGGTGAAGCTCGCGCAGGCCAGGTCGGTCGGCGTGTCGGCGGGCCGGTCGGCGTCCTGGTCCGGCCCCTTCTCGGCCGGGCGTTCGACGAACGCGGTGCGCAGGCCGGCGGCCCGGGCGCCGTCCAGGTCCCAGCCGTGGCAGGCCACCATGAGCAGTTGCTCGGGCGGCAGGTCGAGCAGCCCGGCGGCGCGGTGGTACACCCGGGCGTCCGGTTTGTAGCTGTGCGCCAGCTCGGCCGAGATGATCGCGTCGAAGTGCAGGTCCTCGGCCTTCAACAGGTTGATGAGCAGGGCGAACCCGCCGTTGGACAGCGCCACGACGGGGTAGCGGACCCGTAACCGGCGCAGCCCCTCCGCCGCGTCCGGCCAGGCCGGCAGGCGGTGCCAGGCGCGCACCAGCCGTTGCCGGTCGGCCTCGTCGAACCGGTCCGCGAGACCGAAGCCGTCCAGCAGCTTGTCCAGCGACTCGCGGTGCAGCGTGTCCAGGTAGGCCCAGGGGCGGCGGCCCTCGCGGACCTCGGCCATGGACGGCAGGTACCGCTCCCGCCAGGCGCCGGCGAACTCGCCGCCGTCCAGCTGCACCCCGCGCTCGGCGGCGATCGCGGTGACCTGGCCGGCCACCCCGGTCCACCAGTCCACCGTGGTGCCGAAGATGTCCACCAGCAGAGCGGCGGGTTTCATTCCGTTACCTCCATCGCGATGTCCAGCCAGCCGCGCAGGCCGGCGTGCCCCTCGGCGGTCACCGTGACCACCCGGCTGGCCTCCCTCGCGCGTACCCAGTCCAGTTCGATCAGGCGGGAGAGCAGCGCGGCGCCGAGGCTGCCGGCCAGGTGGTCGCGCCGTTCGCTCCAGTCCATGCACCGGCGGGTGAGTGGCCGGCGCCTGCGCTCCAGCACGGCCACGTCGATGCCCAGCGCCCGGAAAGCCCCGGCACCCCCGGCCGTGACGTCGTCAGCTGTGTTGCCGTCGGACGCCGAACTGGCCGCCCGACCCATGCCGGCTTCGCCGGGGTCGAGGTGGCCGGCGGCGACCAGGCCGTCGCGGATCGCCACCCCGACCGTGCCGGCCAGGTGGTCGTAGCAGAGCCGGGCCCAGCGCAATCGTCGCCCGGACACCGCCGCGCGCAGCGAGTCGACCGAGGCGGGCGGGGCCAGCAACAGTAGCCCCTCCAGGGCGTCGGCCACCGCGTTGGCCAGCCGGAACAGCCGCTGGCGGCCCGCCGGCTCGACCACCAGCAGGCCGCCGTCCACCAGCTTGCGCAGGTGCATGCTGGCCAGCGGGGCGGACACCCCGGCCGCCGTCGCCAGGTCGGAGGCGGAGCGCGGCCGCCCGGCCAACAGCATCAGCAGCATGGCGGCGCGGGTGCGGTCGCCGATCAGTGCGCCTATGCGCGCCAGGTCCGCCTCGCCAACCACCGCCATGCCGGAGACGCTATCCGTTCAACGGTTCAATGCCGGTTGAACCGTGCTCGTCGGGCTAACCGGCGAGCACGGCGTCCAGCTCGGCCAGCAGGCGGGCCTTGGGCCGGGCGCCGACCAGCGCGTGCACCGGCCGGCCGTCCCGGAAGACGAGCATGGTGGGCAGGGCCATGACCTGGTAGTCCCGGGCGTAGCGGGAGTTCTCGTCGGCATTGATCTTGTAGACGGCCAGCTGGCCGGCCCGCTCGGTGGCGATCTCCGCGAGCACCGGGGCGAGCATGTGGCAGGGGCCGCACCACTGCGCCCAGAACTCCACCAGCACCGGCTTGTCCGCCTCCAGCACCTCGTGCCGGAAGGTCTGGTCGGTCAACTCGGTGAGCATCGGGACTCCTCGTGGTCGGGTACTCCGCAGGTGCCGGGGTGCCGGGCGAGCGCGCGGCCCAGCTTCCCGGCCAGGTCGGCCCGCACCTCGGCGAGCCGGTCGATCAGGGTGTCCACCTCGGCCAGCTTGCGCCGGTACACCTCGATGGAGTCCAGGCAGTCGTCCCCGCTGGTGTGCCCGGCGCGCAGGCAGGCCACGAACGGCCGGGTCTCGTCCAGGCTCAGGCCCGCCGCCCGCAGCCCGACGATCTCGGTGACCAGGCGCAGGTCGTGCTCGTCGTAGGCCCGGTAGCCGTTCGCCGATCGCCGCGCGGCGAGCAGCCCCAGCGACTCGTAGAACCGCAGCGCGCGGGTGGTCGTCCCGGTCCGCTCGGCCAGCTCCCCAATCCGCATGCTCCGAACGTAAACGTTCCCCCGCGCGTCAACGCAAGCCCTGACGACCGGGGTACGGTGCCGGTTTCAAAGAGCTGCTTGGACGGCGCGGTTCGGCGGTCTGCCGCTGCCTGGGTGCGGCCTGTTGCGTTCAGCGATGGCTACCCACGGTCACAGCCGGCGGCAACGGCATGATCACCCCCACTCCTCGCCAAGATGCGACGACTGCACGCCAAACCGGCGTGATCCGCGCTAACGTCACCGGGCAAGGGGGGAACCAATGCGGCTGTTGCTGGGTTCGATGCTTGCCGTGGTGACGTTGGGGCTGACCGCGTGCGCTGGGCAACCGGCGCCGCAAGCGCCGTCGGAGCCGGCGTTCCGTCCCGGGGCCTGCGCGGGGGACTACACCGGGGTGCCCAACAAGATCGAGTGCGGCACGCTGGTGGTGCCGGAGACCCGCGGCGCCGATGGCCCTCGGCGGATCGCCCTTCCGGTGACCATCGTGCGGGCCAGTGCGCCGAGGCCGGGGGCGGTGCCGGTGGTGTACCTGCACGGCGGGCCCGGCGCGGGCGCGGTGGAGGACGTCGGCGGCCAGCTGCGCGACGCCCGGGGCCGCGAGCTGGTGGCCATCGACCAGGACTGGATCTTCTTCGACCAGCGCGGCGGCGGGCTGTCCGCGCCCGCACTGGACTGCGGCGAGGTGGCGCTGACCGACGCCGGGCCGCTGAGCGACGTCGCCGCGGCCCAACTGGTTTCCTGCGCGGAGCGGCTGCGCGCCTCCGGCGTGGACCTGTCGCGCTACAACGCCGAGGAGGTGGTACGGGACATCCAGGACCTGCGCGCCGCCCTGCGGCTGGACCGGATCGACCTGTTCGGCGTCTCCTACGGCACCCGGATCGCCCTGGCCGCCGTGCAGCACGCCGCCGAGGGGGTCCGAGCGGTGGTGCTGGACTCGCCGTGGACGCCCGAGGCGATGTGGGCCGAGGGCGGCCCGGAGATGGTGTCCGACGCGGTGCGGGAGATCTTCACCCGGTGCGCCGCCGACCCGGCCTGCCACGGCCGGTTCCCGGACGCCGCGCCCCAGCTGGACGCGCTGGCCAACCGGCTACTGCCCGGGCCACAGACCATCAACGGCAAGACCTACACCGCCGACGACCTCGGCGGTTTCCTGATGGACACCGCCTACAGCTCGCCCGGCGCGCGGGCACTACCGGCCACCGTGGCCCGGTTCACCGCCGGCGACATGACCGAGCTGGACCAGCACCTGGCCGAGCGGTCCGGCTACCACGAGGCGCAGCACCTGACCCACCTGTGCAAGGAAGAGTTCCCGTTCGAGGACGAGGGCCGGATGCGCCGGCGCGCCCAGCGCGACCCGGTTTCGCGGCTGCTGGAGAACTCGATGGGCCGGTACTTCCAGGTCTGCCGGAGCTACCCGGTCGGGCCGCCGGACCCGGTCGAGGCGCAGCCGGTGAGCAGCCCGCTGCCCACGCTGTTCCTGGCCGCCGAGATCGACCCGGGTTGCCCGCCCGCCGTGGCCAGGACGGCCGCAGCCCGGTTCCCGAACGGCCAGCTCAGCATCATCCCGAACGCCACCCACGGGGTGTTCCGGGGCAGCGCCTGCGCCCGCAAGATGATCAGGAGCTTCCTGGCCGACCCGAACGGCAAGGTGGACCAGTCCTGCCTGCACCCCGAGCACGACCGCTTCGTCTTCGACCTGGGTTAGCCCAGGCGGTAGCCGAAGCCTCGGATTGTGCACAGCAGGTTCGGCCGGTCCAGCTTGGTGCGCAGCGCGGTGAGGTGCACGTTCAGCGCGTGCGAGGTGCTCTCGCGGGTGTCCCGCCACACTTCGTCCATGATCGTCTTACGGCTCACCGCGACGCCGACCTGCCGGGCCAGCACCTCGAGGATGTCGAACTCCTTCATGGTGAGCGTGATGTAGCGGCTGCCCACCCGGACCGTGCGGGCGTCCAGGTCGATCTGCACGTCGCCCACCTTCACCTTGGGCCGAGCCGCCTGCCCGGTGCGGCGGCCCGCCTCCCGCGAGATGCCGCGCGCGGCCGCCAGCAACTGGGGCAGCGGGATGGGTTCGGTGGGTGGGTCGCTCGGGCATTCGGCGGCCGGGGCGGCGGGGGCCGCCGCACCGCCTCGGTTGGCGTTGAGCAGCAGCACCGGGGCGTCGGTGGTGCCCCAGAGTTGCCGCAGCACCTGGAAGCAGTCGACGTCCGGGCGGGAGAGGTCGAGCAGCACCAGGTCGGTGTCCAGGTTGGCCATCAAGGCTTCGGTCTCGGGCTCACAGCTCACCGGCCGGTGACCCTGTGCGCTGAGGGCGTCGCTCAGCGTGTTGTCCGCCTGATCGTCGTCTTGGACTACGAGTACCCGCACTGTGGCCTCTCAGTTCTCTCGTGCGTAGCGGGCCCGCCGGGCCGCGCGCCGCGCCATCAGGGTTTCCGGGGCCGGCCAGAGCGTGACGTCGCGCGCCGGAAAGATCATGACTTGTTGCCCGACCTTGACCCGGACGGACGGCCACGGGTGGTCCTGGTCGATCTCACCCACGGCGACGCCGAACCAGGTGATGCCGCTCAGGTCGACGGCCGCGACCGTGTCACCATTGTGGATCTTGTTGAGCGGCGGGCGGAGCCGGATGCGGCCGGTGCGGGAGTGCTGCGCGGGCAAAGCGGTACGCACCGTGGCTGCCGGGTGGCAGTAACGCCGGGCCGGCGCGCGCTTTACCCCTTTCACCTTGCGCATGTCGCCAACCTTTCGGTCCGTTTGTCCGAGCGCAGTCGATATCCGATACCCCGTACCGTCTGAATGAGATCGGGCCGCCCGATCTTTGCCCGCAACATGGCCACGTGAACATTCAGCGTGTCGTTCGCGCCGGGCCATGGCCGGCCCCAAATCTGTGCGATGAGACGTTCCCGGGGGCATACTCGACCGGCCTCGTCGGCGAGCAGCGCGAGCAGTTGGAACTCCTTGCGGGTGGTGGTGATGTCGGTTCCGCCGACCCGGACCACCTGCCGGGCGATGTCGATGTCGATGTCCGCGATGCGTAGCGTGTCCGCGCGTGCGGAGGCACGTGCTCGGCGCGCCACCGCGTGGATCCGGGCGATCAGTTCGGCCGGGTTGACCGGTTTGATCAGGTAGTCGTCCGCGCCGGCGCGCAGCGCGCGCACCCGGGTCTCGACGGCCGTGCGGCTGGTCAGCACCACTACCGGCACATCGCATATCGAGCGGATCGCCCGGCACGCGGTGAGGCCGTCGATATCCGGTGTCGAGAAGTCCAACAGCACAAGATCCACTGTGGTGAATGCCGGAAATGCGTCACCAGCGTTACGGATCCATTTCGCCGTAATATCGTATTTGGCTAACGACTTAACGAGCTCGTTTGCCTCGCGTTTGTCGTCGCCGATCAGCAAGATTTGCATGGTCGTACCACCCCCACCCCAGGTCAGATCATGACATGGGGAGGGAGTGTCGAACCTTAAGTTTTGCCCAAGCTTAAGGCGGAGGTATTACTCCGATCCTCAACTAATGGCTTGAGAATGCTCGGAGATCGATTTCTCGGATTTCAGGGGGCCAGTGAGCGGAGCAGGAAGGTCCGGATCAGATGCCGGTCGCCGTCCGCGTCCAGGTCGGTCCGGAGCATCAGCATCAGGTAGATGCCCCGGATCCACTCGACCAGCTCGTCCTCGGTGGCGTCCTCGCGCAGCTTGCCTTCCTTGCGTCCCCGGGCGAACAGCGGCCGCCACAGCTCGGCCACCAGGTGGTGCATGGCGGCGCTGGAGGTGGCGGTGAGCTCGGAGAGGTGGCGGCCGTGGGTGACCTCGAGCAGCGTGGTCAGCTCGGGATCGGTGCGCGCGGCGGTGATCACCGCCGCCGAGCCCTCCACCGCCGCCGTCTCCCAGTCGTCGGTGCGCGACAGGATGTCCTGCAGCAGCTCGCCCATCTCGCTCAGCCGGGCCAGCAGGGCGGCGTCCACCAGTGCGGACTTGCTCGAGGCGTACCGGTAGATGGACTGCCGGGCCAGTCCGGCCGCGTCCGCGATGTCGGCCATCGAGGTCTTGCGCACGCCGTAGCGCAGGAAGCACCCACGGGCGGCCGCGAGAACCCTCGGCCAGGTGCCTTCCTCCCGCTGGTCCTCGGCCTCGGCTTGCGCGGCGTGGTTCGCGGCGCGGTCCGCGGCCAGTGAGGCCATGGTCCCCTCCCGTGCATTGACAGTCGGCAAATTATGTCACATAGTCATACGTGCTCCAAGCCACACCATGCCGATGCCACGCTACCTATCGGTACGCAACGACGCGGCGGCCAGTCACCAGCGGGAGGCCCGATGTGCAGGCTCACCCGATCGCTGTGGCCGGCGGACACCTCCGTGCCGGTCGCCGAGACCACGGTCGGTGAGCTGCTGCGGGACACCGCCGCCCGGGCGCCGGACGAGCTGGCCCTGGTCGCCGGTGTGGGGGACCCGGCGGCGCGCCGGCGGTGGACCTACGCCGAGCTGGTGGCGGACGCGGACGCGGTGGCCGGCGTGCTGCTGGAGCACCTCGAGCCGGGGGAGCGCCTGGGTGTGTGGGCGCCCAACGTGCCGGAGTGGCAGGTCGTGCAGTTCGGCGCGGCGCTGGCCGGGATCACCGTGGTCAGCCTGAACCCGGCGTACACCGAGGTGGAGGCGAGCTACGCGCTCGGCCAGTCCCGGTGCGCCGCCGTGGTCGCCGCCGGGGACGTGCGGGGCCGGGACTTCCGGCGGCTCGTGGCGTCCGTGCGCGGTGATCTGCCGGCACTGCGCCATATTCTGGACTTCGAGCCGGGTTCCGAGCTGTGGGCCGGGGTCCCCGGTGGCGCGCGGCCCGAGGTCACGCCGGCCTCCCCGGCGATGATCCAGTACACCTCCGGGACGACGGGTTTCCCCAAGGGGGCGATCCTGGCCCACCGGGGCATGGTGAACAACGCCCGGCTGTTCGCCCGCCGGTTCGGCATCGCGGCCGGGTCGGTCTGGCTGAACCCGCTGCCCATGTTCCACGTCGGGGGCTGCGGTTTCGGTGCGCTGGGTGCCATGTGGAACCGGTCCGCGCACGTGGTCACCGGGTTTGAGCCGGGCCTCTCGCTGGAGCTGATCGAGGCCGAGCGGGCCGCGTTCTTCCCCGGTGTGCCGACCATGTTGATCGCTATGATGGAGCACCCCCGCTTCCCGGACACCGATCTCTCCTCCCTGGAGGTGGTGATGTCCGGCGGGACCACGGTGCCGCCGGAGCTGGTCGGACGGGTGGAGAAGGAGTTCGGCGCCCGGTTCGGCGCCATCTTCGGGCAGACCGAGATGGGCGGCGTGATGTGCCAGTCGCTGCCCGGGGACTCGCTGGCCGACAAGTCCGCGCGGGTCGGCCGGCCGCTGGAGCGGACCGAGATGAAGGTGGTCTCCCCGGTGTCCGGTGAGGTGGTGCCGTGCGGCGAGGTCGGCGAGTTCCACGTGCGGGGCATCGGCCAGTTCAGCGGCTACTTCGACCGGCCGGAGGACACGGCGAAGGCGCTGGACGCGGACGGCTGGTTCCGCACCGGTGATCTGGGAACCATGGACGACCGGGGTTACGTCGCGGTCACCGGGCGGCTCAAGGACATGATCATCCGGGGTGGGGAGAACATCTACCCCCGGGAGATCGAGGACCTGCTGCACACCGTGCCGGGTATCGCCGAGGCGGCCGTGGTCGGTATGCCGGACGAGTACTGGGGCGAGCAGGTCGCGGCGGTGGTCCGCCCCGCGCCCGGGGTGGAGCCGGATCCGGCGGCCTGGCGGGCGGCGGTGCGCGAGCGGCTCTCCGGCCAGAAGGCGCCGAGGCGGTGGTTCCTCACCGATGCCATGCCGCTCACCGCCGGCGGCAAGGTCCGCAAGTTCCGGCTGGTCGAGCTGATCGGAGAGGGTGCGCTGAGCGAGGTCGACGCAGGTGGCTGACGAGGGTTTCGGCGCCGAGGTGGACCTGGACTCGGTGCGGCTTTCCCGGACCGCGACCTGGGGCGGGCTGGAGACCGAGAGCCACTACGGCGAAACGCCGATCGACTACGGCCGTGACCTGGGCGATCCGGGTGAGTTCCCGTACACCCGGGGCAGCTACCCGAAGATGTACCGGAGCCGGATGTGGACGCTGCGCAACATCGTCGGCTACGGCGCGCCGGAGGACACCCGGGACGGCATCGCCAAGGCACTGGCCGCCGGCGGCGCCGGGGTGGACGTCGCGGTGGACACGCTGACCGCCGAGGCGGTGGACCCGGACCACCCCGCGCTGCGCGCCGACGTCGGGCTGGAGGGCTGCTCGCTGCCGTCCCTGCGCGACGTGAAACGGCTGCTGGACGGCGTGGACATCACCCGGACCGACGTGGCCTACCACTCCACGATGATGATCTACCCGATGATCGCCGCGTTCGCGGTGGACACCGGCGTGCCGCTGGCCGACATCCAGGGCTCGCACATGCCCGACCATCTGCAGCTGACCCTGGCCGGCTGGGGCGAGAAGATCATGCCGGCGGACCTGGCCCACCGGGCCACGGTGGACTGCGTGGAGTACGCCGCCAAGCACAGCCCGCGCTGGGCTCTGGGCCTCCCGCAGGCCTACGACCTGCGAGAACGCGGCCTCACGCCGGTCGCGGAGATCGCCGTCGGGATGGCCATCGCCAACGCCACGCTGACCGACCTGGCCGCGCGCGGCGTCCCGGTGGACCAGGTGGCGCCCAGCCTGGCCTGGGTGTCCATCACCGACGTGGACCTGTTCGAAGAGGTGGCCAAGTTCCGCGCGCTGCGCCGGGTGTGGGCGCGCACCATGAAGGAGCGGTTCGGCGCCACCGACCCGCGCGCCATGCGGCTGCGCATCGCCTGCCACACCTCGGGCCGCTCGCTGACCCACCAGCAGCCGCTGAACAACCTGGCCCGGGCGACCGTGCAGACCCTGGCGGCGCTGCTAGGCGGGGTGCAGTCGGTGGAGGCGTGCACCTGGGACGAACCGGTCGGCATCCCCACCCACGAGGCGCGCGAGCTGGCCACCCGCACCCAACAGATCCTGGCCCACGAGGTGGGTGCGGCGCGCACCGCCGACCCGCTGGGCGGCAGCTGGTACGTCGAGTCGCTCACCGACCGGGTGGAGGCGGAGGCGCTGGCCCTGCTGGCCCGCATCGAGGAGCGCCGCCTGGTCGAATCGGTGCGGGACGGCTCCATCGAGGCGCTGATGGACGAGTTCAACTACCGGCAGGAGCGGGAGCTGGCCACCGGCGAGCGGATCAAGGTCGGGGTGAACCGGTTCGTGCCGACGTCGGCCGAGCAGCAGCCACCCCGGTTCCGGTTCGACCGGGCGAACGTGGAGGCGCACATCCAGCGGTTCGTGGAGCTGAAACGGCACCGGGACAACGCCCGGCTGGCCGCCGCGGCCGCCGATCTCTACGCGGTGGCCCGCCGAGGCGAGAACCCGGTCGGCGCGATGATCGAAGCGCTGCGCGCCGACGGAAGCATCGCCGAGGTCTGGGGCACCGTACGGGTGGCGCACGGCCACCCCTACGACCCGTTCGGCGTGCTCACCTCGCCCTGGGGGCACACGCCATGACCCGGGTGAGATGTGTTCTGGGCATGCTCGGCACCGACGTGCACACCAAGGGCATCCGCACCCTGGCCCGGCACTTCCGGGATGCCGGGATCGAGGTGGTCTACCTCGGCGAGCACAACACCCCGGAGGGATTCGCCGCCGCGACCGCCGCCGAGGACGCCGACATCGTCGGCCTCAGCTTCTCCACCGCCAGCTACCTGTACTACGTCGAGGAGCTGATGAAGGCCATGGCCTCCGTCGGCCTGGCCGACGTGCCGGTCATGGTCGGCGGCCTGATCCACACCGACGACGAGCCGACCCTGCGCGGCCTCGGCGTCGCCGGGATCTTCGGCCCCGGCTCCACCACGGAAAGCATTCTCGACTTCGTCTTCTCTATCACTGGGAGGAACAGTGTCCACTGACGTCAGCCACTCCACCACCGAGTACGACGGTCCGGTCAGCGCCGAGGTACGGGAGTCCATGCGGACCGCCGACTACTACCTGCGCCAGGACCGGGGCACGGTGCCGGACGCGCTGTTCGAGCAGTCCACCAGGGACCTCGGCGACGAGCCACTGGACAAGGGGCCGTTCGTGGACCGCTCCTTCCACGAGCTGGAGAAGGTGAAGCTGTGGAAGCGGGTCTGGCAGATGGCCTGCCGGGAGAACGACATCCCCGAGGTGGGCGACCGCTGCGTTTACGACATCGTGGACCAGTCGGTGGTGGTGGTGCGTTCGGGTCCGGACGAGATCAAGGCGTTCCACAACACCTGCATGCACCGGGGCACCCGGCTGGTCGACCCGGAGGTCGGCGACCCGATGTCGGGCAAGGAGTTCACCTGCAGCTTCCACAAGTGGAGCTACAACCTGGACGGTTCGATCAAGCAGATCCCGTGCCGGTGGGACTTCCCGCTGGTGCGCGACGCTGACGTGCATCTTTCCGAGGTGCGCACGGCCACCTGGAACGGTTTCGTGTTCGTCAACCTCGACCCGGACGCCCCGCCGTTCGAGGAGTTCCTCGGCGAGACCATTCCCCGGCACTTCCGGAACTGGCCGCGCGAGAAGGCGTACAAGGCCGCGCACATCGGCAAGGTCATCCCGTGCAACTGGAAGCTGGCCGCCGAGGCGTTCCTGGAGATCTACCACATCGTGGCCACCCACCCGAACTTCCTGCCGTACTCGGCGGACTGCAACGCCCAGTACGACTTCTGGGGCAACCACGCGCGCATGATGGGCATCGTCGGGGTGTCCAGCCCGCACCTCGGTGAGCTGGACGACCCGCAGATGATCGTGGACGGCATGCTCGGCGACGCGGTGGGCAACATGTTCGGTGAGGGCGAGTTCGAGATGCCCCAGCTGCCGGAGGGCGCCACCGAGATGGACGCGCGGCGGCTGTGCGCGGACTTCGTGCGCGAGTCGATGGGCAAGCAGTTCGGCCAGGACTTCTCCAAGGCGAGTGACACCGAGATGCTGGACGCCACCCAGTACTTCGTGTTCCCCAACTTCATCCCGTGGGCCGGCAACGCGTTCCCGATGGCCTACCGGGTGCGGCCGAACGGCGACGACCATGAGTCGTGCATCTTCGAGGTTCTGGTGATGATGTGGATGCCGGGCGACGCCGACCCGCCGAAGGACAGCCCGCTGAAGATGACCCCGGCGGACCGGCCGTGGGGCGAGGTCGCCGAGCTGGGTGGGCTGGGGCCGATCATCGACCAGGACATGGTGAACCTGGTCAAGTTCCAGCGGGGAATGCGCTCGGACGGCATCAAGCAGGTGCACTTCGCCAACTACCAGGAGCGCAATATCCGCAACCTGCACCAGAACCTGGGACGCTTCCTCAGTGACTGAGGGACTCGGACGGATGTATCGCTCCGGGTGGACCGGGTGGACGCATTCGCCGCCGACCCGGCGCGCGGCTGGGTGCGTCGCAAGCTGGAACGCAACCGCCCGGAGCGCCTCGGCCTGGAGGTCAGCGGGCCTGCTCCCGCACCGCCCGCAGTAGCACCATCGACATGACCAGCACCCAGGTCCCGTAGACCACGGTGCCCAGGTAGAACACGAAGATGCCGTGCCAGGCGAACGGCCCGGACTTGAAGAAGAAGGCCAGCAGCGCGGGCACGAACAGCAGCCCGGTCCAGAAGTTGGCGTACCCCACCCAGCGCGGGAACACCGGCGTCCCGGCGTGGTCGCCCAGCACGGCCGCGCCGATGGCGAAGTTCTGGATCAGGAACGGCGCCACCGGGGTGAGGAACAGCAGCCAAGCCAGGTCGGTGAGCAGTTGGGTCAGCTCGGGGGAGCGGTCCGGGCGGAACGCCGCCACGTTCAGGATGATCATCGGGACCATCAGCATCACCCAGGTCACCGACCCGGACACCGCCTGCAGAATGGCCAGGGTGGGTGGGCGGTCCCGTTCCATGCGCACCATCTGGACGGTGATCAGCGCGACCAGCGGGCCGATCAGGCTGACCCCGACGCTGGCCAGCATCAGCCCCAGCCGCACCAGGTTAGGGCTCTCCGAGTAGAACGCGGCCGCCTCGGCCGGCGTGGCATTCGCCGCCGGGGGCACCGGCAGGACCCCGGCCAGCGTCATCCCGCCCAGCCCCAACAGCACCAGCACCGGCCCGCACCACGCGCAGACCAACTGAACCTGCCGCCCCACCGCACACCTCCGGCGTCTCCCGCGGCACAGATTTTACCGCGGATTCAAAACTGTGTCCCAGCTCGGCACCGGCAGTCGGAGCCTGAGACTCCGACTCGAGTACCTACTTCGCCGCTATGGCTCTGCGTGGAAATATGCGACACCGAGTGCTCGGTGCGGATCCCGCCATGCGATCACCATGCCCTGCTGATCATGGGCTGAGCCTCGGCAAGCATCACGGGTCACAGCCGTTCCGCGCGGTTGCCCTCCGCGTGCCACTTGTGAGGCGAGAGGAGTCGTTGGGCTGGCATCCATCGTTGCGTACGCCGTATGTCGCATATTTCCACGCAGAGCCATAGCCTCGCGGGAGGCGCCCGAAGGTGGCTATCAGTTTGTCGGGCGGGGTGGGCCGAGGAGTAGACCGCCGTTCACCTCGACGGTCTCGCCGGTGATCCAGCGCGCGTCGTCGGAGGCGAAGAACGCCACCGCGTCGCCGATGTCCGCCGGCTGGCCGGCCCGGCCCAGCGCGACCATCGCGTACACCTGCCGCGCCCGTTCCGGCTCGGTGTCCAGCCAGGTGTTCATCTCGGTCGCGGTGATGCCGGGGGAGACCGTGTTGACCGTGATGCCCCGGGGGCCGAGCTGCTGCGCCAGTGAGCGGCCGAGCACGTTGAGTGCGCCCTTGGTCATGGCATAGACCGTCTCCGGAGTGGCGAACCAGGTCACGCCGGAGGACACGTTGATGATCCGGCCGCCGTCGCGCATGACGCCCAGCGCCCGCTGGGTGATGAAGAACGGCGCGCGAACGTTGATCGCGAACTGGCGGTCGAAGTCGTCCGGGGTCGCCGTGTCGATGGTGGCCGCGTAGGCGATGGTCGCCGCGTTGTTCACCAGGATGTCCAGCGGCCGGCCGTCCAGGCCGGCGGCCAGCCCGTCGAAGAGGGTGTCCACGTCACCCGGTACACCCAGCTCGGCCCGCACCGCAAACGCCTGGCCGCCGGCGTCGCGGATGGCGGCCACGGTCTCGTCGGCGGCGGACTGGTTGCTGCCGTAGTGCACCGCGACCAGCGCACCCTCGGCGGCCAGCCGGGTGGCGATGGCCCGGCCGATACCTCGGGAGGCGCCGGTGACCAGTGCGGTTCTGTCAGTCAGGTTGCCCATAACCCTCTCCAGTGAATGTAAGGGAACGTTCCCTAACATTAGCGCTAGACTGGGCTCGTGCCAAGACAACCGCGCCGCAGTTCGGCGGAGACCCGGGAACACGTGCTGTGCGTGGCCGGTGACCTGTTCTACCGGGAGGGCATCCGGGCCACCGGGGTGGACAAGATCGCCGCCGACGCCGGCGTCGCCCCGACCACGCTGTACCGGCTGTTCCCGTCCAAGGACGAGCTGGTCGCCGCCTACACCGAACGCGCCGCCGAGCTGCGGCGGCGGGCGATCACGGACGTGGTGGCCGCCGACGGGCGCCCGGCCGGGGAGCGCATCCTGGCACTGTTCGAGGTGTTGAGCGCGGAGGTCGCCCCGGCGGCGCCGGAGTGCCGGGGCTGCACGTTCCTGATGGTGCTCACCGAGCTGCCCGACGACTCGCTGGCCGCTCACCGGCACGCGGTCGCCATGAAGCGGTGGATCCGCGACACCGTCCGCACCCTCACCGCCGAACTCCCCGACGAGCCCAATCCGGACGCCCTGGCCGACCAGCTGGTCCTGATCCTGGACGGCTACACCGCATCCGCCCAGGCGCTCGGCCCGGGCGGCCCCGCCGCCCAGGCCCGGCCCCTCGTCGAGAGGCTGCTCGCGTTGGGAGCGTGAGTCCGGCTAGGCGGCTCCGGTTAGGTGCCATTCGGTGGGGCGGGGGGTGGCGAGCATGTCGCGGTGGGCCTGGGGGGTGAAGGGCCAGAGGGCGGGCAGGCCGTCCTTGCCGATGTACCAGCTGTCGCAGCCGCTGGTCCAGATCGTGCTCGGGTAGGCGGTGCGCAGCTCGGCGTTGAACGTCTCGGCGGCGTCCTCTCGGGGCGCGGCGGCGGTGAACTCGCCGCGCCGCCAGCGGTCGATCCAGCGCAGCGCGTAGTCCACCTGAGTCTCGGTGATCATGAACAGCGACTGGTTGCCGATCGGCGAGTGCGGGCCGAGCAGCAGGAAGAAGTTGGGGAACCCGGGCAGCGCCACCGTCCGGTAGCCGCGCGGCTCGTCGCTCCACACCTTGGACAGCCGCAGCCCGTCCTGCCCGACCAGCTCGATCGGCTGCAGGTAGGCGTGCGCGTGGAAGCCGGTGGCCAGCGCGATCACGTCCAGCTCGTGCAGTGTGCCGTCGGCGGTCAGGATGCCGCGCTCGGTGACCCGCTCGATCGGCGAGTCGACCAGCTCCGCCTGGCCGCGCGCGAACTTGGAGTAGAACCCGGACGCGAAGATCATCCGCTTGCACATGGGCTGGTCGGCCGGCCGCATCCGGCGGCGCAGCTCGGGGTCGCGCAGCCGCAGCAGGTGCAGGCGGCAGATCGCGGTGAGCAGCCGCCGCTGCCACCCCGGCCGGATCACCGCCTGGCAGAAGGACTTCTCGAACACCTGCTGCCAGAACTTGTACCCCACGCGCCCCCAGGCCCGGTTCAGCGCCGGGAACCGGCGCAGCAGCGCCCGGCTGAGCCGGCTGTACCGGGGGTTGGCGATCGGCATCACCCACTGCGGGGTGCGGCTGAACATCTTGTACGACGCGCACCGGGGGGCCAGCGCGGTGGTGATCTGCACGCCGGTGGACCCGTTGCCGATCACCGCGACCCGCTTGCCGTCCAGCGGCACCGAGTGGTCCCAGCGGGCGGAGTGGAAGGCGGCGCCGGCGAACTCGTCCAGGCCGGGGATGTCCGGCGTCCTCGGGTGGTGTAGCACCCCGGCGGCGGACACGATGAAGTCGAACTCGCGCTCCTCGCCGTCCTTGGTGCCCAACCGCCACACCGACCGGTCGGCCAGCCACTCGGCCTCGGCCACCTCGGTGTTGAACCGGACGTGCGGGACGATCTCCAGCTCCCGCGCGACGCGGCGTAGGTAGGCGTGGATCTCCGGGCCGGGGGAGAACACCCGGGTCCAGTCCGGGTTGGGCGCGAACGTGTAGCTGTAGTAGCGGGACGGGACGTCGCAGGACAGGCCCGGGTAGGTGTTCTCCCGCCAGGTGCCGCCGACCTCGCCGGTCTTCTCGTAGATGACGAAGTCGGTCATGCCGGCCTGGCGCAGCTTGGCCGCCGTGCAGATCCCGGACATGCCGGCGCCGATGATGGCGACCCTCGGCTGACGTGGCATCCGAACTCCTGTCGTCCCGTTTGCAAGTCGGCTGACTCGCAAGTTACAGGACGCACGTCTTGTAAGCTAGCGCTCGTGGCGACTCAGTTGGAACGCAGCTCGGCGACCAGGGAGAAGACCATCGCGGCCACCATCGAGCTGCTGGTGGAACGGGGTTACGCCGGAGCGACCATCGCCGCCGTCGCCGAGCGGGCCGGCGTCTCCCGGGGCGCGGTGAGCCACCAGTACCCGGACAAACGCCGGCTGGTGGTGGACGTGGTGGACGAGATCGCCCGCCGGCGCACCGTCGAGGCGCAGGCCCTGCTGGCGGCCGTGCCGCCCGGCCGGCAGCGGGTGGAGGCCGGCCTGGACGAGCTGTGGGTGGTGTTCAAGTCGCCGATCTACACCGCCGCGCTGGAGGTCTACGTGGCCGGCCGGACCGACCCGGCGCTGCGCCCGCGGGTGCTGCGCCTGGAGGCGGAGATCGAGGAGGCGCTGCGCGACGTCGTGCGCCGGATGACCGGCCTCGCCCCCGGCGAGCGGCAGGTCGAGGTGCATGCCGACGTCGTGATCAACACCCTGCGCGGCCTGGCCCTGATGTACACCACCGGCATGCCCGTCCCGCCGCTGGAACGCGCCTGGGCGCAGGCCAGAACCGACGCCGCCCGCTGGCTCACCGAACTCGCCGAGGCTTAGGCGTTCGGGCGGGGCTTAAAGATCGCTTGGACGGCGCGGCTGGGTGGTCTGCCGCAGCCTGGGTGCGGCCTGTTGCGTTCGCGTGCGATCCCGGTTGCGCCGCGAGGCAGGAGCGTCCCCTGGGACTGGCGGGTCAACGTCCATGATCACCATGACCTGGCGGTCCCCCCGGGGTCCTGGGTAGCCACCATGTCATGGTGATCATGGGAAACCGTTTGCCAGAGTGGGTGATCGTCATTTCTGGCGCTCCAGCGTCGAAAATCGACGGCAAACCGCCACAAACGACGATCACCCTCGCTCCCCAAACGCAAGGGGCCGCACCCAAGCGGCGGCAGACCACCCAGCCGCGCCGTCCAAGCGATCTTTAAACCGTCACCCGAACACCTAAAACCTACGAGAAGTCCAGCACCAACCGCCCCCGCACACCGCCCTCGGCCAACCGCCGGTGCGCCTCACCCGCGCGCGCCGCGGGCAGCACGTCGGCCACCCGCAAGGTCAGCGCCCCCTCCTCCACCTGCCGGCGCAGCCGGTCCAGTGCGTCGGTGTCGGTGGCCCGCTCGGAGACCAGCACCGGGTGCACCCGGATGCCCCGCTCGCCCGGGCCGCGCCAACCCCGGATAGTGGCCAGCCCGCCGCCGTCGGCGATCGCCGGGAACACCGCTTCATTCAGCACCGCCGCGTCCACCAGCCCCGGCACCCCGCCCGGCGCAAGCGAGCGGATCCGGTCCGTCACCCCGTCCCCGCGAGCCACCACGTGGTCCGCGCCGAGCTCCCGGACCAGGGCCTCGTCCGCCGGCTTGGCGTCCGCGACGACCCGCAGCCCGTCCGCCTTGGCCAGCTGGATCACGTAGCCGCCCAGGGTGCCGGCCGCGCCGGTCACCGCGACGGTGTCGCCGGGGGCCAGCGCCAGCGCGTCCAAGGTCATCCGCGCGGTCAGCGCGTTCATCAGCAGGGTCGACGCGGCGGGCAGGTCCGCACCGGTAGGCGCGGGCACCACCGAGGCCGCCGGCAGCACGATCCGTTCGGCATACGCGCCGCCGTGCGGCCCCGTGGGCACCACCAGGGCGATCACCCGCTGGCCCACGCGCAACCGGCCGTCCACGCCGGGGCCGACGGCTTCCAGTACACCGGCCGCATCCATGCCCGGCACGAACGGCGGCTTCCGGTCGCCCAGCCGTTTGGCGTGTACCCCGGCGCGCAGCAGCGTGTCGGTCGGGTTGACCGTCGCCGCGTGCACCCGGATGCGCACCTCGCCCTCGCCGGGCTCCGGGTCCGGCAGCTCGATCTCCTCGAGCCGCTCCGGCCCGCCGTACTCCCAAACCCCGATCGCCTTCATGATCCGTGCCAACCGGCCGAAGCCGGCCGGCTATTCCCGAGGGGCTTCCCGGTGGTTTCCTCCAGCCAGGCGACCACCTCGTCCATGGTGTGGCCGGGGGTGAAGACGCCGGCCACGCCGACCTGGTGCAGTGCGTCCGCGTCGGCCCGGTGGATCAGGCCGCCGACCATCACCGGGATGTCCTCGGCGCCGATCTCCCGCAGCGCCGCCACCAGCCGCTGGCAGTGCTCCAGGTAGCTGGCCATGCCGAAGCTGACCCCGACCACGTCGGCGTCCTCGGCCACGGCGGCGCCGGCCAGCCGCGCGGCGGTGTTGTGGTCGCCCAGGTAGATCACCTCGGCGCCGCGGTCGCGCAGCCGGCGGGCGAAGGTGCGCAGGCCCTTGTTGTGCACGTCGGCGCCGAGCATGCCCAGCACCGCGCGGATGGTCACCGTAGGTGCCCGAACGGCGAGTCCAGCGCGTCGAAGGCGTCGTACGGGTAGCCGGCGGCGACCCGCACGGTGCCCCACGCCTCGCCGATCGTCGCGCCGGCCAGGAACGCCTCGACCAGCGCGCCGTGGAACTCGCCGCCGGCCCGCACCGCCGCGTAGACGTCGTCCATCCGGCGGGCCAGCCGCTCGGGGTCGCGGGCCGCCTTGAACTCGGCGAACCGCCGCAGGTGGCGGTCGATGCGCCATCGTTCCACGGCGAACCGGCGGGGCTCCGGCTCGTCCGGCCGGGCGAACCGGTTGACCCCGACGATGATCCGCTCGCCGGTCTCCATCTCCTCCAGCTGGCGCATCTCGGCGTCCTCGCACCAGCGCTCCAGCACGCCGTCCGAGACCGCCTTCACGATGCCGATCTTCTCGATCTCGGCCAGCAGCCGCAGCGCCTTGGCCTCCACCCGGTCGGTGAGCGCCTCCACGTACCAGCTGCCGCCCAGCGGGTCGGCCACCCGGGCCGCGCCCACCTCGTGCGCCACGATCTGCTGGGTGCGGATGGCCAGCTCGCGGGCCTCCGGGGTGGGGATGCCGATGGCCTCGTCGTAGCTGCACACCTCCATCGACTGCACGCCCCCGCACAGCGCGGCAATCATCTCGCTGGCCCCGCGCACGATGTTGTTCAGCGGCTGCTGGTAGGTCATCGTGCGGCCGGACGAGTGGCAGGAGATGCGCAGCCGCATGGCCCGTTCGTCCCGGGCGCCGTGGCGCTCGCGCATGGTGCGGGCCCAGATCCGGCGCAGCGCCCGGAACTTGGCCACCTCCTCGAACAGGTCGATGCCGGAGGTGGAGATCCAGGCCAGCGTGGGTGCCACCTCGTCCGCCGAAACCCCGCGTGCGGCCAGGTCGGCCAGCGTCTGGTTCACGATGGCCATGCCCACCGCGATCTCCCCGGCCGGCCCGATGCCCAGCTCGCGGATCTCGTAGCCCTGCGGGAAGCCGCTGGCCCACTTCGGCGTGTGCCGGCAGGCGTAGGCCAGGCAGTCGGTGTGGTAGCGGTGCCCCAGCGCGGGCGGGATCACCCCGTGGCCCCAGCCGATGATCGCGTGGGTGAGGTGGTCGGGCATGTGCCCGCCCTGCAGCTTCGACGGGTCGTAGCCACGCCGGCGGGCCAGCGCGAGGACCATCGGGTAGGTCATCATCACGGTGTGCCAGGCCACGTCGGTCTTCGTGAGGTCGATGTCCCGGGTGAGCAGGTCCAGGTCGTCGACGGTGGGCATCGAGCAGCCCTCCAGGCCCACATCCGGCCCCAGCACCGGGTGGTCCGGGTCCATCGCCTGGCCGGTCGGCACATCGGAAACCACGTCGATGCCGGCGCCGCCGGCCTTGAGCGCGGCCTCCACGCCCTCCCGGGTGTCCTCCGGGCCGCCGTAGCCGACGATGTTGCGCAGCGTCCACATCCGTCCCCGGTACATCCGGGGGTAGGAGCCCCGGGTGAACGGGAACTCCCCGGGGTCGCCGAGGTCGCGCCTGTAGTCCAGCGGACCCGGGCCGTAGTGGCTCTCCGTGTCCAGCCCGCCCCAGGTGCGGGTGCGGGACAGCCGCACCGAGATGTCCTCGGAGTCAATCTCCCAGGTGGTCACCGGGACCACTCCATGGGCAGGTGCTTGAGCCGGCGCACGATCAGGTTGTCCCCCCGGACCACGGCGTCCGGGTCGGCCAGGCGCAGGCCGGGCAGCCGGTCCAGCACGGTGTCCAGCGCGATGGCCAGCATGCGGCGGGCCATGCCGGCGCCCAGGCAGGCGTGGATGCCGCCCCCGAAGCCCAGCTGCCCGCGCAGCTGTCGCAGGTCACGGGTGATGTCGAAGTCGTCGGGCCGGTCGAACACGGCCGGGTCCCGGTTGGCCGCGCCGAACACCAGGCGCACCTTGGCGTCGGCCGGGATGTCCACGCCGGCGATGGTGGCCGGGGCGCTGGTGTTGCGGAACATGGACTGCACCGGTGACTGGTGGCGCAGGATCTCCTCCACCGTGTTCGGCAGCAGCGACCGGTCGCGGTACAGCAGCTCCAGCTGCTCGGGGTGCTGGCAGAGCAGGTGGATGGCGCCGCCGATGCCGCCCGAGGTGGTCTCCTCGCCGCCGGTGATCAGCACCTGCAGGATCAGCATCAGCGTCAGGTCGTCGAACCGCTGGCCCTCCACCTCGGCGGTGATCAGCGCGGAGAGCAGGTCGTCCGGCAGCTCGCCGCCGTCGGCCAGGATCTGCCGGCGGGCGCCGATCAGCTCGGTGAAGTAGCCGAAGAAGTCCAGCGAGGCGTCCAGCGCCCGCTGCTGCGCCGCCTCGTCGCCGGCGAACGCGTCCACCCAGGCCAGCACCCACGCGTGGTACTTGGGCTGGTCCTCGGCGCGGATGCCGAGCAGCTCGGTGTTGATGGTGCCGGGCACCCGGTCGGCGAACTCGGCCTGCAGGTCGCCCTGCCCGCGCGCGGCGAACCGGTCGGCGAACTCGTGCGCGATCTCCCGGATGCGGCCCTCCAGCGCGTGCACCCGGCGGGGGGAGAAGGCCTTGTTGGCCAGGCCGCGCTGGATGCGGTGGTTGGGCGGGTCGGCCCAGATCAGTGCGCCGACCCCGTTGGGGGCCAGCGCGCGCTCGGGTCCCGGGCCCTGCCCGGACCGGAACACCACCGGGTCCTGCACCACGCGCAGCACGTCGGCGTAGCCGAACACCGACCAGAACTCGGTGGTCTTCCCGGCGACCAGGTGGTTGTCCGTCTTGGTCGCCGCCGCCGACTCGGGCATGAGCTGGTGGTGCACGCCGACGCCCGCCTCGCGGAACGCCCGGTAGTAGGGGTACGGGTCGTGCTGCACCTCGTGCAGCAGCGGGTTGTACGACTCGATCAGGCTTACCGTGCTGTCCACACCGGTCATCCCGCCGCGCTCCTCGCTCGCCAGGTAATTCAGGTCACCATGTGACTGTGTGACACTTTTCGATGTGTGTCAAGCTCAAGGGTGTAGCGATCGACTCCGGGTTCGTCCGGCAGCACGCCGCGCCGGACGAACCCCGCGGCCCGGGCGTACCGCGAAGGTGTGTACGGGGCCGTCGTTCCGCCAGCTGTCCGCCCATTCGGCGAAGGCGCGCGCCACCGACTCCGGGGTGGAGCGCTCGGGCCACCAGCCGAACTGCCGGGCCGTCTCCTCGTCCTCGCCGGCCAGGTGGTCGTCCAGGTCCCCCGTGGTTCGCGGGTTCAACCCTGGCGTGGCGCGTTGATCCGGTCAAACCGACCACTGAGCGCAGTCGGGTTACCAGATCGGGGGACACGAGGAAAGGGGCGGTTAGGAGATCGTTAACATTGCGCGATGGATGGGGCGGTGCACGTGCCGATCGAACTCTCTCCGCGCACCCACCGGCGGCTGGCCAAGTGGTGTCGCGACCTGACCACCGATCTGGAGGTCAGGGCGATCCCCCTGGGCGACGTGGTGGAAACCATGATCGACCTGCTGCTCACCGACCGGCATACCGCCGACGCGGCGCGGCGGCAGCTGGCGCACCGGGTCCGCCCGCGCCGGCGCTGAGCCCGGTCAGGCCTTCGACAGCCACCCGCTATCCGGTGCGGCAGCCGCTGTCTCGGACCGGGCACTGGAGCTCGACCACCGGCCGGCCCTCGCCCTCGCCCCGCACGTGGACCTGGCGGTACACGCCGTAGGACTCCAGGCCGCGCTCCGCCAGCGCGGCGTCCACGGTCAGCCAGGGGTCGCCGTCGTCGTCCGCCGTGCCGTGGGTGACCACGGCCGCCCGCTCCTCGGCCGGCAGCCGGGCCAGCTCCAGTCCGGCCGGCGGGTCCGCCTCGGCGTCCAGCGTCACCCCGACCGCGACGTCGATCTTCGACCCGTCCGGCCGGCCGTGGTAGGTGCGGATGCCGTTTCCGCCGATGCCGGTGGCGGCCAGCCGGGAGATCAGCGTGTCGACCATGGCGGGGATCTCGCTGGTGTCGTTCGCCGCCCCGCTGACCTGGGCGAGCCGCGGCGCGGGCAGCGGCTGGATCCGCGGCATCCGGACCGAGACGCCGGCGCGGTGGGCAAGCTCTCCGATACTCAACATGACGACCCGACCCCAACCCATGACACGGTGTCAGGGTCAACTCTCCCCGGTCAGTCCCGGGCGTGGGTGGCGAGGCGTTGGCGGTGTACGACCTCGGAGCGTTCGGTCTCGGTGTCCACCCGGTGCACGGCCAGGTCCACCCCTTCCGGGCTGACGTCCATCGCCATGAACCCGTAGCCGGTGAAGTCCTGGAAGTCGTACGGGTTGGTCACGCGGGACGAGCCGTTCACGGTCTTGCTGGCGGCGCCGCTGACCACCTGGACGGTGCCGCGCACCGGCTCGAGCACCTGCTGGGAGTGGTCGTGGCCGGACAGGATGGCGTGGGCGGTGCCCAGCACGTCCTGCTCGTACCACGTCTTCAGGTGCCGGCCGCTGGCGTAGTTGCCGATGGTGATCCCGTCGTAGCTGCCGGCGTTGCCGTGCGGCCCGTTGTTCACGTAGGGGTGGTGCGAGCAGACGAACCGGTAGCGGGCCGGCGAGGAGGCCAACCCGGCGCGCAGCCACCGCCGCTGCCGGTGCATGTACTCGCCGTTGAAGGTCCAGTACGGCAGCAGCTGCGGCACGTAGGAGGTCACCGGGTTGGTGTCGATCACGAAGAACTCGGCCACCGGGCGGTCCTCGGGCACCCGCACCGAGTAGTACCGCGCCGGCATGAACCACCGGCGGGAGCGCTCGTGGTACTCGACCTCGTACTGCCCGCGCGCCTCCCAGTCACCGGTGCCGGGCAGCAGTCCGGAGTTGTCGTGGTTGCCCTGCGCCATCAGCCACGGGAAGTCCAGCCCGTCGTTGGGCTTCTCGAACTTGCTCTCGAACTGCGGGTCGTCCGAGCTGAACGGGCCGTACTCGTAGATGTTGTCGCCGAGCCCGAGGGCCATGCCGAACGGCCGGCGGCGGTGCTCGGCCAGCGCGGCGCCGGTCACCGCGAAGTGCTCGGCGCCGTCCGTGCCGGCGTCCCCGGTCACCAGCACCCGGAACCGCTCGTCGGCCGGGAACCCGTACTTGCGCGTCCCCTCCGCTCCGGCCAGCGGGACGACCAGCCCGCCGGTGGCCACCACACCCAGTGCCCCCAGGGCGCCGGCCAACATCGATCGACGACTCAGCGTGCGGCCCGCGACACGAGGCGTAGTCACGGCGCACATCATGTCGACCCCGCCCCGGCGCCCCGCCGCCGGGGCGGGGGTACGGGTGTCGGCGTTGTGGGTGGTCTGAACGAGCGCCTCGGACGGGCAACCAGTGCGTCGGGCGCGGGGTTTCATGGTCAAGTAGCGGTTAGAGACCCTACTTGCCGGTAGAACGTCTCCTATTGCTACGTGACCATGAACTGCCCAGGCCGCGGGGGATCAGGGAGCGTGCGAAAAGCTTTCG
Source organism: Actinospineispora eucalypti (assembly GCF_039543365.1). Taxonomy (NCBI): domain Bacteria; kingdom Bacillati; phylum Actinomycetota; class Actinomycetes; order Pseudonocardiales; family Pseudonocardiaceae; genus Actinospineispora; species Actinospineispora eucalypti. Next base: position 291,668 of record NZ_BAABJP010000007.1, read on the forward strand.
CCGACACCCGCGAACCGGTGACGGAGCAGTAGAACTTGTTCTAGTATTCCGGCATGCCCAGGAAGCTTCGCGTGATCCAGTGGACGACCGGGAACATCGGCTCCCGCGCCCTGCACGGGATTCTGACCAGGCACGACATGGAGCTGGTCGGGGTGTACGCGCACTCGCCGGCCAAGGTCGGCCAGGACGCCGCCGAACTGTGCGGCTACCGGGAACCCACGGGCATCCTGGCCACCGACGACGTATCGGCCCTGCTGGCGCTGCGGCCCGACGCCTGTTCGTACAACCCGGTGTGGTCGAACACCGATGAGCTGTGCCGCCTCCTGGAGGCCGGGGTCAACGTCTGTTCCACCGCCGAGTGGATCAATGGTCGCCGGCTGCCGGCGGCCGAACGCGACCGGGTGCTCAAGGCCGCGCTGCGGGGCCGGGCCTCGATATTCGGCAGCGGCGCCTTCCCCGGGCTGACCCACGCGCTGGCCATCGTCGGCAGCGCCGCCTGCGAGCGGGTCGACCGCATCACCGTCACCGAGTCCGTCGACTGCTCGCTGTACGCCTCGGGGGACACCATGTCGGCGATGGGTCTCGGCCGGCCGGCCGATACCCCGGATCTGGAGGAGAACCTCCGCAAGGCCAGCGAGGTGTGCGCCGAGGCGGCCCTGATGATGGCCGACGCCCTCGGTGTCCAGGTGGACCGGATGAGCTTCGAGGCCACGTTCACCCCGGCCCACGGGGACGACGACCTCGGGTTCATGACCATCGGGAAGGGCACCGTCGGGGCCATCGAGGGCTACCACCGCGCCTGGTCCGGCGGGCGGAACGTGACGGCGTCCGGGGTCCGCTGGGTCATGGGCAGCCACACCGAGGCGCCGTTCAAGCTCGCCCACGGACACGTGATCTCCATCGAGGGCTCGCCGAACTACCGGCTGCTGGCCCAGTGCCTGCCGCCGAGGGGGACCGTCGACTACATGGGGCCGGGGATGATCTACACCGCGATGCCGGCGGTGAACGCCATTCCCTCGGTGGTGGCGGCCGAGCCGGGCATCGTCAGCTACCCGGACCTGCCGTTGGTCACCGGCCCGGTCCTGGGCTGAGCGGGACCCGGCATGGCCAACTGGACGCATCGCCGCGCCCGCCTGAACGGGCTCGACGTGCACTACGTCGAGCAGGGCGAAGGCCCCGTGGTCCTGCTGCTGCACGGCTTCCCGCACACCTGGTTCAGCTGGCGGCACCAGATCGCGCCGCTGGCCGAGGCCGGATACCGCGTGGTGGCGCCGGACCTGCGGGGCATGGGCCAGACCAGCGGGCCGGAGCCGATCGAGGAGTACCGGGCCGACCGGATCACCGCGGACCTGTGTGCCCTGCTCGACCACCTCGGCGTGGATGCGGCGGTCTGCTCGGGGCTGGACTTCGGCATGTACGCGGCCTATGACCTGGCCCTGGACCATCCGGAACGGGTCCGGGGGCTGATCGGGCTGCAGAACCCGTTCCTCGCCGCCTCGGAGACGCCGCCGCTGGAAATCGAACGGCGACGCGGCCGCAAGCGGTTCAACCACGTCTCCTACTTCGTGGACGAGCCGGATGCCGCCGCCGCCGACCTGGACGCGCACCCGAGGGAGATCCTCACCAAGATCTTCCACGCCCTCTCCGGCGAGGTCGACTTCACCGAGATGTGGCGGCTCCCGCCGGGCACCACGTACCGCGCGGCGCTGCCCCAGCCACCCCCGCTCCCGTGGGCGTGGCTGACCGAGTGGGAGCTGGAGACCTACGTCAGCGACTACGCCCGCTCGGGTTTCGGCGGCGGTATCCGCTGGTACCTCGCGCTCGACCTCAACTGGCGGTACCGGCGCGAGCGCGCCGAGAGCCGCACCAAGGTGCCCTTCTACTTCCTCGGCTCGGACCGGGACGTGGACCTCGCGCACTGGCACGGCGCGAACCCGGTGGAGATGTTGTCCGCGTACCACGCGGACGTCCGGGGGGTGCGCATCGTGCCCGCCGCCGGACACATGATCAGCATGGAGCACCCGGACGTGGTGAACACCGTGTTCCTCGAGTTCCTGCGCGACCTGACGGAACGGAGTACGGGATGAGCGGCCGGGTGGTCGTGGTGACCGGCGCCTCGCGGGGCGCCGGCAAGGGAATCGCGCTGGCACTCGGGGCCACCGGGGACACGGTCTACGTCACCGGCCGGACCGAACCGGACCTGGCCGCCACGGCGGAGGAGATCGGCCGGCGCGGCGGCACCGGCGTCCCGGTGGTGTGCGATCACGCGGACGACGAGCAGGTTCGCGGCGTGTTCGAGCGGGTCGGTGCCGAGCACGGGCGGCTGGACGTCCTGGTCGGCAATGCCACCGCGCTCCCGGCGGCGCCGCCGAGGCCCGGCCAGGGCTTCTGGGAGCGGCCGCTGGCCGAGGAGCTGAAACCCCTGGAGGTCGGGCTCCGGTCGCACTACGTGGCCGCGCACTACGCCGCGCCGCTGCTGATCGCGGCCGGCGGGCTGCTGGTGTTCACCTCCGCCCCCGGCGCGCGGGTCCACCTGCCGGGCCTGCACGGCCCGTCCTACGGCGCGGGCAAGGCGGGCACCGACAAGCTGGCCTACGACATGGCGCGGGAGCTCCGCCCGCACGGCGTGACCGTGCTGTCGATCTGGATGGGCGTACTGCGCACCGAGCGGATCACCCCGGAGCTGGAACGCCGGCTGGCCGGGACCGTGCTCCCGCCGTTCGAGTCCCCGGAGTTCACCGGCCGGGTCGTGGACGCCCTGGCCAACGACCCGGGAAGGCGGGAGTACAGCGGCCGGACCGTATGGGGGGCCGAGCTCGGCGCCAAGTACGGCGTCACCGACGTCGACGGGTCGCGGCCGGACTCCCACCGCGAATGGCTCGGCCCGCCCTCGGAGTTCCCCGAGCACACCCCCACCTACGCCGAGTTCCGCGCGAGCACCGCCTAAGCCTGGCGGTGGGCCAGCCCGTCGACCATCAGGGTGAGGGTGAAGTCGAACCGGTCGTGGCCCTCCCCGGCGGTGAGTTCGGCGGCGTGGCGGGTGGTGTGGGGGAAGGTCTCGGCGGGCAGGGCGGTGAACCGGCGCCGCAGCTCGTCGCGGTCGAGGACCCAGGGTTCCTCGTCCCGCGCCGATCGCCGGCGGGCGATCGAGACCTCGAGGCAGTAGGCGGCCACGTACAGCAGGAGGGCGTCGATGGCCCAGGCGGCGGCCCGGGGGGCGATGCCCCCGGCGAGCAGGATCGCCAGCATTCCCTCGTTGACCCGCACGGTCTCCAGATCGGTGGGGAACCTGGCGAGCGCGGCGCGGGAGATTCCGGGGTAGCGCAGGAACTGGTCGCGTACCTGGGTGCACACGCCGCGGATCTGCTCCCGCCAGGCCGCCGGATCGGGCTCGGGGAGCACCAGCTCGGCGCACAGCCGCCCGATGAGCAGCTCGTCGAGGTCGGCCTTGTTGACCACGTGGGCGTAGAGCGAGGCCGGTCCGGTGTCCAGCGCACCGGCCAGCCGGCGCATGGTGAGCGCCTCGTAGCCCTCTTCGGCGATGACGCCCAGCGCGGTGTCGATGACCCGCGCGGGGGTGATCGGGGTCGCGCGCCGCCGCGGCCCGGGACCGGTGTCGGGGCCGGGCGGCCGGTGGCGGGCGGCGCGCCGCTCTCTCGGGTTCACCCGGTCACCATAGCTTGACTCGAACAGCGTTCGTATATAGAACAGTGTTCGTGTCTAACGAGTGGGACGTGACGGTGGTCGGGGCCGGCCCGGTGGGCCTCGTGCTCGCCGGGGAGCTGGCGCTGTCCGGGGCGAAGGTGCGGGTACTCGAGCGCCTGGCCGAGCCGGACCGGGCGATGAAGGCGCAGTCGATCAACATTCCGACGGCCGAGGCGCTCGACCGCCGCGGGCTGCTGCCCGCCGCCGAGGCGGTGCAGCGGGAGATCTCCCGGGTGGACGGCGGCCTGGGCCCGGTGGGTACGCGGTTCACCGGGCATTTCGCCGGGATGGCCCTCGAGGCCGACCTGGTAGACTGGTCCGATCCCGACTTCACCGCGCACACCGCCGCCGCCGGAGCGCGGATGGTGCCCCAGCCCCAGCTGGTGGCGCTGCTCGCCGAGCACGTCGCCCGGCTCGGGGTGCCGGTGTGCCGGGGGGTGGAGGTCACCGCGCTGGAGGACACCGGCGACGGCGTACTGGTCGGCACCACCGCCGGTCAGGTGCGCACCGGTTGGCTGGTCGGGTGCGACGGCGGGCACAGCACGGTGCGCCGCCTCGCCGGCATCGACTTCCCCGGCACTGCCCCCGAGGTCACCGGCTGTCAGGCGGTCGTGGACATCGCCGACCCGGAGAAGCTGGCGAACGGGTGGGCGTGGTCGCCCGAGGGGGCGTACCGCTACGGACCACAGCCCGGCCGGGTGGCCACGGTGGAGTTCGACGGCGGTCCGAGTGACCGCTCGGCGCCGATCACCCTCGAGGAGGTGCAGGCCAGGCTGCGCCGGGTTTCGGGAACCGACGTCACGTTGACCGCACTGCGCGCCACCCCGACCCGCTGGACCGACAACACCCGCCAGGCCGCGACCTACCGGTCGGGGCGGGTGCTGCTGGTCGGCGACGCCGCCCACGTGCACCCGCCGTTCGGCGGCCAGGGGCTCAACCTCGGGGTCGGCGACGCGACGAACCTCGGCTGGAAGCTCGGCGCCGTGGTCGCCGGTTGGGCTCCGGCCGGGCTGCTCGACACCTACGACGCCGAGCGCCGTCCGCTCGGCGCCTGGGTGCTGGACTGGACGCGGGCCCAGACCGGCCTGCTGCGCGGGGACCCCAAGTCGGCCGCGCTGCGGGGGATCGTGGCCGACCTGCTGAGTACCCGGGAGGGCACGACCTACGCGGTCAAGCAGATCTCCGGGGTCACCCAGCGCATCGACCTGCCCGGCGGCCATCCGCTGGTCGGGCGGTTCGTCCCCGACCTCGGGCTGCGCGACGGTTCCCGCCTGGTCGACCACGGGCACGGCGGCGGGTTCCTGCTGCTCGACCGCACCCCGGACGCGGCGTTCGCCCGGCTCGCCTCGGCCTGGGCCGGGCGGGTGACCAGCGTGGCCGACGCCCCCGCGACGCCGGCCGGGGTGCTGGTGCGCCCGGACGGGGTGGTCGCCTGGGCCTCCGACAGCGCCGACCCGGCCGGCCTCGATGCCGCCCTGCGCCGGTGGGCCGGCGCGCCGTCCCACCTAGCCGAGGCGGGCGAACTCGATGATCTCCTGGAAGTCCACGCCGCGCAGCGTGCCGTAGCCCGGCCCCCAGCCGGTCCCGAGCCGTGACCCGATGAACGCCTCGGCGACGACGGTCGGCGCGTTCTGGACCAGCAGCGCGGCCTGCACCGCGAGGGCGAGGCGGGTCACCAGATAGCGGGTGGTGTCCTCCGGCGCCGTGACCAGATCCTCGATCTCGTCCAGCACGCTCGCCACCAGCGGGTGCTCCGCCGCGACCGGGCGGATCTCCTCGAGGACCGGCTCGATCGCCTTCGGCTCGCGGGTGAGCACCCGGCCCACGTCCATCACCATCATGTTCGAGGTGCCCTCCCAGATCGCGTTGAGCGGCGCCTCGCGGTAGTAGCGGGGACACGGGTGTTCCTCGATGTAGGCGTTGCCGCCGATGGACTGGATGACCTCCTCCACCACGCTCGACACCCGCCGGCAGTTCCAGAACTTGGCCACCGGGGTGAGCAGGCGGCTGACCAGCTTCTCCGCGACGTCACCGGGGGAGTCCTCGGCCCGGGCCACCCGGAACCCGAGGTGGGCGGCCCCGGCCCATTCCAGTGCGAGGTCGGCCAGCACCGGGGCCTGGATCGGCAGGCGGGCCAACGGGGCGCCGAACGCGGCGCGGTGGTCGTTGTGGTGCAGCGCCTGGGAGAGTGCGGCCCGCATCAGGCCGGCGGAGCCGACCGCGAAGTCCAGCCGGGTGTACTCGGCGGAGGAGAGAATCGTCCGGATCCCCCGGCCCTCCTCGCCGACGAGGAACGCCTGGGAGTCGTGGTACTCGATCTCCGAGGACGCGTTGGCCCGGTTGCCGAGCTTGTCCTTGAGCCGGTTGATCTTGACGCCGTTCAGGCTCCCGTCCGGGCGGCGCCGGGGAACGAGCAGGCAGGACACCCCGCCCGAGGTCTGCGCGACGGTCAGGTAGGCATCCGACATGGGGACCGAGGCGAACCACTTGTGCCCGTTGACCAGGTAGGTCTCGCCCGGGCCTGGATTGCCCAGCGGCCGCGCGGCGGTGACGTTGGCCCGCAGGTCGGAACCGCCCTGCTTCTCGGTCATGAAGTAGCCGATCGTGCCCGAGGACTTCCGGTCGACCGGCACGTCCGAGGGGTCGTAGCCCTCCGCCGAGATGGCGGCGGCGAACGGCGCGAGCTCGGGCTGCCCGCGCAGGACCGGGATCGACGCGTACGCCATGCCGATCGGGCAGGCGGTCGAGCCGTCGATCTGGTTCCACAGGTAGGAAAGCACCGCGCGGGCCGAGTGCGCGCCGGGTCGGTCGGCCGTCCAGGCCAGCGAGTGCACGCCCGAGCCGAAGCCCAGCGACATCAGCTCGTGGTAGGCCGGGTGGAACTCCACGTCGTAGACCTCGTGGCCCAGCCGGTCCAGGGTGCGCAGCTCGGGGGTGAACCGTTGGGCGTCACGGGCCGCCTTGAGTACCCCCGGGTCCCACACCCTCGCCCCGAGCTCAGCGGCGCGCTCCCACGCCCACGGGGCATGCCGCTCGACGGTGCCCGCGGCGATCTTGTCCCTGGTGAAGGCGTTGACCCCGTTGAGGTCCGGGACCAGGTTGTCCGGGTTCATACCTTGCCTCCGGTGACGGCGGACTGACAGAAACGGGCGATCTCCCCGCTGATCGCCCGCCGATCGGCTGGGCCGACGGTTCGCTCGGCGAGTGGGGCCACCACGCCCTCCAGGAAGGCGCCGACAATCGCGGCGCCCCGGATCCGGGCATCCTGCTCGGGGAACTCGCCCGACGCGACCCCCTCCTGGATCAGCCCGGCGAACGCCCGGGCCAGACCCGCGCGCGCGTCCAGCCGCACCTGGTCGACGTCGGGGTCCATCGGCTCGGCGATCACCGCGTAGGCCAGGCTTCCCCCGCGCAGCGCCCGGTCGACGAACGTCGCGACCGCATCTCCGATCCGCTGGCCGGCGGTCCGCCCGGCTTCATCCGCGACCGCCTGCACCACCTCGAGCTCGCGAACGCAGACCGCCCGCAGCATCTCCGAGAACAGCGAGGCCTTCGAGGGGAAGTGCCGATAGATCGACCCGGTCGCCACGTCCGCGACCGACGCGACCACGGCCACCTGGGCCGCCGCGAAACCGTGCTCGGCCACCACCACCCGCGCCGCCTCCAGAATTCGGCGGCGGGCATCGGCCTGCCGCGCGGCAACTCTCGGACTGGACACGGTCGCGGCCCTTCCTCGGTATGAACGATGGTTCAAGACTGAACCACGGTTCATTTCTGCCGTCAAGCGCCGCTGAGCCATCGGTTGAACCACCCGAGGTTCTGTCGCATGGCCGCCGCGCGACTCCGTGGCTGGTGGAAGATGTGCCCTCGCGATTCCGCCGGTGCGGCTGCCGAAGCCCACCGTGCCGCCGACCCACCCCTAGCCGACGGTCTGGTGGTGTTGGTGAGCTTGACGAACCGTTTCGCTGGGCCGCGGTCTTGCCGGTCGGGCAGACCAGTGACCAGGATGACCGCAACCTTCTGGCGTGTCGCGCGTCTAACTCGATGTGGTGGGCGCTGAGCCCCGCCACGTTGGGTGTTCTCCGATCCACCAGGAAGGCCACGATGGTCGGTCGTCGACTGGGGTCTGTGCTGAGCGGCGTGCTCGGGCTGTGTGTGGTGGCCGGCGGCTACCTGGCCGCGCCGGCGTCCGCCGCACCCGCCAAGCCGTCGGCGTTGCCACCGCTGGCGCCCGGAACGCCGTGCACCATGTCGGCAAGGTCGTGTGTCGATCTGGACACCGAGCGGGCCTGGCTGATCAAGGATGGAAAGGTGATCAGGGGTCCGGTGAAGGTCTCCTCCGGTGGCCGGGGTAAACCCACGCCGGTCGGGCACTCGCTGCGGGTGTACCGCAAGGAGAAGGACTACAAGAGCCAGGAGTCCCGGATCCAGAGCGGCCCCAAGAAGGGCCAGCCGGCGCCGATGCCGTACTCGGTGTTCTTCGAGGACGGCGGTATCGCGTTCCACTCCGGTAACCCCGCTGTGGCCTCGGCGGGCTGTGTTCACCTGAATACCGCGGACGCGGTCGCGTGGTTCAACGATCTGCAGATCGGTGACCAGGTCCAGGTGGTGCGGGCCTCCCGGGAATCGGCCGACCGGAAGAAGGGCGTGTCCGAGCCGCAGCAGCCCAGCAACATCACTCTCGCTCCGGGCCAGATCCCGTCCGGCAACGATGACTCGGGCGACGACGACTCCGACGACTCCGACGGGGACTCGGACGGCGACTCCTAGGACGCTCGGCCCGAGGTGTCGGGGGTAGCTGGCAGGCTTCGGCTGTGCGCGCGTCGAGGTTGGTGTCGGTTTTGTTGTTGTTGCAGGCCAGGGGGCGGATGACGGCGCAACAGCTGGCGGACGAGCTTGAGGTTTCGGTGCGCACGGTCTACCGGGATATCGAGTCGTTGCATGCGGCGGGGGTTCCGCTGTTCGGAGAGGCCGGGCACGAGGGTGGCTACGAGTTGTTGGCGGGCTATCGCACCCGGCTGACCGGGTTGACCTCCGATGAGGCGGAGGCGCTGTTCCTGACCGGTTTGCCGGGCCCGGCGGCGGATCTGGGGCTGGGAGCCGTGTTGGCGACCGCGCGGTTGAAGTTGATGGCCGCCTTGCCGGCGGAACTGCGGGACCGGGCGAACCTGCTACGGCAGCGGTTTCACCTGGACACCTCGGGCTGGTACCTCGACCCGGACCGCGCGCCCCATTTGGCCGAGGTGGTCAGCGCGACCTGGAACCAGAACCTGATCCGGGTCCGCTATCGCCGGTGGGCACCACGACCGGAGGTGGTCCGCACCCTGGCGCCCTACGGTGTCGTGCTCAAAGGGGGCCGCTGGTATCTGGTGGCCGCCGCCGAGAGCCGGGTGCGGACGTATCGGGTGTCCCAGATCGTCCGCCTCGACCTCCTGGACCAGCGGTTCGACCGGCCCGCGGGGTTTGACCTGGCTGAGCATTGGGATGGCTATCTGCGGGATTTCGATGATCGCCGCCACACTGCGTCGGCATCCATCCGGCTCTCGCCGCGAGCGCTCGATCTGCTCCCGCACGTGTGGGAGCCGGCGCTGGTCCGCGCGGTACGACGCAGCGGGCGGGCGGAGGAATCGGGTGACTGGTCGAGGGCGCGGATCCCGATGGAGTCCGTCGAGCACACGGCCGGGCTGCTGCTGCGTCTGGGCGCCGACGTCGAAGTCATTGCGCCGGAGGGGCTGCGCCGGCACGTGGCGGAGGTGGTCACCACCCTGTCGGGGATGTATCAAGTTCACTGACAGAAGATGTCAGTGAACTGTCTTTAGCTTGATCGGGCAATCCAAGACGATCAAGAGAGAGGACAGGCTTTGATCCCCGCCGAGGAAACGTTCGACGGCACCTGGCCGTACGAGGCCCGCTACAGCGACGCCGCCGGTTTCCGACACCACTACATCGACGAGGGCGAACCAGGCCAGGGGCACACCCTGGTGCTGCTGCACGGCGAGCCGACCTGGGGCTATCTGTGGCGCAGTCTCGTCGGGCCGCTGTCGGCCCGGCACCGGGTCGTCGTTCCCGACCACATGGGTTTCGGGAAGAGCGCCACCCCGCAAGACCGCACTTACCTGGCCGGTGAGCACGCCGACAACCTGGAGTCGCTGCTGGTCGACACCCTTGACCTGCGGGACATCACGCTGGTGCTGCACGATTGGGGCGGCCCGATCGGCACCGAGTTCGCGCTGCGCCACCCCGACCGGGTGGCGCGGATATTCGCCACAAACACGGTGCTCCCGCTCGGGTTGCCCGGCTACGACGAACAGTTCGCGGCCAACATGGCCGACAGCTCCTGGTTCCGTTGGGCCCGGGCCGCCTACGCCGACGGCACCTTCGAGCAGGTGCTCGGCAACGCCGGCAACACGATCACCCACCTGATGTTCGCGCTGCAGACCATCACCCGGCCCGAAAACGCCACCCCGACCTGGATTCGCGCCTACGCAAGCCCGTTCGGAACCCCCGCCGAGTGCCGAGGTGTGATCAGGTTCCCGCGCCAACTCGTCGCGCCCGACCCCGCGGACGCACCACCAGCACCGGATCCGGCCGCTGTCGCCGCCGTGCGCGCCAAACCCGCGATGCTGGTCGAGGGGATGCGCGACACCGCGCTCATCCCCCGATACATGATCGCGGCATTCCGTGAGGCCTACCCCGACTCGCCGGTCATCGAGCTGCCGGACGCCGGCCACTTCACCCCGGAGGATGCCCCAGAAACCTTGCTCGCCCTGCTTGAACTGTTCCTGAGGACCACCGCAACCGCCCACCGGCCAGACCTCGCCACGGCGGGCGGCCGGGCACCAACCCGCTAGCCCGACAACGGCTGCCGGCCAGTTCACCGGTGATCGCACGGCCCGCGCGATGCTGTACGGGCCGTGCGCTCATCCGGCAGGCCGGCAGCGTCACGGAAACGGGTCCGTCGGTGTGTGCGCCGCGTGAGTGCCGGACACCGGCCCGACGTCCACTCGGCGCGCCCGGAAGACGCACGATGATCTCCCGAATCGTATAGCGTTTGCTGGCGTGCGGGCCTCGCCGCCCGGGTCACCGCGGCGCGAAGTTGAGCTCTGGAGGAGATCATGAGAAGAAGTGGAGTGTCGCTGGGCACGCTCGTGTGGGTGATCATCGGCGTGGTGGTCGCCATCTCTCACGGCTACGGAGTTACGAACCTCTCGTCCCTCTTGTCCTTCCTGCTCGTCATGTTCCTGTGGCCGCTGACTCTGCTCGGCGTGGACCTCCACCTGAACCTCGGCGTCTGAGTCCGGTTGCCCGCGGACCGCGGCGGCAGAGAACGAACGCCTTGCCTCCCTCCACGGGGAAGAGGCCCAAGCGGCGCCGGGCCGGCTACCCTCCCGCCCATCGAGGTGGCTCCGGTGCGCAGCGCGGGCCGGAGCCGAGCCGTCCGCTATTTGTAGGCGATCCCGGCGCTCGCGGGACCGGTGAGGGGCAGAATCTCAACCTCGCGGAAGCCTGCCTCGCGGCACCACTCGGCGAAGTTGCCGCCGGTGAAGTCGAACGCATCACCGAACTCGATCAGCATGTTGAGCGACATCATCAGCCCGAATGCGTTCTCGCGCCGGGCATCGTCGATCAGATTCTCGATGACTATGTAGGCGCCGCCTTCGGGGAGCGCCTCGTAGGCCGCTCGGATCAGGTGCCGTTTCCGCTCAAGGTTCCAGTCGTGGAGGATCATGCCCATCGTGATCACGTCTGCCCTCGGCAGCGGGTCGGCGAAGAAGTCGCCGGAGGCGACGCTGATGCGGTCGTCCAGGCCGGCCGCGGCGACCGCCCGCTCGGCGATCGGCGCTACCACCGGCAGGTCGAATGTCGTCAAGCGCAGGTGTGGGTGGTGGCCGGCGAGTACGGCGCACAGCTGCCCGGTTGCGCCGCCTATGTCGCAGACGGTCTCATAGCGCGAGAAGTCGAGCTTCTCGGCGAGCGCGTGGAAGTTGCCGAGCGATATGCCCGTCATCCCATCCAGGAACTGCTCGAGTCGCGCCGGGTCGCTGTACAGTTCCTCGAACACCGGACTGCCGGTGTGCTTCACCTCGTTCTGCGGCTTCCCCGTCTTGAGCGCCTCGGTCAGATCCCCCCAGAAGCCGTACAGCCGGGCATTTGACATCTCGAGGATGCCGCCGACGTACGTGGGGCTTCGCTTGTCGAGGAAGGCCGCGGTCTCCGCCGTGTTGCGGTAGCGGCCCTCGCTTCCTTCCCCGTCGCGTTCGAGGAACCCGAGCGCGACGAGCGCGTCGAGGAAGTCGTGAATCCCGCGCGGATGAAGGTCGAGCGCGTCGCGGATCGCCTCGGCGGTCATCGAGCCGTCGCTGAGCTTTGTGAAGAGTTCGAACTCGACCGCCGAGAGGAGCGTCTTCGAGGGCCAGAACCCCATGCCCACCTGCATTATGTGAGAGGAGTCGAGTTGCGTCTGCGTCATTAGATTTCTCCCGTTACTCGTCAAGGTGCAAAAGGCGGCGTTCACCGTCGAGGACGTAGACCGTCGCGTGCTCACCAGCGTCCAGATCTGGCTACTTCCGCAGAGTTGCTCGTGAGTTGCTTCCACTGTTGGGGATCTCAGGGAATCAGTCGATGGTGGGTGCCCTACTAAAATGAATAGTGCTTTCCCCGGCCTCGAGAAGGGATAACCCTACGCCCGCGTCGGGTTATCCCCAGGCCAGCCTCGTTCAGCTCCGCCGAGGTCGGCGGCCTGAATGTTCCGCCTGTGAGGGATACGCGTCGATGGCTCACGAGGTCGACGCGGCGTCACGGGTCCGTCGGACTAAGCGCGGCTAAATTCACCGAGTCGGGATTCGGAACCGTCGCCGAGGCGTTACTGCTTTCCGTCGAAGACTTCTCTCTGGCCCGCAATGGACGAAGTCCGCCATTGTGAAAACGACCTTGGGCACTTTCTTCTCTGTCGGGGCTGGGCAACGCTCACGCGGCGGCCTCGACTCGCGGTGGCCAGGCCGGCCTCGGACACCCACGCCGAGTAGACGCGCAGGGTGGTTGCTCCGCCGGCGTGACCGATACGGCCGGCAACGGTGCGGGCGTCTACCCCGGCGGCGATGGCCCCACAGATCGAGGCGAAGAACGCTGGTCAAGGCTCTGACCTGGTGCCCCCGGCAGGAATCGAACCTGCGACACACGGTTTAGGAAACCGATGCTCTATCCCCTGAGCTACGAGGGCATGTGGCCGTAATCGTAGCGGGGAGCGGGCCACCCGGGGCGGCGGGCCGGCGTCGGGGGATGCAGGCTGTGCGGGTGGGTGGGTTAGCCGAGCTGTACGAGGTCATTCACCGGCGGCGGGACGTGCGCGGGGAGTTCACCGGCGCGCCGATCGAGCCGGAGGTGCTGCGCCGGGTGTTGGCGGCCGCGCATGCCGCGCCGAGTGTGGGGTTGTCCCAGCCGTGGGACTTCGTCGTGGTGCGGGACGTGGCGACCAGGGGAGCGTTCCGGGAGCACGTCAGTGAGCAGCGACGAGCGTTCGCCGAGACGTTGAACGCGCAGAAGGCCGAGGTGTTCGAGCGGATCAAGATCGAGGGGATCCTGGAGGCCACCCTCGGCGTGGTGGTCACCTACGACCCGGCGCGCGGGGCGCCGGCAGTGCTCGGCCGGCACACCATCGCGGACGCCGGGCTCTACTCGGTGTGCCTGGCCATCCAGAACCTGTGGCTGGCGGCCACGGCTGAAGGGTTGGGGGTTGGGTGGGTGTCGTTCTACACTGAGGCGTTCCTGGCCGAGTTGCTCGGGTTGCCGTCCGGCATCCGGCCGGTCGCCTGGCTGTGCCTGGGGCCGGTGAGCTACCTGGAGCCGACGCCGGACCTGGAGCGGCACGGTTGGCGGGTGCGCCGGCCGCTGGAGATGGCCGTGCACGAGGGTCGCTGGGGCGTTCACTAGCGCGGAACGCGCTTGTCGAGCGGGCGCCCAGTTAGGCGCCTGCGGGGGGACACTAGGGTCGAGGAAGTGCGTCGCCCTGCCTTATCCCTGGTCGTGTTCGTTGTCGCGTTGTTGTGCCTGGTCGGCTGTGCGGGCAACCCGAACGGCACTCCGGAACCGCCGGCGGCCGGCGAACGGCGGCCGTGTGCCGAACAGGATGATCCCGGAACACTGGCGTGCCGGATCAGCACCGCCGAGGTCGCGTTGCGCAACCCGGCCACCACCCCGGATGCGCTGGCCGACGCCGGCCGCCGCGCCCAGGATGCGTACCGCCTGCTCGGCGAGCACCCGGAGTGGGATGCCCCGGTCCGGGCGGGCGTACCACCGGAGCTGCGCCAGCACGTGGACCGGGCGGTCGACGCGCAGCGCGAGCTGACCTCGTTGGCCGGGCCGCCCCGGCCGACCCTGCCGGCTTGGCGGATCGTGGAGCCGCCGCCCGCCGAGCGGCTGCGCGAGCTGTACCAGGCGGCGCAGCGGCGGTTCGGCGTGTCGTGGACGGTGCTGGCGGCGATCAACCTGGTGGAGACCCGGATGGGCCGGGTGGTCGGGCTTTCCAGTGCCGGCGCGCAGGGGCCGATGCAGTTCATGCCGGCCACCTGGGCCAGCTACGGCCTCGGCGGCGACGTCTGGGACACCGAGGACGCGATCAACGGCGCGGCCAATTACCTGGCCCGCAACGGCGCCGCCGACCCGGCCCGGTTGGACCGGGCGATCAAGCGCTACAACAACGACGTCCGCTACGTGCGGGCGGTGCGGGCCTACGCGGCGATGATGGACGCCGATCCCCGGGTGTTCCAAGGCCTGCACTCCTGGCCGGTGAAGTACCGGACCAGCGCCGGGGACGTCGCCCTGCCGGTGGGTTACCAGGAGCCCCGGTCGATCCCGGTGGGGGACTGGCTGGCCCGCAACCCGGGGGCTACGGCGCCCGCAAGGTGAGAAGGGTGATCTCCGGCGGCGCGCCGACCCGTACCGGCGGCCCCCAGAAACCGACCCCGCGCGTGACGTACAGCCACGTGCGGCCGACCCGGGTCAGCCCGGCCAGCACCGGCTGGTCCAGCAGCACCACGTAACCCATCGGCAGGAACTGGCCGCCGTGGGTGTGCCCGGATATCTGCAGGTCCACGCCCCGGCCGGCGGCCTGGTCGACCATCACCGGCTGGTGGGCGAGCAGCACCACCGGCCGCGACTCGTCCCGCCCGGCCAGCGCGCCGGCCAGGTTCGGGGCGTGCCCGGCTTCACCGGAGCGGGCCGCCGTGCGGTCGTCGATCCCGGCCAGGTCGAGGGTGGCCGAACCCGGGGGAGCGCCGCGCCGGCCGACCGCCACCCGCTCGTTGCGCAGCACCCGCACGCCGATGCCGGTGAGGAACTCACACCAGTCGTCCGCGCCGGAGAAGTACTCGTGGTTGCCGGTCACGAAGAACGCCGGGGCGTCGAGCCCGGACAGCGCCTCGACGATGTCGCCGAGCTGCTCCACCGACCCGTCCACCAGGTCGCCGACGATGGCCACCAGGTCCGGGCGGGCGTCGTTCACCTGGGTCACCACGTCACGCAGGAACGGCCGGCGGTTGATCGTTCCGACGTGCACGTCCGACAGCGCGGCGATGGTCATCCCGTCCAGCGCGGGGTCCAGCCGGTCCAGGGTGATCTCCCGGCGGACCAGCCGGGGCCGCCGCGCCTGGGTCACCCCGAAGCCGACGGTGCCGGCCGCGAACAGCGCCGCGGCACCGGTCAGCAACCGGGCCAGCGCGGTCCGCCGGGACGGGTCCAGCCGCCGGCGCAGCAGCGCCCGGGGCAGCTCCAGCACGAGCAGCGCCAGCGCCGTGTACAGCCCGAACACGATCCACAGGTAGCCGGCCCAGCTCAACGGGATACCCAGCTCGGGCCGGATCTCCCGGCCCACCGCCACCGCGGCCACCGTGCTGAACGCCAGCAGCACCAGCACGAGCAGGCCCACCAGCCGCCACCGCCGCTCGGGCAGCACGTCGCGCACCAGGCGAAAATAGAGGTAGGCGTGCAACAGGACGACCACCGTGGCGGCCATCATCAAGAAGGACACTCTTCAGATCTTGCCCGAGCGTCGGCCGGCGCGTTGCTCGTCGATCAGCCGGGTGCGGGGGCGACCACGGCCGCGTTCTGCGGGCCGGCCGGCGGCGCCGGCGATGCGGGCGCGGGCGGCGCGTTGTGCAGCGCGGAGCCGGCCTGGTACTCCTCCCAGGACATCAGCCAGTCGGGGATGTCGCCGTCCGCCTTGGTCAGCGGCTTGGCGGAGCCGACGATGTTCACCGGGTCGCCGATCTGCACCCAGTCGAAGAAGGTCCTCCCGTTGGCCGGGGACAGGTTCACGCAGCCGTGGGATACGTTGGACCGGCCCTGCTGGCGCACCGTGGCCCCGTTGACGTGCACGAACTCTCCGTTCCCCGAGATCCGCACGGCCAGCGGCAGCACCTCGTCGTAGAAGCCGGCCTCGCCCTCCTCGGGGCCGCCCCAGCTGTCCGAGCGCATCCGCTTGGTGATGTGCTTCTCGAAGGCCACGTGCATGCCGAACTGGGTCGGGTACTGCGGCCGGCCGAAGGACGCCGGGAAAGTGTTGATCACCTGGCCGTCCTGGAACAGCGTGAGCGTGTGCTTGCCGGCGTCGCCCAGCGCCTCCTGGTGGCGGCCGATGGTGAAGCTCATCGTGTGGTCGGCCGAGCCGAAGGTGCCGCCGCCGGCGTCGATGCCGCGCAGCGAGGAGACCACGTTGACCTTGGTACCGGCCGGCCAGAAGACCTGCGGGCGCCAGTTGACCTGCTCGTTGTCCACCCAGTGGAAGGAACCGACCACCGGCACGCTGGTCTGCACCTGCAGCCGCCGTTCCACCGCGGCCCGGTCCTTGACCGCCCGGTTGAAGTGGATGGAGATCGGCATGCCGACGCCCACCGTCGCGCCGTTCGAGGGCCGGGTGGCCCGTACCGCCAGCGTGTTGGCCGGCTTGAGCGTCTGGAAGTTGCTGGTGAACGGCGGGGCCGGGTGACCGTCGGGACCGACGGCGGCGGCCGAGACGGTGTACGCGCTGTTGAACGCCAGCGGCGCGGACACCCAGGTCACCTTGTCCGGGGACATGGTGCCGGCCAGCGGCTTGCCGCCGGGGCCGGTGACGGCCACCGAGGCGAGCGTGCCGCGCTTGGCGGTGAGGGTCAGCGGCTCCAGGATGCCGACGCCCTGCGCGCCGGGTGGGATCGACGGGACGACGGTGGTGGTGGCCTCGGCGGCCACCGGCGCCCGATCGACACCCAGCATCGACGCCGGGGTGGCCTTCAGCGCGGTGAGCGTCGAGCTGACCCCCACCGCGAGCGCCGCCACCGCCAGCGCCATCCGGATCAGCGTCCTGCCGTCCCGCACCCAGCGCACCCCCTTGAGGTTCCCCATCTTAGGTCGAGTCATACCCTCAGGCCCCAGGGGACGCGATCACGGAGGGGTATCGACGCTATGCCGATCGGGTGGACTCGGCGGCCGCTGGAGGAGCACGGCCTGCTCTCAGGCCGCTCTCAGACGTTCGCGCAAGACTGTTGACATGCGGATTCTCGTGGTCGACGACGACCGGGCGGTGCGTGAGTCGCTGCGGCGCTCGTTGGCGTTCAACGGTTACCAGGTAGACCTGGCGACCGACGGGCAGGCCGCGCTCACCGCGATCAACATGTCCCGGCCGGACGCACTGGTGCTGGACGTGATGATGCCCCGACTGGACGGTCTCGAGGTGTGCCGGCGGTTGCGTGGCACCGGCGACGACCTGCCGATCCTGGTGCTCACCGCGCGGGACGCGGTCTCCGACCGGGTGGCCGGGCTGGACGCGGGCGCCGACGACTACCTGCCCAAACCCTTCGCCCTCGAGGAGCTGCTGGCGCGGTTGCGTGCGCTGCTCCGCCGGCGCAGCCCCGCCGGCGTGGGGGAGCCGGGTGCGGCGCCGCTCCGGTTCGCCGACCTGTCCCTGGACCCGGATACCCGCGAAGTGCGCCGGGGTGAGCGGGAGATCAGCCTCACCCGCACCGAGTTCTCCCTGCTCGAGCTGCTGCTGGCCAACCCGCGCCGGGTGCTCACCCGGGGCCGGATCCTGGAGGAGGTCTGGGGCTACGACTTCCCGACCACCGGCAACGCGCTCGAGGTGTACATCGGCTACCTGCGCCGCAAGACCGAGTCCGAGTCCGAGCCCCGGCTGATTCACACCGTGCGCGGGGTCGGCTACGTGCTCCGGGAAAGCCCGCCCTGAGCACCGTGTTGAGCCAGCGGTTCGGCGCGCGGATCTCCCTGCGGATGCGGGTGGCGCTGCTCGCCGCGATCATGGTCGGGTTGTCCACCGCCGGCGTGTCCGCGGCGGCCTTCTGGATCGTCCGGCACTCGCTGTTCTCCGACCTGGACGACCAGCTCTACCAGCGGGCCGCCGTGGTGGTGGCCAGCGGCGTCGCCGAGGAGCCGCAGAACCTGCCCGCCGCCGCGCTGTACGGCTCGGACATCCGGGTGGAGCTGGTCGACGGGCAGGGCGGCGGTTTCCAGATCAAGAACGCGCCCACCCCGCCGGTGGGCGAGCCCGAGCTGGCGGTCGCGGCGGGCAAGAAGGACAGCTCACTGCGCACCGTCCACGACCAGCGGGTGCTCGCGGTGCCGGCCGGCGGCGAGGGGCTGGCCCTGGTGCTGGCCCAGCCGATGGACCCGGTGCGCCACACGCTGGCCAAGCTGGGCGTGGTGCTCGCGCTGGTCGGCGGGGCCGGTGTGGTGCTCGCCGCGCTGGCCGGGGCCACCGTGGCCGGCGCCGGGTTGCGGCCCGTGCAGCGGCTGACCGCGGCCACCGAACGGGTGGCCAGAACCGGCGACCTGCGGCCCATCCCGGTGAGCGGCAGCGACGAGCTGGCCCGGCTGACCCACAGCTTCAACGTCATGCTCGCCGCGGTGGCGGCGGCGCAGGAGCAGCAACGCCGGCTGGTCGCCGACGCCGGCCATGAGCTGCGCACGCCGTTGACCTCCTTGCGCACCAACATGGAGCTGCTCATCGCGGCCAGTAAACCGGGCGCGGGCGCGCTCTCCGAGGCCGACCGCCGGGAGATCTTCGACGACGTGCGCGGCCAGATCCAGGAGCTGTCCACGCTGGTCGGCGACCTGGTCGAGCTGGCGCGGGAGGACGCGCCGGGGGCGGTGCACGAGGCGGTGGACCTGGTCGAGGTGGTGGAGCGCGCGCTGCAGCGGGCCCGCCGGCGGGCCGGCGAGGTCCAGTTCGAGGAGCACCTCATGCCGTGGGTGCTCAACGGGGACGCCACCGCGTTGGAGCGCGCGGTGCTGAACCTGCTGGACAACGCCGTGAAGTGGAGCCCGCCGGGCGGCGTGGTGCGCGTCGGCCTGCACGCGCTGGGGGACGGCACCGCGATGCTGGAGGTCGCGGACGCCGGCCCGGGCATCGCGGACGAGGACCTGCCGCGCGTATTCGACCGCTTCTACCGGGCCACCGAGGACCGCGGCCGCCCCGGCAGCGGCCTCGGCCTGGCCATCGTGAAACAGGTGGCCGAGCGGCACGGCGGCGCGGTGCGCGCCGGCCGCGGCGCCGACGGCGGAGCGTTGCTGGCCGTCCGCCTCCCCGGCGCCCCCGAGCTCGCCCACACCTGAACCGCCTCGCGTTAACTAAGGCTCGGACGGCGGAGCTGGGTGGTCTGCCCCGGCTCGGGCCGCGCCCGTTGCCCCGGTTGCGGCGCGGCTGTCACTTCCGTTACACGAGTGGTACGTGGGTTCCCTAGCGCAACCAGAGTGACGAATGGTGCGGCGCAGGCGGCCAATTTAATGATCAGCAGGACATGGTGGTCGTTCTTGGGGCCGCCGGGTGACCCTGAGGTCCTGATGACCATGAACGAGCGGAAACGTAACCGGCCGTACTCCGAGCCGCCACGGTTGGCGATCACGCCCGCCACCGACACCAACGCGGGCTCTGGACAGTCTCAGTCAGGCCAGAAAATCTGATACAGTACGACTTGTATCGAAAAGGAGAGTCGGATGGACCCGGTGCTTGTGTTGCTGTGGCTGAAGGTGCTGTTGGTAGCCGGGCTGGCCACCTACCTGAGCCTGTTCGTGCTGAACAACCTGACCGATCCGGGCACCAACTCGGCGGCCGTCGAACGAATGATGAGCATGCGCGAGCTGCGCGACGACCCGCCGCTCGGCCGGGGCGTGCTCTGGCGGGCGGTCACCGCGCCGGCGGTGCATCGGGCGGCGTTCGCGCTGGTCGTCGTGGTTCAGGCGATCGGTGCGGGAGTGCTCTGGCTGGCGGCGGCGCTGCTCGCCATGGCCGCTTTCCAGGGCTACCCGGTGGCCGGTGCGATCGGGGTGGCCAACCTGGGGCTGGCGGTGCTGGTCGCGCTGTGCCTGGGTTTCCTGCTCACCGGCCTCTGGTTCTCCTACTGGGTGAAGATGGGGCCGGTGCAGCAGGGCCACACCACGTTGCTGCTCATCGGCCTGGTCAGCGTCCTCACCGTCAACATCTAACGAGAGAGGAGCTCTCATGACCACGCAACCGTGGCCGGACACCCTGCCGGCTCGCCAGGTGCGGATCGCCCGGCCGACCGACCGGCTGGACGAGGTGATCGACTTCTACGCGGGCGGCCTCGGGCTGCCCGAGCTGTTCCGGTTCGACGACCACGCCGGCTACCGGGGGGTGATGCTCGGCCTGCCCGGCGCGGACTACCACCTGGAGTTCACCCAGCACGAGGACGGCAGCCCGGGCACGGCGCCGACCATGGACAATCTGCTGGTGTTCTACTTCGACGGCGCCGAGCAGGTGGACCGGATCGTGCGGCGGCTGGCCGAGCGCGGGCGTCACCCGGTTCCGCCGGAGAACCCGTACTGGACGGAGCACGGCGCCGTCACGTGCGAGGACCCGGACGGTTGGCGGGTGGTGTTGATGCCGAAGCCGGACTTCGCCGGGTGAGCGGCCCCGGCCGGCACCGGGACCCGGACATCGACGCGGCCGTGCGGACCGCCACGCTCCAGCTGCTGCGCGAGGTCGGCTACGCGGACCTCAGCATCGGGCAGATCGCCAAGCGGGCCGGCGTGTACCGCCCGGCGATCTACCGTCGGTGGCCGTCCAAGCAGGACCTGGTCACCGACGTGCTGGCCGCCGCGATGGGCCGGTCGCCGACGCCGGACACCGGGAACCTGCGGGCCGACCTGCTCGCCGGGATCGGCACCGTGCTCGACGGACTCACCGAGGAGACGCTGGGGCACGTGCTGATCCCGTTCGCCGCCGACCTGGGGGGCCAGCCGGAGCTGCGCGCGGAGTTCTTCCGGCGGGTGTTCGACGCCCGCCGCGCGTCCACCGAGCAACGGCTGCGCGCGGCGATCGGCGCCGGGGAGGTGCGCGGGGACATCGACATGCCGTTCGTGCTGGACGCCCTCGCCGCGCCGTTCTACTACCGGCGGCTGTTCGGGCACGCGCCGCTGGACCGGGCGCTACTGGAGCGGACCGTCGACCTGGTGCTGGCCGGCATCCGGGCCGAATAGCCCTCGGCGCAGCCGCGGGTGCCTCATCCCGGTGAACTCGTTAGTGCTAACGGGGGCGGCTTCGGAGATCTTTCGAGGGGTGACGGGCCGCTGGATGGGCCGGCGGCCTACCCTCGTGGTCTCGAGACTCGTCCGGGTGATTCTGGCCGCCGCGCGGCCGGTCCCGGACGGGTCTCCCGGACAAGCCGAATCGCACATCACGGTGAGGGTATGGCCCACGACGACAAGACGCCCGGGCAGCAGAACGACGCGACGGAGCGGACGGCGGACTCCGAAGCGCGCTCGAGCAGCGCTGCCGATGCCCGGGGGACCAGCCAACGGCCCGACGAGGACGGCGAGTCCCGCCCGGAGGATGTGACCACGGCGATCAAGACGGAGTCCGACCCGGACTCGGAGTCCCCGTGGTCCAGAGGGGGACAGGGGCAGGTGGCGTGGCCCGAGCCGCCCTCCTCGGGCCAGCCCGAGGCGAACCGGCCGCGGTATCCCGACAGCTCCCAGCCGGCCGGCCCTGAGGCATCGGGGCCGGCGTACCCCGACAGCTCCCGCCCGGCCGGACCTGCGCCGGCCGAGGCGTCGCGGTCCGGCGCGCCCGAGTCCTTCCGGCCGGGCGCACCGGCCTACCCGGGCGAGCAGTACCCGGGTACTCAACCGTTCCCGCCGGCCGGGCCGTATCCCGGCGGCGGGCCCTACCCGCAGCCCTTCCCCAATGGCGGGGTGCCGTACCCGGGTGCGCCGGCCGGCCCGCCGCCGTACCCGGTGGCCGTCGGTCGCCCCGGCGGTCCGCCGCCGGGCACGCCCCCGCCGCCGGGCTTCCCCGGATTCGGTCCGCCGCCGGAGACGAAGCCCAGGCCGGCCAGGGGCGGAGGTGACCGGCCGCGTCCCCGTTGGCTCGGCGCGGCGGCGATCGCGCTGGTCGCCGGGCTGCTCGGTGCCCTGGTGGGCGGCTACGTCGGGGTGCGGGCCGGCGGTTCCGACAGCGTTTTGAACTCGGCCCTGCCCGGGATCGGCACCTCCAGCGAGGCCGAGACGGCCGTGGAGGGCGTGGCCAAGCGGGTGCTGCCCTCGGTGGTGCAGATCCGGCTGCGCGCGGGCAACAAGGCGGGCGCGGGTTCCGGCATCGTGCTCACCCAGGACGGCCTCATCCTCACCAACAACCACGTGGTCGAGGACGCCGCCAACGGCGCCGGCAAGCTCACCGTGCTGTTCCAGAACTCCAAGCGCGCCGAGGCCCAGATCGTCGGCCGCGACCCGACGTCGGACGTGGCGGTGATCCGGGCGCTGAACGTGAACGGCCTGAGCCCGATCGCCCTGGGCAACTCCGACGAGGTGCGGGTCGGCCAGCAGGTGGTGGCGATCGGATCGCCGCTCGGCCTCGGCGGCACGGTCACCACCGGCATCGTGAGCGCGGTGAACCGGGCGGTGTCCATTCCCCGGGAAGAGGACCCGAACGCCAAGCCCGAGGTCCTGGACGCGATCCAGACCGACGCCGCGATCAACCCGGGCAACTCCGGCGGGCCGCTGGTGGACATCGACGGGCGGCTGATCGGCATGAACACGGCGATCGCCAGCCTCGGCGGCGGGCGGGGTGACCAGGGTGGTTCGGTCGGGCTCGGCTTCGCCATCCCGATCAACCAGGCCAGGCGGATCTCCGACGAGCTCCAGCGCACCGGGCAGGCCACGATGCCGCTGATGGGCGTCTCGGTCGGCGGGCCCACCCAGGGCGAGCCGACCGACCTCGAGCCGGGCGCACGGGTGGCCGCGGTCGCGCCACCGGACGGCCCGGCCGGCAAGGCGGGCCTCAAGCCGGGTGACCTGGTCGTGAAGATCAACGACCGTGCTATCACCACACCGGATGAACTTGTCGCGGCGGTTCGCTCCCGAGCCCCGGGCGACACGATCACGGTGGTGCTCAGCGACGGGCGCACCTTCCAGGTCGTGCTGGGCGGGGAACCGGCCAGGTAGGGCCGCATGTACCCGGGGATTATCCGCGCCGTGACGCGTGTTGCTTTTGTGGTTCGAGTGAGGGGTGAACAGGTCACCTTTCGAAAACAGCCGCGGATTCATGGCGCCGAATCGGCCATTTGCGGGTACCGTAGGGGACATCCAGTCAGTCCTGGCCCTGTGCTAAGGGTCAGGCTTTAGCCGCCGCGCCGGCGTAGGTCCCCCCTCCCCACGCCGGCGCGGCTCCTTTTTGCCCAAAGTCGGCCGGTGCGACACTTGCGCACCGGCCGTTATCAGTTGTGCGCAGTTACCTACTTTGGTAACAGGCCAGAGGTGTCAACCGACTTTCTCCCCGACCGGACTTCTTGGGGAGCAGACGATGAGCCAGCCGCCGACGCCACGATCAGCCGGCGAAACGTGGCCGCCGCTGGGCCGCGCATCGCGGCGCAACGGGTTCGGGCTCATCTCCCTCGGCCTGGCCGTGCTGGGCTTCGCCACCGGCTGGGTGCGCGGCCTGGTGCCGGTATCGGTGGCCCTCGGTGTGGCCGCGGTGTTGTTCGGTGTGTTCGGCTGCCTGCGCATCAGCCGGGGGGAGGCCACCAACACGGCGGTCACCGTGGCCGGGCTCGCCCTCGGCGCCGGCGTCGCGGTGGTGTCGATGATCGCCGTCTACGCCTGACCACCGGCGATCTTGGCGACCCCGGTGCCGCTTCGGGCGGGGTGGGGCGACCGGATAGGGTCTCAGGCATGGAGATGGCTGCCCCCAGGCTAGGGCGCGCCCTGGTCGTTATCGTGGACGACCGGGCGGCGCACGCCGAGCACGAGGACACCAGCGGACCGCTGGTCACGGAGCTGCTGGACGAGGGCGGCTTCGTGGTGGACGCGGTGGTCACGGTGCCCGGTGAGGCGGTGGCCATCCGCAACGCGCTGAACACCGCGGTGATCGGCGGGGTGGACCTGGTGGTGACCGTGGGCGGCACCGGGGTGTCCCCCAGGGACGTCACCTCCGACGCCACGGCGGGCGTGCTGGACCGCCCGATTCCCGGCATCGCCGAGGCCATCCGGGCGTCCGGGCTGGCCGCCGGCGCGATCGACGCCGGGCTGTCCCGCGGGTTGGTCGGCGTTTCCGGCAGCACCCTGGTGGTGAACCTGGCGTCATCCCGGGCCGCGATCCGGGACGGCATGGCCACGCTGACCCCGCTGGTGCCGCACGTGGTCGAGGAACTTTCCGGGCTCGACGAGGGCTGAGGCCCACCGGTGGCCGACGCCGACGAGCCGGACCACGCCGACGGCGGACCCGACGGTCCGGGCAGCGACCGCACCGGACCGGACGAGCCGGACAGCGACCGCTTCGGACCAGACCAGCCGGACCGGGTGTGCGCCGCACCCGACGAGCCGGACGGCGACCGCTCCGGACTGGACCAGCCGGGCCGGGTGCGGGCCGAGGTGGAGCGCCGGCGCCGGCTGGCCGAGGTGTTCGGGGACGTGCTCCCCGAGTCGACCAGCGACGACGTCGACGCCGGCCAGGCCGCGCCGGACCGCTCCGGCGACGAGCGCTGGTACACCGAAAACCGCCCGCCGCACCACAACTAAGAGCTGACGCCCCGTTCAGGACTCGCGTCGTTGCTCGGCCTGGGCGCGCAACAGGTCGCGGATCTCCTTCAACAGCTCCACGTCGGTCGGCTCGGCCGGCCCGGCCTCCTCGCCCCGCTTGCGGCGCTCCTGGATGGTGCGCATGGGCAGCACCACGGCGAAGTAGATCACCGCCGCCACCACCACGAAGTTGATCGTGGCGCTCAGCAGGGTGGCGATGTCCACCACGGTGCTCGGCTTGTCGGCGACCAGCTGCACGCTCATCCCGGGGCTGGTCGGCGGGGTCACCGCGTTCAGGAACGGCTTGATGATCCGGTCGGTGAACGCACTGACCACCGAGCTGAACGCCGCCCCGATCACCACGGCGACCGCCAGGTCGACCACGTTCCCGCGCAGCAGGAAGTCCTTGAAGCCCTTCAGCACCGGTTCTCCTTCTCAGATCAACGGAGGGTGATCGTCACCTCCTGGCTCAGCGTGGCCGCGGCCAGCCTAGTGGCCGCCGCGCGCGGCACCGCGACCAGAACCAAACGGCCCCGACCAGCGGTTTTGTCGTCAGCAGGGAGCACGGCCAGTACCGTCGCCCCGGCCGCGAGCACGTTCGGCGAGTCCGCCCGGGGGCCGATGGTGACCACGTCCACCAGCCGGCCGGGCCGTAGCAGGGCGGCCAGGTCGGAGTCGGCCAGCCGGATCGGCACGCTGGCCGCGTCGGCGCCGTCCCCGGCCCGGCGGATCAGCTCGGGGCCGGCCAGTCGGACGGAGGTCAGCGGTTCGCCCCGGTTCGCCGCGCCGGCCAACACCTGCCCGGCCGCTTCGGCGGGTTCGCGCAGCGAGCCGCTCGGGGCGAGCTCGGGAGGCCAGTGCACCAGCCGCACGTCTTCGGCGCGCAGGGTGACGCCGGGGCCGAGGTCACGGCCGGCGACCAGCACCGGCACGCGCTCCGGCTCGGCCGGGCCGCGTACGGCCAGTAGCCCGGCGGTGAGCACCAGCGCACCGGCCAGTGCCCGGCGCAGCCACACCACCCGCCGCCAGCCGAGGCGCAGGGTCACCCGGTCCACCAGGGCCGACCAGTCGGCCGCGGCCGAAGCCAGGGGTTCCCGCCACGGGGGATGCCATCGCTTGTCCGTCACCCGGACGAAGGTATTCGGGCGGGCGCGCCGAATCAGCCCCGTCCCGGTCGCCTGTGGACAACCGGGGGCATGTGGATAACTCCCGGTCAGATGGCCGGGCGCGCGCCCAGTTGGGCGCGTGCGGGGTGAGGGGGCTCCTGGACCACCGAAACCGCCCGGGATGCTTGATGATCATCGATTACCTGGTCAACATGACACCAGGGCTGCACCGGGCAGCGCAAAGCGACCACCACGTCATGCTGATCATGAGCTGACCGCCGGTTCACGTACCGCTCGCGAAACAGAAGTGACGGACGGGAAATCAGCAGGTCGCGCCCGGGCTGCGGGCCCGGCGGTCAGCTGGCCTTGGCGGTGGTGCTGGTGCTGGTCGAGCTCGACGAAGAGCTCGACGAAGAGGACGACTCGGCCGACTTGGCGGGCTTGCTGCCCTCGGAGGGCTTGCTGTCCGAGGACGACTTGTCGCCGGACTTCTCGCCGGAACCGCCGGTCACCGCGCCGGCGCGGCTGTCGGTGCGGTAGAAGCCGCTGCCCTTGAACACGATCCCGACCGAGGAGAACACCTTGCGCAACCGGCCCGCGCACTCCGGGCACTCGGTCAGCGTCGCGTCGGTGAAAGCCTGCACGGCTTCGAACCGATGTCCGCAGACCGTGCACGCGTACTGATACGTCGGCACCGCTCTACCTCCACTTGGCACTCACACTCGTTGAGTGCCAGTTTAGCTCAGTGCGCAACGAGCGGGAGGTTGCGTAGGCCACCGTGTGGGGTGAGCACTCCGGTCATCGGTGCGTCGTGCGGTTCGGCGGGCAGCCGGGGGACCAGTTCCTCATCCCGTACCACCGCGACCAGCCGGGTGCCCGGCGCGGCCAGCGGCAGCGTCCGGTCGTACCAGCCGGCGCCCCGGCCCAGCCGCACGCCGAGGTGGTCCACGGCCAGTGCGGGCAGCAGCACCAGTCCGGCCCCGGCCACCGCCGAGGGTCCCAGCCGGGGGGTGGTCGGTTCGCGCAGCCGGTACGGGCCGTCGGCCAGCGCCCCCGCTCCTCCGTAGGGCGCCCAGTCCAGCGGTCCGCGCTCGGCCGGCACCACCGGCAGCAACACCCGGTGACCCGCATCACGGAGCGTATCGAGCAGCTCGAGGGACCCCGGCTCGCCGCCCACCGGCAGGTAGCAGCAGACCGGCCCGGCGGCGTCCCGCGCGGCGGCCACCGCGCCGGCGGTGAGCAGCTTCGCCTCGGCCGCCCGCACCTCGGCCGGCACCGCCCGGCGGCCGGCCAGCAGCCGCTCCCGCCAATCCCGCTTGCTCACCGGCGTGTCCACCATCTGAGCAGGCTATCCACTCTCGACTACGCTGCCCGACCATGCAGGCTTCTCGTCCGTTCCGTACCGCGATCGTCCCCGCCGCCGGGCTGGGGACCCGATTCCTGCCGACCACGAAGACGGTGCCCAAGGAGCTGCTCCCGGTGATCGACACGCCGGGTATCGAGATGGTGGCCGCCGAGGCCGCCGAGGCGGGCGCCTCCCGACTACTCATCGTCACCTCGCCGGGCAAGGACGCGGTGGCCGCGCACTTCGCCCCGCAACCCGAGCTGGAAGCCACCCTGGCCGCGCGGGGCAAGGATGCGCTGGCCGCCAAGGTGCGCCGCGCCGCCGAGCTGATCGAGGCCGGCACGGTCACCCAGGACGAGCCCAAGGGACTCGGCCACGCGGTCGGCTGCGCCGGCGACGCCCTGGGTCCCGACGAGGACGCGGTGGCCGTGCTGCTGCCGGACGACATCGTGCTGGCCGCCCCCGGCGAGCCCAGCGTGCTCTCCCGGATGGCCGCCGTTCGCGAGCGGCTGGGCGGCAGCGTGCTCTGCGCGTTCGACGTGCCGCGCGAGCAGATCAGCGCCTACGGCGTGTTCGACGTAGACGACACGGTCGATTCGGGCGACCCGGACGTCAAGCGGATCCGGGGCATGGTGGAGAAGCCGCCGGCCGACCAGGCGCCGTCCACGCTGGCCACCGCCGGCCGCTACCTGCTGGACCGGCAGATCTTCGACGCGCTGAAGCGGATCAGCCCCGGTTCCGGCGGCGAGCTGCAGCTGACCGACGCGGTCGCGCTGCTGATCGCCGAGGGGCACCCGGTGCACGTGGTGGTGCACCGGGGCGGCCGGCACGATCTGGGCAACCCGGGCAGCTACCTGCGCGCCTTCGTCGACTTCGCGCTGGCCCACCCGGATTACGGGCCGGCGCTGCGCGAATGGCTCACCGATCGGCTGACCTTCCCCGACGAGCCGGTACGCGGGGCGTGACGCGGAGGCTCCGGCAGGCGTTACGCATCTAGGTAGCCGGTTACTAAAGGGGAAATGTCGGGGGCGTGAGATCGGTCGACGAGCAGCTCGCCCGGGTGCTGGACACCGCTGTGCGGCCGGCCCCGGTCCGAGTCGCGATCACCGAGGCGCAGAGCATGCTGTGCGCCGAGGAGGTGGTCGCGCAGCGCGCGCTGCCCGGCTTCGACCAGGCGGCGGTGGACGGCTACGCGGTGCGCAGCGTGGACGTCTACGGCGCGGGCCGGAACAACCCGGTGACGCTGCCGGTGGTCGGCGAGATCGCCGCCGGGTCCCGCCAGCCGCACCGGCTGCAGCCCGGCCAGGCGGTCCGGCTGGTCACCGGTGCGCCGCTGCCCACCCTGGCCGACGCGGTGGTTCCGGTGGCGGACACCGACGGCCACCCGGCGCAGGTGTCCGTGTTCCGGGCGGTGCCCTCGGCCGCGTTCGTCCGGCGCATCGGGGAGGACGTGCAACCCGGTGACATCGCGGTTCGCCGGGGTTCGGTGATCGCCGCCGCCCAGGTCGGGCTGCTCGCCGCGGTGGGGCGGGACCGGGTGCTGGTGCACCCCCGCCCCCGGGTGTCCGTGCTCTCCGTGGGGGACGAGCTGGTGGACGTGGCGCGCGACCCCGGCGCGGGCGAGGTCTACGACGTGAACTCCTACGCGCTGGCCGCCGCCGCGCGCGACGC
This sequence comes from Actinospineispora eucalypti, assembly GCF_039543365.1. NCBI lineage: Bacteria > Bacillati > Actinomycetota > Actinomycetes > Pseudonocardiales > Pseudonocardiaceae > Actinospineispora > Actinospineispora eucalypti. Next base: position 320,513 of record NZ_BAABJP010000007.1, read on the forward strand.
CGGCGCGGACGCGCAGCGGGTGGGCCTGGTGCCCCGCGACCCGCCCCGGCTGGTCGACGCGGTGGAGGACCACCTGGCCAACAGCGAGATCATGGTGATCTCCGGTGGCATCGGTGGGGCGGCGGGTGACCAGGTGGTGGACGCGCTCGGTGAGTTGGGCGACATGGACGGCACGCGGGTGGCCATGCATCCCGGATCCATGCAGGGGTTCGGGCGGCTGGGCCGGGACAAGGTGCCCACCTTCCTCCTGCCGGCCAACCCGGTGGGCGCGTTGGTGCTGTTCGAGGTGCTGGTGCGGCCGCTGATCCGCACCACGCTGGGGCGGAACGACCCGAGGCGGCGGCGCATCAAGGCCCGCCTGCTCTCCCCGGTCACCTCCATCCCGGGCCGGCGCGGGTACCTGCGCGCCCGGCTGCTGCGCGAGGAGGCCACCGGCGAGTACCTGGTGCAGCCGCTGGGTTCCTCCGGTACGCAGCTGCTCACCGCGCTCGCCGAGGCCAACTGCCTGATCGAGCTGCCCGAGCGGGTCACCGAGGTCACCGTGGGGGAGCAGGTCACCGTGGCGTTCCTCGCGCCGCGCGGCTGAGCGTGGAGGCCTCGGCGGTGGGCTACCCGACCGACCCGATCCAGCTGGGCCGCCACCCCGGCTGGCCGGCCACGCTGGGCCGGCTGCGGGTGCCCGGCGGGTTGGTGGGGTTGCGCCCGGTGCGGCTGCGCGACGGCGGGGCCTGGTCGGCCATCCGGTCCCGCGACGAAGACCACCTCGCGCCGTGGGAGCCGTTCGCGGCGGGTTCCTGGGCCCAGCGCAACACCCCCGCCGAATGGCCGGCCCGCTGGTACGGGTTGCGCCGGTTGGGGCGCAGCGGGCTGGGGCTGCCGTTCGCGATCACCGTGGGCGGCCGGTTCGCCGGGCAGGTCATGGTGGGCAACGTGGTGCGCGACCCGCTGTGGTCGGCCTACGTGGGCTACTGGCTGGACAGCCGGCTGACCCGGGGCGGCGTCACCACCGCCGCCGTGGCGCTGGTGGTGGACCACTGCTTCGGGCCGGTCGGGCTGCACCGGCTGGAGGCCACCGTGCGCCCGGAGAACGAGGCCAGCCGCCGGGTGCTGGACAAGCTCGGCTTCCGCGAGGAGGGGCTGTTCCGCCGCTACCTCAACGTGGAGGGCGGGTGGCGCGACCATCTCTGCTACGCGCTCACCGTGGAGGATCTGGACGTCGGGGCGGTCTACCGGCTGATCCGCGAGGGTCGCGCCACCCGGCGGTAAGTCGATCACCGGTGAGGACGGCCGTCCGGCGGAACCCTCAACGACCACTTGGAGCAATCCCCGGCTCCGACCGGCCACAGCCGCCACCGGCCCCGGCGCGTCGCCATGATCGCGACGGAATCGCTGGTTACCGTGGGCCAAGCCAGTACGACCATGGAGGCTTGGGTGCCCAGCTCTCTGTTGTTCGCTGGGCTGGTGGCCACCTGGTTGGCCGTGCTGCTGCCGATGGCCGCTCGCCGTCGTGCACCGATGTCCCGTCCCAGCGACGCGGCGCTGTCCAGCCGGGTGCTGAACCGACCCCGTCCCCGCGCAGCGGAGGTGAACACGATGCCCATTACGGATCCGGCCGGCTCGGTGGCCGGGGCGGCCGCCCCCTCCGAGTCGGCGGAGTACCGGGCGGAGCTGCCCCGGCAACGCGGGTTCCGTCCCGGCCGGGGCGGCTACGACGCCGAGGCGGCCGCGCTGGCCGCGCGCGCCCGCTACGCCTTCCGGCAGCGCCTGGTGCTCGCCCTGGCCCTGCTCGCGGTGGCCTCCGGCGTGATCGCGGCGGTGACGAAGCTGAACCAGGCCTGGGCGGTGCACGGTGCGCTGCTGCTCGGCCTGGTCGGCTACCTGGTCTACCTGCGCCGGCAGGTCCGGCTGGAGCAGGAGATCCGCGCCCGGCGCGCGGCCCGGATGGCCGGCAGTCGGCGGCGCACGGTGGCCGACGCGGTCCGGGAGGCGGAGCTGCGCCGCGCCGGGGAAGAGGCCGAGGACACCGAGTACGACGAGTTCGACGACTACGACGAGCTGGACGGCTACCCCGGCGCGGACGACGAACCGGAGCCGGCCGGGGAGCAACCGGACGGCGAGTCCGGGCTGCCCCGGTTGCGCCCGGCCGCCCCGCCGCCCCGGCCCGACGGGACGGTGGTGCTCGAACTCGACGACGAGGACCCTGGCCTGCACGATCTTGACCACGACACGCAACGGGGATACCGGCGCGCGTCGGGTCAATGAGGGGCTGATAAGCTTCGTCCCGCGTCCGGGTTCCTAGCCGGCGGGACGTACTGGGGCTGTGGCGCAGTTGGTAGCGCGACTCGTTCGCATCGAGTAGGTCAGGGGTTCGATTCCCCTCAGCTCCACTCGGATTATGTCTGCGGAGTGCGCAGACCAATTTGGAGCTTCCTAATTCCGGGGGGCCGAGCCCCCCGAGACCCCCCACGGTGCGGTGGTCACCTTGGTTGGGGTCAGCTTGCTTCGCTCGCTGGTGGGGTTTCTAGTTTTGCTCTTAGGGTGCGGGTTTGGTCGCGGCGGGTTTTTAGGGTTTGGCGGTATAGGCGATTGTCGGTGTGGGCGATTTCTGAGGTTAGGGCGCGGGCGGTCGAGTCGAGGATTTCGCGGAGGAACTCGACTTCGTCGTCGTGGAGGTTGAGGTTCATGGGGGCCTCCTGATGGGGTGACTGGCGTCACAGGGTTGGCCCGTATCAGGATGGCACGTCGGGGGGCGCTGGCACAGACCTCGGCACAGGTCTCAGGGGTGGGTGGTCGGGGTGGTCGGTGGGTTTTACGCAGACCACGTCCTCGAAGCGTTGCAGGGCTACGGTGGCCAGGAGCATTGCTATCGGGACCAACACCGTTAGCCATACGTAGGCCGGGACGCTGCCCATGCCTGCACCCCCAACCGTCGGACCGAAGCTTTCTAGCAGTACCCCGCTCGCCGGTGGTTACACGTGGGCGGATGTCCTCCTTTCGGTGTTTGCCCGGCGGACGGTGGCGGCCAGGGTGAGGGCGGCCAGGGCGGTGGTGGCCAGCAGCAGCGTGGGTGGCGACCACCGGGGCTGGGCGGCGGCCAGCAGGTAGGGGAGCGCGAAGCCGAGGTAGGAGAGGGCCTGGTAGGTGGCGGTCAGGCGGGCCAGCCGGTGCGGCGGGGCCAGGCGCTGGACCTCCTGCAGGCCGCACACCTGGCAGTAGCCGTAACCGGCGCCCAGGGCCAGGCAGGCCACGGCGACCAGCACCGGATCGGCCGCCGCGGCGGCCCCGGCGGCCAGCAGGAGGCCGGCGATCACCACCAGCAGTGAGGTGGCGAGCAGCCGGGTCGGCCGGGTGGCCACCCGGCGGGCCAGCGGTTGCGCGGCGATCCCGGACAGCGCCGGCAGCGTGGTGACCAGCGCACTGAACAGCAGGGCCTGCCCGGCCAGCCGGTGCGCGACCAGGCCGGGCAGGTAGGCCAGGGCCACGGTGGCCGAGCCGAACACCCAGGGGGCCAGCGGGGCAACCACGCCGAGGAAGCGACGCCGCGCGGCCGGCGACCAGTTCTCCGTACCGGATGGCGGCGACGGGGCCCGGGTCTCCGGCGCGCGCCACGCCAGCGGCAGCGCCACCAGGCACAGCGCCAGGTGCGGCAGGTACGGCAGCACGGTGTGCGCCGGCCCCCACTGGGCGAGCAGCCCGGCGACCAGCGGCCCCGCGCCGAACCCGGCGGTCATCGCCACGGTGGCCCGGCGGGCGCCCGGACCGGGTTCCCCCGGTGTGCCCGGCCGGGAGAGCTCCTTGATCCACACGGTGCCTGAGCTGAACGCCGCGCCGCTGGCCACCCCGGCCACCAGCCGGCCGGCGAACAGCCAGCCGACACCGGTTCCGCCGGCGATCAGCAGCAGGCTGGCCAGCAGCGAGACGACCAGCGACGGCAGCAGCACCCGGCGCCGGCCGAAACGGTCGGACACCGGCCCGCCGAGCAGCAGCCCGGGGATCAGCCCGGCCGCGTACAGGCCGAAGGTGGCCTGGGTGACCGCGGGCGAAAGGCCCAGCTCGGCGCGGTACATCAGCAGCAGCGGGGCGAACTGGTTGGCGCCCCAACCTACCGTGGCGACCGCGACCGCGGCGGCCACCCAGCCGCGGCCGGCCGGCATCTGTTTCGTTGTCACGGAGCAATGCTGGCCGCCGGCCTCCGCCGCCGCGAGTGGCTGGAACGCCAATATGCGTACAGTTTGAGACATGACCGTGGTTGCCGTGGCCGTCACCGAGGGAATCCCGCTGTTCGAGGTCGCCGTGCCCAGCGCGGTGTTCGGCATCCCGCGCCCCGACCTGGTCGACCCGTGGTACGAGTTCATCGCCTGCGCCCCGCCCGGTGCCACGGTCGGCGGGTGGCTGCGCGCGGACACCCCGCACGGCCTGGCCGACCTGGCGCGGGCGGACACGGTGATCGTCCCGGCCTGCCACGACACCGGCACCGAACCGCCCCAGGAACTGCTGGACGCCCTCCGCCAGGCGTACCGCAACGGCGCCCGGGTGGCCTCGATCTGCACCGGGGCGTTCGTGCTCGCCGCCGCCGGGCTGCTGGACGGCCGGCGCGCCACCACCCACTGGATGCACGCGGCGGAACTGGCCGCGCGCTACCCCCGGGTCCGGGTCGACGACAAGGTGCTCTACCTGGACCAGGACAACATCCTCACCTCGGCGGGCAAGGCGGCCGGCATCGACCTGTGCCTGCACATGGTCCGCGCGGACCACGGGGCGGCGGTGGCCAACGCGGTCGCCCGGCGGATGGTGGTGGCCCCGCACCGCGAGGGCGGCCAGGCGCAGTTCATCGCCGCGCCGATGCCCAGCGGGGAGGACGACCGGCTGGCCGAGCTGCTCGACTGGGCCGCCCAGCACCTGGACCAGCCGATCACCGTGACCGACCTGGCCACCCGCGCGCACCTGAGCACCCGGCACCTGACCCGGCGGTTCCTCGAGGTCACCGGCACCACCCCGCTGCGCTGGCTGCTCACCCAGCGCATCCACCGCGCGCGGGAGCTGCTGGAACGCACCGAGGACGGGGTGGAGCTGGTGGCCGCCCGGGTGGGCATGGGCACCGGGGCGACGCTGCGCCGGCACTTCAACCGCGCGGTCGGCGTGCCCCCGGACGCCTACCGCCGGACGTTCCACGGCGCCGCGCGATGAGTTTTCCCCGCCTTGCTGGTCGATACCCGTGAGTTCCGACGGACGAGGAGGCACCGATGAGCGAGCTGGACAAACGTTTCACCGCCACCCTGCGCAAGAGCCCGAGCAAGGGTGGCTGGACCTACGTGGTGATGGACGGTTCGGCCGAGTACTTCGGTACCCGGGGCCTGGTCAAGGTCGGCGGCACCATCGACGGGCACCCGTTCCGCAGCTCGTTCATGGCGCTGGGCGACGGCACCCACAAGCTCCCGGTGCGCGCCGACCTGCGCAAACTGCTCGGCAAGGTGGCCGGTGAGGAGGTCGCCGTGCACCTCACCGAGCGCCTCGGCTAGCTGTACGGCCCGGCCCGGCCCTTCGAGCTGGCCCGGCCGACGTTAGCGGTCCTCGTCGCAGGTTGATCGCCATCCGTGGCGACTCAGCGTCGAAAATCGACGCCAAACCGCCAGAGACAACGATCACCCCATCGACCGGGGTGGAAGGCGACCAGCGGGGCCGCCCGCACACCACCCGCGAGCGCCCCAGCAGTGGCACCCGCATCCCGGTGAACGGAAGCCGCGCACTCCCTTGTCCGCACCGACCGGTCGTGATCGTGCGTAGTGTCGGCCGCACGCATCAGGCGGCACCCGAGCGGCGGCAGACCGCCTGGCCGCGCCGTCCAAGCCGATCTTTAGAACCGACATAGCCACCTGACCGGCCGATGGCCGCCCGGCGTGGGAGGGGTGGGGGCGATGTTGCGGAAGCCTACGGGTTTGATCGATTGTGCCGCGGTTGGTGGATGTTACGGGTGAGCTATCGCATACATTATTCAAGTGACCACCTGGCGGGACGCCGACGTCCCGGATCAGACCGGCCGCGTCGCGGTCGTGACCGGCGCGAACACCGGAATCGGGTTCGAGATCGCGCTGGCTCTGGCCCGGTACGGGGCTTCGGTGGTGCTGGCCTGCCGGAACCGGGAACGGGCCGAGGCGGCCGCCGCCCGGATCGACGAGCAGGTGCCGGACGCCGAGGTGTCCGTCGCGGTACTGGACCTCGCCTCGCTGGCCTCGGTGCGGGCCGCCGCCGCCGAACTGGTCGAGCGCCACCGGCGGATCGACCTCCTGATCAACAACGCCGGCGTGAACAGCCACTCGGCCCGCACCGAGGACGGGTTCGAGCTGCACTTCGCGGTCAACCACCTCGGCCACTTCGCCCTCACCGGCCTGCTGCTGGACCGGATGCGCGACGTGGCCGGTTCCCGGGTGGTGACGGTGAGCAGCCTGGTGCACCACGTCGGCCGGATGGACCTGGACCGGCTGGACGACCCGCGCCGGGCCTACGTGCGCGCCAAGCTGGCCAACCTGATGTTCAGCCTGGCGTTGCACCGGTGGCTGGAGCGGGCCGGCGCGGCGACCATCGCGGTGGCCGCGCATCCCGGCGGGGTGAGCACCGACCTGCTCCGTGAGCTGCCGTTCTGCCTGCGCTGGGCGACCAGCGTGATCGGCGGCTCGCTGTTCGGCCTCACGGCGGCCAAGGGGGCCCGGCCGACCCTGCGCGCGGCACTGGACCCGGCGGCGCGCGGCGGGGACTTCTACGGTCCGGGAGATCCGGTCGAGCTGTTCGGCGGGCCGGCCCGGGTGCACTGCGGCGCGCCGGCCGTGGACGTCGAGGTGCAGGACCGGCTGTGGGCCGAGTCCGAGCGGCTGACCGGGGTGCGGTTCGGCGACCGCGGCTTCTTGTAACCGTTACAAGTAAGCTCGGGGCATGGGGGAACGCATGGACCCGCGCCGGCGGCGCACCCTGGACGCACTGCTGCGCGCCGCCGAGGAGATCTTCAGCGAACGCGCGGTGGACGAGGTGACCGTCGAGCAGATCGCCGAGCGGGCGGGCGTCGCGGTGGGGTCGATCTACAACCACTTCGGCTCGAAGGCCGGGCTGCACGCCGCCGTCGTGGAGCGGGCGCTGCGGGTGGACCGGGAGCACATGGACCGCGCCTACCTGCCGGGGCGGGACCCGGTGGAGCAGGTGTTCGCGGCGGCCGATCAGTACCTGGCGTTCTATCTGGAGCACCCGGAGTACTTCCGGATGCTGGCGTTCCCCGGTGAGCCGGGGCGCTACCCGGCGGGGCGGGAGCTGGCCGACCGGTTGGTGAAGGAGGTCAACGAGCAGAACGGCCGGCTGGTCGCGGCGCTGCGGGCCGGGGTGCGGTCCGGCCGGCTGCGGGACGTCGACCCGGAGGAGGCGGCGACCGTGCTCTGGGCCGCGTGGAACGGGGTGATCAGTCTGGCGTGGCGGCCGGACCGCCTGCGTCGAGATCCGGCCGAGCTACGCCGGCTGCTCGCCACCGCCAGTGACCTGGTGGCGCACGGCCTGCTCAAGTCCGCCCGGGGCTGAACCGTCGACCCGCATCCAGGCGTCGGGCGCGCTGGACACGGGACGGCGCTCAGTGCCGGGCCATGTAGAGGTCGCGCAGTACGCCGGCCTCCAGCTCCATCTCGTCCAGGCGGGAGCGGACCACGTCGCCGATGCTGATCACGCCGACCAGCTCGCCGTCGGAGAGCACCGGCAGGTGGCGGTGCCTGGTCCGGGTCATCTTGACCATCACGTCGGCGACCGAGTCCCCCGGCGCGCAGTGCGGCACGTGCTGGGTCATCACCTCGGACACCGGCATCTGCAGCAGCGCGATGCCGTGCCGCCGCATCTCCCGCACCACGTCCCGCTCGGAGATGATCCCGGTGTAGCCGCGCGGCACCCCGGTCACCACCACAGCGCCGATCTTCGGCGGACCCACCAGATGGCTGATTGCCTGTTCGACTGTGGCCCAGGGCTGGATGGTGATCACCGAGCTGCCCTTGGCACGCAGCATTGATTCGACCTTCATGCTGACCTCCGATCGTGGCGGTGGTGCAGGCACTTTCGAGGCTAAACTCGCTGGTTCTGGATCTGCAATGACGGTCTGACCGGCTGGCTGAGAGGACATCTCAGCGCCTCCGCGTCAAGCCGCCATTTGCGGAGTCACGTGAAACCTAGCGTTCCTGAGAGTTCTAAGGTTTGCCGGTGCCCCGATCGATCTATTACCGCCGCCGGATCGTGGCGGCCGGCGCCCTGGTGCTCCTGGTCGTCGGCGCGGTGGCCCTGGTGATCGCCAGGATCCCGGGGCCGCCCGGCTGCACGGTCACCCTGGCGACCGCGCCGGACCGGGTGCTGGAGTACCCGTTGACCGTCGAGCAGGCGGACAACGCGGCCACCGTCGCGGGGGTCGGGCGCAAGCTCGGCATGCCGGACCACGCGGTCACCGTGGCCATCGCCACGGCCATGCAGGAGACCGGCCTGCGCAACCTCCCGCACGGCGACCGGGACTCCCTCGGACTGTTCCAGCAGCGCCCCAGCCAGGGGTGGGGGAGTGAGGCCCAACTGATGGACACGGTGTACGCCAGCACCGCCTTCTACCAGCGGTTACGCCAGCAGCCGAACTGGACGCGGCTGGAGGTGACGGACGCCGCGCAACTGGTTCAGCGGTCCGCCACGCCGCTGGCCTACGCCCGCTGGGAGCCCATGGCGAGGGCGGCCGCGGCGGCGCTCACCGGCGAGGCCGAGGCGTCGCTGGCGTGCCGCAACCTGAAGCTCGCGCCGGCCTCTCCGGGCACCCTGGTCCGGCTGGCCGAGCGGGAGCTGGGCACGGCCGCGCTGAGCGGTGCGCAGCCGCCGGAGCGGGGTCGCGCATTGGCCAACTGGTTGGTCGGGCACGCGGCGCGGGCGGGCGTGGACCGGGTCAGCGCGAACGGCAGTTCGTGGACGGCCGAGGCCGGTGAGTGGGCCGAGGAGGGTCCGCCCGACGGGCAGCTGCGACTGCGCCAGAGCCCGCCCGACGAATGAAAATTTCCCTCGGCCCTCAGTGATGTGTCAAAAAGCATGTACGGCGTGTCATCACCGTTACGTCCGGCCGGGTGGCTTTAGCATTCCGAACCGTCACCCGTCGAAGTGAATGCGTGAGGTAATCATGATCACGGCGTTCCGCTGTCCCGCCGAGCGTCAGCACCGGTTCGCGATCCTGGACGCCGGTGGCGGGCCGAAGGTGTTCGGCCTGGCGATGCGCTGCCCGATGTGCCCCGAGCCGACCGAGGCCGAGCAGTTGGCGGAGATCGTCGCGGCCCGCCGGCGCACCCTGGCCGGGGTGGCGGGGCTGCCCGAGCCGGTGCGGGCCGAGCTGCTGATGTCCGGGGCGATCGACTCGATCCACCGGGGCACGGTCACCGATGTGCTGGAGGCCGCGTGGCGCTGGCAGGCCCGGCACGGCGGCACGCTGCCCGTCCCGCTGCGCGGCGTGCCGGGCCCGACGTCGGCCGAGGTGCTGGAGGCCGCCACCCGTTTGCTCGATTCTCCGGCGCTCAACTGAGCCGCTGACCTGCGGAGACGGCGCGGAGTAATCGAAGCCTATCCTCAAGATCACCCGCTTGCGGGGCGGCTCTCAGGGTGACTGAGCAGTACGGTTTGACCATGGGTACCCCCGTATGGATGAGGTGGCGGCCACTGGCTGTCGCTTTGATCGCCTGCTTCCTCGCCGCCTGCGGCACGACCAGCACGGGGCGACCCGGCGACTTCCCGCCGCTCCCGTCCGACGCCGGTGACGACCGCGCCGCGCCGCCGGTCGCGGTGACGACCAAGGGCCCGCACAAGTTCAAGCACTCCACGCCGTCCGGGCGCCCGGTCTCCTTCGACCCGTGCCGGCCGATCCACTACGTGATCAACACGGCGAACATGCCGGACAAGGGCGCGGACATGGTCCGGGAGGCACTGGACCAGATCAGCCAGGCCAGCGGCTTCACCTTCACCGACGACGGGACCACCGAGGAGGCGGTGCCGACCGGTGAGCGGCCGCCGGTGCAGGAGCGCTACGGCGACAAGTGGGCGCCGATCATGTTCGCCTGGGCCGACCAGGCCAAGGTGCCGGCGCTGGCCGGTTCCGGCGGCCTCGGCGTGAACTACCCGATCTCGCCTTCGGGTCCCGAGTCGGAGCGCTACACCACCGGCATGGTGGTGCTCAACTTCCGCTACTTCGCCGACTGGCAGACCCGGCGCAACGGCTACCAGGTCACCCGCGCCTCGGTCATGCACCTGACCATGCTGGTGCTCGGCCTCGACGACGTCGGCGACCGGCGTGAGGTGATGGGCCGGTCCAGCACCAGCGACAAGCTCGGCCCCGGTGACCGCCAGGGCCTGGCGATGCTCGGCGCGTCCCCCTGCTACAGCGACACCTGAGGCCTGTGTTGCGTTTGGGGTGAGTGGGTTTCAAAGACGGCTTGGACGGCGGAGCTGGGTGGTCTGCCGCGGCTTGGGTGGCCTGTTGCGTTCGATCGCCCACGTTCATGGTCACCAGGGCACCGTGGTCGCTCGACGGCCACGAAAGGGGCCGCCATGTCCTGGTGATCATGAATTTGGCGTCGGACCATCGGCCCCGCATGATCAACTCACCCTCAGAGACGCTACCCGCGAGTAAAACGTCTCCCACGGTGAGTTGATCATCAGATGAGTTGATCATCAAAAGCCGGCGCGGACGCCGAACCGAACGTCGCGGGCCGCTCCCGAGCCGCGCCAGACCACCCAGCTCCGCCGTCCAAGCCGTCTTTAACCCCACCCACCGCAAACGCAACGGGAGAGGCTCAGTGGTGGCTGGCCGGGACGGTGGGGGTGGGGAGCTGGTCCAGCAGGCCGCGCAGGGACCGGTCGGTGAGCTGGTAGTGGATGGTGCGGCCGTCCCGGCGGGTGGTGACCACGCCGTGCGCCCGCAGCAGCCGCAGCGACTGGGAGACCGTGCTGTCCTTCACTCCGGTGGCCACCGCGAGGTCGGAGACGCAGATCTCCCCGGCATGGTGGATGCACAGCAGCAGGGCCAGCCGGGTCTGGTCGGCCAGCAGGGCGAACCGGGTGGCCCAGTCGTGCAGGGCCTCCCCGTCCGGCAGGTGCGCGATTGCCGCGCACACCCGCTCCCCGTCCTGGACGGCCCGCGCGTTGTCCGGATCGAGTAGGTGCACCTGTCCTATTCTGTCAGGCGCCCAACCGGTTAGGAGATCACGGCGCTATGCCTGAGCCCCAACGGCTACCCCCGGCCGAGGGCGAGCCCCCGGACTGCCCCGCCCGGGAGGACCCCGCCACGCTGGGCTTCACCCGCCGGCCCAAGGTGCGCTGGCTGGCCCCGGCCATGCTCGCGCGCACCGGCGCCCAGGTGGCCGTGTCGCAGGTGTTCGGCGCGTTCCTGGACCGCCGCGAGCTGCAGGCCCTGGAAACCGCCGACCCGCTGGACCTCTCCGGGGAGGTCGAGGACGGCGAGTTCTGGCTGGACTACGTCGCCGACCTTGGGGACGGGTTCGACGCGACCGCCACGGTGGCCAGCCAACTCGCCGAGGAGGAGCTGGAGCTGCCGGACGCCGACGGCCAGCCCCACCCGACCAGGGCCGGCCGGTTGCTGGTGATGGGGGGCGACCAGTGCTACCCGGTGGCCTCCCGGTCCAACTACGCCGACCGGCTGGTCGGCCCGTACCGGATGATGCTGCCCTGGACCGACCGGCCGCGCACCCTGCTGGCGCTGCCCGGCAACCACGACTGGTACGACGGCCTGACCAGCTTCCTGCGCCAGTTCTGCCAGGGCCGCTGGATCGGTGGCTGGCGGACCGTGCAGCGCCGCAGCTACTTCGCGGTGAAGCTGCCCGGCGGGTGGTGGCTGTGGGGCATCGACATCCAGCTCGGCGTCGACATCGACCAGGAGCAGCTGGACTACTTCCGCCGGGTGGCCGAGCGGGTCGCGCCGGACGACGCGATCGTGCTGTGCTGGGCCATGCCGGCCTGGGTGGAGTCCGGCAAGGACAACCCGGAGGGCTACGCGCCGCTGGAGTACTTCGAGCGCACGGTCATCCCCGACCGGCGGATGCTGCGACTGTCGCTGTCCGGCGACCTGCACCACTACGCGCGCTACCGGGGCCAGGACGAGGCCGGTCAGCAGAAGATCACCGCCGGTGGCGGCGGCGCGTACCTGTTCGGCACCCACAAGCTGCCCGAGCGGGTCCAGCTGCCGCCGGTGGAGTCGCACGACGTCGGCAAGCAGCCGCCGGTCACCTACCAGCTGGAACGGTGCTACCCGGACAAGGCCACCTCCAAGCGGCTGCGCTGGGGCATCCTCGGCTCGATCTACCGCAACAAGGGGTTCTGGCTGGTCCCGGCCATCGTGTACCTGCTGCTCGGGGTGACCCTGCGCCGGGCGTTCCCGGCGCTGGCCGAGCCCGACTGGTGGCTGGCCAGCGTGCCGGACCTGGTGCTGCTGATGGTGCTGGTGTTCCTGCTGTGGACCGGGCTGGGCCTGTTCACCGGCTTACGCCGGCGACGCAACCCCCGGCTGCGCGCGGCGGTCTCCGGTCTGCACACGGCGGCCCACCTGGCGTTGGTGACGCTCACCGTGGTCGGCGTCGAGCTCTGGTCGGAGGCGCTGGGCTGGTCGCCGGAGACCGGGGTCGCCGCTGTGCCGTTGGCCGCCTGGCTGGTCGGTGGCCTGGCCGGGCCGGCCGTGGTGGGGGTATACCTGTTGCTCGCCGACCACGCCGGGCCGCACGGCGTGAACACCGAGGAGCTGTTCGCCGGCCAGGCTATACAGGACTACAAATGCTTCGTGCGGCTGCGCATCGCGGCGGACGGCACGCTCACGGTGTTCCCGGTCCGGATCGACCGGGCGGTGCGCTGGACATTCGCCGGCGGGGGCCGGCGGACGGAGAACGGGAAGGGGGTGAGCCGGTGGTATATCCCGGTGGACGGGGTGGAGCCGAGGCCGGCTTTGATCGAGCCACCGATCACCGTGCCGAAGCGACCGTAGTAAATTTCCCAGGCGTAACGTTCCCCTCCCGAGACGAGCGTCAGGCCCCGAGACACGCGATGAATGTGACCGAGAACGCCGGGCAGCCCGAAATCGTCTTTCGGGCGCTGGACGCCGGTGGCGAGTTCCCGAGCGTGGTCGGCCCGTTGGTGGAGGCCGCCAAGCGGGAGTTGCCGGGCCGTCCCGAGCTGGAGCCGCCGGACGAGGGCGAGTACGCGGCGAAGAACCGCGGCGTGCTTTTGGTGGCCTATTTGGGCCGGCAGGCCTCCGCCACCGGCGGCTACCGGGCATTCCCCGGCGACCCGACCGGAAACACCGCCGAGGTCCGCCGGATGTTCGTCCGGACCGGCGCCCGCCGCTCCGGGCTGGGCCGGACGATGCTGGCCGAGCTGGAGGAGCGGGCCTGGGACGACGAGTACGGCCAGATGCTGCTCTACGCCACCGAGGACCTGGCCGCCGCGCGGGCGTTGTACGAGATGGCCGGGTACCGGCGACACACCGACTTCGACCCCAAGGACGACAGCGGCCGGTTGGCCTATGTCAAACAGTTGAACGGTCAGGCAAACTAGGAGCCATGGTCGCTCCCGTACCAGCCGACGAGATTGCCCGACTCACCGCCGAACGGGACCGGATCCGCGATCTTCACCTCGCGCCGCGCGACGACCGGCCGGCCAGCGCCGCGCGTGGCATCCACCACACCGCGCTGATCAGCGGCGATGTGCTGCGAACCGTCGAGTTCTACCAGGACGTGCTCGGCTTCCCGTTGATCGAGATGTTCGAGAACCGGGACCTGGCCGGCTCCACGCACTTCTTCTTCGACGTCGGCCACGGCAATACGCTGGCGTTCTTCGACCTGCCCGGGGTGGACCCGGGGCCGTATGCCGAGGTACTCGGCGGACTGCACCACCTGGCCATCTCGGTCACCCCGGAGAGCTGGGCGGCGGCCCGGGAGCGCCTGGACGCCGCCGGGGTGCCTTACCAGCTGGAGAGCGGCACCTCGATCTACCTCCGTGATCCGGACGGCGCGCGGGTGGAACTGATCGCCGATCCGCTGGGTGAGATGTACGGTCACCAGGTTGGATAACAGTTCCTCGCCAGTAACATGTTCTATGCACGCCGCCACTGGCGTGTCGTAAGAGATAGGTAGTGGGACGTTGAACGCTGGCCCGGACCGGCCGGAGATCTACTTTCGCGCGTTCGAGTACGGCGAGGCGCACGAGAGTCTCCTGGTGGTCATGCGCGCTTCGGCCCAGGCGGAGATGCCCGACCACCCGGACATGATCCCGCCGCCCGGTCCGGAGCTGGAACCGGCCAACCGGGGCGCCTACCTGGTGGCCTACGCCAACCGCAGGCCCGCCGCGTCCGGCGGCTACCGCACCTATCCCGGCGATCCGACGGGTGAGACCGCCGAGATCGTCCGCGTCTACGTCAACCCGGGCGCCCGGGGCAGTGGCGTCGGCCGGGCGCTGATCAACGAGCTGGAAGAGGCGGCCAAGGACGACGAGTACCGGCGCGTCGTCATGCATTTAAGCGACAACCAGCCGGCCGCGAAGGCGCTCTACGAGATCCTCGGCTACCGCCCGCTGCCCGGCGTCTCCCCGGACGAAGGCCCCGGCGGCCGCCTGACCTTCGCCAAGGACCTCACGGAATAGGGCCCGCACGGCCGCCGCCGGGTTCATCGGTGACCGGGTTCGCCGATGGCTTGGACGGCGCGGCTGGGGCTGGCCTACCGCACTCCGGGTGCGGCCCGTGGCGTTCGGCGTGGGCCGTCCCACCGCCAGCATCACGGTGTGTGACGACTGAGCGGGCGTCCTGTCCCGCTTGCTTCATCGACATCGACGTGAGTCCGGTCCGATCTTGGCCGAACCAGACTGGTGTCGATGTCGATGAACGCGGTCTCCGAACCAAGCTCCACCCGCGTCTCGCCGATGTAACCGGACGTGACCGATGGACGGCATCCACCTCGGAACCGGGCCAGGCGGCACCCGAGACCGCGGCTGCCCAGCCGCGCCGTCCAAGCCATCAACTACCAAAGATCGAATTGTTGGACGTGTTCCTATCGACCACAACCTCTGTGCGGCCGAGCGGGATGATGTCGACGATGGGGATACCGTCGCGGGTGATCACGAAGCCTGCGCCGTTCTCGATCGCTCGCATGATGGCGGGGAAGTCCTCGAGCAATTCATGCTGGGTGATGTGCTTCACGCGATATAACTTAGTGTGCGCGGCTACGGATTACCGCCAGGAGGGCAGCCACATCTCGGCGTTCCAGTGCGCCACGGTGATCGAGTCACCCACCATGACCGGCCACATCCAGGCGAAGTTGGCCACCGCCAGACCCACGTAGAGCGAGACGACCAGCAGCCCGGTGGCCCGCCGTTCGGCGCCCGACCCGGCCTTGCCCAGGATCTCGCCCAGCGCCAGGGTGATCGCCAGCACCAGGAACGGCGCCATGGTGGTGGCGTAGAAGAAGTACATCTGCCGGTCGATCTCGAGGAACCACGGGAGGTACCCGGCGCCGTAGCCCACCAGGATGGCCGCGTACCGCCAGTCGAACCGGGTGGCCGCCCGCCACACCGACCAGCCGAGCGCGGCCGGGCTGGCCCACCACAGCGCCGGCGTGCCGATGAGCATGGTGGCGCTCACGCAGTCGTCCGCGCCGCAGCCGTGCCCCTCGCCGGAGTAGTAGTAGAGCATCGGGCGCAGGCTCATCGGCCAGGCCCACGGCTTGGACTCCCAGGGGTGCGGGTCGGCCTTGTTGGTGTGCAGCTCGGTGTGGAAGGACAGCACGTGCGAGCTGTAGTACCAGAGCGAACGCAGCGCGTCCGGCAGGAAGGCCCACGGGCCGCCGGTGCCGATGCCCCGGCCCACTTCGTACCGGTCGGTGGCGGTCTCGCTGGCGAACCAGGCCCACCAGCCGGCCAGGTAGGTCAGCACGGGCACGAGGGCGAGCGCCCACAGCGCCGGCCCGAGGTCGCGCACCGCGGTGCCCACCCACGGCCGGCGCACCCCGGCGGCCCGCCGCGCGTTCAGGTCCCACAGCACGCACAGCACGCCGAACGCGGCCACCCAGTACACCCCGGACCACTTCACCGCGCAGGCCATGCCGATCAGCACCCCGGCGCCGAACCGCCACCAGCGCACGCCCAGGCGCGGCCCGTAGGGCGTGTCGTGCACCCGGCCCTCGGCCACCACCTTGGCCATCCGGGCGCGCGCATCGTCCCGGTCGACCAGCAGCGCGCCGAACGCGGCCAGCACGAACACGGTCAGGAAGATGTCCAGCATGCCCATCCGGGACTGCACGAAGCTGACCCCGTCGCAGAGCAGCAGCAGTCCGGCCAGCGCGCCGAACAGGGTGGACCGGGTCAGCCGCCGCGCGATCCGCACCACCAGCAGCACACACACGGTGCCGGCCAGCGCGGCGGAGAACCGCCAGCCGAACCCGTCGTAGCCGAACACCGCCTCGCCGATGGCGATCAGCTGCTTGGCCAGCGGCGGGTGCACCACCAGCTCGTACCCGGGGTTGTCCTCCACGCCGAAGTTGCGCAGCATCTGCCAGGCCTGCGGCACGTAGTGCTTCTCGTCGAACACCGGCGTGCCCTCGTCGGTGGGGAACCCCAACCGGTAGAACCGCAGGGCGCCGCCGATGAGGGCCAGTCCCAGCGCCACCAGCCACCCGCGCAGCCGGTCGGTGGGCATCGGCCGGTCCAGTGGGAACCCGCGCGCGCCCCTCGGCGACGCGCCCAACCGGCTCAGGTGCGCCCGCTGGGTCGGCCGTACGGTCTCCAGCAGGCTCGCCACGGCCTCTGATCGTAGGGGGCGGCCCCGCACCGGCCGGACACCTGCCGGATGTCTCTAAGCTCGCGAGTCGTGAGTGAGGGTGCCGGCGAGGGCCGGCTGCTGCTGGCCGCGACCCCGCTGGGCAATCCCGCGGACGCGTCCGCGCGGCTGGTCGAGGCGCTGGGCACGGCCGACGTGGTGGCCGCCGAGGACACCCGCCGGCTGCGCACGCTGGCCGCCGCGCTGGGGGTCCCGGTGACCGGCCGGGTGGTCAGCCACTACGACGCGGTGGAGGCTTCCCGCGCCCCCGAGCTGGTCCGGGCCATCGGCGAGGGGCGGACCGTGCTGGTGGTCACCGACGCCGGCATGCCGTCGGTGTCCGACCCGGGATACCGCCTGGTCGGCGCCTGCGTGGCGGCCGGGCTGCCGGTGAGCTGCCTGCCCGGGCCTTCGGCGGTGACCACCGCGCTCGCGGTCTCCGGGCTGCCCAGCGACCGGTTCTGCTTCGAGGGTTTCGCGCCGCGCAAGCCCGGCGAGCGGCGGCGTTGGCTGACCGTGCTGGCGTCGGAGTCCCGGACCTGCGTGTTCTTCGAGTCGCCGCGCCGGCTGGCGACCACGCTCGCCGACGCGGTGGAGGTACTCGGCGCCGACCGGCCGGCCGTGGTGTGCCGCGAGCTGACCAAGACCTACGAAGAGGTGCTGCGCGGCACCCTGGGTTCGCTGCGGGAGTGGGCTTCGGCGGAAGAGGTGCGGGGCGAGATCACCGTGGTGCTCGGCGGCGCGGTCGCCCCGGCTGCCTCGCTGGAGGCGCTGGCCGAGCGGGTCCGCGAGCGGGTCGCCGCCGGAGAGCGCCTCAAGGACGCCGCCCGCGCGGTGGCCACCGACGCCGGCGTCCGATCCCGCGACCTCTACCAGGCGGCCCTGGAGTAGAGCGGTTCAAGAACGGCTTGGACGGCGCGGCCGGGCGGCCTGCCGTGGCCGGGCACGGCCTGTTGCGTTGCGGAGCCGGGGTTTCCCGGTGCCGTTTTCCATGGTCAATTCATCGTGGGAGACGTTTTGCGGGTCGGTAATGTCGGTGAGGATGAATTGATCATTCGGACGGACGAGCCCGCGTCCCATTCGCCCCATCCGTTGCGCGAGGGAACATGGTGGGGCACGAGCCAAGGTCAAACCCCCACGAGAGAACGCAACGAGCGGCACTCAAGGCACGGCAGGCCGCCCCTCCGTTGTCCGGGTCGTCTTTAGAACCGGCACCGCTCTTACGTCGGGGCCGGCAACCCGGCTAGCTCGGCGACCAGTTCGAAGCTGCGGCGGCGGTCCGCCGCGCCGTGGGTGAGGGTGGTGATCATCAGCTCGTCGGCCTGGGTGCTTTCGAGGAGTTCGGTGATGCCCTTCAGCACCGTGTCGGGGGCGCCGATGATCTGGCTGGCCATGCGTTCCTCGACGAAGCCCTTCTCCAGGTCGGAGTACGGGTAGTCGGCCGCCTCCTCGGGGGTCGGCACCTGGCCGGGCTTGTTCTGCCGCAGCCGCAGGAAGGACAGCGCGCCGGGACCGGCGAGGTAGCGCGCCCGCTCGTCGTCCTCGGCCGCCAGCACCGACGCGGCGACCAGCGCGTACGGCTCCTTGAGCCGGGCCGAGGGGCGGAACCGCTCGCGGTAGAGGGCCAGCGCGGGCAGCGTGTTGGCCGCCGAGAAGTGGTGCGCGAACGCGAACGGCAGTCCGAGCAGCCCGGCCACCTGGGCGCTGTACCCGCTGGAGCCCAGCAGCCACACGTCCGGCTGGTTGCCGGCCCCCGGCACCGCCAGCACGCCCCGCTGGCTGGCCCCGACGAAGTAGCCCATCAGCTCGGTGAGCTGCTCGGGGAACTCGTCCACGGATAGCGCGTCGGCCCGGCGGCGCAGGGCCTGCGCGGTGACCGGGTCGGTGCCGGGGGCGCGGCCGATACCCAGGTCCACCCGCCCGGGGTGCAGCGCCTCGAGCATGCCGAACTGCTCGGCGACCACCAGCGGCGCGTGGTTGGGGAGCATCACGCCACCGGAGCCGAGGCGGATCCGCTCGGTCGCGGTGGCCAGGTGGGCCAGCAGCACGGCGGGCGCGGAGCTGGCGATGCCCGGCATGTTGTGGTGCTCGGCCACCCAGAACCGCTGGAAGCCTAGGCGCTCGGTCAGCCGGGCCAGCTCGATGGTGTCGCGCAGGGCCGCGCCGGCGTGCGAACCGGCGCCGACCGGCGCGAGGTCGAGCACGGACAGCGGGATGTCGGGGAGCTCGGAGCGTGCCACCTTGATGGCAACGTCAGCGGCCGCCGAGATCTTCCCGTTGTAAATCCCGCACGCGCCTAGGGCCTGTTGAAACTCGGGTTTGTTCGGTGAATGTCTTCGCCTGGGTGCCCGTTCGCGGCGGGGTGGGATGCGGGTGCGGCGGGGGCGGGGAAATCGGCTTGGACGGCGCCGGTTGGGTGGTCTGCCGCGGCTCGGGCCGGGCCGGTTGGGGTTCGGTCGACCAGAAACGGCCGTCAGGGCCTGATGATCGTGAACCTCCCCTGCCACAGCCCCACTCGTCACTTGCGTTTCGCGAGATGTACACCATAGGGATTTGATCTTGCTGCAAGCCCTGCCATGTGCATCTGACGAAACCAAAGTGACAAACGAGAACAACGTGACGGGCCAGTACTTCAATCGCGGCAGATCACCCAACCGGGGCCGTCCAAGCTGATCTTCAAGACCCGCACCGACCGCACCCGCGGCCAGCGCCTTCGGCGCTGTGTGTTCCGCACGCGCCTTCGGCGCTAGGGCAGCCTCAGCACCAGCAGCCGCGACGGCTTGCCCGAGTCGCGCGACCGCCCGTCGGGGCCGAACGCGTCCGGCCCGTCGGTCATGCCGAAGTCGTTGTCGCAGGCGACCGCGATCGTCCTGGGGTCGCGCACGGCGATCCCCTCGATCTTCTCGGGCAGCCCGGGCACGGTGGCGGTGAGATCGACCAGCGGGGTCTTGCGCTGGTCGGCCAGGTTGAACAGGTAGAGCTTGGCGACCTTGTCGGTGCGCTCGTCCACCACCAGCCGGTCCGGGCCGTACCAGGCCAGCGCGCTGATCTTCATGTCGTTCTGCTTGCCCTTGGCGGAGGGGTCGAAGGTGTTCACGTCCTCCAGCGGGTAGCGGTACTCGGCGCCCGGTTGCCCGGTCCGGGTGTCGAAGGCCAGCAGGCGGACTTCCCGGCCCTCGTCGGGCGGCGGGTCCAGCGGGCTCTGCAGAGCGGCGTACAGGGTGTCCCCGTCCGGGGCCAGGGCCAGCGCCTCGAACCCCCGGTTCTGCTGCCGGCGGCTCAGCTCGGCGGGCAGCGTCGGGTACACCGGGTAACCCGCCCCGGGCAGGCTCAGGCCGGCCGGCACGTACCGGGCCAGCACGGTGCCGGTGGCGGACAGCCGCAGCAGCGAGGGCGAGTACTCCTCGGACAGCCAGAACTCGCCGCCGGGGGTGCGCACCATGCCCTCCGGGTCCAGACCGTTCGGGTTGTAGGGCAGCGGCGTGCGGGCGGTCAGGTCGTACGGTGCCTCGTCGTGCCCGGGGGTGTTGGAAAGTCCGGTGACCGGCCGGCCGTCGGTGGTGGTGATCGGGATGGCCTGTTCCACGCGCAGCGTCCCGCCGTCCACCCGCAGCCGCAGCAGGGCCGGGTCGAAGTCGGGCACCGGGAAGGTGCGCCGCTGCTTGCCGTCCACCTTGACCTGGCCGTTCGGCCCCCGGTCGGTGATCGACCAGTACTCGTCCGGCCGGTCCCCGGGGTAGAGGTCACTGCCGATGCCGCCCAGGGCTATGCCGTGGTCGTCGGCCACCGGCCGGATCGTGGCCAGCGGGGTGCGCGCGAGGGCGGCGTCGGCGAGCACGGTCACCGGGGGCGCGACCGGCTTGTCGGGTTGGCCCGCGCAGCCGGCGAGCATGATCGCGGCGAGCACGGGCGCGGCGGCGAGGAGCGGTTGCCTCATGGTCCGGACGTTCTCAGGCCCCGGTGAACATCAGGTGTCCGGGGCCCGGTTTTGTCAGGGTCCGGTGCTTGGCTGGCCACCCACAAACCTGGAAGGACCGCTCATGCCCACCCGCGACACCCCGTGGCCCGCCGGCACGCCCTGCTGGATCGACCTGAGCGCGCCGGACGTGCCGGCCGCCGCCGAGTTCTACAAATCGCTGTTCGGCTGGACCTACGTGGACACCGGTGCCGACTTCGGCAACTACCACATCGCGCAGGTCAACGGCCGCGCCCCGGCCGCGATCGGCCCCCAGTTCGAGGAGGGCCAGCCCGCCGCCTGGACCCTCTACCTGGCCTCCGACGACGTGGACGCCACCGCCAAGCTGATCGCCGATAACGGCGGCGGCCTGTTGATGGAGCCGGGCGACGTCGGGGACAAGGGCCGGATGCTGATCGCCACCGACCCCACGGGCGCGGTGTTCGGCGTCTGGCAGGCCGGCGAGACCACCGGCCTGCAGGTTTTCAACGAGCCCGGCGCGCTGGCCTGGGAGGACGCCCGGCTGACCGACGCCGACGCCGGCCGGAGCTTCTACGCCTCGGTGTTCGGCTACACCTACGGACCGGTGGAGGGTGCGCCGCCGGCCTACCAGACGTTCGCCGTGGACGGCCGGCCCGTGGGCGGCATCGGCGACCTGACCGGCGCCCCGGAGGGCACGCCCAGCCACTGGGTGGGGTACTTCTCGGTGGCCGACGTGGACGCGGCGGCCGCCACCGCCGAGCGCGGCGGCGGCCGGGTCCTCGGCCCCGCCCAGGACACCCCGTTCGGCCGGATGGCCGAGCTGGCGGACCCGTTCGGCGCGACCTTCATGGTGCACGCGGAACTGGCCTGACCCGCCCGGCGGGCCCGGGCAACCGCCGCCCGGGCCCGCCGGCAACGTCGGTCAGCCGCGCTCGAGCCGGTAGCTGAGCAGCGCGAACGGGCCTTCCTGGCGAACCTCGGTGAGCCGCATCCCCTTGGTGATGGTCCGGGGCAGCAGCGGCGCGCCCCCGCCGAGGGACACCGGTGCGACCCCCAGGATCAGCTCGTCCAGCAGGCCGTGGTCGTGGAACTGGCCGGCCAGGTCGCCGCCGCCGACGACCCAGATGTTCTTCCCGGCCGCCGCCTCGGTCATCGCCGCGTGCACCGGGCGCACGTCGCCGCGCACGAACCGGACGTCCGCGTCGGCAATCGCCGGCAGCTCGCGGCTGCTGAACACCCAGCTCGGCTGGCTGTACATCCAGGGGCGCGGGTGGTCGGCGTCCGCGTTGATGTGGTGGTTCACGATCCACTCGTAGGTGGTCGAGCCCATGGCGATCGCGCCGACCTCGGCGATGAACTTCTTGTAGACGTCGTCGTCACCGTCTCCGAACTGGAGCAGCCAGTCCAGCGAGTTGTCCCGGTCGGCGATGAAGCCGTCGATGCTGGTGGCGGTGTAGTACTGGGTTCGCATGCTGGCAGCTTCTCAGGAACCCCTGACAGAAACGGGCGTGTACCGGCCACGCTGAAACCCGTTAGTGGGTCGGGCATAGGCTGGTAGGCATGAGTTCCCGCGTGTTGACCGCCGTGGCCTGGCCATATGCCAACGGCCCACGGCACATCGGCCACGTCTCCGGCTTCGGCGTGCCCTCCGACGTCTTCTCCCGCTACCAGCGAATGGCGGGCAACCGGGTACTCATGGTTTCCGGCACCGACGAGCACGGCACGCCCATCCAGGTGCAGGCGGACGCGGAGGGGATGACCGCCCGCCAGCTGGCGGACAAGTACAACCGGGTCATCGTGGAGGACCTGCAGGGGCTCGGGCTGGCCTACGACCTGTTCACCCGCACCACCACCAGCACGCACTACGAGGTGGTGCAGGACCTGTTCCTGGCGCTCTACCGCAACGGCTACGTCGTGCCCCGGACCACGATGGGCGCGATCAGCCCGTCCACCGGCCGCACCCTGCCGGACCGCTACGTGGAGGGCACCTGCCCGATCTGCGGCTACGACGGCGCGCGCGGCGACCAGTGCGACAACTGCGGCAACCAGCTGGACCCGGCGGACCTGATCAACCCGCGCTCGAAGATCAACGGCGAGACGCCGAAGTTCGTGGAGACCGAGCACTTCTTCCTGGACCTGCCGGCGTTCGCCGAGTCGCTGGGCAAGTGGCTGGCCACCCGGAGCGACTGGCGCCCGAACGTGCTCAAGTTCTCGGCCAACCTGATCGAGGACCTGAAGCCGAGGGCGATCACCCGCGACCTGGACTGGGGCGTGCCGGTTCCGCTGGACGGCTGGCGGGACCTGCCGATGAAGCGGCTGTACGTGTGGTTCGACGCGGTGATCGGCTACCTGTCGGCCTCCGTCGAATGGGCCCGGCGGGGTCCCGACCCGGACGCCTGGCAGCAGTGGTGGTGCGACCCGGAGGCCACCGGCTACTACTTCATGGGCAAGGACAACATCGTCTTCCACTCGGTGATCTGGCCGGCGCTGCTGCTGGGCCAGAACGGCGCCGGGGACAAGGGCGGCGCGCCGGGCGCCTTCGGCACGCTGAACCTGCCGGACGAGATCGTCTCGTCCGAGTTCCTCACCATGAGCGGCTCCAAGTTCTCCACCTCGCGGGGCACCGTGATCTACGTCGGTGACTTCCTGAAGGAGTACGGCCCGGACGCGCTGCGCTACTTCATCTCGGTGGCCGGCCCGGAGAACCAGGACACCGACTTCACCTGGGAGGAGTTCGTCCGGCGGATCAACTTCGAGCTGGCCAACGAGTGGGGAAACCTGGTCAACCGGTCCGTCTCGATGGCGCACAAGAACGTCGGCGCGATCCCTCGCCCGGGCACGCTGACCGACGCCGACCACGCGCTGCTGGCCACGTCGAAGGCCGGGTTCGACACGGTCGGCGGGCTGCTCGCGCGCAGCCGGTTCAAGCAGGCGCTGGGCGAGGCGATGCGGGTGGTCTCGGCGGCGAACAAGTACATCTCCGACTCCGAGCCGTGGAAGCTCAAGGACCAGCCCGAGCGCCGCGACACCGTCCTGCACACCGCGCTGCAGGTGGTCTCCGACGCCAACACCCTGCTCACGCCGTTCCTGCCGCACTCGGCGCAGCAGGTGCACCAGGCGCTGGGCGGATCCGGGGTGTGGGCGGCGCAGCCGGAGATCCGGGAGGTCTCCGAGCTCGGCGAGGGGCCGGACTACCCGGTGCTGACCGGGGACTACGCCGGCGAGCAGGCGCGGTGGGAGTCCAGGCCGGTAGAGGTCGGCCGGCCGCTGGAGAAGCCGTCGCCGCTGTTCAGCAAGCTGGACCCGAAGCTGGGCGAGACCGGCCCGGAGTGGGCGCCGATCCGGTGACGGCGCGGCGGGAGCCGGCGCCGGCTCCGGAGCCGTTGCCGGGTATCGGTGCGATCGACGCGCACACCCACCTGGACGCCTGCGGCTGCGTGACCGTCGAGGACGTGCGCGCGGCGATGGACCGGGCGGAGGCGGTCGGGGTGGGCCGCGCGGTGACCGTGGCGGACGACCTGGACTCGGCGCGCTGGGTGGTCACCGCCACCGCCGATCCGAGGGTGTCCGCCGCCGTCGCCCTGCATCCGACCAGGGCGAACGCCCTGGACGACGCGGCCCGCATGGAGATCGAGAAGCTGGCCGCGTCGCCCGGCGTGGTCTCGGTCGGGGAGACCGGGCTGGACTACTACTGGCCCGGGAAGCTGGACGGCTGCGCCGAGCCGGCCGAGCAGCGCGAGGCGTTCGCCTGGCACATCGACCTGGCCAAGCGGCTGGACAAGCCGGTCATGATCCACGACCGGGACGCGCACGACGACGTGCTCGCGGTGCTGCGCGCGGAGGGCGCCCCCGCCGCCGGCGTGATCTTCCACTGCTTCTCCGGCGGCCCGGATCTGGCCCGGGCCTGCGCGGACGCCGGCTACCACATGTCGTTCGCCGGCACGGTCACCTTCCGCAACGCGCGCGAGCTGCGCGAGGCCGCCGTGCTGGCCCCCGAGGAACTGATCCTGGTGGAGACCGACGCGCCGTTCCTCACCCCGCACCCGCACCGGGGCAAGGCCAACGAGCCCTACGCCCTCCCGTACACCGTGCGCGGCCTGGCCGAACTGCGCGCCACCGATCCGGAACACCTCGCCGAAGCCACCCGCCGCAACGCGACCCGAATCTTCCGCATCCCCTAAGGCGTCTCCCACCCGCCGAGTGCTGGCTGAGTCCGGTGTTTTCTTGATCGAAACCGGACTGGGCCAGCACTGGACGCGGATTTGGCGAAACGGCCACGTCGAGCGGGCGGGTCGGGCAGGGTTGGTGAGTGCTGGAGGGGCCTTTTCGGGGGAGCGAGGCGATTCGCGCCGGGGTGCTCACTCGGCATCAGTTGTATGGCGGACGGTTTCGGCGGGTGTTCCCGGACGTCTACTCACCCGCAACTGCCTCGTTGGACCTGTTCGCGCGCTCCCGGGCGGCGTATCTGTTGGTCCGTGACCGAGGTGGCGTGCTCGTCGGATACTCCGCCGCCACGATGCTCGGCGCCGACTGCGCGCCGGAGTGGGCACCGGCCGAGGTCGCTCTGCCACACGCGTTGGACGCCCAACCAGGCCTGCGGGTGTGCCGCGACCGCATCGAACCCGCCGATGTGGCCGAGGCGCACAACTGCCTCGTGACGACCGCCGCACGCACCGCTTGGGACCTCGCCAGACGCCTGGACCTGGTGGAAGCGGTGGTGGCGGTGGACGCATTGGCCCGTCTCGGCGCGTTCCGTCCGGTGGACCTGCTGACCTGTCGGGCGAAGACGCCAGGAGCTCGGGGCTGCCGGCGGCTGGATCGCGTGATCGAGCTGGCCGACCCGAGGGCCGAGTCACCGGCGGAGACCCGGCTGCGCGTCGGGCTCGTGCTGGAGGGCCTGCCCGGGCCCGAAGTCCAGTACAAGATCCTCGATGAGTACGGCTTCGTGCTGGCCAGGGTGGACCTGGCCTACCCCTCGGCGAAGCTGGCCATCGAGTACGACGGGCGCAATCACCTGGAGCGCCGGCGCTGGGAACGGGACCGGGAACGTGACACCCGGCTGTCCGGCTACGGCTGGCAAACCCTCCGCTTCGGCCACAACGACCTGCGGGCCATCCACCAAACCGCGAGCAAGGTCTGTGCCCTGCTCGCCCGCCGCTCACCGAGTGCTGGCTGAGTCCGGTGTTTTCTTGATCGAAATCGGACTGGGCCAGCACTCGACGGCCGGCTGGGCCGGTCAGGCCCCTGGTTCGGCGGAGAAGAGCCAGTCGGGTTCGTTGCGCAGCGGCATCGGCTCCGAGGGCGGGCGCGGGCGTGGGTAGGGGGAGGGGCGGCCCTCGGCCGTCGGGAGTTGGCTGGGTACCGGACGTGTTTCGGGTTCGAACGGGGTCAGCGGTACCGGCGTCGCCCGTGGCGAGGGCTGGGCCGGTATGGCATTGGTGGCCGGCTCGGTGCGGTGCCTGGGTGTTGGCGCGGGCTCGTTGTGTCCGGCGGGGGACAGCGGTTCGGGCCGCGGCGTCTCGGGTGCTCCCGAGTTTGCGGTGCGGGTGGAGTCGCGCAGCGAGTGCGATCCCGAGCTGACGGTCCAGGCGGGTTCGGGCAGTGGGTGTGGTCCGGAGGTGGTGTGTGGGGTGGGTTCGGGTAGCGGGTGTGGTCCGGAGGTGGTGTGTGGGGTGGGTTCGGGCAGTGGGTGCGGTCGGGAGGTGGTGTTGCGGGTGCGTTCGGATCGCGCGTGCGCTCCGGAGTCTGCTCTCCGGGCGGGGTTGGGCAGCGAGAGCGCTCCTGAGCTGGGGGTTCGGGCGTGCTTGGGCGACATGGGGGGCTCCGTGATGGCGAGTCGGATGGTTTCGGGGAGCTGGTGCGGTCCGGACGTGGCGGGTCGGGTGGGTTCAGGGAGCTGGTGCGGTCCGGAGGTGGCGGGTCGGGCGGGTTCGGGGAGTGGGTGTGGTCCGGACGTGGCGGTGCGGACGGGTTCAGGGAGTGGGTGTGGTCCGGAGGTGACGGTGTGGACGGGTTCGGGGAGTGGGTGTGGTCCGGAGATGATGGGTCGGGTGGCGTCGGGGAGTTGGCGCGATCCGGAGATGGCGATCGGGGCCGGTCTCGCGGTTCGCGGGCGTGGGGGCGGGGTGTGGGTCGCGGGCACCGGTTCGGGCCCGGGTGCGGATCTGGGCTTGGGGCGGGGGTGCGGTGTCGGGCGGGGGTGTGGGGTCGGGCGGGCGGCGGGGTTGGCGTGGATCGCCGGAGTGCGCCTCGGGTGGGGCGTGGGACGAAACGGGACGGCGGCGTCGGGGTGGTGGAGGCGGTAGAGGCGGGCGTAACCGGGACAGCTGGCCATCAGCTCCGGGTGCGTGCCGTAGCCGCGTACGCGGCCGCGGTCGAGGTAGACGATGCGGTCGGCGTCGGCCACGGTGAGCAGGTTGTGCGAGATCACGATGGTGGTGCGGCCGTCCATCGCCCGGCGCAGCGGGTCGAGCACGCGTTGGGTGGAGACCGCGTCGAGGCCGGTGGTCGGCTCGTCCAGCAGCAGCACCGGCGCGTTGCGGATCATGGCCCGGGCCAGCGCGATGCGTTGCAGCTGGCCGCCGGAGAGCATCATGCCGCGCTGCCCGATCCGGGCGTGGTAGCCGCCGGGCAGGCCGGTGATGAACTGGTCGGCGTCGGCCGCGCGGGCCGCCGCGACCACTTCGGCGGGCGTGGCGTCCGGCTTGCCCCAGCGGATGTTCTCCGCCACCGTGCCGTCGAAGACCAGGGTCTGCTGCAGCACCACGGCCAGGTTGCGGCGGAGCGTGGACAGCCGCATCCGGCGCAGGTCCACGCCGTCCAGGGTGACCGCGCCGGCCCCCGGGTCGTACAGCCGCAGCAACAGGTGCAGCAGGGTGGACTTGCCCGCGCCGCTGGCCCCGACCACGGCGACCGTCTCGCCGGGTCCCACGGTGAAGCTGACCTCGGCCAGCGCGGGCCGGGCGCTGTCCGGGTAGCGGAAGCCGAGCCGGTGCACCTGGACCGCGCCGCGCGCCCGGCCCAGCGGGACCGGGTCGGCCGGGTCGGTCACGTCGGGTTCGGCGTCCAGCACCTCGATGATCCGTTCCGCGCCGGCGCTGGCCGCGAAGATCGTGTTGGCCAGGTCGCCGAAGCCGGTGATCGGCCCGTACAGCTGGGTGAGGTAGCCGATGAACACCAGCAGCCCGCCGAGGGTGATCCGCCCGGCGATCAGCTCGCGCAGGCCGAGGGCGATCACCAGCAGTGCGCCCGCCGCCTCCAACAGGTCGGTGAACGGGCTGAACAGCGCCTCCAGCTTGGTGGCCAGCATCTGCGCGGTGAAGCTGCCCAGGTTCTCCCGGTGGAACCGGGCGGACTCCATGCCGGCCCGGTCGTAGGACTGCACCAGCGCGGTGTTGTTCAGGCTCTCCTCGGCGACCGCGCTGATCGAGCCGGACCGCCGGCGGCGTTCCCGGGAGGCGGCCTTGATCCGCCGGGCGAAGAACCGGCCCAGCAGCAGCAGGATCGGCGCGCCGGCCAGCGCGGCCAGCGCCAGCCGCCAGTTCAGGATGAACAGCGCGCCGCCGAAGAAAAGGATCTGGAATACGTAGGTCAGCGCCTGGTTGAGGCCGGACAGCATCAATTGCTCGATGGCCGCCACGTCGCCGGTCAACCGGGCGAGCAGATCACCGGTCTGACGTTTCTCGAAGAATGTCAGGGAAAGCCGTTGCAGGTGCCCGAAGACTCTTCCGCGCAGGTTCAGCACGAATCGTTCGGCGACCCACGCATTGAGGTACTCGTCGAAGAACCCGACGACGCCCTCGAGCATGGTGATCGCCACGAATGCGGCGGCGACCATTGGAAACAGGGAGATGTTCCGGGCGGTCAGCACGTCGTCCACCAGGATCTTGAACAGCCAGATCCCGGCGGCGGCGAGCCCGGGCGGTACGGCGACCAGCAGCAGGCTCAGGGCCATCCGGCGGCGGAAGCCCTGGGTGTCCGGCCAGAACCGGCGGAAGATCGCCCGGATGCTGGCCGTCGGGGCCAGGTCCACCAGCGGACTGGGGAGCGAGGTCGGGTTCGGCGCCTCGGGGTTGTCGGGGTCGTCGGGGTTGTCGGTGGGTTCGGGTTCTCGGGGAGTTCGGCCGCGTCTGTGTGTGCCCATCGGGGTTGGGGTGCACCGGCCCCGCCAGCGGAGAGTTCTAGCGCGGGATGCGCTTGCCGAGCGCGCGCCCAGTTCGGCGCGCGCGGGACAAACTGGCGGAGCCGGTGCTGTTCACCGCGGTCAGTCGTCGCAGCGCCGGCGGTGACGCTTCAGGCGGCGGCAGTCGTCGTCGTCCCGGCGACGGCGCCTCCGGCGGCGGTCACAGTCATCGTCGTCGTCGCGCCGGCGACCCCGGCTCGAGCCGGAGATCACAATTCGGAAGCTGCTCATGCAAACGATCCTCTCGGTCTTTGGTCACGGCCTCGGGGTGGCCGTTGTGTAGCTAATCAGCGGGCCCGGCGAATTCGTTTCGCGAATGTTGTGGGACCACTCGAACAGCCCAGGAGCAGCGGTTTTAGGCAAAAGGAGTAATGCGCGGAAATGGGCCACGTCAGGGCCGTGAATGTGGCGGACACGAGATCGGTAACGCGATGACCGGCGGTACTCCGTTCGGGGCACCGAACGCCAAACGGCCACGGGCCCGTGGCCGGCCGGTTAGCGTTCCGTGACCGTGAGCCGTGGCGGTCGGGGGCTGGTCCTGGTGGCCATCTGGCTGCCGGTCGCGCTGGTCGCGGTGGGGCTCGCGGTGGGCCTGCCGAAGACCGTCACGGTCACCGTCGACGGCGAGGACCGCACCGTGCGCACCCAGGCGACCGACGTGCTCGGCGCGGTGCGCGCGGCGGGACTCACCCCGGGCGAGCGGGACCGGCTGGAACCCACCGGGGACACCGAGTTGGCGGACGGCGACCTGATCACGTTCAACCGGGCGCGCGAGCTGACCCTGGTCAGCCACGGCCGGCAGCGGACGGTGTGGACCACCGAGCGGTCGGTGCACGACGCGCTGTACGTGCTGGACATGGACGCCCAGCCGGGGGAGCTGAGCGTCCCGCCGGACACCCGGATCCCGCTGACCGGCCTGAGCGTGCGGCTCACCCCGTTCGGCGGGTCGGCCCTCGCGCCGCCCGTGCTCGAGCCCGAGCCTCCCGCCCGGCCCGCGCCCCAAGCACCGCCGCCGCAAGCACCGCCGCAAGCGTTGCCGCCCGGGGCGCCGGGAGCGGTTCCGCCGGCCCCGGGCGTGGCCCTCGGATCGGTGTGGGACAAGCTTGCCAAGTGCGAGGCCGGTGGGAACTGGCGGATCAACACCGGTAACGGCTACTACGGTGGCCTTCAGTTCGACGTGCGGACCTGGCGGGCGCATGGCGGCGCCCGGTACGCGGCGCTGCCGCACCAGGCCAGCCGGGAGGAGCAGATCGCG
Source organism: Actinospineispora eucalypti (assembly GCF_039543365.1). NCBI lineage: Bacteria > Bacillati > Actinomycetota > Actinomycetes > Pseudonocardiales > Pseudonocardiaceae > Actinospineispora > Actinospineispora eucalypti. Next base: position 350,727 of record NZ_BAABJP010000007.1, read on the forward strand.
GTTGCCGAGAACGTCCGGAGCCGACGCGGCGGGTTCGGGGCCTGGCCGGCCTGTTCCCGCAAGCTCGGCCTGTCCCGAGGCGGCGACCCCCGCTGAGGCCGGCCTGCTCGGGCCGGCCGAGGTGCGCGCGCTGGCCGAGCGGCTGGGTGTGCGGCCGACCAAGAAGCTCGGGCAGAACTTCGTGCACGACGCCAACACGGTCCGCCGGATCGCCCGGCTGGCCGGTGTGGGGAGCGACGACGTGGTGCTGGAGGTCGGTCCCGGGCTCGGCTCGCTCACCCTGGCGCTGCTGCCGCACGCGGCGCGGGTGGTCGCGGTGGAGATCGACCCGGTGCTGGCCGGTGCGCTGCCGGGCACCGTGGCCGACCGGGCGCCCGCCCTGGTCGACCGGCTGACCGTGCTCACCGAGGACGCGCTCGCAGTGCGGGCCGAGGAGCTGCCGGTCGCTCCCGACCTGGTGGTGGCCAACCTGCCGTACAACGTGGGCGTGCCGGTGGTGCTGCACCTGCTCGCCGGGCTGCCCTCGCTGCGCGGCGGGCTGGTGATGATCCAGTCCGAGGTGGTGGACCGGCTGGCCGCTTCGCCGGGTGGCCGGGAGTACGGCGCGCCGACCGCGAAGCTGGCCTGGTTCGCCCACGCTCGCCGGGCCGGGCCGGTGCCCAGGACGGTGTTCTGGCCGGTGCCCGGGGTGGACTCGGCGCTGCTGGCGCTCGAGCGGCAGCCACCGCCGGATGCGGGCGGGGCCACCCGCAAGGAGGTGTTTGCTGTGGTGGACGCGGCGTTCGGGCAGCGACGCAAGGCGCTGCGCGGGGCGTTGGCCGGGTGGGCCGGATCGCCGTCGGCGGCCGAGCGGCGGCTGCGCGCCGCCGGGGTGGATCCGACCGACCGCGCGGAGCGGCTGACCATCGCCGACTTTGCCCGTATCGCCGCCTCCGCCGATCGGCCTAGCGACGCACGCACGTAGAGTGACATTCGTGCTCGCAGTCGTCCCGCCACCGGTCACCGTGCGTGTTCCGGGCAAGGTGAACCTCCACCTGTCCGTCGGTGACCCACGCTCGGACGGATACCACGACCTGACCACGGTGTTCCACGCGGTGAGCCTGTTCGACGAGGTCACCGTGGCGGCCACCGACCAGCCCGGCGTCGAGGTGTACGGCGAGGGCGCGAACGACGACGGCCCGCTCGCGGTGCCGGCCGACGAGCGCAACCTGGCCTGGCGCGCGGTGCTGGCCCTGGCCAAGCTGGCCGGCCGGGAGCCGGACGTGCGGGTGGTGCTGCGCAAGCAGATCCCGGTGGCCGGCGGCATGGCCGGGGGCAGCGCGGACGCGGCGGCCACCCTGGTCGGGCTCTCCGCGCTGTGGAAGCTGGACCTGCCGCGCGACCAACTCGGCCAACTGGCCGCCGAGCTGGGCAGCGACGTGACGTTCGCGCTGCACGGCGGTACCGCGCTGGGCACCGGCCGGGGCGAGCGGCTGGTGCCGGTGCTCTCCCGGCACAGCCAGCACTGGGTCATCGCGCTGCACCACCGGGGCCTGTCCACACCGGACGCGTTCCGCGAGCTGGACCGGCTGCGCGGGCTCTCTCGTCCCGCCCGCCCCCCCGCGGCCTCGGCGACCGTGCCGCCCCGGGCGGGCGGGGTTGAGCCGGTGCTAGAGGCGCTGGCCTCCGGTGACCCGCGCCAGCTGGCGTTGCTGCTGGCCAACGACCTGCAGGCGGCGGCGGTGAGCCTGGAGCCGACGCTGCGCCGCACGCTGCGCGCCGGCGTGGAGGCGGGTGCGCTGGCCGGGATCGTGTCCGGGTCCGGGCCGAGCTGCGCGTTCCTCTGCGCCGACCAGGACGCCGCGATCGGCGTGGCGGCCGAGCTGGCCGGGGTGGGGGTGTGCCGCGCGGTCCGGGTGGCCCACGGCCCGGTGCCCGGCGCGCGGCTGGTGGAGGACGAGACCGGCCCGAACGGCGCGCCCCCCGCGCCGCCCCGCCTTCCCCCGGCCCGCGCCTGAGATGCCAAATCTGATCAACTTCGAGTCGGTGACCGCGCACGTCCCCGGCGACGCCGCGCGGGTGCTGCTGGACCGGGTGTCGCTCGGCGTGGCCGCCGGTGACCGGATCGGCGTGGTCGGCCTGAACGGCGGCGGCAAGACCACGCTGCTGGAGGTGCTCACCGGTACCCGGGAGCCGGACGGCGGCCGGGTCAGCCGGCAGCGCGACCTGCGCATCGCCGTCGTCACCCAGAACACTGAGCTGCCCGCCGGCGCACGGGTGCGGGACGTGGTGCTCGGCCGGCGCGCCACCGGCGCGGAGCACGAGTGGGCCGCCGACCCCCAGGTGCGCGAGGTGCTCGCCGGTCTGGAGATCACCGAGAGGAGCGGACGCGGAACGAGCATCGGCACCGAGAGGAGCGGACGCGGAACGAGCATCGGCACCGAGAGGAGCGGACGCGGAACGAGCATCGGCACCGAGAGGAGCGGACGCGGAACGAGCATCGGCACCGACCTGGAGCGCTCCGTGGACGGCATGTCCGGCGGCGAGCGCCGCCGGGTGGCGCTGGCCGCCGCACTGATCGGCTCGGCCGACGGCGAGGCGGACCTGGTGGTGCTGGACGAGCCGACCAACCACCTCGACGTCGAGGGCATCGCCTGGCTGGCCGAGTACCTGGTCAACCGGCGTCGCGCGGTCGTCGTGGTGACCCACGACCGGTGGTTCCTGGACGCGGTGTGCGACCGCACCTGGGAGGTGGCGAACGGCCGGGTGGAGGCGTACACGGGTGGCTACGCGGACTGGGTGTACGCCCGCGCGGAACGGGCCCGGCAGGCCGACGCGGCCGAGGAGCGCCGACGCAACCTGGCCCGCAAGGAGCTGGCCTGGCTGCGCCGCGGCGCCCCGGCCCGCACCTCCAAGCCCCGGTTCCGGATCGAGGCGGCCGAGGCGCTGATCGCCGCCGAACCGGACCCGCGCAACGCGCCCGAGCTGATGGCGTTCGCCTCGGCCCGGCTGGGCAAGACCGTGCTGGAACTCGAGGACGCGAGCCTTCGGGTGGCCGGCCGAGAGCTGCTCAACGGGGTGACCTGGCGGCTGGGTCCCGGTGACCGGATCGGCCTGGTCGGGGTGAACGGCTCCGGGAAGACCACGCTGCTGCGCGCGCTGGCCGGCGAGCGGGCGCTGGACGGCGGCCGGCTGGTCACCGGCAAGACCGTGCGCCTGGCCCACCTGACCCAGGAGCTGCGGGACGTGCCGGGCGAGCTGCGGGTGCTCGAGGCGGTCGAGCAGGTGGCCAACTACGTGCGGCTGGGCCGCGACGAGATGTCCGCGTCCTCGGTGCTGGAGCGGCTGGGCTTCCCGGCCAGCCGGCAGTGGACCCCGGTGGCCGAGCTCTCCGGCGGCGAACGGCGCCGGTTGCAGCTCACCCGGCTGCTGATGGACGAACCCAACGTGCTGCTGCTGGACGAGCCGACCAACGACCTGGACATCGACACGCTGCAACGCCTGGAGGACCTGCTCGACGGCTGGCCGGGCACCATGGTCGTGGTCAGCCACGACCGGTACCTCATCGAGCGGGTGTGTGACACGGTGGTGGCGCTGTTCGGCGACGGCCGGATCACCCACCTGCCCGGCGGCATCGAGGAGTACCTAGCGCGGAACGCGCTGGCCAAGCGGGCGCCCAGTTCGGCGCCCGCGGGAGATCGAGCCCGGCGCGCGTCGCCGGGTGCCGCCGATTCGCCCGCGCCGGTGACTCCGTCGGGCGCCAAACCGGGCGCCCGACCCAGCCCGGCTCCGCCGGGGACCTCCGCCGCCGCCCGACGGGACGCGCAGAAGGAGGCGCGCCGGCTGGAGCGCCGCCTGGAGGTGCTCGCGGACCGGGAGACGGCGCTGCACAAGGCGCTGGCCGAGGCCGCCACCGAGCCGGCCAAGCTGCTGGAACTGGACGCGGAGCTGCGCGCGCTGGTGTCCGAGCGGGCCACCGTGGAGGAGGAGTGGCTGCTCGCGGCGGAAACCGCCGAGGGTTGATCACATTATCCTACTGCCGGTAACTTAGGTCCGTCCCGAGGACGTGACGGAGGTGCCCGGTGCGGGTCTGCCAGGGAAATGTCGAGCCGGGTTTCGAGCCGGTCGCCCAGCTGTTCGAGCGGTTGTTCCGGGTCGCCGGGCGCGGCGGTGGTTCGTTCGTGCTGCGCCACCGGGACCGGGTGCTGGTGGACATCTGGGGCGGCGTGGCCGACCCGGCCACCGGGGCCGGCTGGTGGCGGGACACGCTGGCGCTGTCCTTCTCCACCACCAAGGGCGTGGCCGCCACGGTGATCCACCGGTTGGCCGACCGGGGACTGCTCGGTTACGACGACCCGGTGGCCGCGTTCTGGCCGGAGTTCGCGGCCGGCGGCAAGGACCGGATCACCGTGCGGCAGCTGCTGCGCCACCAGGCCGGCCTGGACCGGCTGGCCCCGATCGCGCCGGACGCCGACGCCCTGCTGGACCACCGGGCCGCCGAGCAACGGCTGGCCGCGCAGGCCCCGGACCACCGGCCGGGCTCCTCGGCCTATCACGCCATCACCTTCGGCTGGCTGTGCGCCGGCCTGGCCAGGGCGATCACCGGCAAGGGCATGGCCGAGCTGGTGCGCACCGAGCTGGCCGAGCCGCTGGGCGTGGACGGCCTGCACATCGGGCGGCCCGACCCGGACAGCCAGAGGGTGGCCGCGACCATCGGCGAGCTTCGGCCAATGCCGGACCTGCTGGCCCGGTTCGTCGCCCTGCCGTTCCCGATCACCCTGCCGCACCGGCGGATCGCCGAGGCGATGCTCTCGCCCGGGGTGAACGAGGTCTTCCGGCCACCCTGCCCGCCGGTGCTGGACACCGAGATGCCCTCGGCCAACGGCCTGTTCACCGCCGAGTCGCTGGCCACGCTGTACGGCGCGCTGGCCAACGGCGGGGCGGTGAACGGCCGCCGCCTGCTCACCGGCGGCACCGTGCACGACCTGGCCCGGCCGCCGCGCAGCCGGGTGCCGGACCTGGCGCTGGGCTTCCCGATGTACTGGCGGCTGGGCTATCACCAGGCCTTCGTGCCCGGGGTGCGGATGCCGACCGCGTTCGGGCACTACGGCTACGCGGGCTCCGGCGCGTGGGCCGACCCGGCCACCGGGCTGTCCGCCGCGTTCGTGAGCAACCGCGTCTACCCGCTGTCCAACGCCATGGGTGACCTCGCCCTGGTCCGGCTGTCCCGGCTGTGCGTGCGGACCTTCCGCGCGCTACAGCGGCCGGGCGCCCTCTCCGCCTGACAACGCGCGCGGCCGGGCCAGGGCGAGCGCCGCCGACACGGCGGTGAACGCCACGCCCATCCAGAACGCCCTCGGTGCGAGCGCGGCCTGGTGCACGACCAGCCCGGCGGCCGCCGGGCCGATCACCGCGCCGACGTTGAACGCGGTGGTGGCCACCGCGCCGGCGATGCGGGGCGCGTCCGGGCTGGCCGCCCGGACGATCGCGGCGATCAGCGTGGACCCGATGCCGAACGCGCTCGCCCCGATGACCAGCGCGAACACCAGCAACCCGGCCAGCGACCGCCCGGCGAACAGGGCGGCGGCCAGCCACACCCCGGCCAGCACCGGCAGGCCAAGGGTGAGCAGTCGCCGGCCGAAGCGGTCGGCGTAGCGCCCGGCCAGGGTGACCCCGGCGAACGAGCCGACCCCGAACAGCGCCAGCGCCACCGGAACGCCGAACCCGCCGGACAGCGTCCCGGCCAGCGTGCCGAGGTAGGTGAAGCCGGCGAAGGTCGCGGCGTTGACCAGCACCCCCAGCGTGATCACCACCGGCAGCCCGGCCCGGCGCAGCGTCCGCCACTCCCGGCGGGCGGGACCCTCGGCCGAGACGTCCAGCGCGGAACGCGCTCGCCGAGTGTGCGCCCGGTTCGGCGCACACGGGAGACACCGTGACGTGCGGCGGGTGAGCAGGGCCAGCGTGACCAGTGCGGCCGCCGTGAGGACGGCGATCGCCCAGAACGCGGCGCGCCAGCCGAGCAGCTGGCCGAGCACGGTCCCGGCCGGCACGCCGACAATGCAGGCCAGCGTCACCCCGGACAGGATCACCGAGGTGGCCCGCCCGAGCGCGGCGGGCGGAACGAGCGCGGGCAGGCTGGCCAGCGTGATGGCCAGGAAGCCCGCGTTGGCGATCGCCGCGACACCCCGGCTGGCCAGCAGCGGCCCGAAGTCCGGGGTGAGCGCGCCGAACACGTGGCTGGCGCCGAACAGCCCGAGAAACCCGATCAGCGCGGTGCGCCGGGGCACCGCGCCGACCGCCATCGCCATGGCCGGCGCGCCGACCACCATGCCGACCGCGAATACCGACGTGAGCAGGCCCGCGACGCCGACCGAGACGCCGAGGTCGGCGGCGATCGGGGCGAGCAGGCCGGACAGCATGAACTCCGATGTGCCCTGCGCGAAAACGGCGGCAGCCAGCACGAATACCACTACGGGCATTGTTGGGGATCCCAATCAGGAGGGTTACAGAGGGCAGCGCGATACGCGCTACCGTCTGGACGCCTCCGGGGAGCTCACGTCGGCAACCTACCTCACAGCCGGCGGGGCGCCCGATTAGTTTTCCGTCGGTGGCCGGTCTGCCCGTTCATTCCACCGCATTCCACCGACCGGAAGGGACCGACATCATGACCACCACCCACCAGCCGAGCCGGGCCGCCACCGTCACCGCGGTGGTCATCACCGTGCTGACCGCCCTGTTCCTGCTCTTCGACTCCGTCACCAAGCTGATCCGGCTGCCCTTCGTGGTGGACGCCACCGTGCAGATGGGCTTCCCGGACTCCAGCGTGCGGATCATCGGCGGCACGCTGCTGGTCTGCCTGGTGCTGTACCTGGTGCCGCGCACCGCGATCCTGGGCGCCGTGCTGCTCACCGGTTACCTGGGCGGCGCGCTGTGCGCCCAGCTGCGCATCGAGGCGCCGCTGTTCTCCACCCTGCTGTTCCCGATCTACGTCGGGGTGCTGGTGTGGCTGCCGCTGTACCTGCGCAACGACCTGGTCCGGCGGATCGTGAAGGTCGGCCGTTAGGGTCGGGTGTGCCCCGAGCGACCGCCCCGGACGGAACCCTGATCGCCTACCAGACCGCCGGAACGGGACCGCCGCTGTTGCTGCTGGCCGGGCAGTCCTGCACCCACGAGTGGTGGCAGGGCGTGCGCGGGGACTTCGAGCCGCATCGGACGACCGTCACGCTGGACTACCGGGGGACCGGGGACAGCGACAAGCCCGACGTGCCGTACAGCACGCCGGGCTTCGCCGTGGATGCCCTCGCGGTGCTGGACGCGCTGGGCGCCGAACGGGCCGACGTGTACGGCACCTCGATGGGCGGCCGGGTCGCCCAGTGGCTGGCCGCCCGCCACCCGGACCGGGTGCGCCGGCTGGTGCTGGGCTGCACCTCGCCCGGAGGCCCGCGAGCGGTGGAGCGCACCGAGGAGGTGCGCCGGTCCCTGGCCGACCCCGACCCGGCCAGGGCGCGTGAGGCGCTGCTGGACCTGATGTACACCCCGGAATGGCTGGCCACCCACCCCGGCCCGCACGGCACCCTCGGCGACCCGCGAATGCCCCGGCACGCCCGGCACCACCACCTGGTGGCCAGCGCCCGGCACGACGCCTCCGCCGTGCTCGCCGACATCACCGCGCCGACCCTGGTGCTGCACGGCACCGACGACCGGCTGAACCCGGCGGCCAACGCCGACCTGCTGGTCGAGGGCATCCGGGACGCCCGGCTGGAGCTGTTCCCCGGTGCCCGGCACGCCTACTTCGAGGAGTGCCGCGACGAGGCGGGCAAGCTGGTCAACGACTTCCTGGCGGCTTGGAGCCTGCCCCGTGGATCTATGCCGAGCGAGCGGTGATCCAGATGGATGCATCGCAAGGCGGAGGAGGGAGGCATAGCGGAGCTATGTCGACCGACGACAACGCCGCGAGGCGCCATCTGGGCACCGCGCAGCCGGCTGAAGGATCCGCGGGGCAGGCTCCAATGTTGGACGAACACATCCGCACCGCGCTGGCGGTCACCAGGGCCAACGGGGCACCGCCGCTGGCCGTGCTGCTCGGCATGGGGCCGGTGTGGCCGACCGAGGCGGCGGTGGAGCTACGGTACTCGCCGGACCGGCCGCGCCCGGCGGTGCCGCTGGGCATGCCGGACGCGGCGATGCTGGCCGACTTCGCGCTGGCCGCCGCCCTGCGCACCCGCTACGCCGGCGGGCAGAGCATCCCCACGGTGAGCCTCACCGTGCAGCTGTCCGAGCCGGTGGTGCCGGCCGACCTGCGGGTGCGGGCCTGGCCCGGCGAGCCGGCGGACGGGCTGGCCGACGCGCGCGGCGAACTGGTCAGCGGGGACCGGGTGGTGGGCAGCGCGCTGGGCAGCTTCGTGGTGCGCGACACGGCCGAAAAGGCCCGCACGCTGCCGTGGACGCGCCGGTGGGAGGCCCCGTCGGTGGACCCGATCCCGGCCGAGGGGCTGACCGAGCAGGAGCGGGCGGTGCTGCGGGACCTGCTGCGCGCGGCGGAGACGCCGGACGGCGACCGGTCCTGGATCGAGCGGCTGCTGGAGCTGTCCCGCAACGGCGCGGGCTGGCGGCCCAGCTCGGCCATGTTCAACCGGGGCGGCACCGTCCAGGGCGGGGTGATCTTCGCCCTGGCCCACGCCGCCGCCTGTTCGGCCGTGCCCGTGGACGGACCGTTGCGGATGGTGTCCGGGCACGTAGCGTTCGCCGCGCCGGCCGGCACCGGCGCACCGATCACCCCCGCGGCCTCGCTCTCCCATGCCACCAGGCGGACGTACTTCGCCCGTTCCGAGCTGCGCCAGGCCGACCGCACGATCGCGGTCGGCGACTTCGTCCTCCGAAGCGCCGGCCGAGGCTGAGCGGGTGGTTCGTTGCGGCTGTTCGGCCCAGCCCAGGCCGGTCCACCGGCGTCTCGAGCGTCGCCCCGCTTCCGTGCCTCGGTTACGGATCGTGATCAGACTGCGATCCGGCTCGGGCGGGTAGTTTCGTCGAGCGCTGGCTCAGTCCGGTGAATTCCATGATCGGAGGGGACTGAGCCGACTCTCGGTGGGGTGACGGTAGCTCAGGCACGTTCGGACGTTGCTCCGGCAATTGCGGTGCGTAGCGAAAGGGTGGGGCCGGGTGCCCAGGGGCAGCGCAACCGGCCGGCCGTCCTGGAGGGTGGGGACGGGACTACGCGCCGGTGCTCTCGCCCAGTTCGGCCAGTAGCAGGGCCTCGGCCAGTACGGCCTTCTCGAACATGCCCAGGTGCAGGCTCTCGTCGATGCCGTGCCAGCGGCTCGCCGGGTCGCCCACGCCGGTGACCAGCACCGCCGCGCCGGGGAAGGTGCGGGCGAACTCGGCGATGAACGGGATCGACCCGCCGATGCCCACCTCGACCGCCGCGTTGCCGTACGCCTCGCCGAAGGTGCGCCGGGCCACGTCGTACACCGTGCCGACCGCGTCCAGCTCGAACGGCGCCGCGGCGGCGCCGGGGGTCACCGTGACGTGCACGCCCCACGGCGCGTGCGCCACCAGGTGCTCGGTCAGCGCGCGCTGCGCCACCGCAGGGTCCTGGCCAGGGGCGATGCGCAGGCTGACCGCCGCGCGCGCCGAGGGCAGCAGCACGTTCGCCGCCTCGGCCACCCGGGGCGCGTCCACGCCGAGCACCGCGACCGCGGGCTGCTGCCAGAGCCGTTCCACCAGCTTGCCGGTGCCGAGCAGGTCCACCCCGTCCAGCACGGCCGCGTCCGAGCGGAACTGCGCCTCGTCCAGGTCCGGGGCGTCCGAGGTGTTGTGCACCAGGCCGGTCACCGCCACCCGGCCCTTGTCGTCGTGCAGCGTGGCCAACAGCCGGCACAGCGCGGTGAGCGCGTCACCCAGCGGGCCGCCGTAGACGCCGGAGTGGGCCGGCCGCTCCAGCATGCGCACCTCGACGGTGCAGTCCACCAGGCCGCGCAGGCTGGTGGTCAGCGCCGGCACGTCGGTGGCCGGGTTGCCCGAGTCGGCGATCACGATGACGTCCGCCGACAGCCGGTCGCGGTGCTCGGCGAGCAGCTGGGTGAGGGTGGGGGAGCCGGACTCCTCCTCGCCCTCGATGAACAGCGTCACGCCCACCGGCGGGCCGCCGCGCAGTTCGCGGAACGCCCGGAGAACCGCCAGGTGCATCATCACGCCGGCCTTGTCGTCCGCCGCGCCACGCCCGTACAGCCGGCCGTCCCGCTCGGTGGGCTGGAACGGCGGGCTGGTCCAGTGCTCGTCGCCGCCGGTCGGCTGCACGTCGTGGTGCGCGTAGAGCAGCACGGTCGGGGTGCCGGGTGGGCCGGGCCAGTGCGCCAGCACCGCCGGGGCGCCCTCCGGCGCGGCCACGATGTCCACGCTGGCCGCCCCGGCGTCCCTGGCCAGTGCGGCCACCGCTTCTGCGGAGCGCCGGGTGTCGTCCCGGTGCGCCGGGTCGGCCCAGATGCTGGGAATCTTGACCAGGCTCTCCAGGTCGGACCGGGCCGGAGGGAGGGCGTTCCGCACGGCGCTGCGCAAGTCGGGCACGCGCCCGAGGCTACTCGCCCGTAGGCTTCCGCCGTGAGCCGCTTCCTGGACCTGCTGCTGACCAGCGCCGCCGAATCGCCGAGGGGGATGACCACCGGCGAACCCCGTGAGCCGGTGCGCCGAACCTGGGCCGAGGTGCACGCCGTGGCCCGCCGGATGGCCGCCGACCTGGCCGGCAACGGCCTGACCCCGGGGACCTCGGTCGCCGTCCTGGCCGGCGAGCCCGCGCTGATCGCGCCGGCCGCGCAGGGCATCTGGCTGGCCGGCGGCAGCGTCACCATGCTGCACCAGCCGACCCCGCGCACCGACCTGGCCGAGTGGGCCGCCGACACGGTCAAGGTGCTGGACATGATCGGCGCCGGGCTGGTGCTGCTCGGGCCGCCGTTCGACCCGCTGGCCGACGTGCTCACCGAGCGCGGCATCACCGTCCGGCCGATCGCAGAGCTCGGCGAGGGAATCGCCGAGGGCCCGGCCCTGCCGGACGTGCCGCACAGCGAGGACGACATCGCGCTGCTCCAGCTGACCAGTGGCTCCACCGCCGAGCCGAAGGCGGTGCGGATCACCCACCGCAACCTGTACGCCAACCTGACCGCGATGGTGCAGGCCTCCGAGTTGCGGGTGGACCGGGACGTGATGGTGTCCTGGCTGCCGCTGTTCCACGACATGGGCATGGTCGGGTTCATGACCGTGCCGATGGCCGTGGGCCTGGAACTGGTGACCGTCACCCCGGCGGACTTCCTCGGCCGGCCGCTGCTGTGGGCCGACCTGATCAGCCGCTACGGCGGCACGGTGACCGCCGCGCCCAACTTCGCCTACGCGGTGCTGGGCCGGCAGCTGGGCCGGGCCGAGGACGGTTCGCTGGACCTGTCCACGCTGCGGTTCGCGCTGAACGGCGCCGAGCCGATCGACCCGGACGCGGTGGCCTCGTTCACCGACGCCGGCGCCCGTTTCGGGTTGCGCGCGGAGTGCGTGGTGGCCGCGTACGGCATGGCGGAGACCGCGCTCGGCGTCTCCTTCGCGCCGATCGAGACCGGCCTGCGGGTGGACATTATTGACGCAGAGGCTCTGGAGGCGGAGAAGCGTGCGGTGCCGGCTTCGGGTGATCGGCCGGCGCGCCGGTTCCCGCTGCTCGGGCCGCCGCTGCCCGGCCTTTCGGCGCGCGTGGTCGGCGAGGACGGCCGGGTGCTCGGCGATCGCGAGGTGGGCGGCATCCAGCTGCGCGGCGAGGCGGTCACCCCCGGCTACCTGACCGTGGACGGCCCGCTGGCCACCCAGGACGCGGACGGCTGGCTGGACACCGGCGACCAGGGCTACCTGGCCGACGGCATCGTGGTGGTCTGCGGCCGGCTCAAGGACGTGATCATCATGGGCGGCCGGAACATCTACCCGACCGACATCGAGCGCGCCGCCGGCGAGGTGGACGGGGTGCGCGCGGGCAACGCGGTCGCGGTGCGGCTGGACGCGGGCAGCGGTGTCGGCGCGAGCAAGCGGGAGTCCTTCCTGGTCGCGGTGGAGTCCCGACGAGCGGGCGACGCCGAGGCCGAGTCGCTGATCCGCAAAGAGGTCACCGCGAAGGTGTTCTCGGCGATCGGCGCCCGCCCGGCCCGGGTGGAGGTGCTGGCCCCCGGCTCGCTGCCCAAGACCCCGTCGGGCAAGCTCCGCCGGGCCGCCACCAAGGACCTGCTCGACTCACGGCCAGAGTAGTTCGGTGCGCCAGCCGCCGGCCGGGTCGCGGCGGTAGCGCAGCCGGATGTGCCGGCGGTCGTGCCTGGCCTGCCAGAACTCCACGCTGTTCGGGGTGACCAGGTAGCGGGTCCAGCCGGGCGCGACCAGCTCCGGGTCCTCGGCTATGCGGCGGCGGGCCTGTTCGGCGGCCGCGCGCAGCTCGGCCGGGTCGTTCAGCACCTCGGACTGGTGCCCGATGAACGCCTCGGTGCGGGACTCCGGCGAGCGTTCCCGGAAGTCCCGGGCGGACACCTCCGGGGCGCACGGCGCGGCGGTGCCGCGTACCCGTACCTGCCGCCCCCGGCCGGGCCAGAAGAAGGTGAGCGCGGCGGCCGGGTTGGCCTCGAGCTGGCCGCCCTTCGGGCTGTCCGCGCTGGTGGCGACCGCGAAGCCGGTGCCGTCGAAGTCCTTGAGGATGACCACCCTGGCGTCCGGTGCGCCGTCGGCGTCCACGGTGGACAGGGTCACCGCGTGCGGCGCGAGCAGGTGCCGGCCGGCGTCCTCCAGCCATTCCCGGAACAGGTGGTGCGGCTGGGCCGGCGGATCGTCGGTGGGGAAGTCCGGCATCTGGTCGGGAAAGGACGGCCAACCGCGCAGCATGCTCACGTTCGGGACTCTAGTGATCGCGGCTCGGCGGCCAGGTTCGCGCGGGCGTGGGCCTCCCCCTCCATCAGGCGAGGCCGAGCCGGAACAGGGCCGAGGCGTTCTCCGAGGAGAACTTGCGGCGGTCCTCGTCGGAGGCGAACCGGCCGAGGAAGGAACCGATCTCCTCCCGGGTCGGCTTTTGGAACGGGTAGTCGGTGGAGAAGATCAGTCGGTCCACGGAGGTCACCGACAGCGCGTGGTTCAGCAGCGCCGGGTTGAGCATCCCGGACGTGGTGATGAAGAAGTTCGACCGTATGTAGTCGGACACCGATCGTTGCAGGCCGGCGATGCGGGAAAGGCTGTCCGCCCGGTCCAGCCAGAACAGCAGCATCTCGCCCCAGTGGCCCAGCACGATCCGCAGGTCGGGATGCCGGTCGAAGGTGCCCCGGATGATCAGCCGCAGCGCCGCGGTCGCGGCGTCCAGGTGCCAGCCCCAACCGAACGTGGCGAGGGCGAGGTTTGTCATCGGGTCGAAGCCGCGGTACGAGGCGTCGCGCAGTGCGGACGACGGCAGTTGGGGGTGGATGAAGACAGGTTGCCCGAGATGCGCCGCGGCCGAGAAGAAGTCGTCGTACACCGGGTCGTCGAGGAACAGATCGCCGGACCGGCCGTAGACCATGGTGCCCACGTGACCCAGGCTCTCGGCTCGTTCGAGCTCCGCCGCGACCCGTTCCGGGGCCGACATGGGCAAGGTGGAGAGCGAACGGAACCTGGTCGGATGGTTGCCGACGGCCGAGGCGGCGATGTCGTTCGCGGTGCGGCTCAGGCGTACGGCGTCCCCGGGCGGCAGCGGCTGGGCTCCCGGCGGCGTCAGGGCGAGGATCGACACGTCGATTCCCTGGGCGTCCATCTCTGCCAGCCGGCCGGCGCTCATGTCTTCCAGGCGCCGGCGGTTGTCGCCCATCTCGTTGAAGGCGAGGCTTTCGTCGCGAAGTCGCGCCGGCATGGCTTCCAGCGCGGACGTCAGTTCCGGCAGCATCCAGTGTTCTTCGATCGCGATGAGGGTCACGGCCGCCATCCTGCCCGCCCAGCCGCCGGGGCAAGGGAGGACTCGGCGATGCGGGTGGCCAGCCGGCTGAGCCGGTCGCGGTCGCGCGTGGACAGCACGCCGACGGTCCCGCGGTCGTCAGACTCGTCGGGGTCCCGCTCGCCGACGTGGAACGCGCCTGGACCGAGCCCGAGCAGGCTGGGCGCCGCACGGTGCTGATCCCGAACCAAGGCGTGTCCGGTGGATGCGCCCTAGACCGGCCGCCCGAACAGCGCGGCCAACCGGGTGTCCGACTCGGCCAGCTCGGCCAGCCCGTAGGTCGAGGTACTGGCCAGCAGCTCGTCCGCCCCGGTCCGTGCGAACAGCTCCTCGAGCCGCTCGGACACCGTGACCTCGTCCCCCAGGACGGTCCGGTCCAGCGCGGACTCGACCACCGAGCGCTGCCGCCCGGTCAGCACCCGCGAGCCGTCCGGCGGGGCCAGCGCGGGGAAGGCGCCGACGGTGCGCGCTTCGGCCAGCGCCCATGCCTCCGGCAGGGCCAGTTCCCGCGCGGCGGAGACCGAGTCGGCGACCAGCACGTCCAGCGAGATCATCAGGTATCCGGCCGAGCCGGCCCGGGCGCGGTAGTCGGCCAGCCGGTCGACCAGTTCGGAGTTCCAGAGCACCGGGCCGCCGATGACGACCGGCAGCCCGGCGTTCCCGGCCAGCTCCAGGCCGTGGCCGGTGGCCAGCACGAACACCGGTGGTGGGCGCTCCAGCCGGGGCCGGGCGGTGACCGGGGCGCGTCCGTCCAGGTAACCGAGCAGCTCGGTGAGGTCCTCGGCGAAGGTGTCCGAGTCGTCGGCGCGCAGCGCCCGGCGGACCGGCGGGGTGAAGCCCAGTGACCGGCCCACACCGAGGTCGATGCGCCCCGGGTACAGCGCATCCAGCATGCCGAACTGTTCGGCCACCACCAGCGGCTGGTGGTTGGGCAGCATCACCCCGCCCGAACCCACCCGGATCGTCTCGGTGCGCGCGGCCACCGCCGCGATCAGCACCGGCGGGCTGCCGCCGGCGATGCCGGGCACCGCGTGGTGCTCGGCCACCCAGAACCGGTGGTAACCCAGCCGCTCGGCGCGCTGGGCCCGGGCGACGGTGTGCCGCAACGCGGCCGCGTCGGGCTCATCGGCCCTGGTCCGCGACCGGTCCAACAGCGACAACCGCACGTTCCCGAACATCACCGGACGGAACGCCCGCCGCCGCCACCGGGATTCCCCGGTGAGACGAGGACGTGACCCGCAGATCATTCAGCCGGCTGCGCGGCGCCCAGACGAACGCCTCGCGGCGTTGTCCTCCTCGCCCATAGCTCCGCTATGAGCTCGTCGTCCGCCTTGCGATGCATCCGTCTGGATCACCGCTCGCTCGGCATAGATCCGCGGGTCACGTCCTAACCAGACAGCGCGTGGAACTTGTTCTGCGCGGCCTCGAGGCCGTCGGAGAGCAGCGCCTCCACGGCGTCCGCGCACAGGTCGACGGCCAGGTCCACGTCGGAGCGCTCGGCCGAGGAGAACCGGCGCAGCACGAAGTCGGCGGCGTCCATCCGGCCCGGAGGGCGGCCGATGCCGAACCGGGCGCGCAGGTAGTCCCGGGAGCCCAGTGACTGGCTGATCGAGCGCAGCCCGTTGTGGCCGCCCTCGCCGCCGCCCCGCTTGAGCCGGATCACGCCGAAACCCAGGTCCAGGTCGTCGTGCACCACGATCAGCTCGGTCGGCGGCACCCGGTAGTAGCGGGCCACCGAGCTGACCGGGCCACCGGAGACGTTCATGTAGGAGCGGGGCTTGGCCAGCACCGCACGGGCGCCGGCCAGCCGGCCCTCGGCCACGTCGGCAACGCCCTTGTGCGGGCGGAACTTCGCGCCCGCCCGGTCGGCCAGCAGGTCGACCACGGCGAAGCCGACGTTGTGCCGGGTGTCCGCGTACTTGGGGCCCGGGTTGCCCAGGCCTACGACCAGCGCGGTGCCGGCCGGGTCAGCTTTCTTCAGCGGGAGTCTCAGGCGCATCCTCGACCACACCAGCACCCTCGGCATCCACGGCACCCTCCATGGCCTCGGCGGTCGGCGAGGCGACCACGTTGGCCACCAGGTACTCGGCGTCGGTGCGCAGCTCCACACCGTCCGGCAGCGGTACCTGGCCGGCCTGGATCTGGGTGCCGACCTCCAGGCCCTCCACGGAGACCTCCAGCGACTCCGGGATGCTGGACACGTCGGCCTCGACCTCGAGCCGGTCCAGCTCCTGGGTGACCAGGGTGCCGGACGCGGCGTCGCCGATGACGTGCACCGGGACCTCCACGGTGACCTTCTCACCGCGCTTGATCACCAGCAGGTCGACGTGCTCGATGTAGTTGCGGATCGGGTGGGTGACCACGGTCTTGGGCAGCGCCAGCTGCGGGCCGCTGTCCAGGGCGAGGGTGAGCACCGCGTTGCGGCCGTGCTCGCGCAGGGTGCGCGCGAACTCCAGCGCCGGCAGGGCGAGGTGCACCGGCTCGCTGCCCCGGCCGTAGAGCACCGCCGGAATCTGCCCGGCGCGTCGGACCCGGCGGGCCGCGCCCTTCCCGAACTCGGTGCGGGTTTCGGCTTGGATGCGTGCTTCGGCCACGGGGGTACTCCTCGAACTGACGAATCTGCAAAAGGTCTCGGCGGCCTCGGCGCGACACGTTGACGTGTCTGATCAAACCGGACCAGAGCCGTCAACCGCGTCGATCACGGCGGTCGGGAGCGACCGCCCTCGCCGAGGCAACCCGCACAGCATACGTCAGGGCGTCATTCGCATACTTCGCGGGCCAGCAGGTCGGCCTCCGACTCGCGGCGCAGCAGCGGGTGGGAGGCGCCGTCCGCCACGGCGACCACGGGCGGCCGGCCGACCATGTTGTAGTTGGACGCCATCGAGTACTGGTAGGCCCCGGCCGCCGGGACGGCCAGCAGGTCACCGGGGTGGATGTCTTCCGGCAGTGGCACCTCGGCCAGCACGTCGCCGGCCTCGCAGTGCCGGCCGACCACGGTGACCGGCCGGTAGGCCGCGCGCAGCGGCCGGCCGATCACCCGCACCGGGTAGCGGGAGCCGTACAGCGCCGGGCGGGGGTTGTCGCTCATCCCGCCGTCCACCGCGACGAAGGTGCGGCCGCCGGGCCGGCGCTTCACCACGGCCACCCGGTAGAGCGCGATCCCGGCACCGCCGACGATCGCCCGGCCCGGCTCCACGGACAGCCGGGGCGGCGGCACGCGGTGCGCGGCGCAGGCCGCGCGGAGTGCGGCGGGGACCCGCTCGGCGTAGGCGGCCAGGTCCAGCGCGCGGTCCGCGTCGGTGTAGCGGATGCCGTGCCCGCCACCCAGGTTGAGCTGGTCGAAGGTGATCCGGTGCCGCCGGCCGAGCTCGGCGTACAGCCCGATCATCCGCTCCGCGGCCCGTTCGTACGGCGCCACCGAGGAGATCTGCGAGCCCAGGTGGCAGTGCAGCCCGACCAGGCGCAGCCGGGGCTGCTCGAGCACCCGGCGGACCGCGTCGGCGGCGGTGCCGTCGGCCACCCGGAAGCCGAACTTCTGGTCGGCGGTCCCGGTGGTCACCGCCCGGTGGGTGCCCGCGTCGATGTCCGGCGCGATCCGGATCAGCACGTCCTGCCGGTGCCGGGTCAGCGCGGCCAGCTGGTCGATCTCGTCGGTGGAGTCGATCACCACCCGGCCGACCCCGGCGGTGGTCGCCGCCTTGAGGTCCTCGGCGGTCTTCACGTTGCCGTGCAGCACGATCCGCTCGGCCGGGAATCCGGCCGCCCGCGCCACCGCCAGCTCGCCGGCCGAGCTGACGTCCAGGCCGAGCCCCTCCTCGGCGACCAGCCGGGCCATCCCGGTGCACAGGAAGGCCTTGCCGGCGTAGATCACCTCGGTGCCGGGCAGCGCGGCGCGGTAGCGCCGGCACCGGTCGCGGACGTGCTCGGTGTCCAGCAGGTACGTCGGGGTGCCGTGCAACGCGGCCAGGTGGCCCACCGACACGCCGGCGAGGGTCAGCTCGCCGGCGCAGTCGGCGCGCGCGGTGAGTGGCCAGAGGTTCGGCTCCAGTCGCGCGTTCAACGAGGTACGCAGGGATGGGACTAGGTCGCCGAGGGTCACCGGGTCCTCCGGGTTGCGAGTGTTGCGCCGGCGGGTGCCGGCGCCTCGCAGGTCTTGCTACGCCGCGCCGGCTCCGCTCGCCCGGAGGGTTGAGCCGATCCTTGCGCGCCCGGCCCGGTTTCTTGGCGGGTTCTTGACGATCAGGTGGCCGGGGTCACGGCCGGCGCCGGATCACGAGGCCGTGGGAGTGGCGTCCGCCGCCTTGGGCCCGGGCTCGGTCGCGGGGGTCGACGGAGTCGGCAGGCGAACCGTCGCGGCCGCCACGGAGGGGTCGGGGACCGGCTCGGTGGGTGGGGAGGCCGGGGGGCCGGCGGGGCGGGCCTCGGCGTCGGGGTTTGCCCGGGATTCGCCGGGGACACGCCGCCCGGCGGCGTCGGTGGTGGCAGTGGCGCGGAGTTTGCCGTGGCGAGGTCCCGGAGCGCCGGCGGCGGGAGTTGTCGGGGAGCCGGGGAGGGCCGCGGAGTCGGCGGCGGAACCGCCGGGAAGCCCGTCGGACGGAGTTGTGGGGCCGGGGACGGTGTCAGAGGTCTTTGGGGCGGCGGTGGAGACGGCGGTGGGGGCTGTCGGGGAGTCGTCGGGGACGGCGGGGGGAATCGTGGGGGAGTCGTCGGGGACGGCGGCGGGGGTCGCGGGGGAGGTCGTGGTGGTGTCGCCGGGGAGGTTCGCCGGGGGATCGGCCCGGAGGGCGACGGGGGAGTCCGGCGCGGGTTTGCCGGGGAGGGAGCGAGTCGTCGAGATCGCTTCCGAGTGACTCGCCGCGAGGGTTCCGGAAGAGGTCTTGCGGACGCCGTGGGCGAGTTCGAAGGCGAGTTGAAATCCTATAGGTGATCCATCGAATGCGGCGTCCGCCAAGGTCCACTTTACCCCGGCGAATTCGAACTCGGACGGCAGAGCGACGCCCAGGCCGCCGGGCACCTGAGCCATTGCGCCGGCAAGATCGGGCAGCGGTTCCAGCTGCCGGTGCCGGGCAAATCGGCCATTTTGATCACGTAATGGCGGGGGCACCTGCATCTCTCCCCGCTGCGCCGGAATGCTCGGCGTGCCCTTGCCGGACTTGCCCTGGCGAACCCGCTTGACAGGGGGTTTCTTGGTCTTGGCCGGGGCGCTGGCCGGCGCGTCGCACGCGGCTCCGGAGGTCTGTTCGGAGTCAGCCATTGGTCCGTTCCTCAGCTCGGTGGCTCACCCGAATGGTGTCGCCTGGGGAAACAATCGGCCCTTCCTTAACACAACGTTAGCCCTGTCACGAAACTGTGACCTCGCGGTATGTGTTTGGAAATTCAGCGGCCTGTTCACGATGCGTAATGAGCCGATTACTGAGATCGATTTCCCGCAGCTGTGCGCATGATTGTTCGATCATTGGCGCTAATGATTACTAGTCGTCGTGATTTGCTATATCGCAACATTCCGCATTTCCGCCGGAACCCCGGAATTCGTCGCACTTGCGTCCTGTGGGACAAAAGTGAGAATTGGGACGTGGTGATTGAATTCTCAGACGGCACAGTTGTCACTTGCGTCTCAAGATCATTGCTAGACCCGCGAAGCGCCGCTAGCTTAGGCGCCCGCGCCAGTCGAAGCCGGTGGCGCGTGACGCGCTCGGGGGGCGTCATCCACGTCCGAACAGCGAGGTGACCCCCACTCCGTGGCCGATGAACGGCAAGCGCGCAAGCTCGAGTCCGGCGCCCTCAAACGATGGGCCGACATGTCCGAGGAAGAGATCGAGGACGACGCCCAGGAGCTGCTCGAGGACGACGAGGACGACGAGGACGACGAGCAGTCCGACAGCTGAATCCTTGGGAGTTCCCGCGACCTCGGCGTCGTCCGTCCGGCCGGGCCCGGCGTTCCATCACGCATCGTGACAGCTCCGAGCGGCGTCGAGGGCCGGACGCGGGATGCCGTTCGTCGACATCGACACCAGTCTGGCCCGGCCGGGATCAAACCAGACGGACGTCGATGTCGATGAACCGAATAGGGTCGACCCGCCACGCGGCTGTTACGCAGCGTAATTCTGACCGCGGCGTGCGCCGCGGTGTGAAGTGCGTCCTCAGGCGTTGCCGTTGAAGAGGCTGGTGACCGAGCCGTCGTCGAACACCTCGTGGATCGCGCGGGCGATCAGCGGGGCGATGGACAGCACGGTGAGCCCCTCGAAGCGCTTCTCCTCGGGGATGGGCAGCGTGTTGGTGACGACCACCTCGCGCGCGCCACAGGTGGACAGCCGCTCCTTGGCCGGGCCGGAGAGCACGCCGTGCGTGGTCGCGATGACCACCTCGGCGGCTCCGTCGGCGAGCAGCTCCTTCACCGCGCCGGCGATGGTGCCACCGGTGTCGATCATGTCGTCGATCACGATGCAGGTGCGGCCGGTGATCTCGCCGACCACCCGGTTGGCCACCGCCTCGTTCGGCCGGCGCGGGTCCCGGGTCTTGTGGATGAACGCCAGCGGGCAGCCGCCCAGGCTCTCCGACCACTTCTCCGCCAGGCGAACCCGGCCGGAGTCGGGGGAGACCACCGCGATGTCGCGGTCGGCGTAGGAGTCGCGGATGTAGTCGGCGAGCAGCGGCATCGCCCACAGGTGGTCCACCGGGCCGTCGAAGAAGCCCTGGATCTGCGCGGTGTGTAAATCAACCGTCATGATCCGGTCCGCGCCGGCGGTCTTGAACATGTCCGCGACCAGCCGGGCCGAGATCGGCTCGCGGCCCCGGTGCTTCTTGTCCTGGCGGGCGTACGGGTAGAACGGCATGACGGCGGTGATCCGCTTGGCCGACGCGCGCTTCAGCGCGTCCACCATGAGCAGCTGCTCCATCAGCCAGTCGTTGATCGGGTTGGTGTGGCTCTGGATGACGAAGGCGTCGCACCCCCGGACCGACTCCTCGAACCGCACGAAGATCTCGCCGTTGGCGAAGTCGTGCGCGGTCTGCGGGGTGATCGACACGTCCAGGTGCTTGGCCACCTCTTCGGCCAGCTCCGGGTGTGCCCGCCCCGCGAAGAACATCAGGCTCTTCTTGGGAATCGTCGACATGGCCGACATGCTGGTACCAGCCCTCCTACCCGACTTGGCGTCCCCCGCTCGGCGCGGTGTGGGTACCTACAGTGTCGCTCGCCGCTCGGCGCGGCGTTGCGTCGGGTGTCTCCTCGGGCTCCTCGGCGGCCGCCCGCTCCGCCGCGAGCGCGGCCGGGGTGCCCGGCCGGCGCCGGGTCACCCAGCCGTCCAGGTTGCGTTGATCACCGGCGGAAACGGCCAGCGCGCCGGGGGGAACGTCCTGACGGATCACCGCGCCCGCGCCGGTGTATGCGCCGTCCCCGACGGTGACCGGGGCGACGAAGGTGTTGTCCGAGCCGGTGCGCACGTAGGAGCCCACGATGGTGCGGTGCTTGGTCACCCCGTCGTAGTTGACGAACACCGAGGAGGCGCCGATGTTGGACCGCTCGCCGATGCTCGCGTCGCCCACGTAGGTCAGGTGCGGCACCTTGGTGCCCGCGCCGATGTCGGAGTTCTTCACCTCGACGAAGGTGCCGATCTTGCCCGAGGCGCCGAGCCGCGCGCCGGGACGCAGGTAGGCGAACGGGCCGACGCTGGCCTCGGGGCCGATCTCCGCGCCGGAACCGTGGGTGCGGGTGACCTGTGCGCCGGCGCCGATCCAGCAGTCGGTGAGCGTGCTGTCCGGGCCGATCTGGGCGCCCTCGGCCACCGTGGTGGTGCCGTGCAGCTGCGTGCCGGGCAGCAGCGTGACGTCCCGCTCCAGCCGCACCCGCACGTCCACCCAGGTGGTGGCCGGGTCGACCACCGTCACCCCGGCGCGCATCCAGCCCTGCAGCAGCCGCCGGTTCAGCTCGGCGCGCATCTCGGCCAGCTGCACCCGGTCGTTCACCCCGCACACCTGCCAGCGGTCGGTGCAGCGCAGCGCGCCGACCCGCCGCCCGGCCGCGTGGGCGAACCCGAGCACGTCGGTCAGGTACTGCTCGCCCTGGGCGTTGACCTGCGCGGACGCGGCGAGCGTGGCCAGGCCGTCGCGCAGTACGTCGGCCTCGAAGACGTAGACGCCGGAGTTGATCTCGTTGATCAGTAACTGTTCCGGGGTGGCGTCGCGGTGCTCCACGATCGCCGTGACCGGTCCGCCTGGTCCCGCATCCCCGTCGCGCAGCACCCGGCCGTAGCCGGTCGGGTCCTCCAGCTCGGCGGTGAGCACGGTGACCGCGTTGCCGGCGGCCGCGTGCTCGGTGAGCAGCCCGCGCAGCGTGGCGGCGTCCAGCAGCGGCACGTCCCCGTAGGTGACCATGACCGGCCCGCTCAGTGCGGGCAGCGACTCGAGGGCGCAGTCCACCGCGTGCCCGGTGCCGTTCTGCTCCTCCTGGATGGCCAGCAGCGCGGAGCGGCTCAGCTCGCCGGCCAGCCCGGCCAGGTACTCCCGCACCTGGTCACGGCCGTGGCCGGCCACCACGACCAGGTACTCCGGGGCCAGTGCGGCGGCGGCGTGCACGGCGTGGCCGAGCAGCGCCCGGCCGGCGATCTCGTGCAGCACCTTGGGCTTGGCGGAGTGCATGCGGCGCCCTTCGCCGGCGGCGAGCACCACAACGGCGGCCGGGTTGGGGGCGTCCAGGGCGCCCGTTCCGGACGTCAACGCGTGTCCCGAGTAGTCACCAGTGTCACCCGCCCGCCCGTTTGTGCCGTTCCTGCTACCTTCCAGCATCGCGGTTCCCCCCGCCTCGTCGCTTGCTCGTGCCACGTCCGCTGGACCGGAGCATGGTAGGGCCGGACCGGCCGGCCACTTTCCCGTGACCCCGGTTTCCCCCTCTCCCGGCCCGGTCGCTGCGGACGGTTACGTTCAGTAGCCCGATACGGTGCTGCAGTTTTGTCAAGCCTCAGCCATCACGTGGCGCGTCGTGGCCCGGAAGTAGCGTAAAGGGACCGGGTTCGCGGCCCTGATCTGGCCGCCGGGCTGTGCGCTCCGGCAACTTCCGCGTGCGCCGAACTGGGCGCCCGCTCGGGCCAGCGCGTTCCGCGCTAGATGACTCCGGCGATGAGTCGGGCCAGCTCGTCCGGCCGGGACAGGAACGGGTGGTGGCCGGCGGCCAGCTCGAGCACCCGGCCGGCGCGGGCGGCCCAGAGGCGCTGCCGGTCCGGCGGGGTGGCCCGGTCCTCGGTGCAGATCACGGCGGTGCTGGGCAGCTCCCGCCAGGCGGCCGCGCCGGGCGGCTGGGTCAGCGCGGCGGCGGACTGCCGGCCGATCCGGTCCAGTGCGCCGCGCACGGCGGCCGGGTCGCAGTCGGCCAGGAAGTGCGCGCGGAAGTCCTCGTCGGTCAGGTCGGCGCGCAGCCGCACGGCCGTGCCGCCCGGCTCCGGCTCCAGCCAGGACGGCCCGGCCGGGTCGGCCAGCGCGGTCACCGGCTGGTCGGCGTCCGGCGGCATCGAGCTGAGGTAGACCAGGTGCCGCACGTTGCCCAGCCCGGCCGCCGCGCCGGTGATCACCATGCCGCCGTAGGAGCTGCTCACCAGCAGCACCGGCTCGTCGCCGGCCGCCGCTACCCGCACCGCCTCGATGTCGTCCGCCAGGTCGCCCAGCGGCCCGTCGCCGTCCCTGGGCCCGCAGCTGGGCAGCTCCACCGCCGCCGTGGCCAGCCCGGCCCGCGCCAGCGGCCCGACCATCCGGTGCCACCACCATTCCCCGTCCACCACGCACGCCCCGTGCACGAAAAGAAGCTTCATCCGGCGAGTCCAGCACTCCGGGGCCCGCCGGGGCGAGCCGGTTCGCGCAGAGCGTCATGGGCGCCCGCTAACATCCCGGAGTGCCCCCGCTCCCCGCCGATGACGTCCTGCCGCGCCTGTTCGCCGAAGGCGTGGTGTGCGGGGACGCGGCGGACTGGTTGCCCCGGTTGCCGGCCGAGTCGGTGGACCTGTTCTTCACCAGCCCGCCCTACGCCGATGCGCGCGCCTACAGCCGCATCCACCCGGACCGCTACGTGTCCTGGTTCATGCCGTTCGCCGACGCCATGCGGGCGGCCACCACCGAAACCGGCAGCCTGTTCCTGAACATCAAGAACCGGGTGGCCAACCGGGGCCCGCTCAAGGGGCAGCGCCACCCGTACGTGTACCAGCTGGTCCTGGCCATGCAGGAGTCCGGCTGGCGGTGGATCGAGACCTACATCTGGGCCAAGCCGAACGCCGTGCCCGGCCGGTTCGGCCCGCGCACCAAGGACAGCTTCGAGTACGTCTACCACTTCGCCAAGGGCGGCAAGCCGTACTTCGACCTGAACGCGGTCCGGGTGCCGTACCGGGCCGACGCGGCGGAGATCGCCCGCCGCAAGTCCGACCGGCTGGGCCGGCGCAACACCGAGGCCGGCTTCGGCCGGGACCGGACCAAGACCTACCTGCACGGCGGGGCCGACCCGGGCAACGTGGTGAGCGTGCCGCAGACCTACAACCAGCACCGGGGCGTGGCGCACACGGCGGCCATGCCGGAGGGCCTGGCCGAGTTCTTCGTGCGGGTCGGCTCGCCCAAGGACGGCGTGGTGATCGACCCGTTCGCCGGCGGCGGGACCACCGTGGTGGTGGCCCGGCGGCTGGGGCGGCGGGCGGCCGGCATCGAGATCCACGACCGGTTCGTCGCCGAGGCGCACCGGCGGATCGCCGAGGACGACCCGGACGACGTGCCGGGTTCGCTCCAGCACGTGGGCTGACGCGGATGGCCCACACGCCGGAGGACACCGTCGAGGAGATCGTCG
This sequence comes from Actinospineispora eucalypti, assembly GCF_039543365.1. Classification (NCBI taxonomy): domain Bacteria; kingdom Bacillati; phylum Actinomycetota; class Actinomycetes; order Pseudonocardiales; family Pseudonocardiaceae; genus Actinospineispora; species Actinospineispora eucalypti. The sequence goes on from NZ_BAABJP010000007.1 coordinate 375,479, forward strand.
CGGCGAGCAGCTGGGACCGCCGGGTGGCCGGTCTCCGGCTGGTGCCGCAGCGGCACGGAACCGTCGAGCACAGCCGGATCTTCGCCGAGGTGGCCCGGGCGGTGTACGTGCCGGCGCTGGCCCCGGACTTCGCCTACATCCACCCGGCGCCGTTCTACGAGCCGGACTACTTCCAGCTGGTCTACGACGCCGCGCACGCGGCCACCGAGGGGTTCGCCTCGGTCGGCGAGGACGAGCTGGCCGCCGTGCTCACCATGGACCCGCGCACGCTGCTGGTGTTCCGCACCATCGCCGGGCTGACCAAGGAGGAGTTCGGGCACGCCAGTGCGCTGGTCGGCGGCCCGCTGGGCCTGCCGCCGGTGTCCGCCAGCAAGGTCGACTCGATGGAGCGGCGCGGGATTCCGGCCTCCGCCGGGCAGGTGCAGGTGGTGGCGCGCACGCTGACCCGGATCATGGACGGCACCCTGTTCGGCGAGCCGGCCGGGGAGCTGCGCAGCAAGCAGGACAAGCCGGACACCGCCGACGGCTGGGCCTCGGTGCGCAAGTTCGCCGACGGAGGGGTGCCGTTCGCGCTGTTCCTGCACCAGCGGCACTACGGCGGGTCGTTCCGGCAGCTGTTGGACGCCACGTCCAGCCGGCGCGGGAACCTGATCGAGGACGCGGTGGAGGCGCTGTTCGCGGAGCACGGGATCAGCTTCATCCGCACCGGGGCACACAACCAGGGCGAGATCGCGGACCGGTTCGAGGTGCAGGTGACCCCGGCGCCGGACTTCGTGGTCTACGACGGCGCTGGCGCGCTGCGCGCGATGCTGGAGTGCAAGGCCACCAACAACGGCGGTACCGCGCGGGACAAGGCGCTGCGCTTCGAGCGGCTGCGCGACGAGTCGGTGCGCCTCGGCGGAGTGCCGCTGATCGCGGTGCTCGGCGGGATGGGCTGGGCGCGGGTGAACGACACCCTCGGCCCGGTGGTCCGGGACACCGACGGCCGGGTGTTCACCCTGGCCACGCTGGACGAGATGCTCACCGTGGCCCCGTTCCCCGCCCTGATCGGCCCCTGATCAGGTTCTCGGGTGCGGTTGAGGTGCGGTGCCGGTTCGAAGGACGGCTTGGACGGCGGGGTTTGCGTTGTGTGCCGCTCGGGCACGGCCGGTTGCGTTGGGTTCGTTCGCGGGCTTTGGTCACTGACTGTGACCGGGCGTGGCGATATGTTGATCCCTGGCGCGACGAACGGAAGGCGGCGAACTCAGCCTCACGACGGCACGTTCGTAACTGTCCGTGGCAGGCGAGCCGAAACGGGCCGTGCCGAGGTCGCCAGCAGGCCCGAGCCGTGCCCGTCCGGGCCGTCCGTCGTACCGGCGCACCGCACCTCAACCGCACCCGAGGGCGCGGGGTGCCCGATCAGGCGCTCTTCGCCTGGGCGCCGGGGCCGGGGCGCGGGCGGAGGCGGTCCTCCGGCTCCAGCGCGTGGCCGTTCTCGCAGGTCAGCGCGACCCGGACCGCGCCGCCGCAGTCGGCGTGGGTCAGCCGCACCGGGGCGCCCTCGGGGCCGGCCAGGTGCGTGTCGCCGTAGTCCATGAGCGCGACCAGCACCGGGCGCAGGTCCCAGCCGGCCGGGGTGAGGCGGTACTCCTGGCGGGCGCGCTGGCCCGGCTCCCGGTAGCTGCGCTTCTCCACGATGCCGGCGTCCACCAGTGCGGCCAGCCGTCGGGTGAGCACGTTGCGCGCGATGCCGAGGTGATCGACCAGGTCGTCGAACCGGCGCATGCCGTTGAACAGGTCGCGCAGCACCAGGATCGTCCAGGGCTGCCCGATCACCGACATGGTGCGCGCGATGGAGCACACGCCGCTTTCCAGTTCGCGAAAGTGCATGACCGACATCATACCGAGTTCAGTTGCCATTGAGGACCCAGCTCGTGCACCCTCGGCCAGGTGACCGAGCAGTTGACCGCCCGCGAGCGCACCCACCACTGGCAGGACCCGCACGCCGTGGCCGCCGAACTGGTCGGCCGGGACGGCCTCACCGTGCTGCGCGGCTGGATCGACGGCACCATCCCGGGCCCGCCGCTGGTCGAGACCATCGGCCTGCGCCTGGTCGAGGCGGACGCCGGCCGGGTGGTCTTCGAGTTCACCCCGGCGGAGTTCCACTACAACGCGCTCGGCGGAGTGCACGGGGGCATCTACGCCACCGTGCTCGACTCGGCGGCGGGTTGCGCGGTCCACTCGATGCTGCCCGCCGGCGTCGGCTACACCAGCCTGGACCTGACCACCAAGTTCCTCGGCCGGATCACCCTGGACACCGGCCCGATGCGCTGCACCGGCACCGTGCTCCACCTGGGCGGGCGGACCGCGCTGGCCCAGGCCGAGCTGCGCGACACGGCCGGCCGGCAGTACGCGCACGCCACCAGCAGCGCCCTCATCCTGCGCGGGTAGTCGCAGCCCGCCGGTTTCATGATCACCATGGCATGACGGTCGGTTCAGGGCGGATGAGGCGGCCCTGATGTCATGCTGATCTCCCAGATCGGTCCGGTTGGGTGCGGTGCTGGTTGCAAAGCGGCTTGGACGGCGCGGCTGGGCGGTCTGCCGCGGCTTTTGTGCCGCCGCGTCGCGTTCGGCTACACGGGGTAACGACTGGCCGGCACCAACCCGGCTCCCGTTCGTCGCGCCTCGGGCGTGATCGTCGATTCTGGCGGTTCAGCGTCGATTTTCGCGGCTGAACCGCCAGAGATGGCGATCAACCTCTCGCTGAACCCAGTCACGGCCTGTGATCAGGCCCAAGGCCACCGGCGCCAGGGCTGCCAGGCCCGAGGCCGCCAGCACCAGGGTCGCCAGCGCCAAGGCCACCAGCACCAGGGCCACCAGGCCCGAGGCCACCGGCACCAGGGCCACCGGCACCAGGGCCACCGGCACCAGGGCCACCGGCACCAGGCCCGAGGCCGCCAGCACCGAGGCGGCCGGCGCCAAGGCCACCAGCACCGAGGGCAAACGCAACGGGCCGCAGCCAAGCCACGGCAGACCACCCAGCCGCGCCGTCCAAGCCGCCCTGAACCGGCACCGCACCCCAACCGGCACATTCCATGATCATCAGGGCATCAGGGCCGCTCCGGCGCGCCCAAACCGGCCCTCATGTCCTGATGATCACGAATCGGGGGATGGCGGCCGTCGGGCGGGGGAGAGGCGCGCCGGCCACCCGGTATCGTCGACAACCGGCACGGAACAGGTTTGGCGCGCCCCGCCCGGCGGCCGCGCCTCGGTGGCCCGTGCACCATCCGGAACGCCCAGTGGAGATCACGCAACCCATGCTCGAGCGCAGCGTCGTCGACAGCCTCTTTCCGGCCGATCTGCCGGAGCCGTCCCACTGGGAGGAGCACTACCCGCCCCGGGAGCTGCCCGAAGGCGCCTACGTGACCCGGTTCGCGCCCAGCCCGACCGGCTTCGTGCACATCGGCGGCGTCTACACCGCGATGGTGGCGAAGGAGGTGGCGCACGGCTCCGGCGGCGTCTACTTCGTGCGGGTGGAGGACACCGACCAGGCGCGGTTGGTCGCCGATGCGGCGGAACAGTTCGATCGGGCCTTCGCCTACTTCGGCATCGGGCCCGACGAGGGCGGGGACGACCCGTACGGCCCGTACCTGCAGTCCGCCCGCGAGCGGATCTACCTCAGCTACGTGCGCGAGCTGATGCGCCAGGGCCGGGCCTACCCGTGCTTCTGCACCCGCGAGGAGCTGGAGGAGATCACCCGCCGCCAGCGGGCCACCAAGCTGCCCACCGGCTACTACGGCAGCTGGGCGCGCTGGCGGGACGCCGACCCGGCGGAGGTCGCCGCGAAGCTGGAGGCCGGCGAGGAGTACGTGGTCCGGTTCCGCTCGCCGGGCGTGGAGGGCCGGGTCGGCTTCGACGACGCGATCCGGGGCCACCTGGAGCACGAGGCGAACCGCAACGACGTGGTGATCCTGAAGAGCTCCGCGCAGAGCCCCCGGCTGCCCACCTACCATTTCGCGCACGCGGTGGACGAGCACCTGATGGGGGTCAACCTGGTGCTGCGGGGCGAGGAGTGGATCTCCTCGGTGCCGCTGCACCTGCAGCTGTTCGAGGCCCTGGGCTTCCCGCCGCCGCGCTACGCGCACATCGCGCCGCTGATGAAGACCGAGCCGGGCGGGGTGAAGCGGAAGCTGTCCAAGCGGAAGGACCCCGAGGCCTCGGTGGACTTCTACCTGGACGCGGGCTACCCGGCCGCCGCGGTGCTGTACTACCTGCGCGGGCTGGCCAACGGCCGGCTGGCCGAGCTGCCGCTGGAGCAGGCGCTGGCCGAGCCGATCCGGCTGGCCGAGTTCGGGGTGGCCGGGCCGCTGGTCGACATGGTCAAGCTGGCCGACATCAGCGCCGACCACATCGCCACCCTGGACGGGCCGACCGTGCTGGACGCGGTGTCCGAGTGGGCCCGGCAACGGGACCCGGAGCTGGTCGAGGTGCTGGCCAGCGAGCGCGAGCTGGCCGAGCGGGCGGTGGACGTCGAGCGGGTGGGGGTGGAGAACCCGCGCAAGGACCTGGTGCGCTGGTCGGACTTCCGGCAGCTGTACGGGTTCTTCTTCGGCGCGCTGTTCACCCCGGTGACCGACCCGGCCGACGAGCGGCTGGGCGGTCTGGACGTGGCGCTGGTGCGCAAGATGGCCGCCGACTTCGCGGACAACTACTCCTGGTCGGACGACCAGCCGACCTGGTTCAACCAGATCCGCGAGCTGGCCGCCCGGCACGGTTTCGCGCCCAACCCGAAGGCCTACAAGAAGGATCCGGACGCCTACCCGGGCATGCTGCGGGACGCCGCGAACGTGCTCCGGGTGGCGCTCACCGGCTCCCCCCGGAGTCCCGACCTGCACGCGGTGGCTGGCGCGCTGGGCGCCGACGAGGTGGCGAGGCGGGTGCGGGCACTCGCCGGCTGAGCAGGCGAGGCGGGTGCGCAGGCGAGGCGGGTGCGCAGGCGAGGCGGGTGCGCAGGCGAGGCGGGTGGGCGCCCGCGGCGGGCGGCGGTGTGGTTCCCCGTCGGCGCCGGGCGTCGGTGATCGGTCGGTGAGCGGTGGACGTCGGCGCCGGGCGGTGGCGTCGGTCCGGCGACGGCCGGCGGAGAGGCGAACCTGAGCGGAGAGCGCGCCGGACGGAGCAGTGCCCGGCCGACGATCGGCGCAGTCGGCGGGTGCTCGGCGCGCGGCATGTGCTCGAGGTCGACAGTTCACCGTTCGGCCTCTCAGGCCGGGTTTGCCGCCGCGCGGGCCGCCCTATGGTCGCCGCATGCTCCCCGGCAAGGCTCGTCTGTGCTGGGCTGTCGCGTTCCTGGCGGTCATGGTTGCCCCGACGCTGCTCAGCCTGGTCAACGGCAGTGACAACCCGCTGCTGAACCAACTGGCCGTGCAGAGCGGGGTGCTCGCCACCGGGCTGCTGGTCTGCGCGGTGATCACCCCCTCCCGGCTGCGCTCGCTGACCCGCGCGCTCGGCATCGAGGCGGTGCTCGGCGTGCACCGGCTGCTGGGCCTGCTGTTGCTGCTGATGGTGGTACTGCACGTGGTGCTGGTGCTGGCGTCGGCCCCCAGTGCGGTCACCCTGTTCGACCCCCGGCAGTGGTCCATGCCATCGCGGGCCGGCATCGGCGCCACGGTCGGCCTGGTCGCCCTGACCGGGCTGGCCGTGCTGCGGCACCGGGTGCGGCACCGGTACGCGCTGTGGCGGTGGGTGCACCTGGCACTGGGCGGCTCGGTGGTGGTGCTCACCGGGCTGCACGTGTGGTGGCTGCGGCACCTGGTCAACGACCCGCCGCTGCGCATCACCTTCGGCCTGCTGGCCGCGCTGGTGCTCGGCGTACTCAGCCACCGCTGGGTGTGGCGGCCCAGCTTCGACGCCCACCGCGCCTACGAGGTGCACGAGGTGCGGGCCGAGACCGGTGACGTGAACACCCTGGTGATCCGGCCGCGCCGCCCCCGGCACGGGTTCGACACCTCGTCCATGCCCTACGCGCCCGGCCAGTTCGCGTGGCTGCGGGTGGGGCGGTGGGTCGGCGCGGAGGAGCACCCGTTCACCATCGCGTCCGCTCCGGCCGGCACGGAGTCGGTGGAGTTCACCGTGCGCAACGTGGGTGACTTCACCGGCGGGTTGGCCAAGCTCAGGCCGGGTGACCCGGTCTGGGTGGACGGCCCGTACGGGTCGTTCACCTGGGAAGGGCGGGAGAAGCGGGCCGGCCTGGTGCTGGTCGCCGCCGGGGTCGGCATCACGCCGATGATCAGCATGCTGCGGGCGCTGGCGCTGCGGGGGGACACCCGCGAGGTGCTGCTGGTCTCCGGCGCCAGCACGGTGGACGAGCTGCTCTTCCGCGACGAGTTGCGCCTGATCGGCCAGCAGCTGCGGCTGACCCTGGTGGAGACGCTGAGCCACCCGCCGGAGGAGTGGCCCGGGCGCACCGGCCGGATCGACGGCGCGCTGCTGCGCGACGTGCTGCCCTCCCGGGGCGCCCGCCGCAAGCTCGAGTACTTCGTCTGCGGCCCGCCGGCCATGGTGACCGACGTGGTCACCGCGCTGGAGGAGCTGCGTATCGACCGGGCTCGGATCCATACCGAGCAGTTCGAGATGGTCTGAGAAGGGAACCTGAAGTGCATTCCGAGAACGGCGCCGCCCGCTTCGTGCGCTGGGCGGTGCTCGGCAGCGCGGTGGTGGCGATCCTGGTGTCGATCGTGTTGGCCGGGCGCTCGCCGTCCGCGCCGCAGTCGTTCTCCTCGCTGTTCGGCGGGGGAACCCAGAGCACCCAGTGGGGTCCGCTGAACTCCTCCGACCGGGACATGCTGATCAAGGTCCGGCAGGCCAACCTGTGGGAGGGGCCGATGGGGGAGCAGGCCGCGCAGCGCGCCACCAGCCCCGCGGTCCGCGAGGTCGGGCGCAAGCTGGGCGTCGAGCACGCGCAGCTGGACGCCGCGCTGCGGGAGGCGTCCGCGAAGCTTGGCGTGGTGCTGCCCAGCCAGCCGTCCGACCAGCAGAAGGTGTGGATGGGGCAGATCACCGACGCGCCGACGGGGGCCTACGACAAGACCTTCGTGAACATCGTCCGCTCGGCCCACGGTGAGGTGATGCCGCTGGTCGAGGGGGTGCGTTCGGGCACCCAGAACGAGGTGGTCCGCAAGTTCGCCATCCAGGCCAGCGGGTTCATCGCCCGGCACATGACGTACCTGGAGAGCACCGGCATCGTGGACTACTCGCTGTTCCCGCCGACCACCGCGCCGGCCGCCCGGCTGGTCTCGGTGGGCGGTTTCGACCTGCCGGTCACGCTGATGCTGTTCGGGCTCGCGGTGATCGTCGCGGCCGCCGCGCTGCGCGGCATGAGCCGCCGCCGGGCCGGACCCAGAACGCCGTCCTTCCCGGTTCCGCCGGTGCGCCCCCGCGCCCGGCGCACCGACTCCCTGCGCGCGCCGACCTGGCCCCGCCTGATCCCCACCCAACGGACCGCCTCACCGGAGGACACGCTGGAACGCCGGCCGCCCAAGCTGCGGCGCAAGGCCGGCAATCGCGGCTGGTAACCGTCCCCTAACTTACTGCACTGTGATATATTTCACAGGTTCTGAATCGCTACCGGGGGGTAGCTCGGGGCGGCGCCGGCGTGCCGCCCTGTAAAGCGATCAAGGGGGCTTATCCATATGACCGTCAGCGTGCAGCATCCACTCTCCGATACCGTGCACTCCGCCGCGCACGGGTCGTTCCCCGCGGCCGACGGCCGGGCAGTGGTGGTCGGGCCGATGAGCGGGCCGTGCGACATGGTCGCGTTCTTCGCCGGCCACGTGGAAGTGGCGGCCGACGTACCCCAGGACTGGGTGGACGAGAACCTGAGCATCACCCCGTCGGGGAACCCGGCCAACGTGACCGGCGGGATCTTCGGCTTCGTCCAGAAGCTGGCCGAGCGGCTGGGCAACCCGCCGACCTACTCCAGCCTGCTGACCTCGGCCTCGCACCGGTCGGGTTACCTGCACGGCAAGGTCGAGGAGGGTGGCGAGCCCGAACCGGGCTGGGCGGCCTACCGGGACAACGTGAGTTGCTTCAGCTACCAGGGCACCGGCTCCGCCGGCCGCTTTGCCCTCGCGCACGGTCCCGGCGGCCGGTGGGACGTGCACATCCGGGTGGACCAGGGCGGTGGCGGCCGGGTGGGCCGCGAGCTGCTCTCCGCCGCGAAGGTCTGCGTGCCGGACCGGAGCATGCTGTTCGGCTCGGCCCCGCTGCACGACAGCCGGGTGCTGCGCACCCTGTTGGCCAGCGGCTTCGAGCCGATCTGCACCGAGGTACTGTTCCTTACCAGGCCACGCAGGTAGCGCTCCGCCGCCAGGATTCGAACCTGGTCTATCGGAACCAAAATCCGATGTGCTGCCAGTTACACCACGGCGGATCGGGTGTGTCGGTCGGCTCCATCTTCTCACTGCTCAAATGGGGAGCGGCGAGGGGATGGGGCCGACACACCGGTGGGCAAAGACACGCCGTGAATCGTTGCCCCGGGGTTACGGCGCAGGCTCACCTAACTTACGCTGGCGTAGGTTACGCCAGACGTAGCCGGATGCGACCGCGAATCCGACCGCACCGACTCTCCGAGGTGACCCTCTTCCATGGCCAGCACCGCCGAGGCCGTCGCAGGCCCCATGCCGATCGTCGAAGGCAAGCGACCGACCTGGCAACACGTCTTGATCTACATATTCGTCATCGTCCCGATGCTCGCGTTCTTCGCCGCCATTCCGATGGCCTGGGCCTGGGGCATCGTCTACTGGCACGACCTGGCCATGATGGTCGCGTTCTACGTGATCGGCTGCCTGGGCGTGACGGTCGGCTACCACCGGCACTTCACCCACAAGTCGTTCAAGGCGCGGACCTGGTTGCGGGTGGTGCTCGGCATCGCCGGCTCGCTGGCCGTGCAGGGCTCGGTCATCCGCTGGGTGGCCGACCACCGGCGCCACCACGCCTTCTCCGACAAGGAGGGTGACCCGCACTCGCCGTGGCTGTTCGGCACCTCGCCGGCCGCCGTGGTCAAGGGCTTCATCCACGCCCACTTCGGCTGGTTGTTCGATCGCGCGGAGACCAACGAGCGCCGGTTCGTCCCGGACCTGCTCGCCGACCGGGCGATCATGCGGGTGAGCAAGAACTTCACCTGGTTCGTGGTGGCCAGCCTGGTGCTCCCGGCGCTCATCGGCGGGCTGGTCACCTGGTCCTGGTGGGGCGCGGCGACCGGGTTCTTCTGGGGCGGCCTGGTCCGGATGGGCATCCTGCACCACGTCACCTGGTCGATCAACTCGATCTGCCACATGGTGGGCAAGCGGCCGTTCGCGTCCCGCGACCGGTCCCGCAACTTCTGGCCGCTGGCCATCCTGAGCATGGGTGAGTCCTGGCACAACCTGCACCACGCGGACCCGACCTGCGCCCGGCACGGCGTGCTGCCCGGCCAGATCGACATCTCCGCCCGGCTGATCTGGATGTTCGAGAAGTTCGGCTGGGCGCGGGACGTGCGCTGGCCGACCCCGGCCCGGCTGGCCAAGCTGAGCACCAAGTAGCCAGAGCTGATGCCGGGCACGCGCGCCGGGGCGTCCGGCTCGGGCGCGCGGGTCCGGATGACCGGCGGCGAGCGCCGCGAACAGCTCATCGAGGTGGCCCGCGAGCTGTTCGCGGAGCGTGGCTTCGCGGCCTCCTCGGTGGAGGAGGTGGCGCAGCGCGGCGGGGTGAGCAAGCCGGTGGTGTACGAGCACTTCGGCGGCAAGGAAGGCCTGTACGCCGTGGTGGTCGACCGGGAGACCCGGCGGCTGCTGGACCGGTTCGCCACCGCCCTCGCCGACCCGCCGGTATCTCCCGAGGGCGCCGAACTGGGCGCCCGCTCGGTGCCGGCTCCGCCGGGCAGCCACCCCCGAGAGTTGCTGCGGCGCGCCGCCTCGGCCTTCCTCGGCTACGTGGACGAGCACACCAGCGGCTTCCGGGTGTTGGTCCGGGACACCCCGCCGACCGGTGGTTCCGGGATGTTCTCCAGCCTGCTCGGGGACATCGCCGGGCAGGTGGAGCACGTGCTCGCGCGGGAGCTGGCCCGCCACGGCATGGACCCGGCCACCGCCCCGCTCTACAGCCAGGCTCTGGTCGGGATGGTCGCCCAGGTGGGTCAGTGGTGGCTGGAGGAGCGGCGGCCCGGACGCGACGAGGTGACCGCCCATCTGGTGAACCTGGCGTGGTTCGGACTTTCGCGGATGGGTGAGGAACATCCCCCGACGGAGTGAGTTACTGTTCCCGACGTGCTGACCCTGCTTCCCGAGCGGCTGGACGGTGTGGCGCTGATCGGTGCCCACTGCGACGACATCGTCGTCGGCTGCGGCGGCACGCTGCTCGAACTGTGCCGGGCCCATCCCGGGACGATGATCGACGCGGTGGTCTTCACCGGCGGCGGGAGCCTGCGCGAGGAGGAGGAACGCGCCGCGCTGGCCGCTTTCTGCCCCGGCGCCCGGCTGCGGGTGAGCGTCCTGGACCTGCCCCAGGGCCAGCTCACCCCGCGCTGGGAACGGGTCAAGCGGGTGCTCGAGGACCTGCGGGTGCGCGCCGAGCCGGGCCTCATCCTGGCGCCCTCGGAGCGCGACGGCCACGCGGACCGGCGGGTGGTCGCCCAGCTGGTTCCGGTGGCCTTCCCGGACCACCTGGTGCTCGGCTACGAGATCGCCCAGCACGAGGGTGACCTGCATCAACCCCGGCTCTACTCGCCGCTGGCCGAACCGGTGCTGCGGGAGAAGGTGGACAAGATGCTCGAGCACTACGGCTCGCAGCGGGACCGCCCCACCTTCGACGCCGAGTCTCTGGCCGGGTTGGCCAGGCTGCGTGGGGTACAGTGCCGCGCGCGATATGCGGAGGCGTTCCATGTCACCCGTTTGGTACTCGGGCTGGCCCCGCTTAGCGTGTCCAGCACGGAGAGCCCCTACGGTCTTTCGGCAGGCTGAAGGATTGCTCGAGCCCTCGAGCTACCGGGTGTGTTCAAACGGGTACTCTCTGCGTCTGTAGTCGACCCGAAATGAGGTGTGGCGGGTGGGCGTGTTCGCCGCGTTCGGAATGGCGGCTCGGCGGTGGTATGTCCTCCTCCCGCTGGCGCTGCTTTCCGTCGGCGTCTCCTGGCTCGCTTATACCCAAATGCCGGCCGTTTACACGGCGACCGCCTCCCATCAGGTGAACGGCCCGGCCAACGGCGGGTACGCGAACGCGGCCACGATGGCGGCCCAGCTGGCCGAGGAGGTCCAACCCTCCGGCGCCGGGCGCGCCCGGAACGTGCACCCGCCGCTCACCGTGACCGCCCGCCCCGGGTCTTCCATGATCACCGTGCGGGCGGACGCCGACTCCGCCGACAAGGCGCTGCAGGACGTCAACCGGGTCGGCGGAGATCTGACCAAGAAGCTGGACGAGCACCAGCTCGAACGGTCGGTGCCGGCCGGCTCGCGGATGCGGCTGGACACCCCGGCCAAGCCGGTGGTCGGGCCGCCCGTGCGCACCACGGGCTGGAAGGTGTTCGCCGCCACCCTGCTGTTCGGGCTGATGCTCTCCGTGGTGGTCGCCGCCGCCGTGGAACGCAGCGCCCGGCGCCGGCGGGACATGCTCGAGGACGCGGTCGAGGAGGATCCGGACGACGCCCCCACCGAGGTGGTCCCCGTGGTCACCGACGAGGGTCCGCCGGAGCCGGCCTCGGCGGGCGCCGACGCCGAGCCGACCCGCGCCGAGGCCAAGCGCGGCCGGCGGTCCGCCAAGTCCTCCCGCTCGGCCAGGCGAAAGGCCGGGATACCGGCCGAGCCGGCGCCGGCCGATCCGGTGACGTCGAAGTTGGATCTGTCGGCTGCGAAGCCGGTCGTTGATCCGATGACGTCGAAGATGGACTTGTCGGCTGCGAAGCCGGCTGTTGATCCGGCGACGTCGAAGATGGACTTGTCGGCGGCGAAGCCGGCTGTTGATCCGGCGACGTCGAAGTTGGACTTGTCGGCTGCGAAGCCGGCTGTTGATCCGGCGACGTCGAAGATGGACTTGTCGGCGGCGAAGCCGGCTGTTGATCCGATGACGTCGAAGTTGGACTTGTCGGCTGCGAAGCCGGTCGTTGATCCGGCGACGTCGAAGATGGACTTGTCGGCGGCGAAGCCGGCTGTTGATCCGATGACGTCCAAGCTCGACCTTTCGGCGGCGAAGCCGGGGAAGGCCCCGGCGGCGGGCGAGCGCGGGAAGCCGGGCGACCGGAGCGAACGCAAGGCCGCTTCGCCCGCACCGGACGCTCGCGGAGTGGTCGATGCGCCCACCCGCGCGGTGCCGCCCGGCTCGGGCCAGCCGGTGCCGCCCGGTGGGCCGCCGCCGGCTCGTGGTCCGGAGGCTCCGTCCCGGGGCGGCGACCCTCGGCCCGGCGCCGCCGCCCGGCCCGCCAACCCGCCGAGCACGCCCTCCGGCCGTGGCGGCACGGGATCGCCCTCCGGGCCTCTCGCCGCCGGGCCGGCCCGCGGTGCGGGAGGCACTGCTCCGGCCGGTGCCGCCGGAGCTGGACCCGCTGGCGTTGCCGGTCGGGGCCAGGGTTCGCCGTCCGGGCCCGACGCGGGGCGTCCCACCGGTCCGCCGGTCAGGCCGACGCCCGACCCGGTGGAAACGGGCTCCCGCCCGGGCGGCGAAGCGGTCCGGCCCCCGGCTCAACCGGGCCGTCCGCCGGTTCCTCCGGCTCCGTCGGGTGGTCCCCACGGTTCGTCGGCCCAGCCCGGCCGGCCTCCTATGCCGCCCACCGCCGACCCTGGTGGGCCGCTCCCGCCGGCCGGCGACGCGCGTCGGCCGTCGCTCCCGCCGAGCGGGCCGCGGGGCCGGGGACCCGGCCGGCCGGGAGCGCCGGAGCGGGAGCAGCGGATGCCACCGAGGACGGTCGGGCCGAAGGCGGCGGCCGAGCCGACCGGGACGGTCACCCCCGATTCCGCGAAACGCCGGCCACCGCCGGAGCGTCCCCGCGAGTCGGTGAGCAACAGCGGGGGGTACCACCCGCCGCTGGCCAACCCGTTCGGCGGACCGGACTCGGCCACCTTCAACTCCTCCGACCTGTGGGCGCCGGCCACCGGCGCGGACGAGGGCGCGGAACGGTGGCTGCCGCATCTGCCGGGCGACCCGCCGCCGTCCTCGCTGCGCCCGGTGCAGGGCATCCAGCCGACCAACCGGTACCAGCCGCCGCCGCGCTTATCCGAGAGTGAAAGCGTCGCCGACCTGGAGGACCCGGACGACGAGTTCTTCAGTGCGGAGGCCCGGTCCATCGGCCCGTCCCGGGACTCCGGCCGCGAGGACCGCCGCCCGCCGCCGCCCGCCCCCAAGCCGCCCGCCCCCAAGCCGCCCGCCCCCAAGCCGCCACGGCCCCCGGCCGCACCGCCACCCCCGCCGCCACCGTCGGCCAAGCCGCCACCGGCGGCGTCGACCGAGCGGGACGACGAGGGCGACGAGTTCGACTGGTCCGAGTTCGACGAGGACGAGGACAGGGACGCCGAGCCGCCCGAGCCCGGCCCGCGGTCCTCCGGGGATCCTGGGGCCAAGCAGGACTGGTCCGGCTGGGACCGCACGGACCGCTCCCGCGAAACCGCCGCCGGCTAGCCACACCCAGAGTCGGCTCGACCGCCGACGAAAGCCGGCGGGCGTCGCGCTCAGCCGGGGGTGACCAGGAGGATCTGGTCGTTGTCGCCGTCGTCGGTGGTCAGGTAGAGGTCGCCGGTGGGGGACAGGTGCGCGGAGCGCAGGCGGCCGTGGGTGCCGTTCAGCTGGGACGGCGTGCTCACCGAGGTCACCACGCCGTCCGGTCCCAACGTCATGAGCAGCAGTTTCGAACCCTTCAGCGCGGGCACCGCGAGAACCCCCTGAAGCGGGCCCCACCGGGGGCCGGCGAGGAACTCCGCGCCGGCGATGGCCTCGGTCTCCTGGCCGGAGCTCCACCGGGCCGGCACCGCGCCCGGGAAGCGGCGCAGGTCGGTCATCGGCACGTCCTCGTCGTAGCCGCCGACCGTGCCGCCCTGGGACGGGTCCCAGCCGTAGTTCGCGCCGGAGCGCAGCAGGTTCACCTCGTCGTCGATGGTGGGACCGTGTTCGGTGCTGAACGCCTCGCCGGTGCCGGGCCGGATGGCGATCCCCTGCACGTTGCGGTGGCCGTAGCTGTACACCAGCCGCTCGTTCGGGTTGGCCGAGCCGGCGAACGGGTTGCCGGGCGCCGGGCCGCCGGTGGCCAGGTCGATGCGCAGCACCTTCCCGCCCAGGTTGGTGCGGTCCTGGGAGAACGCACCGCGCGCGGTGTCGCCGGTGCCGACCAGCACCGACCCGTCGGGGGCCAGGGCGGGCCGGCAGCCGGAGTGCCGGCCGGACGGGTTCAGCGGCAGCCCGCCGACCAGCGGGTCCCGCACCCGGCGCGCGGTCGCGCCGTCGGCGGACAGCTCCCAGGTGACCAGCCGGATGTCGGCCGGGCGGCCGCCCTCGGTGTGCGTCTGGCAGGTGGTGAACCGGCGGCTGCTGGCGAAGTCGGGGTGCACGAGCAGGCCCATCAGGCCGCCCTCGCCGCGCGCGTGCAGGTCGGCGAGGTCGGCGGTCACCGGCCGCACCGAAGCGCCCGGCGCGCCGCCGGAGAGCAGCGAGATCCGCCCGCCGCGCTCGGTGACCAGGAGCTGGCCGTCGGGCAGGAAGCCGACGTCCCACGGGTGGTCCAACCCGTCGGCCACCGTGCTCACCCGCAAGGGGGGCGACGGCGTCCCGGCGGCCGGCGGCGACCCGCAGCCGGCCAGCCCGAGAGCGACCAGTGACGTGGCGATCAACACAGCGCGCCTCATGGGTTCATCCTGCCGTCCGGCCGCCGAGGCCGCCCTATTACCGTCTGGCCATGAACTCGCCCAGCTACCTGCGATTCCCGCATGTGCGCGGCTCGACCCTGGTGTTCGTCGCGGAGAACGACATCTGGCTCGGATCGGTGGACGGAGGGCGGGCCTACCGGCTGTCCGCCGACCAGGAGCCGGTGCGCAATCCCCGGCTGCACGCGGACGGGTCCCGGGTGGCGTGGACGTCCTACCGGGACGGCGCGCCGGAGGCGCTGGTGGCGGACACCGAGGGCGGCCTGGCCACCCGGCTCACCTACTGGGGCGATGCCAAGACGTTGACGCTGGGCTGGACCGACCGGGACGAGGTCATCGCGATCAGCGCCGCCGAGCAGCCGTCGGGCCGCCGCACCTGGGCGCGGGCGGTGCCGGTGGACGGCGGGCCGGCCCGTCGCCTGCCCTTCGGCCCGGTGGCCGACCTGGCCATCGGCG
This sequence comes from Actinospineispora eucalypti, assembly GCF_039543365.1. Taxonomy (NCBI): domain Bacteria; kingdom Bacillati; phylum Actinomycetota; class Actinomycetes; order Pseudonocardiales; family Pseudonocardiaceae; genus Actinospineispora; species Actinospineispora eucalypti. Next base: position 390,787 of record NZ_BAABJP010000007.1, read on the forward strand.
AGCAGGGGGCGGTGCTGCTCAGCGCGGTCATGTCCCGCGAGCCGGCGTGGTGGAAGCGCTACCGGGGCGGCACCGCCGGCAAGCTGTGGTGGCGGGCCGGCCAGGAGGCCGGGTTCGTCCGGCTGCTGCCCGAGCTGGACGGCAACATCGAGGCGCCGATGCTGGTCGGCGGGCGGATCGCGTTCCTGGCCGACCACGAGGGCTGGGGCAACCTGTACTCGGTCGCCCCGGACGGCACTGACCTGCGCCGGCACAGCGACCACGGCGCCCCGGGGGAGCCCCAGTTCTACGCCCGGCACGCCACCACGGACGGCACCCGGGTGGTCTACGAGTCGGCCGGTCAGCTGTACCTGCTGGACTCGCTGGACGCCGCGCCCCGCCGGCTGGACGTCCGGCTGGGTGGCCCGCGCACCGCGCGCGCCCGCTACCAGATCAGCGCGGACCGGCACGTGGTCTCCGCCGTTCCGGACCACTCCGGGCGGCTGAGCGTGGTCGGGGTGCGGGGCACCGTGCACCGGCTGACCCACCGGGACGGCCCGGCGCGCACCCTCGCCGCCACCGACGGGGTGCGCACCCGGCTGGCCCGGCCGCTGGGGACCGACCGCGCGGTGTGGATCAGCGACGCCGAGGGGGAGGACGCGCTGGAGATCGCCCCGCTGCGCGCCCCGGACAACGCGCCGCCCCCGCCGCCGGAGCGGTACGGGGCCGGCGAGATCGGCCGGGTGCTCGAGGTGGCCTGCGCCCCGGACGGCCAGACCGTGGCGCTGGCCTGCCACGACGGCCGGCTGCTGGTGTTCCGGGTGGCCGACGGGGAGCTGCGCGAGCTGGCCAGGGGCGCGGACGGTGAGGTGTCCGGGCTGGCCTTCTCCCCGGACAACGAGTGGCTGGCCTGGTCGGACCCGGTGGAGGCCGGGTTGCGCCGGATCCTGATCGCCCGGCCGTCGGAGTGGGACGGGGACACCCCGCCGGTGCCCATCGCGGTGACGCCCACCCGGTTCGTGGACACCTCGCCGGTGTTCACCTCGGACGGCAAGTACCTGGCCTTCCTGTCCTACCGCAGTTTCGACCCGATCTACGACGCGCACTCGTTCGACCTGTCCTTCCCGAACGGCTGCCGGCCGTTCCTGGTGCCGCTGGCCGCGCGCACGCCGTCCCCGTTCGGCCCGTCCCCGGAGGGGCGCCCGGCGGACGGCTCCGAGGACACCCCTCCCTCGGAGAAGGCGGAGGAGAAGACCGAGGAGCAGGACGAGGACAAGGGCGAGGAAAAGGACGAGAAGGACGCCCCGCCGAAGCTGGTGGTGGACGCCGAGGGGCTGCCCGAGCGGGTGGTCGCGCTGCCGGTCGGGGAGGCGCGGTACTACCGGCTGCGGGCCGGCAAGGACTGCCTGCTGTGGCTGCGCACCACGCCCACCGGGGTGCTCGGGGACGGGCTGGCCGAGGGCACCGAGGGGCCGCGCCCGGTGTTGGAGCGCTACGACCTGGCCCGGCGCCGGCACGACCGGATCGCCGACCCGGCGGACGGGTTCGAGGTGAGCGGGGACGGAACCCGGCTGGCCGTGCGGGACCGCCGCTCGCTCCGGGTGCTGCGCACCGACCGGTCCGGCTCGGACAAGCCCGGTGACGACAGCGCGGACGAGTTCGACATCGACCTGAGCCGGATCGCGCTCACCGTGGACCCCACCGCCGAGTGGCGGCAGATGTACGACGAGGCCGGGCGGCTGATGCGCGACCACTTCTGGGTGGCCGACATGGCCGGCGTGGACTGGGCCGGCGAGCTGGCCCGCTACCGGCCGCTGGTGGAGGCGGTGGGCAGCCACGACGACCTGGTCGACCTGCTGTGGGAGGTGCAGGGCGAGCTGGGCACCTCGCACGCCTACGTCACCCCGCCGGGTTCCGGAAGCACCGGCGCCCGGCCGGGGCTGCTCGGCGCCGACCTGGAGCGCACCGAGGACGGCCGCTGGCGGGTGGCCCGGGTGCTGCCCGGCGAGTCGTCGGACCCGCGCGCGGTGAGCCCGCTGACCGCCCCCGGGGTGGACGTGCGGGCGGGTGACGTACTGCTCGCCGTGGGCGGACGGCCGGTCGACCCGGTGACCGGTCCGGCCCCGCTGCTGGTCGGCACGGCCGGCCAACCGACCGAGCTGACCGTGGCGGCCGGCCCGGACGGGGTGCTGCGCCGGGTGGTGGTGCTGCCGCTGTACGACGACGAGCAGCTGCGCTACCAGGACTGGGTGGCCAGCCGGCGGGCGTTCGTGGCCGACCGCTCGGAGGGGCGGCTGGGCTACCTGCACGTGCCGGACATGGTGGCCAGCGGCTGGGCGCAGCTGCACCGCGACCTCGGCCGGGAGACAGCGCGCGAGGGCCTGATCGTGGACGTCCGGGAGAACCGGGGCGGGCACACCTCGCAGCTGGTGATCGAGAAGCTGGCCCGGCGGGTGATCGGCTGGGACGTGGTGCGGCACGGCCAGCCGACCACGTACCCGCTGGACGCGCCGCGCGGCCCGGTGGTCGCGGTGGCGAACGAGTTCTCCGGTTCGGACGGGGACATCGTCACCGCCGCGTTCCGCCGGATGGGCATCGGCCAGGTGGTCGGGGTGCGCACCTGGGGCGGGGTGATCGGCATCGACAGCCGGTACCGGCTGGTGGACGGCACCCTGGTGACCCAGCCCCGGTACGCGGCCTGGTTCGACAACGTCGGCTGGGAGGTGGAGAACGGCGGGGTGGCGCCGGACGTGGAGGTGGTGACGACCCCGGACGACCACGTGACCGGCCGCGACCCGCAGCTCGCCGCCGCCGTGGACCTGGCCCTGGCCGCGCTGGCCGAGCGCCCGGCCGCGACGCCTCCCGACCCGGCCACCCGGCCCTCCCGGGCCCGGGCCCCGCTCCCACCTCGGTCTCCCGCGCGCGCCTGACCGGCCTAGCGCGTTCCGCGCTCGAGAGTGACCTTGGTGCCCAGCGCGATGCCCGCCGCGACCAGCAACAACCCGGTGAGCAGGTAGAAGCTGGCCGGGTAGCTGCCCAGCCGCTCGGCCAGCAGCGCGGTGCCGGCCGGCCCCACCGCCATCGCCGCCGTGGCCGGGGTGATGGCGATGCCGGTCAGGGTGGCGTAGGCGGCGGTGCCCCACCGGTCGCTGACCGCGGTCGCCTGGAGCAGCGTGTAGGTGCCCCGGGTGGCCCCGGCGGCCAGCGCGACGGCGCCGACGGCGACCAGCGGACCGGTCACCGCGGCCAGCGCGGCGGTGGTCAGCGCACCGACGGCGAGCACGGCGGCGGTGCGCCCGCCGGCGCCGGTGAGCCGGGTGAGGGTGGGGTAGCCCAGCCGTCCGAGCACCTGGCCGGCGCCGACCAGGCCGAGCATCGTGGCGGCCACCGTGTTGTCCACGCCGCGCCCGGTGAGCAGCGGCACCAGGTTCAGGGTGGCGCCGTAGAACGCGAACGAGGCCAGCGTCAGGGCGGCGACCAGCAGCAGGAACGGCCGGGTGCGCAGCACCTGCTTGATCCCGCCCTCGGCCCGCTCCCGCCGGTGCGCCGGTGTCCAGGGCAGCCGCAGGAAGCACAGGTGCAGCGGCCCGGTGAGCAGGGCGAGCACGGCGGCCAGGGCGACGAACGTCCACCGCCAGCCCACTGCTTCGGCGAGCAGCGCGGTCGGCGGCGCGAACACGGTGCTGGCCAGGCCGCCGGCCAGGGAGAGCACGGTGATCGCGCGCACCCGGGCCGGCCCGTACCAGCGGGTCAGCGCGGCGAACGCCGGCGGGTACAGCAGCATCGACTGGGCCACCCCGACCAGCGCGCAGGCCGCGAACAGCCACGGCAGGGCGGGTGCGGCGGCCACCCCGAGCAGCGCGGCCGTGCCGAGCACCGATCCGGTGGTCATCACCGGGCGCGGGCCGTACCGGTCCAGCGCCCGGCCCACCGGCACCGCGCACATCGCGGAGACCAGCAGCCCGGCGGAGAACGCGCTCAGCGTGGCGCCGGCCGACCAGCCGGTCGCGCCGGTCACCGGTCCCAGCAGCACCGGGAACGAGTAGTACAGCACTCCCCAGCTGGTGATCTCGGTGGTGCACAGCGCCAGCAAGGCCCGCCGCCGGTGCCGCTCGTCGGGCAGTGCCATACCGCGATTCTCGTTGGTGGAACGATTTCCCGCATGACCGCGTCAGCCCTGCACGAGTACCTCCGGACCGCCCGGGAGTCCATGCTGTGGAAACTCGAGGGCGTCGGGGAGTACGACATCCGCCGCCCGCTCACCCCGACCGGCACCAACCTGCTGGGCCTGGTCAAACACCTGGCGACGATCGAGTTCGGCTACTTCGGGCTGGTCTTCGGCCGCCCGGCGACCGAGCCGCTGCCCTGGACCGCCGAGGACGCCGACCCCAACGACGACCTGTGGGCGACGGCCGACGAGTCCCGGGAGTGGGTGACAGGCCTGTACCGGAGGGCCTGGGCGCACGCCGACGCCACCATCGACGAACTGGAACCGCACGCCGTCGGCCGGGTTCCCTGGTGGCCGCCGGAGCGGACCGAGGTAACTCTGCACCGAATATTGGTGCACGTGGTCGCCGAGACCAACCGGCACCTCGGGCACGCGGACATCCTGCGCGAGGGGTTGGACGGGTCGGTCGGCTCGCGGCCCGACCGGGACAACATGGCGCCCGGGGACCAGGAGTACTGGACCGCCCACCTCACCCGCCTCGAGGAAGCGGCCCGCCGGGCGAGCGCCGGCTAGGCAGGGCGCGGGTTTCAAGATCGCTTGGACGGCCGCGGCCGGGTTTTGTGCTGGCCTGGGTGCCGGCCCGCGCGTTCCGGCCGGTTGGCGGCGGCTCCGTCCCGTCGACATCTACCTGAGCGGGCTTTGATCATGGCCGCGACACCCCTGAGGTAGATCTCGGCGCCCTCGGCTACTCGTTTACTCGGTTACTCAGTGTGCTCGTGAGGGCTCGGATTTGGCGGGTAGGACGGGGTCCTCCGCATCGAGTGCTGGCTGAGTCCGGTGGCGACCATGATCAAAGGGGACTGAGCTTGCGCTCGGCGAAAGAGGCGCTCGGCCGGGCGGGTTGCGCTCACGCTCCGTAGCGAGCGGCGGCTCCGGAGCCGCGCGAGGCGCGGAGCCGCGCCGTCCGAGCGTTCTCGGACCAACCCCGTGCCCACGCCAGAGGCCGCTCCCAGCCGTGGCGCTCCTGAGCCGCGCCGTCCAAGCTTTCTTTGGACCCAACCCGTGCCCGACGCACGAGGCCGCTCCCGAACCGCGGCGGTCCCCAGCCGCGCCGTCCAAGCGTCTCTAGAACCCGACCCCGTACCCAACGCACGTTAAGGAGCGCCCCGGTACGTGCCGAAGGTCCAGTGGTTGCCCTCGGGGTCGCGCACGGTGAACGTGTGCGACCCGTAGTCCGTGTCCTCCAGCTCGTTGGCCACGTCCGCGCCGGCGGCCTTGACCTGCCGGTACAGCGAGTCCACCCGGTCGCTGACCACGTAAACCGAGCAAACACCCGCGCGCATCTCGCCGTGCAGGCCGTCCCGGTGCCTGGTGGAGCCGAGCATGACCGCGCCGCCCTCCGGCCAGCGCAGCTCGGCGTGCGCGATGTCGCCGGTGTCGTCGGGCACCCGCAGCGCCTCGCGGAAGCCGAGCACCTCGGTCAGGAAGGTCATCGCGGCCGGTGCGTCGTCGTAGCGCAGCGCCGGCCACACCGTCGGCTGTGGAGTGGTCATGCGGTCAGGATGGTTCGGCGAGGCCCGGGTCGTCTTGGAGAAAGGGAAGTTCCTCGGCGATCCACACGCTGGGCGTGCAACCGGCCAGCGCGCGCCATTCGTTGGTCAGGTGCGCCTGGTCGAAGTAGCCGCACCGGTAGGCCACCTCGGCCAACCCGCCGATCGGGCGGGTGCGCACCAGTGCGGCGGCCCGGCCGAACCGGACCACCCTGGCCGTCTGCTTCGGGCTCAGCCCCAGCTCGCGGGCGAACCGCTGGGAGAAGTGCCGGCGGCTCCAGCCGACGTCCTCGGCGAGCGAGCCGATGCTGACGGTGCCGCCGGTGCTGACCAGCCGCCGCCAGGCCCAGTTCACCTCGTCCGGCGGGTCCCGACGCGTGGTCGACGAGGTGGCCGCGGTGAGCAGCGCCCGGTCCAGCAGGTCGAACCGGCGCGCCCAGCCGGACGCCTCGAACAGCCGCTCCGGCAGCTCGGCCAGGCCCGGGCGGGGCAGGTCGGCCACGTCCAGGATCTGCCCGGCCAGGTCCGGCGCGGACACCCCGAGCAGGGTCTGCACGCCCATCGGGCTGATCTCCACGTGCACGCCGGCCTGCTCGAAGTCCTGCGCGATCAGGGCCGGCCCGGTGTGCAGCCCGCCGACGAACGCCTGCGACCGGCGCGCGTCCAGCCCGAGGGCCGGCGACTCCAGCATGCGCACCGGGTCGGCCAGGCTGATGATCAGCGTGACGTTCCGGCTGGGCAGGCCCCGGTGCACGTCCAGGGTGACCCCGTGCTGGCGATAGCCGATGTACCGCTCGACCAGCGCGCGCAGCGCCGGGTGCGGGCGGCGTACCACCCAGTCCAAGTCGGCCTCCGGCATGCCTCCAGGGTAGGAGCTACCCGGCGGAGCCGGGCGGCCAGTTTGGCGCCCGCGGGGGAACACTGCCTCGGGCCGCGGCGTACTCTGGGTATGTGGCTCCTCCCGGCCATGTCTCATGGTCCCGGGCAGGAGTCTGTCCGCATGCGCCAATCCGGCCCGCGTAAGGAATTCCGTGTCCGACCTGATCGCCTCACCCGGCCTGCTCTCCGCCGCGCTCGCTGACCCGGGCCTGGCCGCGCTGTCCGATGCCCTGGACCATCCGACCCTGCGCATCGAGGGGCCGGCCGCGCTGCGCCCGTTCGTGGCCGGCGCGCTGGCCGGCGCCGACCCGGCCGGGGCACCGGCCACCCTGGCCGTGTGCGCCACCGAGCGCGAGGCGGAGGACCTCGGTGCCGCGCTGGCCGGGCTGGTCGGGCCGGACGCCGTAGCGGTGCTGCCGTCCTGGGAGACGCTGCCGCACGAGCGGCTGTCCCCGCGCAGCGACACGGTGGGCCGCCGGGTTTCCCTCTTCCGCCGGCTGCACACCGGTGAGGGCCGGCCGAGGGTGCTGGTAGCGGCGGTGCGCAGCCTGATCCAGCCGATCGCGCCCGGACTCGGCCGGCTGGATCCGCTGGCCCTGAAGCCCGGCGACGAGCACGACTTCGACGGCCTGCTGCACCGCCTGGTCGAGCTGGCCTACCAGCGGGTGGACATGGTCACCGGGCGCGGCGAGTTCGCCGTGCGCGGGGGAATCGTGGACGTGTTCCCGCCCACCGCCGAGCACCCGGTGCGGGTGGAGATGTGGGGCGACGAGGTCTCCGAGCTGCGCCAGTTCGCGGTGGCCGACCAGCGCACCATCGGCCAGGTCGACGTGCTGGACGCCCCGCCCTGCCGCGAGTTGCTGCTCACCGAGCCGGTCCGCGAGCGGGCCGCCGCGCTGGCCGAGCAGCACGGGAACAACCAGCAGCTGGCCGAGCTGCTGAACCGGCTGGCCGAGGGCATCCCGGCCGAGGGCATGGAGTCGCTCATCCCGGTGCTCTGCGAGGGCTCCCTGGACCTGCTCACCGATCTCCTCCCACCGGGCGCGCACGTGCTGCTGGTGGACCCGGAGCGGATCCGCACCCGGGCCCGCGACCTGGTGCGCACCGGCCAGGAGTTCCTCGAGGCGTCCTGGCTGGCCGCCGCCGGCACGGAGGCGCAGGCGCCGATCGACGTCGGCCAGTCGGCCTACCGGGACCTCGCCGAGATCGAGGAGCACGCGCTGGCCACCGGCCGCCGGTGGTGGACGCTCAGCCCGTTCGGCACCGACGAGACCGGCGACGCCGACACGATCCGCCCCGGTTTCCACGCCATCGAGTCGTACAAGGGCGAGCTGCCCCGGGCGCTCTCCGACCTGCGTAAACACACCACCGAGGGCGGCGCCGCCGTGCTCCTGCTGGCCGGCAGCGGCACCGCGCAGCGGGCCGTCGAGCAGCTGGGCGAGGCCGAGGTGCCGGCCCGGCTGGTCACCGAGGGGTTGACCACCCAGCCGGAGAAGGGCCTGGTCACCGTCGCCCAGGGGGTGCTGGCCGACGGCTTCACCGCCCCCGAGCTGGGCCTGATGGTGCTCACCGAGGCCGACCTGACCGGCAACCGGACGGCCCCCGGGGAGATCCGCAAGCTGGCCTCCCGCCGGCGCAACGCGGTGGAGCTGGACAGCCTCAAGCCCGGCGACTTCGTGGTGCACAGCCAGCACGGCATCGGCCGGTTCATCGAGATGCGCGAGCGCACGGTGGCCGGGGCGCGCCGGGAGTACCTGGTGCTGGAGTACGCCGCGAGCAAGCGCGGCCAGCCGGCCGACCGGCTGTACGTGCCGACCGACCAGCTGGACGAGGTCAGCCGGTACGTGGGCGGCGAGGTGCCGGCGCTGAACAAGATGGGCGGCAGCGACTGGGCGAAGACCAAGGGCAAGGCCCGCCGCGCGGTCCGGCAGATCGCCGCCCAGCTGGTGCAGCTGTACGCCGCGCGCAAGTCCAGCCCCGGTCACGCGTTCGCCCCGGACACGCCCTGGCAGCGGGAGATGGAGGACGCCTTCCCGCACACCGAGACGCCGGACCAGCTGGCCGCGATCAACGAGGTCAAGCGGGACATGGAGCAGCCGTCGCCGATGGACCGGGTGGTCTCCGGGGACGTCGGCTTCGGCAAGACCGAGATCGCGGTGCGGGCCGCGTTCAAGGCGGTGCAGGACGGCAAGCAGGTGGCCGTGCTGGTGCCGACCACCCTGCTGGCCAGCCAGCACCTGCAGACCTTCGCCGACCGGATGCGCTCGTTCCCGGTCGTGGTGAAAGGGCTGTCCCGGTTCACCGACGCGCACGAGGCCGAGGAGACGGTCAGGGGCATGGCCGAGGGCAAGGTGGACGTGGTGATCGGCACCCACCGCCTGCTGCAGACCGGCGTGCGCTGGAAGGACCTCGGGCTGGTCATCGTGGACGAGGAGCAGCGGTTCGGGGTGGAGCACAAGGAGCACATCACCGCGCTGCGCGCGCACGTGGACGTGCTGGCCATGTCCGCGACGCCGATCCCGCGCACCCTGGAGATGAGCCTGGCCGGCATCCGCGAGCTGTCCACCATCGCCACCCCGCCAGAGGAGCGGCACCCGGTGCTCACCTACGTGGGCGCCCACGACCGCAAGCAGGTGGCCGCCGCGATCCGCCGCGAGCTGCTGCGCGACGGCCAGGTGTTCTACGTCCACAACCGGGTCTCCACCATCGAGCGGGCGGCCCGCGAGGTGCGGGACATGGTGCCGGAGGCGCGGGTGGCGGTCGCGCACGGGCAGATGAACGAGGAGGTGCTGGAACGCACCGTGCAGGGCTTCTGGCACAACGAGTACGACGTGCTGGTGTGCACCACGATCGTGGAGAACGGGCTGGACATCTCCAACGCGAACACGCTGATCGTGGAGCGCGCGGAGAACCTGGGCCTTTCCCAGCTGCACCAGCTGCGCGGCCGGGTGGGCCGGGGCCGGGAGCGCGGCTACGCCTACTTCCTCTACCCGGCCGAGTCGCCGCTCACCGAGACCGCCTACGACCGGCTGGCCACCATCGCGCAGCACTCCGAGCTGGGCGCCGGGCAGGCGGTGGCGATGAAGGACCTGGAGATCCGGGGCGCCGGCAACATCCTGGGCGCCGAGCAGTCCGGGCACATCGCCGGCGTGGGCTTCGACCTGTACGTGCGGCTGGTGGGCGAGGCGGTGGCCGCGTTCCGCAAGCAGGGCGGCGCCGGGGATGCCCCGGAGGAGGAGCAGCTGGCCGAGGTGCGGGTGGAGCTGCCGGTGGACGCCCACGTGCCGCACGACTACGTGACCGGCGAGCGGCTCCGGCTGGAGGTGTACCGGAAGATCGCCGAGGCGGGCGACCACGGCGCGCTCACCGCGATCGAGGAGGAGCTCACCGACCGCTACGGCGCGCTGCCCATCCCGGTGCGCAACCTGATCGCGGTGGCCGCGTTCCGGCAGACCTGCCGCGACCACCGGGTGAGCGAGGTGGCGATGGGCGGCAACTCCGTCCGGGTGGCCCCGGTGGACCTGCCGGACTCCGCCCAGCTGCGGCTGCGCCGGCTCTACCCGAAGGCGACCTACAAGGCGGCGGCCAAGACGGTCGTGGTGCCCCGGCCGACCGAGCAGGGCGGCCGGCTCGGCGCCCCGCCGCTGCGCGACACCGAGCTGCTGGACTGGTGCGCCCAGCTGTTGTCGAACCTGCGCGGCCCGGTGGAGCAGCGAGTCGCCGCATCGGCGGCGAATCTCCCGTGAGAGAGTACGGAGCGTGCTGATTCGTCGCTTATGGGTGGTCGCGCTGGTAGCGGCTGGTGTGCTGGTCGCCGGTTGCGGTGGCGGGCCCCGGCTGGCCGGGTCGGCGGCCATCGTGGGGGACCAGTCGGTCCCGCTCTCCTCGGTGCAGGAAAAGATCGACCGCGTGCTGGCCAACCAGGACATCATGGCCCAGCTGACCCGGCAGGGGATCCCGCCGGCGCTGGTCGCCCAGTGGGCGGTGAACAAGCGGGTCCGGCACCTGCTGTTCGAGGAGGCGGCGAAGCGCGGCGGCATCACCGTGGACGACCGCCAGGTGGACGCCGAGCTGGCCGATCCGACGAACCTGGAGCTGGCCACCATCCGGGCGATGGACCCCGACTCGGTGCGGGACGCGGCCCGGGACGAGGTGATCGCCCGGGCGCTGGCCGTGCGCGGGCTGGACCGGCTGAGCGTGACGGCGGACGTGCTCACCGCCGACTCGAAGGACCAGGCGCAGGCCTTGGCCCGCCAGTTGGCCGCCGGCCCGGCGCAGGCGCAGGCCGTGCTGGCCGCCGACCCGCACGCCGAGCGGAACCGCCAGGTGCGCGCGCCGGTGCTGGCCGCGACCGACCTGTTGCTGCTGGGCAGCCCGGTCGGCCGGGTCAACGTGCTCCAGGTGAGCAACGACGCCTGGCTGGTCTGGCGGGTCACCCAGCGGCGCACGGACGCCCCGGCGCCGGCCGATCCCCGGCTGTCCGCCGCCCAGCTGCTCGGCAAGTCCGACCAGGCCACCATCGGCGGCCAGCTGCTCGCCCCGGTCGCCGCCGAGATCGGTGTGCGGGTGAACCCGAGGTACGGCAGCTGGGACCCGGTGCAGGCGGTGGTGGTGCCGATCGGGGTCGAGCCGGGCGTCTCCCTGCCGGCCACCCTCGGCTGATCGATGCGTACCCTGGTCGTACTGGCCGACCGGCTCGGCGCGGTGCTCCCGGCCTCCGCGCTGCCCGCGCTGCGCACGGCGGACCGGGTACTCGCCGACCCCTCGGTTCCCGCCGGCTTGACCGAGCTGGCCGGCGCGGAGCGGCTCGCCGAGACCCCGACCGAGTGGCCGGACGGGTCGGTGGCGCTGCTCTGCACCGATTTGTCGCACCCCCTGGCGGGTAGCGCGGACGAGGTGCACCGCACCCCCGAGCCGACCGGTGCCGCGTTGCTGGACGCGGTGGCGGTGATGGACCGGCTGCGCTCGCCGGGCGGCTGCCCGTGGGACGCCGAGCAGACCCACCGCTCGCTGCTCACCTACCTGGTGGAGGAGACCTACGAGCTGCACGAGGCGGTGGAGGAGGCGGACCGGCCGGCGTTGCGCGAGGAGCTCGGCGACGTGCTGCTCCAGGTGCTCTTCCACGCCCGCCTGGCCGCCGAGGGCGCGGTCAAGCCGTTCGTGGCCGGCCCCGGCGCCGAGGCGTTCGGCATCGACGAGGTGGCCGCCGACCTGGTACGGAAGCTGGTGGACCGGCACCCGCACGTCTTCGGTTCCGGTGCCGACGTGGTGCACAGCGCCAGCGACCAGGAGCTGCGCTGGGACGAGCTGAAGCGGGTGGAGAAGCAGCGGGAGTCCAGCCTGGACGGGGTGGCCATGGGCCAGCCGGCGGCCGCGCTGGCGGCCAAGCTGGTGTCCCGCGCCCGCAAGGCCGGCCTGCCCACGTCGCTGATCGACTCCGCCGACCCGATGTTCCGCGCCGTGGCCGCCGCGAAGCTGGCCGGCACCGACCCGGAGCAGGAGCTGCGCGCGGCCGCCCGTGAGTTCGCGTCCGCCGTGCGGGCCGCCGAGCGGGCCGCCGTCGACGCCGGCCTGGACCCGCACGCGCTGACCGAGGAGAACTGGCGCCAACACTGGCCAACGGGGTGATCGTTGTGTCTGGCGGTTTGGCGTCGAAAATCGACGCTGATCCGCCACAGTTGGCGATCACCCCCACGGGATGACTGCCCAGCCGCCACAGACAGCGATCATGGGCCGACGCCCTGAGTAACCGGTTGAACCGGTGATACCTTGGACCGGTGCTGAGTGAATCGGTTGACGGGTTCCGGCTGGCCTACGACCGCACGGGTTCCGGGCCCGCCGTGGTGTTGCTGCACGGTTGGCCGGGGGACCGCACCGACTACCGGGACGTGGTGCCGCTGCTCGCGGGCGCGGCCGAGCTGGTGGTGCCGGACCTGCGCGGCTTCGGGGAGTCGGACAAACATGTGGCCGACCCGGCCGAGCGGTACGGCGCCGCCGCCCAGGCGCGCGCGGTGGCCGCGCTGATCGAGCAGCTGGGTCTGGACCGGCCGGTGGTGGCCGGCTACGACGTGGGCAGTCGGGTCGGCCGCACGCTGGGCGCGACCCGCCCGGATCTGGTCCGCGCGCTGGTGCTGTCCCCGCCGATGCCCGGGGTGGGCCGGCGGATGCTGGACCAGGGTCCGCAGCGGGAGTTCTGGTACCAGGCCTTCCACCAGCTCGAGCTGGCCGAGCGGCTGGTCGACGGGAAGCCGGAGGCGGTGCGGGACTACCTGGAGCACTTCTGGACGCACTGGTCCGGTCCGTCGTTCCAGCTCGGTGACGAACGGCTGGACCACCTGGTGAGCCGGTACGGCGCACCGGGTGCGTTCACCGCTTCCATCCAGTGGTACCGGGCCGGCTCGGGCGCGGTGGCCACCGCCCTGGCCGAGACCGCGCCCGACCCGGCCCAGCGGATCGCGGTGCCGACCACGGTGCTCTGGCCGGACCACGACCCGCTGTTCCCCCGGGCCTGGTCGGACCGTTTGGACGAGTATTTCGCGGACGCCACGCTGCGCCCGCTGGACGGGGTTGGACACTTCCTGCCCGTGGAGGCGCCGGCCGAGGTGGCCGGCGCCGTTCTCGAGCGCCTACCGGCGGGCGACCAGTAGCGGCCGCCGGCCGCCCGTCCCGGCGGTCCTTGAAACCACCCCGCCGGAACGCGGCTCAGGTGAAGAGGGTGTCGGCCCAGAAGCCGTCGCGCCGCACGCCGGGCGGGACCGCGAACAGCCCCGAACCCGTGTGTTCCAGGTACTCCATCATGTCGTCCTGTTTGGACAGCGCACGCTGGATGGGGACGAACTGCTTGTGCGGGTCGCGCATGAAGGCCACGAAGAACAGGCCGGCGTCCAGGTGGCCCGCGCCGTCCGCGCCGTCCACGAAGTTGTAGCCCCGGCGCAGCATCTTCACGCCCCCGTTGGCCTCCGCCGAGGCCAGCCGGATGTGCGCGTTCTCGGCGATCGCCGGTTGCCCGTCGTTGCCGGAGAGCTGGAAGTCGGACTGGTCGAACTCGTTCTCCTTGCCCAGCGGCGCACCGGTGCCCTTGGCCCGCCCGACGATCAGCTGCTGCTCGGACAGCGAGGTGCGGTCCCAGATCTCGATGTGCATGCGGATCCGCCTGGCCACCAGGTAGCTGCCGCCGGTCAGCCAGTCCGGCCCGTCCCCCGGCGCCACCCAGACGTGGTCGCGCAGCGCGGGCGGGTCCTCCGCCTTGATGTTGTTCGTGCCGTCCTTGAAACCGAACAGGTTCCGCGGCGTGGCCTGCGCGGTGGACGTCGACGACGTCCGGCCGAAGCCCAGCTGCGACCAGCGCACCGTCGTCGTGCCGAACCCGATCCGCACCAGGTGCCGGATCGCGTGCACCGCCACCTGCGGGTCGTTCGCGCAGGCCTGGATGCACAGGTCACCGCCGGAGCGGGCCGGGTCCAGCTGGTCCTGCTGGAAGTGCGGCAGGTCGGCGAGCGCGGCCGGCTTGCGGTCGGCCAGCCCGAACCGGCCGTCGAACAGGGAACCGCCCAGGCCCAGCGTCAGGGTGAGCTGGCTGGCCGGCAGGCCGAGCGCCTCGCCGTTGTCGTCCGGCGGGGCTTCCGGGTTGCCACCGATCGCGCCGAGCGGGCTCACCTCGGCGCCCGCGGTCATCCGCTGGGCCGCCCTGGTCCACTTCTTGAGCAGGTCGACCAGCGCGGCCCGGTCGCCGCTGGCCACGTCCAGCGCGACGAAGTGCATGCGGTCCTGGGCCGGCGTGATGATGCCGGCCTGGTGCTCGCCGTGGAACTCCACCGGTGCGGCGGCGGCCGCCGCCAGCTCGCCGGCGGGGTCGCCGCCCGACGAGCCGACCAGGCCGCCCACCGCCGCGCCGGCGCCGGCCAGGGCCGCGCCGGCCCCGGCCAGCCCGAGCATCTTGCGGCGGGATACCTCGCTCATGGTGACGTGACCACCCCGGCGACCTTGCTCACCGGCTCGCCCAGCGCGTCCACCGCGTCGGACATCTTCTTGGTGTCCTCCGGGGTGAGCGTGGTGTAGAGCCGGAAGCCGTCGCCGTTCCGGTAGCCCTCCAGCAGCTTCTCCACGTTGGCGAACTGCTGGTCGAGCCGAGGGCCGAGGGCCTTGTCCTTCTCGTCGATCACCGGGCGCAGCGCGGCGACGGCGGCCTGGCTGCCCTCCACGTTGGCCTTGAAGTCCCACAGGTCGGTGTGCGAGTAGCGGTCCTCCTCGCCGGTGATCTTGCCGGTGGCCACCTCGTCCAGCAGTTCCTTGGCGCCGTTGGCCAGCTGCACCGGGGTGAGCTCGACGGTCCTGGCCCGGTTCTCCAGGTCCTTGATGTCGGCCAGCAGCTGGTCGGCGATGGCGCCGGAGTCGGGCTTCAGCCCGTCCACCCAGAGGTCCTTCTCCAGCCGGTGATAGCCGGTGAACTGCTCACCCGGACCCCGGTCGTCGTCCTCCCGGCCGTCCACCTTGGGGTCGAGGTCGCCGAACGACTCGGCCACCGGCTCGATCCGCTCCCAGTAGGTCCGGGCGATCGGGAACTGGGCCTTGGCCTCCTCGACCTTGCCCGCCTTGACCGTGTCCACGAACTCCTGGGTCTTCGGCACCAGCGCGGCGATCTGCGAGTTCACGTAGCGCTTGTAGCTCCCGGTGGCCTCGGCCAGCCGGGTGTTGTTGTCCGCCGAGCGGGCGGCCTGGCCGGTCACCGTGAACGGGGCGCGGATGCCGTCGCCGACCATGCCCGGCTTGCACGCGGTGGTGTAGGTGCCGCC
This sequence comes from Actinospineispora eucalypti, assembly GCF_039543365.1. Classification (NCBI taxonomy): domain Bacteria; kingdom Bacillati; phylum Actinomycetota; class Actinomycetes; order Pseudonocardiales; family Pseudonocardiaceae; genus Actinospineispora; species Actinospineispora eucalypti. The sequence goes on from NZ_BAABJP010000007.1 coordinate 406,155, forward strand.
GTCGGGCACCTCCACGATCAGCTTGCGGGTCAGGCCCGGGCCGATGTTCTCCACCTCGCCCATGATCCGGTCACCGGTGCCGTACAGGTAGAACTCGGTGACCTTGTTGCCCTTGTTGGTCACGTTGAAGGTGATGTGCCCGGCCGGCGCCTCGTTCTTGGCCACCTGGCAGGCGGTGTCGGTGGCGGTCACCGCGATGGAGCCGTCGGCGGCACCGCCGGGCGCACCTCCCCCGGAACCGGAACAGCCGGCGAGCAGGGCGAGCGTGGCCACGGCGGCCGACGGGGCCAGCAGCGAACGCGGAATGGGTCGGGACACGGGGGTTCTCCTCGGGTGACGCTCGGACTGTTACAGCGACTGGCCTGTGGTGGCTTTCTCGCGGCGGCGGCTCGGGAGCAGGAACAGGGTCAGCACAATTGCCACGTACAACACCCAGACGCAGGCCTCGGCCACGGTGGTCTGGGGGGAGAGGTTGAAGATGCCCTTCAGCAAGGTGCCGTACCAGGAGTCGGCCGGCACGATGTGACTGATGTCGAAGGCCAGCGTGTTCAGCCCGGGGACGATGTTCGCCTCCTGCAGGTCGTGCACGCCGTAGGCCAGGATGCCGGCCGCAACGAAGATCAGCAGAATGCCGGTGACCTTGAAGAACTTGGCCAGGTTGATCTTCAGTGCGCCCCGGTAGATGCCGAACGCCAGCAGCACCGCGATGGCGATGCCGATCAGGAACCCGATCAGCGGCTGGGTGGTTTCGCCGGTGGCCTGCGCGGCCGCCCAGAAGAACAGCGCGGTCTCCAGGCCTTCCCGGCCGACCGCGAGGAAGGCCATCAGCACCACGGCCCAGGAGCCGATCTGGAGGGCTTGCTCCAGCTTGCCGCGCAGCTCGGCGGAGAGTGCCTGCGCGGTGTGCTTCATCCAGAAGATCATCCAGGTGACGAAGCCGACCGCGACGATGGAGAGGCTGCCGCCGAACGCCTCCTGCGCCTCGAACGACATGGACTGGGTGCTGAACGTGAGCGCCGCGCCCACGGCCACCGAGATGGCCACCGCGACGGCCACCCCGGACCACACCCAGGGCAGCGCCGACCGGCGGTCACTGCGCACCAGGAAGGCAACCAGGATGCTCACCACGAGGGCCGCCTCGAGGCCTTCACGCAGTCCGATGAGCGCATTGCTCACCATCCGAGGACTTCCCTGCCGCCTCCGGTGGCCGCGTAACCAAGCCAGGCTAACCTCATGGAGCGGTAGCCTAACTACTGTAACGGCTGGTAGCCAATGTTCCGGAGGTCACGGTGCGGCAAAGTTGTCGCCCAGCCGCTGAGATCCGCTCAGGATCACTCCTGCTCGTTGATGGCGATCCTGGCCCGCACCGCGCCCAGCGCATCCTGGTACTCGGGCCGCGGGTCCATCGCCGACGCCATCCGCAGCTGCGCCAGCGACTCGGTGAACCGGCCCTGCCGCTGCAGCGCCTTGCCGAGGGCGAACCGGGCGTAGTGGTCCGCCGGGTCGATCTCCAGCACCCGCGTGAACGCGGCCTCCGCGCGACTCAGCTGGGCCGAGTCCAGGAACGCCCGCCCGGCGAGCAGGTGCACCGACGCGTCCTGCGGGCGCTCGGCGAGCACCGGGAGCAACGCCTGCACCGCGTCCAGCGGCCTGCCCTGGGCCAGTAGCGACTCCGCCTGCCGGAAGGACCGGAAGGTCTCGTCCCCGTTGCCGGAGCCGTTCTCGAATGGGTCGGGTTGGGGATGTGGGGCGCTGGTCATGGTCGCCCTACGGTAGGTGCTAACGCCCGGCCAAGCCACTCATTGACACCACAACGCTTCCGTGCCAATCCCACCCCCATTCCGTGATCATCAGGACATAGCGGCTGGTCGGCCTGCTCAGAGACGACCCTCATGCCCTGATGATCACAGGTTTTGAGGGGTGTTATCTCTTTTCGCCACGGACATCGTGCGGTACGGGGCATGCTGCTCGGTGTGTGGGGCATCTCCAGTTCGGTCAGCCGTTCCGGGGGAGCGCGGCGATCTCCGGTGGCGTGCTCACCCGAGGCCAGTTTGCGCGGCTCCGCTTACCACCGGGTGTGGCCCGACGTATACCTGCCGGCCGCTGTGGTGCTTGATCTCGAGGCACGATCCCGCGCGGCATATCTCTGGGCGCGGCGCTGGGGCGGGGTGCTCGGCGGCTACTCGGCGTGCGCATTGCTCGGTGCCGACTGCCCGCCGAGGGACGCGCCGGCGGAGATCGTCGTGACGACGTCTCACCTCCGCGCGCCGCGAGGCATCCGGCTCCGCCAGGACGACCTCGCCGCCCACGAATGCCGGGAGGTTCGGGGAGTCGAGGTGACGACCCCGCTGCGCACCGCGTACGACCTGGCCCGACGGGGCTCGCTCGAGGACGCCGTGGTCGCGGTGGACGAGTTGGCCGGGCGGTTCCATTTCGCCCCGGAAGAGCTGCTGGTAATGGCCGAACGGCACGCCGGGGCGAGGGGCTGTCGGCGGCTGCCCGAGGTGGTGGAGTTGGCCGAACCCCGGGCGGAGTCGGTCATGGAGACGCGGCTACGGCTGGTACTGGTGCTGGCCGGGTTGCCGAGACCGGTGGTGCAGCACCGAGTGCGTGACCGGTCCGGTCGACTGGTGGCCACGGAGGACCTCGCCTATCCGGAACACCGGATCGCGCTCGAGTACGAAGGGCACGAGCACTTCACTCCGGAGCGGAGCGCGCGGGACGCCTATCGCTACACCCGGCTGCAGGACCTGGGCTGGCGGGTCTACCGGTACAGCCGCCGAGACGTGTTCCGTCGCCCGACGGAGATCGTCGCGGAGATCGAGCGAGCGCTGGCCCGCCCTCCGTGATCAACAGGGCACTATGGCTGGGTTGAGCGGTTGGGACCAGCCCTCATGTTCTGATGATCACGAGGAGGCGGGCCGCGGTGCCGGGTCGTGACACACCGGTTGGTGTGGGGCCGGGTGGGGTGGTGGTCGGCGGCTAGGCTTGGCCGGACCGGTACTCCAGTCAGGCAAGGAGCTGATGTGGCCGTCATCGAGCAGGTTGGCGCTCGCGAGATTCTGGACTCCCGGGGCAACCCCACCGTAGAGGTGGAGGTGGCGCTGGACGACGGCACCCTGGCCAGGGCGGCCGTCCCCTCCGGCGCTTCGACCGGTGAACACGAGGCGGTGGAGCTGCGGGACGGGGACGCGCGCCGCTACAACGGCAAGGGTGTCGAGCGCGCGGTGGCCGGCGTGCTGGACGAGATCGGCCCCGAGCTGATCGGTGTCGAGGCGGTGGACCAGCGGGTGGTCGACCAGCGGCTGGTGGACCTGGACGGCACCCCGGACAAGTCCCGGCTGGGGGCGAACGCGCTGCTCGGGGTGTCGCTGGCGGTGGCCAAGGCGGCCGCCGAGTCGTCCGGGCTGGAGCTGTTCCGCTACGTCGGCGGGCCGAACGCCCACGTTCTGCCCGTGCCGATGATGAACATCGTGAACGGCGGCGCGCACGCGGACACCAGCGTCGACGTGCAGGAGTTCATGATCGCCCCGCTCGGCGCCGAGTCGTTCCGGGAGGCGCTGCGCTGGGGCGCCGAGGTGTACCACGCGCTGAAGTCGGTGCTGAAGTCGCAGAAGCTGAGCACCGGGCTCGGTGACGAGGGCGGGTTCGCCCCCGACCTGGCCGGCACCCGGGCCGCGCTGGACCTGATCGGCACCGCGGTGGAGAAGACCGGCCTCAAGCTGGGCCGGGACGTCGTGCTCGCGCTGGACGTGGCCGCGACCGAGTTCTTCTCCGACGGCGGCTACGCGTTCGAGGGCAGCAAGCGCACCGCCGAGGAGATGACCAGCTTCTACGCCGGCCTGGTCGACGCTTACCCGCTGGTGTCCATCGAGGACCCGCTGGCCGAGGACGACTGGACCGGTTGGGAGCAGCTCACCGCCGCGCTGGGCAGCAAGGTGCAGCTGGTCGGCGACGACCTGTTCGTGACCAACCCGGAGCGGCTGGAGGACGGCATCGCCCGCCAGGTGGCGAACGCGCTGCTGGTGAAGGTGAACCAGATCGGCACGCTGTCCGAGACCCTGGACGCGGTCACCCTGGCGCACTCCTGTGGCTACCGCTGCATGATGAGCCACCGCTCCGGGGAGACCGAGGACACCACCATCGCCGACCTCGCGGTGGCCACCGGCTGCGGGCAGATCAAGACCGGTGCGCCGGCCCGCTCCGAGCGGGTGGCCAAGTACAACCAGCTGCTGCGCATCGAGGAGGCGCTGGGCGACGCCGCGCGCTACGCCGGCGACCTGGCGTTCCCGCGCTACAGCCCGGAGGGCTGAGGCAACCGATGAGCACCGACCCCGCCCGCTCCCGGAAGGGACGCGACCGCCGCCCGGGGGCGCGCGGGGTCGGCGAGCGCTCCGCCGGGATACGGGCCTCGTCCACCCGGAGCGCCGGTGGCCGGGGGTCGGCCGGGCCGAGCCGATTACCGTCGGCGGCCGGCCCGACGCCGGGCGGCAAGGTCCGGGCCGGGGTCTCCGGCGGCGCACCGGAGGCAATCCGGGGCAGCCGGGCGCATCGGATGGCCGTAGCGACGTCGGGCATCCTCGGGGTCTCCTCGACCCGGCGGGCAGCGGTGCTCGCGCTGGTGGTGTGCGCGCTGGCACTGACCGTCGCGATGCCGCTGCGCAACTTCCTCACCCAGCGCCAGGAGCTGGCGGCGTTGGAGGCCAGGCAGCACCAGCTGGCCAGCGAGGTGGACCGGCTCAGCCAGCGGCGTGACCAGCTGCGGGACCCGGCGGCGATCGCCGCCGAGGCGCGTGAACGGCTGGGCTACGTGCGCCCGGGGGAGACGCCGTACGTGGTGCAACTGCCCGGCGACGCCAACCCGGTGCCGGCGCCGGCGGTCGCGCCGGGCGGGCTCTGGTACGACCAACTCTGGAACGACGTGCGTGGGGTGCCGAAGTGAACGAGATCGACTCGGTCTCCGTCGAGGACCGGGCCGCCGTGACCGCCCAGCTAGGCCGTCCGCCGCGCGGGCTGCGGGATGTCGCGCACCGCTGCCCGTGCGGGCTGCCGTCGGTGGTGCGCACCAGCCCCCGGCTGGACGACGGCACCCCGTTCCCCACGCTTTACTACCTGACCTGCGCGCGGCTGTGCTCCCGGATCGGCGGCCTGGAGGCGGACGGCCGGATGCGGGAGATGACCGAGCGGCTGTCCTCGGACGAAAAGCTGGCCGACGCCTATCGGCGCGCGCACGAGTCCTACCTGGCCGAACGGGACGCCATCGAGCCGCTGGGCACCGATGTCAGCGCTGGCGGCATGCCGACCCGGGTGAAGTGCCTGCACGTGCACGTGGGCCACGCGCTGGCCGCCGGCCCCGGCGTCAACCCGTTCGGCGACGAGGCCCTGGCCGAGCTGACCGACTGGTGGCGCCCCGGCCCCTGCGTCCCCCCACCGACCTGATTCAGTGACTTCAGCACCCTGATTCAGTCAGTTCAGCACCCTGATTCAGTCACTTTCGGCGATAAGGTGACCGGATGGCCGCCTCGGCAGCGCCCACCTTCTGCCCGGACCTGATCCGCCGGCACAGCCTGTGCGATCCGGACTACCTGGTGCGCGGCGCGGGCGGGCAGAACGTGTTCGCCGCCAAGTGGCACCAGCCGCCGTCCTACGTGCCGGTGCACGGCTCCAGCCACGGCATGCTCTGCTACCACGCGGGCGGCAGCACCGAGGTGCGCAAGCTGGAGGACGGCCGGCAGGTGGGTCGGCGGTCCCGGCTGGGTTCGCACACGTTCATACCCACCGACGGCACCGAATGGCAGCTGGACGGCGGAATCGAGGTCATTCACGTCTACCTCGACCCCACCGAGGTCCGGCGGATCGCGGAAACCATCGAACCGCGCGCCCGGGACAGCCAGATCGGAGCATTCTTCGCCATTTCCGATCCGTGGTTGCATGGCTTTTTCCAGATGCTCACCAGCGAGCTGGAAATCTACCGGGACGCCGCCGGCCGGGCCGACTCTCTGCTGCTCGGGCAACTGCACCACGTGTTGATCCGGCATTTGTTGCGCTGGCATTCCACCGCGCCCCGACGCGCCCGGGCGGCGCTGGACGGCCGCGCGAACGTGGCGCCACTGGCGCCGGCCGCGCTGGACCGGGTGCTCGAGTTCGTGCACGCCCGGCTGGCCGAGGACATCGGGCTCGGCCAGCTGGCCGCGCTGGCGCATCTTTCCGAGGACCACTTCATCCGCAGCTTCCGCGCCGCCACCGGCGTCACCCCGTACCGCTACCTGCTGCGGGCCCGGCTGGACCGGGCCTGCGCGCTGCTCCGGGACACGCGGTTGGGGGTCGCCGAGGTGGGCGCGGCGGTGGGTTTCCACAGCGCCGCGTACTTCTCCGCCCGATTCCGCCACCAGCTCGGGATATCCCCTTCGGAGTATCGCCGGGGGCAGTAGAAAACCGTCGCCGGTTTCGACCTTTCGACGTGTTCGCTTCCGGCCCTGGCGGCCGGCGCGTGGATTCATAAACTCGTCCCCATGTTGGTGAACACGGTTCCGAAAGAGTCGATGACGCCGTACCTGCGGACGGTCGCGGACGAGCTGTACCCGCAGATGCCGCAGGATTTCCTGCCGCATTTCGAGCGCTATTTCGGCATGCTCGCCAATGCCCCCGAGCACGCCGAGCGCCTTTTCCCATACTATCTCGGGATCTGGTTCGAGAACAGCATCGGGCCCCGGCTCACCGAGATGATGCGGCTGGCCATCGCCAACGGCACGCAGTGCCCGCTGTGCCTGAACGTGCGCTACAGCGACGAGGTGACCGAGGCCGACGTGGCCGCGATCCCGGACCAGCAGGCCGCCTCGCTGAGCCCCCGCGAGCGGGCCGCGCTGCGCTTCGCCAGCGCCTTCGGCGGCGACCACCACGCCATCGGCGCCGAGCACTTCAAGGAGCTGGAGGAACACTTCTCCGACCGGCAGATCACCGAGATCATGCTGTTCTGCGCGCTCGCGCTGGGCTTGGGCCGCATCCTCAAGGTCACCGAGATCGTGGACGCCGCCTGCCCGCTGCCGGCGGGCCCGGGCGTCGCTCGCTAGCTCGACTACCCCGGACCACGCTTTGGCTCTGCGTGGAAATCCGCGGCATCAGATGTGTCGGCCGGCGGGCCACCCGCGCGAGTGATCCTGGGGCTGGCGTGATGCTGGCCGTGATCAACAGGGCATGGTGGTGGTCGCCCGGGGGCCGCCGAGGCGGCGACCCGAAGTCGCGCATTTCCACGCAGAGCCAAAGCGTCTGCGAGAGCACCTCGGAGGGAGAGGCTGCCGGCCAACGTCAGTTCCGGGGGGTGACTCTGGTCAGCACGGCGGCGGTCGCGGACGGAGAGGCCGTGTGGGTGCCGGCGGTGCGCCATGGGCCGTCGGCGCCCAGCCGGGCGGCCAGGAAGACCTCGGCCACCTCCGCCGGCGCCTGCCGCAGCAACAGCGACCCCTGCAGGCAGACCCCGGCCAGCTCGGCCAGCCGGCGCGCGCGCCGTTCGTCCGGCGCGGCCAGCTCCTCGCGCAGCGCCCCCGCCGCCGCATCGAACAGCGAGGACTCGCCCCGGGCCGCGTCCACCTCGGCCAGCAGCGCGTCCACGCTCTCCGGAGAACGGGCCATGGCGCGCAGCGCGTCCAGCGCGTTGACGTTGCCCGAGCCCTCCCAGATCGAGTTCAGTGGGGCCTCCCGGTAGTAGCGGGGAAGCCCGGAGTCCTCCACGTACCCGTTCCCGCCGAGGCACTCGGCCGCCTCCGCGATCACCGTCGACGTGCGCTTGCAGACCAGGTACTTCGAGGTGGGCAGGGCCAGCCGGAGCAGCGCCCGCTCGCCCCGGTCGGCCGCGCCGGCCAGCCGGAACGCCAGCCGGGTGGACGCCTCCACCTCGGCGCCCAGCTCGGCCACCACCTGGCGCATCAGTGGCTGGTCGGCCAGCCGGGCACCGAACGCGGACCGGTGCGCCACGTGGTGCGCCGCCTCGGACAGCGCGATGCGCATCAGCGCGGCCGAACCGAGCACGCAGTCCAGCCGGGTCGACGAGACCATGTCGATGATCGTCCGGACGCCCCGGCCCTCGTCGCCGAGCCGCCAGCCGAGCGCGTCCTGGTACTCGATCTCCGAGGAGGCGTTGGACCGGTTGCCCAGCTTGTCCTTGAGCCGCTGGATGCGGATCGGGTTGCGCGAGCCGTCGGGCAGCACCCGGGGCAGCACGAAGCAGGTCAGCCCGCCCGGTGCCTGGGCCAGGGTGAGGAACAGGTCGCACATCGGCGCCGAGGTGAACCACTTGTGCCCGACCAGGTGGTAGCTCCCGTCGCCGGCCGGCTTGGCCACCGTGGTGCCCACGCGGACGTCCGAGCCGCCCTGCTTCTCGGTCATCGACATACCGGCCAGCAGGCCATCTTTGGTACTCGGTTCCACCAGCCCCGGCCGGTAGGTGAGCGAGTGCAGGCCGGGCTCGTAGCGGGCGGCCAGCCCGGCGTCGTGGCGGAGCGCCGGCACCGCCGCGTAGGTCATCGCGATGGGGCAGCAGTGGCCCTGTTCCAGCTCGCTCATCAGGTAGAACGCGCCGGCTCGGGCCACGTGTGCGCCCGGCCCGGCGTCCGGCGCCCAGGGCGCGGCGTGGGCACCCGCGCCCACCGAGCGCTCCATCAGCCAGTGCCAGGAGGGGTGGAAGTCGACCTCGTCGATCCGGTTGCCGTAGCGGTCGTGGGTGCGCAGCACCGGCTCGTTCTCATTGGCCAGCCGGGCGTGCTCGCGGCCCTCGGCGGACCCGACCACCGTCCGTCCGAGCTCGGTGAGGCGGGGCAGCGCGTCGCCGGCGCCCTCGCGGGCCAGCGCGTCGGCGAACCCCGGGTCGCAGGCGACGGGGTCGTACCCGTCCAGCGGCGGGACCTGGTTGGTCACCGCGTGGGTGGCGAAACGGTCACCCACGCGGGGCGTCTCGACCGAGTCTTCCGCCACCCGTTCGGCGGAGCCGGAACCGTGTACCGGAGCGTAGCGCTGCGCCAGAAGATCGGTCATGACCCGAGGGTAATGCGATCCGGCCCCGGTCACCATGCGTCCGCGGCAGGGTGTGCGCGGGTACGAGGGTGGGAGGGCGGGTGGAAGTACGGAGTGGCGGCCAGCGGGGCTGGCTGCTGCTCTTTGCCGGCTTCGGCCTGCTCGCGGTGATCGGCGTGCTGCGCGGCGGTGGCGATGACGCCCCCGCCGGTTCCCCGGATGCCGCGGCTGACCGGGTAGCCCCCGGGGGCCTGCCCGCGCCGCTGCTCGGCGAGTCCGCCTCGGGTGGTTCGCCGACCGGGCAGCTCACCATCACCGACCCGCCGCCGGACGTGCAACCGGTGCCGGCCCGGCCGGGCGCCAACGGGGTGCCCGCGCTCGTCCAGGAGGCCTACCAGCGCGCCGAGCGGACGCTGGCCGAGTCCGCGCCGGCCTGCCGGCTGAGCTGGACCCTGCTCGCCGCGATCGGGCGCGCCGAGTCCGGGCACGCCGCCGGGGGCCGGCTAGATGCCACCGGGCACACCGTGGGACGCATCCTCGGCCCTCGGCTGGACGGCTCGCCCGGCCTGGCCAGCGTGCCGGACACGGATCAGGGCCAGCTGGACGGCGACACCGCATGGGACCGCGCGGTCGGGCCGATGCAGATCGTCCCGTCGATCTGGCGCCGCTACGGCGCGGACGGGGACGGGAACGGGCAGGCCCAGCCGGACGACCTGGACGACGCCGCGCTCACCGCCGGCCGCTACCTCTGCGCCGCCGCCACCAACCTGACCGACCCGGCCAACCAGAACGCCGCCGTGTTGCGCTACCGGAACTCGCCGGCGTACGCGGAGGCGGTGCGGAACTGGTCGGCCGAGTACGCCCGCGCCCCGGCGGCCGGCCAGCCGGGCGCCCCCGGCACCGTTCCACCGGGCGCCCCCGGCACCGTTCCGCCGGGCGCGGCTCCGCCGGTGAACCCGTTCGAGGAGCAGGCCGCCACCCCCCGGCCGGGCGCCGTGGAACCGCCGGCGCCGCGCGCCCTGCCCGACGTACCCCGCGCCCTGCCGAACCCGCCTCGCGCCACCCCTAAACCGCCCCTGGTCACGCCCCGGACCAGGGCCGCTGTCCCCGCTCCGCGCCGGTCCGCGCCGTCGCGACCGACCACCATCCGGGCCAACCCGTCGAGCTCGGACGCCGCCGACCAGGACGACACCACCCCGGCCCCCTCGACCCCGGCGCCGAGCACGAGCCGCGACTCCACCCCGAGTTCCCCGCCGAGTTCCGCGCCGAGCACCGCGCCGAGCTCCACTCCGAGTAGCACGCCGAACTCGTCGAGCGACTCGAGCAACTCCAACAACTCCAGCAACTCGAGCAGTTCCGCGCCCACCTCGTCAGAAACCCCGACCAGCCGCCCACAGGCCACCCCGACCGGGGACCCGCCCACCGGCCCGAAGATCGTCATGCTGCCGTCCATCCCGGGGAACACCCCGGGCGGTGGCGCCGCCGAGACCCTGCCCACGTCCTCGGTCCCGCCGACCCCCTCCTCGGTACCGTTGCCATCGTCCAGCCGGCGACCGGCCGGCGGCGAATGAGCACCGAGGAGCGCGCATGCCGAGAGTGGCCGCCATCGACTGCGGGACCAACTCGATCCGCCTGCTCGTCGCCGACGCGGATGATGGCCGGCAGCTGACCGACGTCCACCGGGAGACCCGGATCGTCCGGCTGGGGAAGGGCGTGGACGCCACCGGCCGGCTCGCCCCGGAGGCCATCGAGCGCACCCGCGAGGCCCTGGCCGACTACACCGACATCCTGCGCGCGGCCGGCGCCGAGCGGCTGCGCATGGTCGCCACCTCGGCCACCCGGGACGCGGCCAACCGGGAGGACTTCTTCGGCATGGTGCGCGACACGCTCGGCCAGGACGCCGAGGTGATCAGCGGGGACACCGAGGCCCGGCTGTCCTTCACCGGCGCGGTCGGTGACCTGTCCGCCGAGGACGGCCCGTTCGTGGTGGTGGATGTGGGCGGCGGGTCCACCGAGGTGGTCATCGGCACCCGGGACAACGGCGGGGTCGACGTGTGGGCCGCGCGCTCGGTGGACATCGGCTGCGTGCGGATCACCGAGCGCTGCCTGCGCTCCGACCCACCCACCGACGCCGAGCGCGCGGATGCCCGTGAGCTGGCCCGCTCGGTGCTGGCCGAGGCGTTCGAGCACGTGCCGGTACGGGACGCGCGGACCTGGGTCGGCGTGGCCGGCACGGTGACGACGCTGTCCGCCGTGTCCATGGACCTGCCGGAGTACGACTCCGAGGTGCTGCACCTGTCGCGCCTGAAGCTGCCCGAGCTGTACCGGGTGAGCGACGACCTGCTCTCCCGCAGCCGGGAACGGCGGATGGCCTACGGCGCGATGCACCCCGGCCGGGTGGACGTGATCGGCGGTGGTGCGCTGATCGTCGCCGTGCTGGCCGAGGAGCTGGCCGAGCGGGCCAACATCACCGAGTTGGTGGTCAGCGAGCACGACATCCTGGACGGCATCGCCCTGTCTCTCCTCTAGAACTCGTAGCGCAGGAACCGCCCGACGTTCTTGAAACCGGGCAGCCGGGACAGCACCCGGTAGCTGGTGCGGCCCTCGCGGGGGAACTTGTCGCAGCGGTAGATCTCCAGGCTGCGGATCGCGTCCCGGCAGCGCAGGCCGGGATGCCAGGACTCCAGCACGCTCGGGTCCTCGATGGCCCAGTGCAGGGTGGCGCCGGAGTTGCGCACCGCCGGCACCAGCTTCTGCATGCGGATGCCCATCTTCCCGTAGCAGTCGAACAGCAGCTGCCCGCTGGGGAACCGCTCGGCGATTCGCTGGATCAGCCGCTTCCCGTCCTCCTCGGTGAGGTACATCGACAGGCCCTCGAACACCGTCGCGGTGGGCCGGTCGGCGGGTACCGAGTCCAGCCAGTCGTCTTCGGTGACCGAGGAGGCAATGGTGTGGTAGTCGCCGTCGGGGGTGGTCAGCAGGCGCTGGCGCAGCTCCATGACCTGCGGGTAGTCCACGTCGTACCAGCGCACCGTGGAGGCCGGCGCGAGGCGCTGCGCCCGGGTGTCCAGTCCGCAGGCCAGGTGCAGCACGGTTGCCTTCTCGTGCTCGGCCATGAACTCGGCCGTCCAGTCGTCCAGCTGCTTGGCGCGCAGCGCGACGCCGGCGGCGGTCACCCGGTTGACTCCGGTTCGGCGGAAGTCGTAGTCGACGCGTTCGACCGCCCGCGCGGCCGCGTCGTCGCCCAGCACCGGGTTCTCCGCGCGGCTGTCCACGGCTCGGCAGTAGAGCGTGGTCAGCAGCGTTTCCGGCGCCCCGGTGAGGGAAATCTTCTCAAGATCCACGGCAGCACAATACCGCCGGAAAGCCCCCGCTCAAGGGGCCGTTTCGTGAACTATCGCGCCCGCTGCACGGGCGGGGTGAAACCCGGTGGTTCGGGGTCCAGTGGGTGGCGCACCCGCAGGCCGGGGAAGCGCGCGAACCCGCGGTCAGCGGTGTGCCATTCGGCGTCCTGCTCGATGGCGAGCGCGGCGAAGTAGGCGTCCGGGACGGTGTTGCCCTTCGCGCCGACCCGGCGGCACAGCTCGGTGAAGATCGACCAGTGCCGTCGCCCGGGCTCCAGCGGCACGACGGCCGGCGCGGCGCGAATCCGATCCAGGATGTCGAGCGCGGTATCGATGGCCAACGGTTCCGGCAGAATCTTCGGGCTGGTCGCGATCCGGAGGAATCCGCTCGCCACCAGCGACGAGATGCCGACCGGTCGGTCGCCGTTGAGCGTGGTGCGCAACCAGTCCGAGTACTCGGCGTGGTGTGGGTCGCGTTTGTTGTGCGCATAAACCAGCACGTTGACGTCGCAGGAGATCAACGGTCTTCCATGAGGTCGAGCGTCGCCGCGTTGTCGTCGAGGTTGACGCCAGGCAGGTAGCCGCCGCCGTCGAAGGTCAACGGTTCGAATCGGGCGCGCGGGGGCTCTTCCCGCTGCCGGAGCAGGCTCTCCCGCACGCTCTCCTCGATGACCTGGCTGACGGTCTGACGCCGCTCGGCGGCGAGCCGGCGCACCTCGTCCAGCAGGTCCTCGTCAATGGTGATCGTGGTCCGCATGCACACAATCATACGGGGTCTGCATCGTGATGTATTCAGGATATTCATTGGTGCTTGCGACGGGTGCGTACCGTGTACCGCGTGGCCACGGAAACGGTGATCGACACGGTGGCGCGCCTGGACCAGGCGGTCAGCGAGTGCCGGGCCTGCCCCCGGCTGGTGACCTGGCGGGAGCGGGTGGCCCGGGAGAAACGGGCCGCCTACGCCGACCAGACCTACTGGGGCCGGCCGGTGCCCGGGTTCGGCCCCTCGGACGCGCGGCTGCTCATCGTCGGGCTCGCGCCGGCCGCGCACGGGGCCAACCGCACGGGCCGGATGTTCACCGGCGACCGCAGTGGTGACGTCCTCTACGCCGCGCTGCACGCGGAGGGCCTGGCCAGCCAGCCGACGGCGATCCACCGCGGCGACGGCCTGGAGCTGTACGGCACCCGGATCACCGCGCCCGTGCACTGCGCCCCGCCCGAGAACAAGCCGACCCCGGCGGAGCGGGACACCTGCCGGGGCTGGCTGGTCAGCGAGCTGCGGCTGCTTGCGCCGACGATGCGGTCGGTGGTGGTGCTCGGCGGGTTCGGCTGGCAGGCGCTGCTGCCGGTGCTGGGCGAGTCGGGGTGGGTGATCCCGAAGCCGCGCCCGGTGTTCGGCCACGGCGCACACGTCGTGCTGGCTCCGGAGACCCGCCCGGCCCCGTTGCACGTGTTCGGCAGCTACCACGTCAGCCAGCAGAACACCTTCACCGGCCGGCTCACCCCGGAGATGCTGCGCGCGGTGCTGCGCCGGGCCGCCGACCTGGCCGGCCTCAATCCGCCGGTATGACCTGAACCCGGTCCGGCGCGGCGTTGGCCAGCCGCTTGTCGAAGGTGGACACGGTGGCCTGCTCCACGGTCGCCGTGGCGACTACCAGTGCATCCGGCATCTGGATCGAGGGCCGTCGTGCGCGCAGTTCGGCGGCCACGAAGGCGATTTCCTCATCGACCTCCCGAACCGGCCCGAACGCGTCGAGCACGGTCTGCATCGCTCCTCGGGCCGTCCGCGGGTTCGACCGGATTCGGCCCACCATGACCTCGGCCAGCACCACGGTGGGCAGCAGGTAGCCGTCCCTGTTCTGGTGCATCCGCTGAAGGTGGCGCGCGGCGGCGTCGTGGTGAGGGTCGTTCGGGTCGAAGAACCCGATCAGCAGGCTCGAGTCGAGGACTACCGTTCCCATTCGTTCCGCAGCTCTTCCAGCTCCTCACGGGTGGTGAACCCGCCGGCGCCGCACAGCCTCTCGAACGCCTCCCACCGAGGGTCGCGCTCGCGGATGAGCCTGAACACACCGTCGGCGACGACCTCAACCCGCAGCACGTCGCCGGGGGAGACGTTGGCCGCGTGCAGCGCGGCGACCGGCAGCGTGACCTGGTTCTTCCGGCTCACCTTGGTGGTCCGCACCGGCATTTCATCCTGCTTTACCGCAGCCGTCATAAGTAAAGCTTACCCGAAGTAGCGACAAGCCTCACCCGGTTAACGAGATGGTTTGCCCCGCGCCCGATGGGAACATAGTTGGCATGGCACGCAATATCGTGATCGTCGGTGGTGGCTATGTCGGCATGTACACGGCGCTGCGCCTGCAGCGCAAACTGTCCGCCGACGAAGCCTCCATCACGGTGATCGACCCGCAGGCGAACATGACCTACCAGCCCTTCCTGCCCGAAGCGGCGGCCGGGTCGGTGGAGCCCCGCCACGTGGTGGTGCCGCTGCGCAAGGTGCTCCGCAAGTGCCACGTGCTGACCGGCCGGGTGACCGCGATCAACACCGAGGGCCGGGAGATCACCGTCGAGGCCGCCGCCGGCCACGTGAGCCAGCTGGGCTACGACGTGCTGGTGGTCGCGCCCGGCTCGGTGGCCCGCACGCTGCCCATCCCCGGCCTGGCCGAGCAGGGCATCTCGTTCAAGACCGTGGCCGAGGCGATCTACCTGCGCAACCACGTGCTCTCCCGGATGGACGCCGCCGCCAGCACACTGAACCCGGACCTGCGCCGCCGGCTGCTGTCCTTCCTGGTCATCGGCGGTGGCTACGCCGGCGTGGAAGCGCTGGCCGAGCTGGCCGACATGTCCCGCTACGCCAGCCGGTACTACGAGAACATCCAGCGCTCCGACCTGCGCTGGGTGCTGGTGGAGGCGGCCGGCCGGATCATGCCCGAGGTCAGCCAGCCGATGGGCGAGTACACCGTCCGGCAGCTGCGCGACGCGGGTATCGAGGTGTTCCTGAACACCCGGGTGAACTCCATGGAGCACGGGCATGTGGTGCTGTCCGAGGGCACCGAGTTCGACGCCGACACCATCGTGTGGACCGCCGGCGTGAAGCCCAACCCGATGCTGGCCAACACCGACCTCCCGCTGGACGAGAAGGGCCGGGTCATCTGCGACGCCGAGCTGCGCGTGCAGGGCCGCCCGGAGGTGTTCAGCGCCGGCGACTGCGCCTCGGTGCCCGACCTCTCCAAGGACGACCCGAACGCCCGGACCAGCCCGTCGGCGCAGCACGCGGTGCGCCAGGCCGCCCGGCTGGGCGACAACATCGTGGCCCAACTGCGGGGCAAGCCGGTCAAGCCGTACAGGCACAGCTACGCCGGCTCGGTGGCCAGCCTGGGCCTGTACAAGGGCGCGGCGGAGATCTACGGCATCAAGCTCAAGGGCATCGTGGCGTGGTTCATGCACCGCACGTACCACCTGAGCCGGATGCCCACGTTCAACCGGAAGTTCCGCATCGTCACGGACTGGACCCAGGCCCTGCTGTTCCGCCGCGAGGTGGTCTCCCTGGAGCAGATCCACGAGCCCAAGGCGGAGTTCTCCCGGGCCATCGGCAAGGACAACAAGCAGGCTTGAGCCGCGCCGAAGGCGCTGGCCGAGCGCGCGCCCAGTCAGGCGCGTGCGGGAGATTCAGGGCGCCCCGCCCGGCACCGGCCCCTGGTAGCCGGGGCGGGAGCTGTCGTCCATGCCGACCTCGAACTGGACGGCCGGGTTCAGCTTGTTGCCGGAGACCTTGGCGCCGGTGCTGCGGTTCTGCAGCGCGATGGCGTGGTGGATGGGGCCGGCCAGCTCGTTGCCGGTGAACACCACGTTCCGCGCGTCGTCGATCTGCAGGGCCTGGTCGGCCCGGTTCTGGCAGTAGTTGTTGGTGAACCGGATGTCGGTGGTGGCGCCCACGCCGCTGCCGTCGCCGGCCTCGCTGTTGGGGCCTTCCACGATCAGGCAGGTGTTGTCGATGTCCTCGCACCGGTTGCGGTCGATGGTGATCCGCTGGCTGGCCTGGTGCTCGGCGTCGGTGGCGAAGGTCTGCATGCAGTCCGCGTGCGCCCGGATGTTGCGGGTGTTGCGGATGGTGTTCTGCTTGATGACGATGTCGCTGCCCCAGAACCGGATGCCGTCCCCGTCGTTGTTGCGCGGGTTGCCGATGAACGCGTTCTCCAGGGTGATGTGGTGGCCGTCCAGGGCCACGCCGGGGGCGTCCGCGTTCACCGAGTTGATCCCGGAGATGGACACGTAGCTGGCATCCACGCTGATCCCGTGCACCGTGGTCTTCCCGTCGCCCACCAGCTGGATCGGCGCCTGCGGGGTGCCCGAGCGGCCCACCACCAGCCGGGTGGTGGGGAAGTTGCCGAACACGCAGATCTTGCTGCCGCCCACCGCCACGTTCAGCGCCTGGCCGAGGCCGATCGGCTCGGTGGCCGTGTACGAGCAGCCGGTGGGCCTGGCCAGCGGACGGATGATCCCCGGCTTGGCCTTGGCCGGCGGCGCGGCGGAGGCGCTGGCCGGCGGCGGGGCGGCCGGGGCGGCACCGGGCGGGCGCACGATGGGCACGTCGCTACCGCAGGCGGCGACCAGCGCGGCCAGGCAGGTGAGGAGCGCGGGGAGCGCGGCCCGAGGCCAGAAGGGCATTGGGCGAGCGTAGTAAAGCGGAAAGAGTGGACCCGGAACTGGGCCGGGTCAGCGGGTGAGGAACTCCACGACCAGGATCTGCAGCTCACCGACCATGAACCCGAGCATCGCGCCGGTGGCGATCAGGATCCACTCGTCCTGCTCGAACGCCGGCCGCAGCAGCCGTTCGAACTGGTGCGGGGTGAGCTGCTGCATCTTGGTCATCAGCGTGTTGCGGATGTCCATCGCGTCGGTGGCGTACTCCTCGATGTGCGCCATCGTCTCCGGCAGCCGTTCCATCACCTTCACCGTGACCAGCTGCTTCATCCGCTGGTAGCGGCGCCCGCCGACCGCCATCACGACCAGTGGGCGGGCCATCCCGGACTGCGAGTCCACCATCCGGTGCACCTCGCGCTGCACCAGCGCGAACAGCCGGTCGGAGAGCGGCCCCTTGAGTACCGCTTCCACCACGTTGCGCGGAGTGATGATCTCCTTCGCAATGAGGTCGCCGTAGTCCCTGGCCACCTCGTTGCGCCGCTTGAAGAACAGCCCCTGCCAGGTGAACACGCCGAAGAAGCGGCGCGGCTCCACCGGCCGGAAGACCATCTTCAGCGCCAGCCAGTCGGTGGCCCAGCCGGTGATCAGGCCGAACGCCGGCAGCAACAGCGGCTCGCGGAACACCGCCCACGCGATGGTCTGCAGCACCCCGATGGCGAGCCCGAACGGCGCGCCGCAGTTGGCGATGAACCGGAACTCCTTGTGCCCGGCCTCGCGGAAGATCCGGTTGAGCAGCGCCTTGTCCCGGACCAGGTTGGTGACCACCATCTCCTTCAGGTCGAACACCGAGTTGATGTCCGTCTGGATCTGCTGCATCACCGTCTCGACGATGCGCGGCGACTGCCGCCGCACCCGGTCGACCACCATTTCCTTGACCCGGCTGGGCAACGCTTCCCAGAGGTCCGGCTGGGTGGCCGCCATGACGTCCCTGGTGATCTCCTCGATCCCCTCGACCAGGGGTTTCTCGATCTCCTCCGCCACCCGTTTCGGGTCCAGCCGGCTGAAGATCTCCGCCGGCGTGATGAGCTGGCTGGTCATCGTGTCGCAGGCGATGCCGGCCATCTTGGCCGCGCGCCGGGGCACCACGCCCTGCCAGCCGAGGAACGGCTTGCGCCCCTTGAACTCGAGCGGCTTGAACATCATCTCGATGGCGACCAGCTTGGTCACGTAGCCGATCGCCGCCGCGATGAACGGCATCGAGGCATAGACCGGCCAGTTGCGCGTGACGTCCGCGAGAATTTCGGCGGGGCTGTTCAATGGGCCGGTCCAGGATCCGTGGCGGGCGATCGGTCGACAGATCGTCGTTGCCCGGCGCCCCCAATGCAAGCCGACCGGCCCCAAGTTCCCAATCCGTTGCCCGCGAGTCGGGAATCCAGGTACGGCGAGTCGGGGATCCAGGTACGGCGAGTCGGGGACCAAGGCACCGCGAGTCGGGGATCCAGGTACGGCGAGTCGCGGATTCGGGTACGAGCCGCGTTGGGGGTCGCACACGGCCGCTGTACCTGAAATCCCGACTCACCGTGCACGAATCCCCGACTCGCCGTACCTGGATCCCCGACTCGCCGGGGGTGGGTGGGTTAGGGGATTACTTTGCGGCGGCGGAGGTTCTCGAAGATGTCGAGGAACATGCGCTCGGTTTCCACGAAATCGTGGAAACCGAACCGGCGGGCCTTGCTGCCGTCGGCGAAGAAGTCGTAGTCCCAGGAGAACACCGCGTCGCCGAAGCGCCAGGACGACACGTCCTGGTAGCCGTACTTCAGGTCGTGCCGCTCGGTCATGCGCCGCCAGAGCGGCTCCTTGTCGGCCATCACGTCGGTGAGCGGCATGTGCAGCGGCGGGGCCACCTCCAGGCCGAACCAGCCGGCGATCTTCGGCCACATCTCCCGCCAGCGGAACAGGTCACCGTTGTTGATGTTGAAGGCCTGGTTGGCGGTGGCCGGCGAGGTGGCCGCCCACACCGCGGCGCGCGCCAAGAGCCCGGCGTCGGTCATCTCCAGCAGGGTGTCGTAGGCGCCCGGCCTGCCGGGGAAGCGCAGCGGCAGGCCCAGCTCCTTGCTGATCGCCGCGTAGACCGCGATCACCATGGCCAGGTTCATCGGGTTGCCCACGCCGAACCCGCAGACCACCGACGGGCGCAACGCGGACCAGGTCCAGGACCCGGCACTGCTCTCCAGGAACTCCTGCTGGGTGACGTTGAACTCCGGCGGCATGTGGCCGGCGTCGTCCTCCCGGGCCGGGGTCTTGAACGGGCCGAGGTGCGCGCCGTAGACCTTGTACCCCTGCATCAGGCTGACGTGGCGCAGCCCGGGGGCGGCCGCCTCGATCGCTCGCACCGAGTTGACCAGCATCGCCACGTTGGGCTCGACCAGCTCGGCCCAGGTCGGCCGGTCCTGGAAGGCGGCGTAGAAGATGTGCGTCGCGTCGCTCAGCCCGGCCAGCGAGGCGCGGGAGGCGGCCGGGTCCAGCAGGTCCACCGAGATGTGCCGAACCCGCTCGGTGGACGGCGCCGGTGTCCCCGTCGGCCGCCGAACTGGGCGGCCGCCCCAGCCCGACTCCGCCGGGCGTCGGGAAAGCCCGACCACCCGCCAGTCGTCCAGGGCGGACAGATGGTCGACCAGGGTGCGGCCGATCACGCCCTGCGCGCCGACCACCACCGCCACGTTCTCTTTGCTCATGGCATCCAGCGTGCGCCCGACCGAAACCACAAGTCCAATGCATGTTCTTCCGGTCTGCCATAGATTCTGTTCATGCTCAGTCTGCGCCAGCTGGAGTACCTGGTCACCGTGGTGGACACCGGCTCGTTCACCCGCGCCGCGGCGGCGCTGCACGTCACCCAGCCCGCGCTGTCCCACCAGATCCGGGCGCTGGAGCGGACCACCGGCGGGCCGCTGCTGGAACGCCTGCCCCGGGCGGTCCGGCTGACCCCGATGGGGCGGGCGATGCTGCCGCACGCCCGGGCGGCGCTGGCCGACGCGGCGCGGGCCGGCGTGGCCGCCCGGCAGGCCGGTGGCCTGCAGTGCGGCGAGCTGGACGTGGCCACGATCTACTCGGTCAGCCTGGGTGTGCTGCCGCCCGTGCTGCGCGCGTGGCGGCGGGACCACCCGGACGTGCACGTGCGGCTGCTCGAGTTCCGGCACGCCGACGAGTTGCACGCGGCCATGCTGGCCGGCCGGGCGGACGTGGCGGTGGGGCCGGCCCCACCGGACTGGGAGGGGACGGTGCGCGAGCTGGGCCACGAGGAGTTCGTGCTGGTACTGGCCGCCGACGACCCGTGCGCCGCCGGTGAGGGGCCGCTCCCGCTGACCGAGTTGGCCGACCGGGCCTGGGTGCACTATGCCCCGGGCCACGGTCTGGCCGAGCTGGTCGACCGGGCCTGCGCGGCGGTCGGGTTCATCCCGCGCGCGGCCGTGCGCACCGAGCAGACGGCCACGGCGCCGGTGCTGGCCGCCGCCGGCCTCGGGCCCACGCTCACCCCGGAAAACGTGCTGCCGGCACGGTTCGACGGGGTGGTGCGGCGGCCGGATCCGCCGATCACCCGGCTGCTCACCGGCTACGCGCGGGCCGCCGCCGACCCGTTGACCTCGGCCTTCCTGGACGCGCTGGAGCGGAACGCGCGGGGGGTCAGCTGAGCGCCGGACCCGTGCCGTTGGTGCCGTTGGCCGTGGTGACCGGGCGGAACGCGGTATCCGGCTGGAACCCGGGACCGGGCTCCGGGCGGCGCAGCGCGGGCGCCATGGCGTCGGCGTCCAGCAGCTCGGAGTCGGAGAGCGGGGACGGCTCGAGGTCGTCCTCCGGCCGGCAGGCCTGCCACAGCCGGCGGCCGAGCGGCGAGATGCGCAGCGTGCGGCGGATCATCCGGCTGTTCAGCCGGCCGGCCTCCTTGGCGTCCTCCTCGGCCCGGCGCACGCTCGGCTCGCCGAGCAGGATGTCGTAGTGCACGGCCAGCGAGTCGTCGGCCGGGCCTTCCTCGGCCAGGCCGAGCGCGCGCAGCCGCCCGACGTAGAGCGGGACCGCGTCCGGCACCTGCACACCGGCCGCGCGCCCCACGGTGCTGGCGTTGGCCAGCACGGTGCGCCAGCCGTTGGACCGGGACTGCACGTGGATCAGCGGGTAGCTGGTGCCGTCGGCCAGCGCGGCCAGGATGCGCGCCTCGTCCGGCACCAGGTGCAGCAGCAGCGCCCGGTAGAGCTCCTCGACGCTGGTCGCGCTGTCCGCCTCGATCGAAGCGGTCAGCAGGTCCTCCAGCATGCGCGCGGCGGACCGGGGCGCCCCGGGCTGGCCGAGCGGCGCGCCCCGGCGCACCCTCGGCTCGTCCAGCTGGTCGAGGCGGGTCTTCAGCTCCCGCAGCACCGTGTCCTCGGCCCGCGACCAGCCGGCCAGTAACTGCTCCACCGGCACGACGGGGACCTGCCGCGCCAGCTCGACGCTCGCGCTGGTCAGGTCGGCCGCCAGGGTGCGCACGTCACGTAGCACGGTTCCCCAGGACGCGGTCAGGCCCCGGACTGGCTCGGTTAGGTCGGACACGCCGCCCAACTTACCGGACGGTATCTAAGAGCCGGTTAGTGAACTTCGCTGTCGGCGCGGAACGGCGCCAGCGCGGCGCCTGGCGGCGTTGTCGTCGTCGCCCATAGCTCCGCTATGAGCTCCTCCTCCGCCTGGCCAGCCACCCCGCTGATCACCGTCCGCATCCGACGGAAGTCCACTAACCGGCTCTATCGAAAACCGTAGAACCACTTGCCGCCGCCGTGTACTCGGTCACGCCGGCAGCCCAGTGACTCCTGGCGCCGGGTGTTCCGCCGGTCCAGCTCGCAGGCGTACTGCGAGTCGAACGGACCCGCGCAGCTGAACCGGTCGGGGATAGCGGCGTCCGCGCAGGTGCCGACAACGGGCTCGGCGGTGCGTACGACGGGGGCGGAGCTGATCGGGGTCGCGCTCAGGAAGGTGGCCGTGACCAGCAGCAACAGGCCGGTCAGGATGCCCGTTGCGCGAGTGTCTGAGGTGGTGGGAGTCATGCGCACATCCCGCGAATGGGTGACGGAAACGCCGGGGTCAGATTTTATGATCAGCCCGCTGTGGGTGAGCAATATTCCCACCCGAACCGTTACGCACTCGCGTCTTCCACGCGGTTCGGTAACCTGGAGTGACAGTCGCGTACCGAGCGTGGTTGAGTTGTTAGGTGCATGACAGCCTGCCGCCGCCGCCCGAGTTGCTGGCCGCGCCGGGGTACCTGGTGCGCCGCCTGCACCAGGCGTACGTCGCCGCCTGGGTGCGGTTGATCGACCCGATGCTGACCGGGCCGCAGTTCGCCGTGCTGACCGCCGTGCACGCCTATCCGGGGGTGGAGCAGGGCAGCCTGGCCGAGGCGGTGGCGCTGGACCGCTCGACCATGGCCAGCGTCGCCCGCCGGCTGGAGCAACGCCGGCTGATCACCCGGGACACCCCGGTCGAGGACGGGCGCAAGCGGCTGCTCCACCTGACCGAGGCCGGCGAGGTCACCCTGCGGGAGACCAGCCACAAGGTCCGGCGGCTGGAGGAGCGGCTGCTGGCCGGCTACGACGCGGAACGACGCGCCGCCCTGCTGGCCGGGCTGATCACCCTCGGACAACGCTGGGAGGGCCTGGCCGAGCCGCACGCCCGACCAGACCCTCCCGACCAACCCCCCGGAGTGCCTACTTGAAGTGGTGCCCGACGCCGTGCCGGCGGATGTCCGCCACCCGCTTCCGGGCGCCGAACCAGCCGATCACCAGCAGCACCGCGATCGCCGGGATGCACATCACCACGATCTTGCCAGTCTCCCCGTTGAACCAGGTCATCACCAGCACCAGGCCGAGGAACGCCAGGGTGGCGATGTTGGTGTATGGCGCGAAGGGCAGCCGGAACGCGGGCCGGCGAACCCGGCCGGCCTTGCTGGCCCGCCAGAACGCCCAGTGCGCCACCATGATCATCGACCACATGCCGATGATGCCCACGGCGGACAGCTCGGTGGTGACCTCGAACGCCTCGTGCGGCAGCAGCAGGTTGAGGAACACGCCGGCCAGGTAGAGCAGGCCGGTGAGCAGCACCCCGGCGTAGGGCACGCCGTGCTTGCTCATGCGGCCCAGGAAGTTCGGCGCGGAACCGTTGAACGCCAGCGAGCGCAGCACCCGGCCGGTGGTGTAGAGGCCGGAGTTCACGCTGGACAGCGCGGCGGTGATCACCACGATGGTCATGATGCCGGCGGCGGCCGGCACACCCAGCTTGTCCAGCACGGTGACGAACGGGCTCTCCCCGGACTTGTACATCGAGGACGGCAGCAGCATGGTCAGCAGCAGCACCGAGCCGATGTAGAACACCGCGATCCGCCAACCCACCGAGTTGGCCGCCTTGGGGATCACCTTCTTCGGGTTGTCGGTCTCGCCGGCCGCGACGCCGATCATCTCGACGCCGGCGTAGGCGAACACCACGCCCTGCAGGATCATCAGCAGCGCCAGGAAGCCGAACGGGAACAAGCCGCCGTTGTCGAAGATCATCTGTGGCCCGGTCTCCTGACCGGGGACGATCTCCTTGCGGGTCACCAGGGTGACGATGGCGATCACCATGAATGCCACCAGGGTGAGCACCTTGATCGCGGCGAACCAGAATTCCAGCTCACCGAATATCTTCACCGACAACAGGTTGACCACCAGCACGAACGCGAGAGCGATGAGTGCCGGGATCCACTGCGGAACGTCCGGGAAGAAGAACTTGGAGTAGAGGGCGGCGGCGGTTACGTCCCCCATACCGCTGCAGGCCCAGTTCAGGAAGTACATCCAGCCCGCGAAGTATGCGGCCTTCTCCCCGATGAACTCCCTGGAGTAGGAGACAAATGACCCCGAGCTGGGGCGGTACATCACCATTTCGGCCAGCGCCCGAACGATGATGAAGGCGAACACGCCGGCCACCGCGTAGCCCACCATCAGGGCCGGACCGGCCGAGTGCAGCCGGCCACCGGCGCCCAGGAACAGGCCGCTGCCGATCGCGCCGCCGATGGCGATCATTTGGACCTGGCGATTACCTAATGCTTTGTGGTAACCCTGGTCCTCGAATACCGCAATGTCTGTGCGTGACTCGTACTGTTCGGTTTCGCCGGTTGACCGCGCGTGCGGATTCACCGCATTCCCCCATTTCGCTTGAGTGATATCTGCCACTCAGCCTTGATGGGGAAGGAGCCTAGTGTCGTTCGCCGAAGGTTTCAGCGCGCTTGATCGAGATTTAACGAGACTATTCTGAGGAATTCTCAGTCGTCATCGTCGCCGCCTTCGTCCTCGTCATCGCCGCTGTCCACCCACTTGATGCCCTGGAAGCTCGGCACGTTCTTGGTCTCGCCGGCGCCGATGGTCTCGAAGTCGCTGCCCTGGTCGCACTTGGGCGTGCTGTACAGCTCGATGTCCGCGTTGGTCCTGTTCTTCACCGGGCCGCTGGCGTTCGGCAGCGCGATGCAGAAGTTGTTGCCGGCGGCGGAGCTGGTGCGCGGCTTACCGTCCGAGGCGGTGTAGGTGAAGCTGCCGCTCGCGGCGGAGGCAAGGGGAGCGAACGGCGACAGCGACAGCGTGACGACCAGGGCACCGGCGGCCACGGCCGCACCGGAAACCATCGTTGTGATCCGCACCGTGGCGAGCCCTCTCTGATCCGGGGAGCATCGTGATCGACGGGACTATACCGTCACCCGGCTGGGCGACTACGCCGGCCGTCCGGTGCGTTGGAACACCGGTTAAACGCTCTCAGCCGGCGCAGGGCACAATCCGAGCGGTTTGGGTCGGATGTTGCGTCAGGGAAACGAGTACCAACTTGTCTCGATCAGCGGGTGAGGCGGCGGGGCGTCGCCGGGGTTTGGGGGCGGTGGCCGCGGTCGCGGCGTTGCTGCTGCTCGCCGGATGTGGCACGGCGCCGCCGGTGGTAGCCCCGACCGGCCCGCCGCAGCCGGTGACGGCGACCGCTGCCGACGGGCGCGGCGCGATCCGCCCGGCGCCCGCGCCGTCCGGCTGCACCAAGACCGTCACCGACCCGTTCGGCATGCCGGCCGCGCTGGCCAACGCGGTGCCGGGGGACAAGATCTGCCTGGTCGGCGACCTCAGTGACCGGCGCCTGGAGCTGCGCACGTCGGGCACCCCGAAGCAGCCGATCCAGGTGGTCGGGGACGGCCGCACGCTGGTCAAGGGCATCACGCTGGAGGGCAGCTACCTGTCCGTGTCGAACATCAACGCGGTGAACCCGGAGGCGCCGGGCATCTCGCTGATGGGCAGCCACCTCACCGTGGAGAACAGCACGTCGATCGAGCCGAGGGCGAACGACGGCGACGGCCTACGGTTCTGGGGCAGCGACATCACCATCCGGCACAACACGATCCGCAACACCCGCAACATCAAGGCCCACGCCGACTGCATGCAGACCTTCGCCACCGACACCGAGCACAAGTCCAGCCAGCGGATCATCATCGACGGCAACCGGTGTGAGGACATCGACAACACCTGCCTGATCGTCGAGGGCCCCAACAGCGAGGCCGGCGACGGCAGCGGCGTCGGCGCCACCACGGACATCCGGTGGACGAACAACTACTGCGAGAACCGGGCGGACCAGGCGCTGCAGATCGACGACGTGCAGCGGATGACGGTGACCGGGAACACCATCGCGGGCAAGGTGGACCACGCCTTCGCCTTCCAGAACAAGTGCGCCGGGATCAAGGTCAGCGGCAACAAGCTGAACCCGAGCATCCACTTCGAGGTCGGCATGGACGACAGCTCGGAGGAGGGCTACCAGGGCCCCGAGGTCGGCGGGGACCCGTGATCCGCGGATAAAACCGCAGGCCAGGCGGCCACACCCGGGTACAGTGTGGCTGCGCGAAGTGCCCCCGGGGCGACACGTACAGCATCGACACAAGACATCCGACCCGCTGAACTGCGGCTTTCCGCGACGTTCACGGTTGAGCGTCGTCGTCGGGCGGTCGCCGGTGGTGCGCGATGAGCGCCGGTGTCCGCCCAGAAGGCCGCGATCACGGGTTGTGGGTGCAGTGCGCGTGCACGCTGCTTGTCGCGGTCGGGGCCGCGTACGCGTCCTACCGGCATGGGCAGGCGTTCGCCTTGCGGTTCAGCGGGGACGCGACCACGGCGGCTATCTGGCCGCTGATCGTGGACGGTCTGTTGACCACGGCGACGGTAGAACTGTGGAAACCCGGCCGGGCTGGGCGGTGGCGCGCGTGGTTGGCCTTCTTGGTCGGAGTGGGGCTCTCGCTGTGCGCGAACATTGCCTCAGCTCCGGAGCTGAGCGCGTTCGCCATCGCGGTAGCCGCGTGCCCGCCGCTGGCGTTGTTGCTTGCAGTCGAGCTGCTGAACCGTGCGCTCAAACGCCACCGCGCCGAGACTCTGCACGGCGAGACCAAGGCTGACCAAGCCGAGACGGCCGAACCGGCGGGCGAGACCGACACCCTTGCCGAGACCAGTAACGAGACGGGCCGCGTCGTGTCGCTCTCGGCCGGTCTCGCGCGCCGGGAAACGACCGCTGAGCGGCGGATGTGGGACTACTACCAGGCTCAACGCGCTCAGGGCCGAACCCCGACCGGTGCTGAACTCGATCGGCTGGCCAAGACCAACAACTACGGCCGCCGAGTCCTTCGCCGCTGGCGCGCCGAAGGACGCCTAACGACTTCGATCCCGGGCGCCGCCATTCAGTCGCGCACGACACCGGCCGCTATTGCCCGCCTGGCCAGCCGTGTGTAACGTAAATCGTAACGAATTGAGCGATGAGGAGGGCTCTGTGATCTGCGCGGGGTGCGGGCTGGAGCTGCCGCATGGGACGGGGAGCCGGGGGCGGCCGGCCCGGTTCCACAATGGGACCTGCCGGCAGCGCGCGCACCGTGCCCGGACCGCTCGCCAGGGAGTCGAGGCGCTGGCCGCATTGGATGCCATCGAGGAGGTGGTCAGCGAGTTGCGCCGGGCGATACTGGCTGGACAACGGCCGTCGCCGGACGCCTCGGGTCGACTCGCGCGAGTCGCAAACAATCTCGCCGGGCGGCTCGGGGAGCCTGTTCAGGTCGCCACTCCCGCTGAACCGGTTGTCACGGAACTCGTCACGCTTCCGGGTGCGTCGTCCGCGCTGCCGCATGACTCCAGTGCGGCCCGGGAGTCCGACGAACCGGCCGCCGGCCGTCCCCGGCCGTTGCGCGTTGCTGTAACGGAAAACGTAACGGAATCATCGGACATCCGGGCACGTGTCACTTCGGCCCGGCGCCCGCCGCGCTCGACCAGGTCGGCGCCGTTGGACCTGGACACGGTGCGTCTCGAACGCAGTGCTGACCCCGGAGTCTGGCGGGTGCTCGCAGGCGATAGGGAGCGGCCGACCCTGGTCGGCTTCCTCGAACCCACGTTCTCTATCGGCGGCGTCAAGCGCTGGCTCCCCCGCACCGAACACAGGACCAGCGTCACTGACCGGCCCCTGGCTACCCGTAAGGCCGCGCTCCTGCGCCTGCTAGGCCACTACAAGCGTGCCGCCGGCCGCCAACGCCGGCCGCGAGAAGCTTGATCACCGATGCGGTTCGCGAGGAGGGACGGCGGAAACGAGCGACGAAAACGCCACCGATCCGGCCGTGGTGATCCTCGTACGATGGCGATAGGAGGCGTACGCGGCCCCAACCTCGATCGCCCTTTACCCGACGGCGGGCAGCCAGGCGTTCCGAAGGGCGCCTAGGGACTGCGATGCCGGTTCGCAGGGAACTGGTTGGGTGATCTCACAATCCGTGCGACCGGCAACAACGCGGCCACGGTGCAGAGCCCCTCCATCGGGCTTGCGGAGAAAATCTGCGCCGGCAGGGTAGAAATTCTCCGCACCGGGGGCAGCCGGGTGTATATGGCTATGTAGGATTTGCGTGTACACACGGGCGCTCCGCGCACGCACGGCAAGAACTGAAACTGATCGTCGTCCTTCCGCCAGTTGGTAGGAGGGACGCCACCGGGTAGCAGCTCGGCTCCGGCAAAAGAACGAGCCACTACCCGGCAGCGGGCGGCATCACATCAGTGACGCCACGGCCAGATCTTGAACAAGATCTCGGCCGTTACCGCGGCTAGGAACCGCAGGACCGCGGCAGTGATGACAGATGGATTGATCCATCCGTCACTGTCGCGGTTTTGCTTTTGACCTCCTTCTTGAGTCGACACAGCACCTCCTCTCACAGCCCCATCTCGCGCAGAACATCTGCGAGATCGCGACCCGAGGCGAGCCCCCGGCGTCGTGCACCAACGCCGGATGAATCACCGTCGTGTGATTCGGGGCGAAGAAGAGCGTAGAGGATGGCGCCGACGACATCGCTGTCTGGCACAGGTCCCGATCAGGAAGCCCAGCTAGCGCGACCGCGTCCCGAGTCTGGAGCGCCAACTCCTAACCAGGGCTACGTCTGAACTCGGAGCCTCCGACCGGGACTCTCGGGGTACGAGTTGCTCCATGCGGGTGGTCCACCGCCGAAAGGCGGTGTCAACCTGTCACGTCCCAGCCACGATAGGTAGCCAACCGTGTTGATCCTTGTCATGTGCGGACGGAGAAGCATATGGATGGCGGGAGTTGGCGGTCACGGGGCTGTGTACGGGCACAAGAGCGTCGTGACTGATGCCGGTCTCTAGCGGCGAGAGTCAATTCAGGCTGGGCCAAGCGGGCGCTATGCGCCTGACTAGGCGTGCCTCCGCTCACCACATTTGTTTGCAGCGAGTACGGGCTTGAAGAACTGACAGGAGACGGCATGCGGATTCTGCCATCCGTGCCACCAACCGCTGAGCAACTTACTATTCTTGCCGATAACCGGCCGGGTTTTCTTTTGATCAAGGGCTCGGCAGGGAGTGGTAAGACTACGACAGCACTGCTGCGGTTACGTCAGCTTTGTGAATCATGGCTCTCGCGACGAGACCGGCTCGGGCTAACCGAACCGGTTCGAACCCTAGTGCTAACTTACAATCGAACCCTAGAGGGATATATAGCTGAGCTTGCCCGGGAGCAAGTTGCAGGCCGCGTTGGCCTGCAACTCCGGGTGAGCACTTTTAGTAAGTGGTCCCGTCGAATGATGGGCGAACTGGCCGTTATTGACAATTCCGATGCTCGATGTATTCTTCGCCCTCTCGCGTCCAGGCTCCCGCTCGACCCAGAATTTACCATTGACGAGGTCAATTACCTGCTAGGTCGATTCTCGCCCGAAAACCTTGACAGCTATCTCACAACGAAGAGAGTCGGACGCGGAGTCAGCCCGCGAGTAGAGACGCCACTTCAATGTCGAATCCTGCAAGAAGTTGTGCGGCCTTATGCGGAAGAGAAGAAAAGGAATGGACTTCTAGATTGGAATGATGTTGCAATAGCGGCAGGTCGGATCGGTGTGGCAACAAGCTGGGATGTTGTCATAATAGATGAGGCGCAGGATTTCTCAGCGAATCAGATACGCTGCGTGATCAAGCACCTCGCCGATCCGTTCTCGCTGACGTGTGTGATGGATTCTACCCAACGGATTTACCCTCGCTATTTTACATGGAAAGAGGTAGGGCTTAGTCTGACGAAATCTCATACACTGAAACGCAACTATCGTAATACTCAAGAAATTGCGGCCTTTGCTAGGCCGCTGGTGGAGGACCTGCCTCCAGACGGAGACGGCGAGTTGCCGGACTTCAGTGCATGTTCCGCTCGAGGTCCGAAGCCCGTTGTAGTGGCTGGCCCTTACAGTGCTCAGATAAGTTACATCTTCGAACAGCTCATCGCAAAGGTTGACTTCACGTCCGAGTCGATAGCTTTTCTGCACCCCCGTGGTGGCAATTGGTTCTCATACTTGAGATCGACGCTGGCGCAGAATGGTATCGAGTTTTCCGAACTCACCCGGTCGAGTAAGTGGCCGACTGGTACTGAAGCTGTAGCGCTATCCACTCTGCATTCTGCGAAGGGTCTGGAGTTCGACCACGTCGTTCTTGCAGGGCTCAACCAAGAGGTTACGCCACATGGAGAGGGTCAGGGCGACGTCCACCTCGATACCTTGAGACGCCTCATAGCGATGGGAGTGGGCCGTGCACGAAAGACAGTCCTTCTCGGCTTTAAGCCTGACGATCCGTCAACGGTCCTGCGCCTACTAAAGCCCGGCACGTACGATCTGGTTGCGCTGTGAATGTGCAATCCGCGCGATCTACTGACCCGCAGCTAGCTGCCTATCTTGCTCAGAGAAATATCACAGAGGTCCTGCATTTTACAACGAATAAGGGATTGCTGGGAATATTCGCCTCGGGCGAAGTGCTCTCTCGTGATCGTCTCGAAGAAAATAAGTATATTGAACATATTCGGACCTTCAACTGTGCAGATCGACTGAAAGACGCCAACTGGACCGATTACGTCAATCTCTCGATCAGTCGCGTTAATGGAAGGATGCTCGGTGTCTCGGAGAATTGGCATGGAGAAGAAGAGCTGTGGTGGGTGGTCCTTTCGTTTGATGCGTCGTTGTTAGTGCGTCCGTCCATTTATTTCACGACGACTAACAATACATATACTGCCTGTGTTCGACGCGGCGTCGGCGTCGGGGGGCTCGCCGCGCTATTCGCACCTACGGTAGAATGGGGGTGGTATGGAAGCCGGATTGCTCGGCCGCCTGACTTGCCCACCTACTACACAACTGATCCTCAAGCTGAAGTTCTTTATCCACGAGCTGTACCCGTAACGTACCTTCGTAAGGTCTACGTGCGCGATCCGGAGAACATCGACTACGTCAGGAGTCTGCTGCCGCTCTTCAGCGCGGTGCCACACGTGCCCGTCGAACATCGCCCAGAGGTATTCCAGTGACCAACGCATCCCATGCACAGGCGCGCGCGCGGAGCGCGATCGGCTCGATGTTGTGGTCTGCGTGGGCAGATGCGCTCGGATTCATAAGCGAGCTGACCGACCAGCGGGGGTTGCGGCAGAGGCTCGGTGGCGAACCGATGCGAGCCCCGGTGACCTGGACCCGACGCGTCGGTGGCCGTTTTGGAGTACAGGCCAAACTTCCTGCTGGCTCCTACTCGGACGATACTCAACTTCGACTATCCACGTGCCGGGCAATTTCAGAGCACGGTTTCGACGTTGACGCATTCGCGCGAGTCGAGTTGGCTGTGTGGCCTGCTTACGCCCTCGGCGGCGGACGCGCCACAAAAACCGCAGCGGCCAACCTGGCAAAGTCGGGCACGTCGTGGTTCGCCAACTTCTATCCGGGGTGGGTCGAAGCTGGAGGAAACGGTGGAGCGATGCGTGTGCAGCCACACGTGTGGGCAGCTCCTCGACCTGCCACATTAGGCCCACACATTACTGACGTAATCGTGAACGTAGTCAGCACGCACGGTCACCCGCGGGCGCTTGTTGGTGCCGTTCTTCATGCGGTTGCGCTCGGAACCGCACTCGAAAGTGGAAATACGCCGGGTACCGGCCAATGGCAAACGCTGTTAGAGATGACGGAGCAGGCTGTCAACCTTATCGACGAACATCCGCAACTCTCTTCATTGTGGCGCCCATCGTGGGAGCAGGCTGTTGGCTACGGCTTCAATACCGCGTGGCACGAGATCGTTGATGAATGCCGCGAGATGCTCCCTGCGGCGATCGCGGTAGTTCGTGCGCTACAGCATGCCGAAAAGGAGCAGGATGCGTCGGCGCGAAATGAAGCATACAGCTCGTTCGTTTCTTCCTTAAGCCTCGCCGATCCCTCGGTTCGAGGAAGCGGCACGGCTACGGTTATCGCGTCGCTGGCCCTTGCAGCCGCTTATCCAGTTGACCCCGCAAGATGCTCGCTGGTTGCTGCGGAAGCAGTAGGGACTGACACCGATACGATCGCGACGATGGCAGCAGCTCTCGTCGGAGCTGTAACGGACGTGCCTGATCCAACGCCTTTACAAGATTCGCAGTACCTTGTTACAGAAGCGCGGAGACTCACGGGACTAGCATTCGGAGAGCCGGGAGCATCGCTCAATTATCCTGACCCTATCAACTGGGTGCCGCCTAGCAAACAACTTGACGCCGTGGGGATGGTTGATGGTGAACCCGCGCTAGCAGGCCTAGGCTGGCTACAGGCACTCGCTAATAGCGATCGATTGTCTGCGGGTTCTGCGGTCTGGCAATGGATGCGCAGCGACTTTGGTCCTACTTTTCTCCTGAAGCAACGCCCAGTTCTCCGTTTGCTCCCCGATAGCGCCCGACCTATGCGTCGCGGCAAGCGTAGTCATCGAGAATTGAATTTGCTTCCTGAAGTTGAACAGGTTTCCCAGGCGCGCGAGCATCGCCTTGCGGGAACGGAACGCACTGCTAGCAGTCGAAGTCCGAGACTGCCCGTGATCCCTGAGCCAAACGAACCGCCGATCGGTGAGAGGCGCCCCAGAACCGTCGATGTGGATCAGATGCTGGCGTGGGTCGCGCATAAAGGCTACTCAGATGAGGCCATCGGATATGCAGTTCGGCGGATTTTGGAACTGGGGAGCCTGGAACAGCTCATCGCTTTTGCTACCTCCCTGCGAGCTAGCGCCCGTCGCTCTCGTAGACCCAAGCCGAAGATATAACGCTCGCTATGCCTGGAAGCGGAGATCGCGTATGTGTGGGCGCGCCGAGGACGCCACGAAGCACGTTCAGAACTCGGTGGCGTAGGTCTTAGCGATAACAGCTCGAACCTCATCTACCACTGGTGTGGCATCGGGCTTTCGGGTTTCCACCACGGCTGCCGGACCCGTTTTGCGCGGTCGCCTTTCTCGGGACGTATCTCCCAGCGACGCCCCGAATTGTCGACCACCAGAAGCCACCTGACCCGCACTTGGACGCCGTTAGTCGGAGAGAGCTGCGCCGCGTCTGGAGGAGCAGCGTTGCTGATGTCGACTTCAAAAGGTGGTATCTCGACGGTTTCCTGAGGGGGCACGTCTATGTGATCGTGTACATTGCTTGGCGGCGCGGTGCCGGATACCTCGGACCAGATTCCTGGTCCTTTCGGGTATTGCGATTGTGTTTTATCTTCAATCAGCCAGCGTGTCTCGGCCTGCCACGCCACTTGTACTACCCGGATCGGGAGTTGGCTGGCATTGCGAATAGATCCAGAAATTTCACACTTCTTAATCATGGGTGCTTGCCAAGGCGCGCGTCGTTCGTACGAGACGCTTGCCCAGGCGCTAACCAAATCGACCTGTGCTCGGGCGGCGCTTATTCGATCACGTCCGAAGATCAGGACGGCTAGCACCAGTGACCCGAGGCCGATCCACGCCGGAAGGCTGCCCATGTCGATGTCGGATGAGTTCCAAACATCCGTCGCAAGGGCGGCAAGACTTGCAATCTCACGAGCATTCATAGTGCCTCGCCGATCTGCTATCAGAACGGCAACGAGTTTACTCAGGTCATGGGCGCTCCTTGTAGCTCGGCCCCGGTTTGGATGTCCCATGATTGGCGGTGCCCGAGCTGACGGCCCGCCAACGCAGGCGGCGAAGTTGATCACCGATGTGGTCCGCTAGTGCCGGGCGAGGGACGCGATCGAGTGGCTAGTGCGTTGACCACGAACGTTCACCGGGTTGGCGACACGCCGGGCAGCGTCCCGGGTGCGGGGTTGTGTTGATCCCACTCTCGATCCGACGTCAGGTCGGGACCGAGGGTGAGGGTCTGGATGGCAGAACCGGTCAGAGCGCGCAGGCTCACCGATGCGGAGGGTCAGCGGTTGACGCGGATCGTGCGTCGGGGCAAACACGGCTCGATCCGGGTCCGCCGAGCCATGATCATCATGGCGTCCGCGTCGGGCACCCCGGTTCCGGCGATCGCTCGGCTGGTCGCGGCGGATGAGGACACCGTCCGGGACGTGATCCACGCGTTCAACGAGCGGGGGTTGGCCGCGCTGGACCCTCGGTGGGCGGGAGGCCGTCCCCGCCTGATCAGTGATGAGGACATCGCGTTCATCGTCGCGACGGCCACTACCCGCCCGGGCAAGCTCGAGCGCCCGTTCACGCACTGGAGCGTGCGCAAGCTCGCCGCGTATCTGGCCGAGAACCCGGACCGGCCGGTGCGCATCCGTCGTGAGCGGCTGCGCCAGCTGCTGCGTGAGCATCGGGTGTCGTTCCAGCGAACGCGGACCTGGAAGGAGTCGCGCGACCCGGACAAGGACGCCAAGCTGGACCGGATCGAGGAGGTGACCAGCCGATTGGCGAACCGGTGCTTCGCGTTTGACCAGTTCGGGCCGCTGTCCATCCGGCCTTGCCACGGCGCCACCTGGGCGCCCGAGTCGCACCCGACCCGGCTGCCGGCGACCTATACGCGCACGCACGGCATCCGCTACTTCCACGGCTGCTACAGCCTTGGCGATGACCAGCTGTGGGGTGTGATCCGGCGCCGCAAAGGCGGCGATCACACCCTCGCCGCCTTGAAGTCCATCCGAGCAGCACGCCCGGACGGCGCACCGATCTACGTGCTCACGGACAACCTGTCGGCGAACAAGACTCCCGCGGTCCGGGCCTGGGCGGCCCGCAACAAAGTCGAGTTGTGCTTCACCCCGACCTACGCCTCTTGGGCCAACCCGATCGAGGCCCAGTTCGGGCCGCTGCGGACCTTCGTCATGGGCGCCTCGAACCACCCCAACCACACCGTCCTGGCCCGTGAACTACACGCCTACCTGCGCTGGCGCAACGCCAACGCCCGCCACCCCGACGTCCTGGCCGCGCAACGCCGTGAACGAGCCCGGGTTCGCAGTGAACGCCAGCAACGCTGGGGCCGACCCCGCATCGCCGCATGATCAAACCCGGCGAACGTATGTGGTCAACGCACTAGCGATGCAGGGCTTCACGGTGCCGTGCCCACGCGCGAGCGGCTGACGCCATGGTTGTTGCCCACGGGATCGGATGGTCGCGCTCGATCTCGTTCCACATGTTCGCGGTCGCGCGGGCGAACGCGGCGATATGGGCCGGGTCAGCGCTAGCGTAGTCGGGTAGCCGGGTGGCGATGGCTTCGGCGGCGGTGATGCTGTGGCCGTGGGCAATGAGTTTGATCAGCCAGCTCGCCGGGTCGGTCCAGGATTGTGCGGGGGTGGCCCATGCCCAATCGATCAGCCAGGCGCGTCCGCGGGAGATGATGATGTTGTCGGGCATCCAGTCGGTGTGGGTGAGCGTTTGCCCGGCTAGGGCCGCCGCGTCGGCGGGGTTGTCGACGTAGGTTCGCAAGCGGGTCTGGATGGGTTTCCACGGGCCAGGACCAGGCGGGATCTCGATGACGCTGAGGGCATGCATGAGTTCGACGGCCAGATCGATGTCGGGTGAGCCAGGCTGGTAGTGCGCTGACCGGCCGTCGATGTGCTCGAAGCCGAGAACGTTCCACCCGGCCTCGTCGAACTGCCACAGCAGTTCCGGGGAGATCCCTTTGACCAGGGGCGCGGCGGCGGCCTCACGGGCCTGAGTGATCACCATTCGGTGATCAGAGGGCAGTCCTTTGACGAACACTCTGCCGTCGAGGGTCTCCACGGTCGCGGCGAGCGGCGAGTTCTTCCCCTCGGTCACGGCAGTGCCCGAGATGATCGGCCCGGTCCGTGCGCTGATCGATTCGATGAGACAGCCGGGCAGGTCAGCCCACTGGATACGGTGCGCCAACGGTGATCCTTACTCGACAGGGCGGGCAGCCCGACGACCACGCCGGGCTGCCCGTAGCGGTCACTCGATCACTGGTAGGGGACATCACTGGACGAACTGCACGAGCACATCACCATGAGACGGTCGGTGTCGGCGACGAGTTCCACGGCGTCCGGGTCCAGCGTGGCAGGCTCCGGTGGGGCCGGGAGGATTTCGACGGCAACAGCGGTCATGATTCACCCCCTCTCGAACTGGCAGACAGCGGTCCACTGCCGTGCTGGCAGTAGGTTTCGAGCGGGGCCTTGGCCTGCCGGTAGAGGTTGGCCAGCGGCATACAGGTCCCGCAGGTCTTCTGCAGGGTGCAGCCCGTACACCCGCCGTGGCGGGTGGTGAGCCGGTCGCCGATCACAGCGAGCTTGCGGAGGCCTTCCACTCCCTCGTCGAGGAGGTTCACCTGCTCTTCGCGGCCGATCTTGCAGATGCTCGCCATCCCGTGGGGGTCGGCATGGAAGTGGGTGAGCCCGGCGTTGCATCCGGTGTAGGGGTCGTGCCTACGTAGCACTTCCCGCGCCTGGCTGGGCAGCACCTCACCAGTGCCGTGAATCGTCGGCGTGATGTTGGTGTACTCGAACGACGGGATGCCGTACCGGTCGGCTATCGCCGTCATCTCGTCGCGCTCGTGCGCGTTGTGCTTCGACAGCACGCAGTTGATCCGCATCGCGAGCCCGGCCTCATGGGCGGCCTCAAGCCCGCGCATGAACCTCTTGAACGCTCCCTTGCTCCGAGTCATCCCGTCGTAGGACTGCTCCGTCGCCCCGTAGAGGCTGAGCGTGAGCCGGTACGGCCGGTAGGTCCTCAGCAGGTCAAGGGTCTTCTCCTGGTGCAAGCGCGACCCGTTGGACGAGATCTGGATCATCATCCCCAGGTCGTACGCGTAGGCGAGCGTTTCCGCGAACAGGGAATCGATCAGCGGCTCGCCCCCGGTGAGCTGAAGCCACAGAACGCCGGCCTCAGCCATGATGTCCAGCAGCCGTTCACGGCCGGACCACTCCAGACCCGCGAACAGCTTCTCACCGAGATAACAGTGATCACAGTCGTAGTTGCAACCGAGGTTGAGTTCGTAGCTGGCGCGGGCGTAGCCGTACGGGGTATCCGGGCGCACCATGACCGTGTCCCCGACGTCCCTCCCGGTCACGTCCATTCCCCACTTGGCGCGGGCGGCAACGGTCAGCCAGCCTGGCACGGGGGCGGTGGACGCGGCGTCGCGCAGCTCGGCGTACTTGTTCACGCCGAGCTTGATCCCTCCTTCCTGGCCGGGACTGACCACCAGGTGGCCATCGGGGTAGGGGCTGGCGATGAGCTTGGGCCTCATCTTGGCACCTCCATATGTTCGCCTCCACACGCTCACTACCGGTGTTATTTCACGCTTGCAGGTCCAGCCCGAATTCGTCTATCGGACTGGTCGCCACGTTGTCTCAACCGCAATAATCGGGTGGCGCCACCCGCCACGTGCCGTACTCACACAGGACTTCAACCACGGAATGTGCCCTGCCGAGAACGCATTTCCCAATCTGCCACCACCTCATCGGCTCAGTGATATTCTCGTAGTAGTTCACTTCGTAGCCCTCTTCATTGAATCCGTCGTGAACGCGGACAACCCGCCGCTGGTTCGGGTCCTCGCCATGGCGAGCGAAGGCTCGAAACGTCGGGCCAGGGTCTGTTTCACGGTCCGGCCGCCACGACTTCACATCGCCCGGGATGTCGAGCGGCAAAAAGCATTCGCATTTAGAGATCACAACGGACACGGGAGCCCCCGCTCTATCCGTCGCTGCGCTTTCCATGCACGCCGAACCGACTTACATACCCACAACTCTCGACAGTCCGGCGCCATGCACCACCACTGCCCGCCGCAACGCTTAGGCTCGTGCAACCAAGTATGCGCCGCGACACCCACCAACCCATCCCGCTGAATCATGTAGGCGTACTGAGCATCAAGCGCCAGTTCCTCGACGGTAAGACGCCGATCCATCTCAGCCATCACCACATCATTGAGAAACCAGAACGCGACCGGCCGCACGAATATCTCGCTGGTCATCGCGCACCCGCCGAGATGCACGGAGCCGGGCGACCGCACCGCCTGCAACGCGCCCGTGGGCCATACCCGCACGACGCGGCCAGCCACCCGACCACATCACTCAAGCTGACCCAACCAAACGGCTCACTTAGGGGGACGCACTTCGCGGGTCGCACTTCCTCACTACTCAACGCGCCTGTCGCCCGTTTCATCTCGAAATCCGCACTCGGAGTGAGGGCATCAGCGCGCGGAGATTGATACCGGGTGACGGCCGGGTTTCCAACCACGGCACCGACCACCAACCGGGAGTTCACGTCAGTCCTCACGAAAGACGACGGTTGCAGAACCTTCCCGACCTCGGAATGACGCGGAGATGCCTTCTCGTGACTTCTTCTGACTCCTTACGATTGCGGGGTCGCGCCGGTCGTCCCAGGCGCCGTACGGTGAGCGAGTGACAGATGATCGCGAGAAGGCGCCGACGGGCACCGTGACTGAGTCCGGGACACCACGGACTCGTCTCGAACAGATCCTGTCGCAGCGGCACCTCACGGTTGATCAGTTCCGTGCACACTACGAACGCGCCGCCGGTGAGGTGCTCTCTGCGCGGCAGGCCTACCGGTGGGTGGCCGGCGCTTTGAAGAACATGCCTTACCCACGCGCGCAAGCCGTTCTTGAGCGCATGTTCGGGGAGCCCGCGACTCGGCTGCTCGGCCCTCCCTACGGTCATCCACCGCCGCCAGGCGCACGGATCATCGATGCGCGCCACCATGAGCAGCACAGATGGCAAGAGCAACTAATCGCAGTCGGAGCCGAACGAGCACGCGCGTTCCTGATCAAAGCGGAGGCCGTCAACGTGGGCAGCGAGTCCCTAGATCAACTCACGGATGATGTGCGGCGTCTGACCCGTGCCTACCCTCTGGAACCATTGGAGGTACTGCTCAGCGACATCGTCGAGACCCAAGCTCAGGCCTTTACGCTCCTTGAGGGCCGGCAGCGTCCCGAGCACACCCGTGATCTGTACTTGCTCGCTGGAGTCGTCTCCGGACTCATGGCGAAGGCGTCTCACGACCTGGGTTCTTCCCATGACGCCCTGACGCAGGCTCGAACGGCACATGTCTGTGCCGACCAAGCCGGACATGATGGCCTCCGTGCATGGACACGAGGCCTTCAGTCCATGATTTGCTACTGGGCCGGGCGACTCGACGAGGCAGTGCGCTATGCCGAGCAAGGCTCGACAATCGCCAGCCGTGGCCGGGGAACAAGCTCCGTGTGGTTGCTGGCCAATCGAGCACGCGCGTCCGCTGCCCTAGGCCGGATGGCCGATGCTCGGACCAGCATCGCGGAGGCCTCCGAATCACGCGAGCACGTGCAGCCAGACGAGATGGACGATCTTGGCGGGCTCTGCACCTTCGCCAGACCTCGCCAGCTCTACTACGCGGCGGACGCTCTCCGGTGGGGTGGAGTCGAGGACGCGGCGTCGACTGAACAACAAGCGCTTGAGGCTCTTGACGCCTACCAGAACGCTTCCGAGGACGAATACGCGTTTAGTGACGAAGCTGGCGCAAGGTGTGCACTCGCTGTAGCACGCATCGAACTCGCCGAGATTGATGGCGCTTTCGAAGCACTGGCACCCGTGCTCCAACTCCCCCCAGCCCGCAGAATCCATGGAATCGTTAGCTCCGTTAATTTCGTAAAGCAATCCCTCGGAACGCTCGATCACGATACACACCTTGTCGCCGAACTCAGTGATGCCACCCAAGAATTCGGCACTAACCGTCTGGCGCTCCCCAAGTGACCTCGACCTCACCCACTACCGTGAATCATCCCGTCCACCTCGAAGGTTCTCGGTCTCAGCTCCGCGAATTTCGAATGGACGATCTCGACGATACGCTAGCCGTGGTTGGGGACGATCGCGTCACGAAGTTCCTCTCCTTTCAGTCGAGGTCTCGCCAAGAGGCACATGAAATGCTCACCGGAGCAATCGAACGCGCAAAATCTCAGCCTCGTGTCGAATACTATCTCGCAATAGCACGCCTGCACGATGACCGGCTTGTCGGATTTACTAGGCTAGGCCTTACTGGCGTTCGGGCAGCGAAGCTGGGATACGCCGTCGCGGCGTCCCACTGGCGGAATGGCTACGCCATGGATGCAACGCGAACTATCCTCCGGTTCGCCTTTGAGAATCTTCAGTTGCACCGAATAACGGCAGCTATTGGCCCGGACAATGCGGCATCCATCGCGCTCATCGAAAATTTAGGATTCCAGTACGAAGGCCGCCTGCGAGATCATGTATTTACGAACCATGCTTGGCGCGATTCCCTGCTCTACTCACTTATCAGCCCTGACTAAAGACGATCGGTAAAGTTTCCTCGCCTCTAGCTCCAGGTCCGATACCCCCTTTGCCCTCCGGGGGAAGCAAAAGTGGGGGACTGATGTCTGGGTTGGTAGTACGGTCACGCCAGGATGTCAATATTCCCGCGTGCGCCGCCGCGCTAGTTTCCACGCACGCCTTCGACGCCTCCGACGGCTATCCCGTCGAAGGTGCGAGTTGGGCGGCCAGGTCGTCGGCCACTGCCTGATCACCCAAGCCGGACCCGGAGACGCCGCCGCCGTGATGTGGTTGGGGTCCGGCTAGAACGCTCTCCAAACGGTTCCCCTCGCATGGCCGGTTTCCGCTGGTTGGTGCTGCTTTGGTTGTGGGCGGCCGGTCTCCCGACATGCCCCAGAGGGCATCCATCGGCCGCGTTTTTTCGTGCGGGTTTTTCCGTTTGGCCCACGGGCCGGGGGTCGGCCTGCCAGCATGGGCGACATGATCCAAGAACAGACGCTTGAGGCGTTGAGCTGGGAAAAGGAAGAGTATGCCGATCCCTCGGAGGGCGTTTTGCGCTTGACGCTGGATGGCGAGATGGCGCGGTTGGACTGGCGGGAGCGCGGCGCCGGCGACCGGGCGTGTGCGTTCCAGGTGTCGGCGCGGTCGTTGTTGTTGGCGTTGGGCGCCGCATGGGAGGAAACCCGGCCGGCCGGCGGCAGGTCGGGCAAACCGGGCGCGAAGAAGTCAAGCCAGGAAGACGACGAGTCGCTGTTTCGGGACATCACGGGACGGTACGCGCGGAAGGGGAAGCCGTGGACCGCTGAGGAGGATGAGCGGTTGCGCGCGGTCTGGCGGGAGGGCGGCCGGGACATAGTCAGCATGGGCGAGGTGATGAGGCGATCCGGGCCGGCGGTGGCCGCGCGGTTGCGGCTGCTGGGTTATGACCCGTCGGAAGTGCCGGACCCGCTCGGAAGGGACTGGGACGGCGTGGAGTCGGTCAACGACGACGGCGGCGGCGCGGTGACCGGATCGCGGTGATCGGCATGGTGGCGGCTGTTGCTCGGGCGTTGCTCAGGTGTTGTCGTGGCGGCTGAGCGGGCACGGCGTGCGGATGGGGCGGCGGATGGTCCGGCGTTTGGGGCGGCGCCGGTTCGGCGTACTGGAGACGCCGCCCCAAACGCACCCGAAGATGCAGGTCACAACGGCAAAGTCCCTGGTCAACGCTCTGCGGCGGCCGACCCCGGCGGGGTCACGCGATCCCGACATACTAGGTATAGCCGTGGGCAGAGAGATTCAGAGAAGAGAAGTAGTTCAGACGTAGCTGGACCGCGCTCCGCGCGGACAGCCAGCCGTGCCCGGCCCCGTGCCCGTGCTGGCCCGGACGGGCGTGCCGGCGGGCGGGCGGGGGAGCCGGCCGGGGCGCTGCTGGCCCGGCTGACCGAGCGGGACCGGGCGCTGCTGGCGCTGCTGGAGACGCACCGCGTGCTCACCACCGATCAGATAGCGGCGTTGGAGTTCGGGTCTCTACGGCGCGCTCAGCACCGTATGGCGGAGCTGTACGAGCTGGGGGTCGTGTGGCGGTTCCGGTACCCGCTACTCGGCGGCGGTTCGCAACCGTGGCGCTACACCCTGGGCTACGCGGGCGCGCGGATGATGACGGCGACGCGCGGGGAGGACCCACCCTCACCGCGGACGCACCAGACGAGACTGGAGCGGCTCGCGGCCTCACCGAAGCTTGGGCACCTGCTGGGAGTGAACGACTTCTTCACCCAGCTCGCCAGCCACGCCCGCCGCGCCGCGTTGCGCGCACCCAACACCTGGCGCGGGGAAGGGCTGTGTCGGTGGCTGAGCGAACAACAGGTGTGCACGCACTACGAGAAGACGTTCCTTCGGAACCCGCACGGGGGATTCAACCAGCCAGGGTCCGGGCTACGCATGCGCCCGGACGGCTACGGATGCTGGCGGGCGCGCGGGATCGCACTGGCGTTCTACCTGGAGTACGACACCGGGACCGAGCCACTGTCACGGGTCGCGGAAAAGATCGAACGCTATGTCGGCCGAGATGACGCGGAGGCCGAGCTACTGGAAGGCGTGATCTTGTTCTCGCTGCACAGCACCCGCCGGGAGCAGGGGCTACGCGCGGAGCTGGCGCGCCTTCCACCAACGATCATGCCG
Organism: Actinospineispora eucalypti; assembly: GCF_039543365.1. NCBI lineage: Bacteria > Bacillati > Actinomycetota > Actinomycetes > Pseudonocardiales > Pseudonocardiaceae > Actinospineispora > Actinospineispora eucalypti. The sequence goes on from NZ_BAABJP010000007.1 coordinate 448,332, forward strand.
ATCGCGACCACCGCACGGGACTACGGCGACCCGGCCGGCCCGGCGGGGCCGGTGTGGCTCCTAGCGAATCCGCCACCCGGCGTCCATGTCGAGCGCTGCACACTGCTCCAACTCGCCCGTGTGATCGGCACCGAGCCGAGCGGCAAGCCCACTGTGCTCGAACGACGCCACCAGCAGACCCTTGAAAGGCTCGGCCTCGCAAACCCCTAAGCCTCCCGGCATGGGTGTCCACGTCGGACGACGGTGCATTGTGGGTGTACGAATGGGTAACCCTGTAGGTTAGTCGCGCCATAAACGGCGCGGCGTTAGGCGCGGCGTGAGCTGCGAATACGGCGGGCTGCGGGGGTGCCGTTGGGGGTGCCGCTCTAAGTGGCACCCCCAACGGCGGACCAGTGGCACCCCCAATGGCACCCCTAACGCTCGACTAACGCCGGACTAACACCGCCACGGCGTTAGTCCGGCGTTAGGTAACCACGCGTCGGAGGTCATGGGCCGAGGCTACCCGCAACCCCTCGGCGGGGGACGGAACCCTAGCCGGACAGGACGCGGCTCGTGACTCGCGTCAGAGCCAGACAGACGTCACGGCGTGACCGGCCGCCCAAGAAAACTGGGTCTGAGCTGGGAAAACAGCCACCAGGGCATCTTTCATCATCAACGGAATCAGCGGACGAAACGACGCGGGAAACGACGGACGAAACGCCGCCCGTATTGCATCATTATGAGAATTACGTTAGATTTGTTCCAGGTTTGTACCAGCGAGCGCACCCGCCATGTCGCGGTTTCTGTCCATGTCACCGATTGTCGCCCATGAGGTAACTAAGAGTTGCCGATAGATGGGATAGCGTTTGCAATCGCACACAATTCCCGACCATTTGTGGATAAGCTCGGATGGTTGTGGTAGCGGTGTCTGTGTGGCGGCTTCTGAGTCGCCCGGCGTACGCGTCGGCATCGCGTTTGATGTGGAGTACTGAGCACGGCCCGCCGCGTATGTCCGCGATGGCTTCGCCCGCATCCCCTCGCGGGGGCGCGGGCGGTGGATCCAGAGGGGGCTGGCTCTCATGCGCGAAGACCGACCGAACCACCCAGGACCGACCACTCGGTCCTGCCCGTCCGGCAGCGGCGTAGCCGAGCGAGGCGGGGCCGGGTGACACAGGATGCTGAGCCCTCATCTCCCGGCCTCCAGCCAGTCCGTAGACCGGCCCGCCGCGCGGACACCAGCAGCCCAGCCAGCCCGGCGACCCGACCGGAGCCCGGTCGCCCCGAACCCGGCCACCCGGAACCCGAACGGCCGGGCGCGCACCGCGCACCGCGGGAGCGCCGAGACCTCCGCACGCCACGCCGAGACCGGCAGCGAGACCGAGACCGGAGACGAGAATCCCGGCGAGCCAAGCAACCACATGTCTCGCGAGACACCCGAGACACACAATCTCGCGAGACGACTCGCGAGATTCTTCGGTCTCGCCCAAACAACGAGCCGCGAACCTCCACACAAACCGGCGCCGACCACTCTGGCAAATACCGCCCAATTGACACCGCGAACCTTATTCCCCGACCCCGACCGCCCGCCGAACCGGCCGCACATCTCACCGATCCGATACCCGCGATATCGCCGAATACTGGTGTTGACCAGGCCGAATGGTGCTATTATGAGACCCGGAAACGCGGTACCCAACGGCGCTACACCGGGCAAATCAACACGGTGAGCGGACCGGAAGGAGAGCGAGTGCGATCCGAACTCGCGGCGGTCACACGAGAGCTGTTGAAATGGGCACTCGAACACCGCGAAAAGGACGCCGGCCGGCGCGGTGAGCAGGAGGAGAACACACGTGACTGATCGGGGAATCGACCCGCCAGCACCAGAGGCCGGGAGTGCGTTCAAGCTGCCGCACGCACCGCTACGCCGCCCCGCCGGGCTGGTGTCCGCGCGGGTGCCAGTGTCCGGCCCATCAGGGCTATCGGACTATGAGGTCTCCCCGATGGGGCTGCCCGTCGAGCTGCGTCGTGGTGAGGTCCGAGTCGCGATCCTGAGCCGCTGCTCGACCGAGGACCAGCAAGACCCCCGGCAATCGATGATTCGCCAGGTCGGGAACTGCCGCAACGCCCTACCCGAGGCGTGGCTGGTGGTGGCGCACTTCTACGACGTGGAGTCAGGGCGGCTCGTGCTGGACCAGCGCGGGCAGGGCAGTGACTACGAACGGTTCGACATCCCCATCGCCCGCGACGGGGGTATCACGGACCTGCTGGCCGAAGCCGCGCGGCCGGACCGGCGGTTCGACGTGGTGATCTGCGAGAGCGTCTCCCGCGTCGCCCGGCGCACCTTCGAAAGCCTCTCCATTGAGCGTGAGCTGGAACAGGCCGGGGTGCCGCTGTTCGCGTCGAACGAGCCGATCACCCTGTCCGGGAGCTGGGCACAGCGAATCCTGCAACGACGGATCAATCAGACCGTCGCGGAATGGGAAGTGGCAAACACCCTCGAACAATCCTGGGGCGGATTGTGCACCCACGTACGCGATGGCTGGAACATCGGTAAACCCTGCTACGGCTACCGGGCAAAAACCTACCGGCACCCCAACCCAACAAAAGCCGCGAAAGGTCTGGTCAAGACCAGGCTGGAGCCCGACGACGCACGCGGGGAGACGGTCACGCAGATCGCGTTGTGGCGCTACTACGAAAAGATCGGATACGACACCATCGCGGATCGGCTCAACGCCGATCTCGACAAATACCCGCCACCTGAGCCGACTATCAAAGCCCGGGCACGGGGAGTGTGGGGGAAGACGAGCATCATGGAAATCCTGCAAAACCCCAAGTACACCGGCTACCAGGTGTTCAACCGCCGGGCTAGCCGCTCCGCGGGCGGCAAGGTGAACGACCCCGTCAAGTGGGTGTGGTCGCCCGAACCGGTCCACGAACCGCTCATCCCGAAGTGGATGTATGACGAGATCTCCGCCCGCAGATGGGCCAAACGCGGTTCGCGAGACAGCAGCGAACCCAACACCCACCCGGCGACCCAACGCACCTACCTGCTGCGCGGGATGCTGACGCATCAGTGCGGCCGGCGGATGGGCGGCACCATGCGCAACGGCCACACCTACTACCTGTGCTACCCAGCCGAAAACAACCGTGCCCGCCCCGACAAGTACGAGGGGCACCCCAAGACCGTCTACCTACGCGAGAGCGCGCTACTCGACGCGATCTCTCGGTTCTTCGCTGAGCGGGTGTTCGGCCCGTACCGCCAAGACCTCCTCACCGCGGACCTGGACACGCTCGACGACCGCGAGACCCGAGCCCGGCAAGCTGAACGGGCCCGGCTGCAAAAGCACATCGCGAAGATCACCCGGCAGCAAGATTCAGTGCTCACACAAGCTCAAGAAGGCGACCCGGACGAGCCATTCACCAAGGCTCTGCGGGAGCGCTACAACAACCTTGAAGCGGAGAAGACAACCGCGCTGGCCGTGATCGCCGAACTAGACGAGGCCGACCAAGCCGAACCTCAACGGCCCACCCAGGACGATGTGAACCTGCTCACCGCGCTGCCGCTCCTCGCACTCGACCTACGCCACGCGCCGGAACCACTGCTGCGCTGGCTGTTCGAGATCACCAAGCTCAACGTCCAACTCCACGACAACGACGAGGTGACGATCACCATCACTCTGCCAGTTGATCACCTACATGAGATCACCCACGCCGCAGAAAGGATCATCGAGGTGATACCATCCACACGCAAAACCCCAGGCCAGGAGGCCACCCACGGGAATAGTGTGGATGCTGTACGTGCCCCCGGTGGGACTCGAACCCACACTGAGGCCCTTTTAAGGGGCTTGCCTCTGCCGATTGGGCTACGGGGGCATCACGTAGAGCGTGCGTACTCGCCCATTAGTTTGTATAAAACCGCTCGAAGAGGTCAAATCGAGATAGATTGATAACGCTAAGTAAGCGACCGTCTCGAAGTTGTCACACCTCTGGAGCAGTGTCGCTCAGATCAGCTGAGCGCGCCGGGCGACGGCTAAGGCCTCGATCCGGTTGCGCACACCGAGCTTGGTGAGCAGTCCCTTGGTGTAGCCGCGCACGGTGCTCTCCGCCAGGTAGAACTCGGTGGCGATCTCCCGGGTGGACCGCCCGAGGGCGAGCGCGCGCAGGATGTCGTACTCGCGGGGGGAGAGCGGGTCGACGACCGGTGCGCCGACGCCGTCGGGGCCGGGCACCGAGGCGCGCCGGGCGCCCTGGTCGGTGCGCAGCCGGGGGTCCAGGTAGCGGCGGCCGCCGTCCAGCAGCGCGCGCAGGGCCGGCAGTAGGTCCCGGCCGTCCTTGAACACCGCGCCGTCCGCGCCGGCCCGCAGCGCGGCGTAGACCGGCTCGTTCTGCTCCGAGGAGGTGTGTACCAGGACCTTGGCCCTCGGCGCGGCGGCCTTCAGCGACCCGGCGGTCTCCGGCGCGAACCGGCCCTGCAGGCGCAGGTCCAGGATGACCGCGTCCGGCTGGAGCTCGCCGGTGAGGCGCAGCGCGGTGGCCAGCTCGCCGGCCTCGCCGGCCAGCTCGAGGTCGGGGCAGTCGGCGAGCAGGGTGCGCACCCCGTCGATGACCACCGGGTGGTCGTCGACGACCAGGATGCGCCGGGGGCTCATTGCGCCCCGGTCCAGCGGGGCAGGGCGACCCGCAGCTGGGTGCCGCCCTCGTCGAGCGGGCGCAACACCACCGACCCGCCGATCCGTTCCACCTTCTCGGCCATCGAGGTGAAACCCCAGTGGTGGCCGTTGGCCGGAACCGCGCGCGGCTCGAATCCCTCCGGCAGCCCGCGCCCGTCGTCCTGCACCACCAGGGTGAACAGGTGTGGCCGGTACTCCAGGGTGACCACCACGAGGCCGGCGTTGGCGTGCCGTTCGATGTTGAACAGCGCCTGGCGCAGGCAGCTCAGCGCGACCCGTTCCATCGCCGGGGGCAAGTGCTCGGCCCGGCCCTGCAGCAGCAGGTGGGTGCCGGCGCCGGTGCGTTCGGTGAAGTCGTCCAGGTCACGCTGGGTAGCGGTGGGTACGGTCTCAGCGGGTGAAACCGGGCTGGCCTCGGTGATTACTCCGCGCAGGCGGCGCTGGGTCTCCTCCAGCTCCTCGGTGAGCGCGCGGAGTGCCTCGCGCAGCTCGTCCGGGCTGGTCTCCGGCCGTTCGGCGGCCCGTCTGGCGCGGGCCGCCATGGCGAACAGCAGCGGGCTGACGTGGTCATGCAGTGCGCTGGCCAGGCGTTGCCGCTCGGCACTCACCCGGCGGGCGGCCCGGTCCAGCGCCCGGTCGGCCTGGAGGTCGCCGACGACCTGGGCGGATGCTCTGTGGGTAGTCCGCGCGCCGGCGGCCCAGTCACGCAGAGCGGTCATGCCCTTGTTAACGAGCCGCCAGCCAATGGGGTTAGCCCAACCACTCGAAAGATTTCCGGACTAGTAGGCCACTGTTAAGGACTACCCAGCGTCACCAGCTGGACTTGCGCAGCCCGGGTAGGTAGCCGCCGTGCGCGAGCTCGCGGAACCGGACCCTGGACACGCCGAAGGCGCGCAGGAAGCCGCGCGGCCGGCCGTCCACCGCGTCCCGGTTGCGCAGCCGGGAGGCGCTGGCGTCCCGGGGCTGGCGGTCCAGTTCGCGCCGGGCGGCCGCCTTCTCGGTCGCGTCCGCGCGTGGGCTGGCGATGATCGCCGTGAGCTCGGCCCGCCGCTCGGCGTACCGGGCGACCAGCTCGGCGCGGCGCCGGTTGCGGACGATCTTGCTGCGTTTCGCCATGTCAGACCCGCACCCCCTGGGCTCGCAGTCGGGCGAGCACCGCTTCGATGCCGTCCCGGTCCACCGTCTTGATCGCCTTCACCGACAGCCGCAGCCGGACGTACCGGCCCTCGGCGGGCACCCAGTAGCGGCGGGTCTGCACGTTCGGGTCCCACCGGCGGGAGGTGCGCCGGTGGGAGTGGGACACGGTCTTGCCGAACCGGGGTTCGCGGCCGGTCAGCTGGCAGCGCCGGGACATCGGGGGTCCTTTCTACGACGAGTAGGGGAGCAGCGCCATCTCGCGGGCGTTGCGGATGGCCACCGCCACCTGGCGCTGCTGGCGCGGGGTGAGGCCGGTGACCCGGCGGGCGCGGATCTTGCCCCGGTCGGAGATGAAGGTGCGCAGCAGCGCCACGTCCTTCCAGTCCACGGCCTCGATCTCCCGGGCGAGCAGGGGATTGCGCTTGCGGCGGGCCGGTCTCACGGGCTTGCGGGCCATCGATCAGCGCTCCTCGCGGAACTCGACGTGCCGGCGCAGTACCGGGTCGTACTTGCGCAGCACCAGGCGGTCGGGGTGGGTGCGGCGGTTCTTCCGGGTGACGTAGGTGAACCCGGTTCCGCCGGTGGAGCGCAGCTTCACCAGCGGCCGCGCGTCGGTCTGGGCCATCCTGGTCGACCTCCTTCGATAACGACTTTCGTTTTCATCTAGACTCGAGGCTAGCAGAGGCCGGACGGAGGGTTGCGTGGATACCGAGCTGATCTTGGTCAGCGGCGTCACCAGGGATGGAGTGGCCGAGGTGGTGGACCGGCTGCTCGGCGAGCCGGGCACCGCTGTGCTGCACCACGACCTGGCCGAGGTGGCTTCCGGGGTGGTGCGCCGGCGGTTGCGGGTGCACGGGTTGCCACCGGGCAACGTGGTCGCCGACCACACCGCGGCGCTGGAACTGGCGCACGGCTGCGTGTCCTGCACGCTGCGCGAGGACGTGCTGCCGCTGATCCGCAAGCTGGCCCGGCGCCCCGAGGTGGGCCGGGTGGTGCTGCACCTGGACCCGGTGATCGAGCCGGAGCAGGTCTGCTGGGCGTTGCTGCACGTGCTGGTCGAGGACGCGCCGGTGGCCGACGACGTGCGGCTGGCCGGAGTGGTCACGGTGCTCGAGCCGGCCGCCTGGCTGACCGATGCGACCAGCGAGGACGAGGTCCCCGACCGCGGCCTGGCCGCGCTGCCGGACGACGAGCGGACCATCGCGCAGCTGGTGGTGGCCCAGGCCGAGTTCGCCGACCTGATCGTCTACGCCGGCGAGCTCGCCGAGCTGTGGCAGCGGGCCAGGGCGAACGCGGTGCTGGCCCGGCTCGCCCCGCTGGCGCCCCGCATCGACCTGGCCTCGCTCGACCCGGCCGACCCGCTGGGCCGAGTGCCGGAGACGGCGCGCCGGGGCCGCCCGGACGGGCCGCACGCCGTGCTGCTGCGCGGCCAGCCGCCGTTGCGGCCGGACTGCGGGGTGGAGCTGGTCCTGTTCAACGCCCGCCGGCCGTTCCACCCGGACCGGCTGCACGAGGCGATGGGCGTGCTGCTGGACGGCGTGGTGCGGGCCCGGGGGCGGATCTGGCTGGCCACCCGGCCGGACGCGGTGCTCTGGGTGGAGTCGGCCGGCGGCGGGATGCAGATCGGCTACGTGGACGACTGGCTGGCCGCCGCCACCGGCCGGGCCGCCGAGGCCAAGGCCTGGGCCGATGCCGACCCGGAGCGGCGCGCCGCCGCCGCGCTGCGCTGGCACCCCCGCTACGGCGACCGGATCCAGGAGCTCACCGTGCTGACCTGCGGCGCGGACCCGTTGGAGATCACCGAGGCGTTGCGCGGCGCACTGCTCACCGACGCCGAGGTGGCCGCCGGGGAGGCGGCCTGGCGGCGCCTTCCCGACCCGTTCGGCTGGTTCCACACCGACCCCTGCGGGGACGCCGTGCTGGCGGACCCCGCCCAACTCCTGCGCGGAGAGGACGAGAAGTGAAGAAGGACATCCACCCCGAGTACCGACCGGTGGTGTTCCAGGACAGCTTGACCGGGGACGCCTTCCTGACCCGCTCCACGGCCACCTCGGAGCGGACCATCACCTGGGCGGACGGCCGGACCTACCCGCTGCTGGTGGTGGACATCTCCAGCTACTCGCACCCGTTCTGGACCGGGCGCGGCCGGGTGCTGGACTCCGAGGGTCGGGTGGAGAAGTTCCGCCGCCGCTACGGCGACCGGGCCGGCCGCCCGGGCCGGGGAGGGCCAGCCTGATGGCCGTGCCGAAGCGCCGCACCTCGCGGTCCAACACCCGCACCCGCCGGTCGGCCTGGCGTGCCACGCCGCCGGACCTGGTGCCGGTGGTGATCAACGGCAAGCGGCATCTCGTGCCGCGCCGGCTGGTCCGCGCCTACCAGCGGGGTTTGCTCGACCCGGACGGCTAGTTCGTGGCGGTGCCGGTTCCAAAGACCGCTTGGACGGGCGCGGCTCTGGTGCTTCTGGGGCTTGTGTGACGCCCGTTGCGTTGGGTTGGCCGCGGCTCGCGGCGAGTGGCAGCTCAGTCCCTGTTGATCATGCTTTGCGGGTGATTCCACTGCCGCTCGGCGGCGAACGCTGGCCCAGTCCGGTTCGATCATGAAAGAGACCGGGCTCAGCCAGCACTCGGCGCAAGCCGGTCGGCGATCGGGCACCAAACGCAACGGGCGTCACTCGAGTCTCAGGAACACCTCGCCGCGCCCGTCCAAGCGAATCTTTAGAACCGGCATCGGCCGGGACGCAACGGTTACGGAGCCGTCAGCTCGAGGGGGCGGCGGGCTGTGCGGGCGATCTCGTCCAAAGCAATCCGGGAGGCCGGGTCGGCGGCGCGGTAGATGACCAGTCGCTGGTCCAGGTCCTGCAGCGGGGCGAGGACCTCGTAGTCCACGGTCAGCGGGCCGACCACGGTGTGGCGCAACCGCTTGCGCCCCCGGCCGTTCACTTTCACGTCCCGGCGGTCCCACAGCCGGGCGAACTCCGCGCTGCTCGTGGTCAGCTCCTCGATCAGCGAGCCCAGGGACCGGTCGTCCGGGTAGCTGGCCCAGGCCGCGCGCAGGTCGGCGATGCCCTCCCGGACGATCCGCTCGCGGTCCATGTAGAACTCGCGCAGCCCGGGTTCGAGCATGCATAGCCACATGGTGTTGCGCCGCGACGCCGGCACCTCGGCCAGGTCCAGCATCAACAGTCCGGCCATCTCCGGGTTCCAGGCCAGGATGTCGAACCGGTGGTCCACCAGCATGCAGGGCAGCGGGGAAAGGTCGTTCACCAGCTTGGCCAGCGACTCCGGCGCGCGGCCGGCGCGCCGGGGCGGGTGCGCCGGGCGCTGCTCGGCCAGGGCGAACAGGTAGGCGCGCTCGTCCTCGGTCAGGCGCAACGCCCTGGCCAGCGCCTCGAGCACCTCCGGGGAGGGGCGCAGGCCCCGGCCCTGCTCCAGCCGGACCACGTAGTCCACGCTCACCCCGGCCAGCTCGGCGACCTCCTCGCGGCGCAGCCCCGGGGTGCGGCGGGCCCGCCGGCGCCCGTGCTCCTCGCTCGGCGCGAGCCGCTCCCGTCGGGTACGCAGGAATGCGCCGAGCTCCCGGGTCTCCACGAACTCCAGACTACGTAGGACCCGCAATCCCAGGAAAAGCCTTCCCTTACCGATCTTCGCCGGGCGGCGCAGCCTGGGGGCATGAACTTGGACATCTACCGCACGCTTGGCCGGTCCGGCCTGCGAGTCTCCCCGTTGGCCCTGGGCACGATGACGTTCGGCGCGGACTGGGGCTGGGGCTCGGAGAAGGACGAGGCCCGGCAGATCTTCGACGCCTACCGGGACCGGGGCGGCAACTTCGTCGACACGGCCAACCAGTACACCAACGGCACCTCGGAGCAGTTCGTCGGCGAGTTCGCCAAGGGCATCCGGGACCGCCTGGTGATCGCCACCAAGTACACCCTGACCACCCGCCCTGGGGACCCCAACTCCGGCGGAAACCACCGCAAGAGCATGGTCCGCTCGGTGGAGGACAGCCTGCGCCGGCTGGACACCGACTACATCGACCTGCTCTACCTGCACATCTGGGACTTCACCACCCCGGTGGAGGAGGTGATGCGCGCGTTCGACGACCTGGTGCGCGCCGGCAAGGTGCTCTACGCGGGAATCTCGGACACGCCGGCCTGGCAGGTGGCCCGCATGCAGACGCTGGCCGACCTGCGGGGCTGGTCGCCGCTGGTCGCGCTGCAGATCGAGTACAGCCTGATCGAGCGGACGGTGGAGCGGGAGCTGATCCCGATGGCCGCCGAGCTGGGGCTGGGCGTGGTGCCGTGGTCCCCGCTGGCCAGTGGGGTGCTCACCGGTAAGTACGGCCGGGCGGACCTGGAGATCGGCGAGGGTGCGGCCAGCCCCACCGGCACCCGGAAGAACGTGGCCGCCGCCAACGGCGCGCTGACCGAGCGCGGCCTGGTCATCGCGGACGTGGTCAAGGAGGTGGCCGCCGAGCTGGGCGTGACGCCGGCCCAGGTGGCGCTGGCCTGGACGCTGCTGAACTCGGCGGTGGTGTCGCCGATCATCGGCGCGCGCACGCCGGCCCAGCTGGCGGACAACCTCGGGGCGCTGGACGTCCGGTTCACCGACGCGCAGCGCGACCGGCTGCATCGGGCCACCGCCGTCGAGCTGGGCTTCCCGCACGACATGCTGGCCCGCCCGATGACCAGGGAGGTCACCTTCGGGGGCGTCCAGCTGGAGCGCCGGGCGTCGTGAGCGCCGCCGCCAGGGCCCGCACCGCCGGCGGGTCCGGCGGCCGTCCGTAGCGGGCGAGCATGATCTGCCGGCGCGCCCCGGGCAGCTCGCGGGTGCGCACCCCGGGGCGCCGGTAGGCGCGCAGCGCCAGGTCGGGCAGCACGGTCACCCCCAGCCCGGCGGCGACCAGTGCCTGCGCCGCGACGTAGTCGTCGGTGGTGAACCGGATGCGCGGGGTGAACCCGGCGTCCGCGCACAGCTGGACCAGGTGGTTGCGGCAGCGCTCGCAGCCGGCGATCCAGTCGGCCTCGGCGTGCTCGGCCAGCTCGGCCGGCCAGTCCGCGCCGGTCGGCCCGACCAGGTGCACCGGCTCGTCGTCCAGGCGGTCCAGCCGGAGGTCCTCCTGGTCGGGCTCGGTGGCGTAGCGGAAGATCACGGCGGCGTCCACCGCTCCGGCGCGCAACAGCTCCAGCGCCTCCGGCGGCTCCACCTCGGACAGCTCGACGCCCAGCTCGGGGTGCGCGGCGCGCAGCCGCGCGGCGGCGGTCGGCACCAGGGTGCCGAGGGCGGAGGGGAAGGCGGCCAGCCGCACCCGGCCGGCGCGCAGCCCGGTGTGCGCGGCCAGCTCGTCGCCGGCCGCCTGGACCCGGCCGAGGATCTCCCCGGCCCGCGCGGCGAGCAGCCGCCCGGCCTCGGTCAGCCGCACGCCCCGGCCGACCCGCTGGACGAGCACCGCGCCGGTCTCGGCCTCCAACCGGGCCAGGTGGTGGCTCACCGAGGGCTGGGCGTAGTGCAGCGCGGCGGCGGCGGCGGTGATCGAGCCGTGCTCGGCGACCGCGGCGAGCACCTGGAGCCTGGTCAGGTTCAGCACATATCGATGCTATCTATGAAACAGCTAGAAAAGTGGCACTGGATTGATGGGACGATCGCCGCCACCCTGGGAACCATGGACATCGGGGTTGACCTCGCGGCGGTGCGCAACGCCGCCGCCGTGCTCACCGACCACCTCCAGCCGACGCCGGCCTGGGCCGCGCCGGCGCTGGACGAGGTCACCGGCGCCCGGGTGGTGCTCAAGCACGAGGAGGTGCAGCCCACCGGCGCGTTCAAGGTGCGCGGCGGGTTGAACCTGCTGTCCGGTCTGGGCTGTGACGTGGTTTCCGCGTCCACCGGGAACCACGGCCAGTCGCTGGCCTTCGCCGCCCGCCGTTTCGGCGCGCGCTGCCGGATCGTGCTGCCCGAGCCGGCCAACCCGACCAAGGTGCGCGCGCTGCGGGCGTGGGGCGCCGAGGTGGTGCTGCACGGAACCTGCATGGAGCAGGCCGGCGCGCACGCCCGCGCCCTGGCGGCCCGGGACGGCGCGCGGTTCGTGCACCCCGCCGACGAGCCGGCGCTGATCGCCGGGGTGGGCACCCTCTACCTGGAGCTGCTGACCGCTTCGCCGGACCTGGAGTACCTGCTGGTGCCGGTGGGCGGCGGCAGCGGCGCGGCGGCCGCCTGCCTGGTCGCGGCGGCGGTCGCGCCGAACTGCCGGGTGATCGGCGTGCAGGCGTCCTCCTCGCCGGCCGCGCACGACTCGTGGCGTTCCGGCTCACTGGTGGAGCGGCCGAACCGGACCACCATCGAGGGCCTGGCCATCGGCGCCGGCTACGCCACCACCCAGGCCGTGCTGCGCGGCGGCCTCGACGACTTCGTGCTGGTTTCCGACGAGCAGGTGCGCGCCGCTCAGCTGCTGCTGCTCACCCACGCGCATACACTGGCCGAAGGCGCCGGCGCGGCCTCCCTGGCCGGCCTGCTGGCGCTGCGCTCCCGGTTGGCCGGACGGCGAGTGGGAGTGGTTGTCACCGGTGGCAACGCGTCGCCGGCGGAGCTCGGCACTGTGCTCGACGCCACGCACCACGCCGAGGTTGCCTGAGAAACACATTCCGGTAACCAGGGAACCTGAGAACCACCCGGTGCGTTGTGAAGGGTGAGGGCCGTGATCGGACACCAACGGCCCCGGGATAAAACTTGGGTGCCTGAGGAGGACCTACGGTGCGCACCAGCAGCAACCCGGCGTTCCGCAACCTGCCTGGGGGGCAGGGTGGATACGCCGGATTCGACGACCGACTTGGCGGCGCGGCCGGAGCCACGGCCGCTTACCGGCAGATGTCCAGCCCCGCCGGCCTGGAGGGCGCCCCGCCCACCGAGCGGCCCATCACCGTCGACGACGTAGTGACCAAGACCGCCATCACCGCCGCCGTGGCGCTGATCGCGGGTGTGCTCACCGCGCTTGCCGGGCCGTCCTTCGCCTGGGTGGTCCTTCCGGCGTTCATCGTCGGTTTCGTCATCTCGCTGATCGTCATCTTCAAGCAGAGCTCCAACAAGGCGCTCGTGCTCACCTACTCCGCGGCCATGGGCGTGGCGCTCGGCGGTATCACCGGCCTGACGGAGAGGCTGTATCCCGGAATTGGGACGCAGGCCGTCATCGGCACCGCCGGCGTGTTCGTCGGCATGCTGGTGGTCTACAAGACCGGCGCGGTGAAGGTCACGCCCAAGTTCACCAAGTGGCTGATGGGCGCCATGGTCGGCGTGTTGGTGCTGATGCTGGCGAACTTCGTCGCCAGCCTGTTCGGCGCCAACCTGGGGCTGCGTGACGGCGGCCCGCTGGCGATCATCTTCAGCCTGGTCGTGATCGGTGTGGCCGCGTTCAGCCTGCTGCTCGACTTCGACCAGGCCGATCAGGCCATCCGGGCCGGCGTGCCGGCCAAGTACGCCTGGTACATCGCGTTCGGCTTGATGACTACCCTGGTGTGGCTGTACATCGAGATCCTGCGCCTGATCAGTTACCTGCGCGGGGACTAACTTCCTCGCGGCCGGACAGTGGCCGCGTGGGTGGAGACCGCCGGGTCCCCCCTCCCCGGTCGGCGACGCCGGGGGTGCCTCCTCACCGAGGCGCCCCCGGCGTCCGTATTTTGGGCGCCACACCATCCCGCCGGGCGGACTTACCCGCCTAGCTGAGCCGCTCGAGGATCATGGCCATGCCTTGGCCGCCGCCGACGCACATGGTTTCCAGGCCGATGCTCTTGTCGTGGGTGCGCAGGCCGTTGATCAGGGTGTTGGTGATGCGTGCGCCGGTCATGCCGAACGGGTGGCCCAGGGCGATGGCGCCGCCGTTCACGTTCAGCTTGTCGCCGAACGGGTCGATGCCCAGCTCGCGGGCGGACGGGATCACCTGGGCGGCGAACGCCTCGTTGATCTCCACCAGGTCGATGTCGTCGATGGTCATGCCGGCGCGGGCCAGCGCCTGCCGGGAGGCCTCGATCGGTCCCAGCCCCATGATCTCCGGGGACAGGCCGGACACCCCGGTGGCGACCACCCGGGCCAGCGGCGTGATGCCCAGCTCGGCGGCCAGCGTGTCCGAGGTCACCACCAGTGCGGCGGCGCCGTCGTTGAGCGGGCAGCAGTTGCCGGCGGTGATCCGCCCGTCCGGCCGGAACACGGGCTTGAGCCCGGACACCGCTTCGTAGGTGACGCCGGCGCGCGGGCCGTCGTCCTGGGCCACCACCCGGCCGTCCGGCAGGGTGACCGGGGTGATCTCCCGGGCGAAGAAGCCGTTGGCGATGGCCTTCTCAGCCAGGTTCTGCGAGCGGACGCCGAAGTGGTCCATGTCCTCGCGGCTCACGCCGGAGTAGCGGGCCACGTTCTCCGCGGTCTGGCCCATCGCGATGTACACGTCGGGCAGCTGGTCGCTCTCGCGCGGGTCGAGCCACTGGTCGACGCCGCCCTCGGTGAGCTTCTGGCTGCGCGCCTCGGCGTCCGCGAACAGCGGGTTGTGCGTGTCCGGCAGCGAGTCGGAGTTGCCCTTGGTGAACCGGGACACGGTCTCCACGCCGGCCGAGATGAACGCGTGGCCCTCGCCGGCCCGGATCGCGTGCATGGCCATCCGGGTGGTCTGCAGGGAGGAGGAGCAGTAGCGGGTGATGGTGGTGCCGGGCAGCTTGTCGTAGCCGAGCAGCACGGCGACCGCGCGGCCCATGTTGAACCCGGACTCACCGCCGGGCAGGCCGCAGCCCAGGATCAGGTCCTCCACCCGGCTCGGGTCCAGCTCGGGTACCTGGTCCAGCGCGGCGCGCACCAGCTGCGCGGTCAGATCGTCCGGCCGGATGTCCACCAGCGAGCCCTTGAACGCGCGTCCGATCGGGGACCGGGCGGCGGCGACGATCACGGCTTCGGGCATGACGCCTCCTTGAAGAGCCTGTCGGCGAACTCCGCTGTCGGCGCGGAACGGCGCCAGCGCGGCGCCTGGCGGCGTTGTCGTCGGTCACCATAGCTCCGCTATGGCTCCCTCCTCCGCCTTGCCAGCCACCACGCTGACCACCGTCCGCATCCGACGGGAGTCCACCGACAGGCTCGTAGACACGGTTGTCAAAGACAACCCTACTGCCGGGTAGCGACAAGTGCTCGCGGCGTCGCTCAGGCGAGTGCGGCGGCCAGTTCGGCCTCGGTGGTGGCCGGCCGGTCGCAGACGAATCCCCGGCAGACGTAGGCGGCGGGCGCGCCGTCCACCAGCGGGCGGTCGGCGAGCAGCGGCACCCCCGGGGCGTCCGGCGCGCCGGCCACCACGACCGTCCCGCCGGGCGCGGTGCGTTGCGTATATGTGCGCAGAGCAAGGAAGCGTTCGTCGTTGGGCCCGCCGACCACGGCCACCTGTAGCGGCCCCCTGGCGGCCGCCTCGGCCACGGAAAGCCAGTTGCCGGCGAACCGGGCATGCCGGCCGGCCAGGGTGCCCACGGCCGTCACCGCCGCCGCACTGGCCTCCGCGTACCGGCCGGCCCGGTCCGGTGCGCACAGCACCGAGGCGGACAACAGCGCCCCGGCCAGCGCGGAGGCCCCGCTCGGCGTCGCCCCGTCGGTCACGTCGCGGGGCCGGTGCAGCAGGGCCTCCGCGTCGTCGGCGGTGTCGAAGTAGCCGCCGGGGGAGGCCGGGTCGGCGAACCGGTCCAGGGCGGTGTCCAGCAGCCCGGTGGCGGCGTCCAGCCACCGCGCCTCGCCGGTGGCCTGGTGCAGCGCGAGCAGGCCGTCGGCCAGGCAGGCGTAGTCCTCCAGCACCCCGGCGGCCGCCCCGGCCACGCCGTCCCGCGACGACCGGCGTAGCCGCCCGTCGACCAGGTGCACGTCCAGCAGCAGCCGCGCGGCGTCCGCCGCCGCCACCACCCAGTCGGGCCGGTCCAGTGCGCCGCCGGCCTCGGCCAGGGCGGTGATGGCCAGCCCGTTCCACGCGGTGACCACCTTGTCGTCCCGGGCCGGTTGCGGGCGGCGGTCGCGCGCCGCCAGCAGCGCCGCGCGCACCCGCGACCAGCGCGCCGGGTCGTCCGGGTCGGCCAGCAGCTGCAGGGTGGAGGAACCGTGCTCGAAGGTGCCGGCGTCGGTGACCTCGAGCAGCCGGGCGGCCCATCCGCCGTCGTCGTCGCCCAGCACCTCGCGCAGCTGCGCCGGCGTCCAGGCGTAGGTGAGGCCCTCCACGCCGTCGGTGTCGGCGTCCAGCGCGGAGGCCAGCCCGCCCGCCGCGGTGCGCAGGTCCCGGAGCATGAACTCCACGGTCTCCTCGGCAACCCGGGTGGCCAGCCCTCGGATCCCCGGGTCGTTGGTACGCCGGGCCAGGTGCGCATAGGCGCGCAGCAGCTGAGCGTTGTCGTAGAGCATCTTCTCGAAGTGCGGCACCACCCAGCGGGCGTCCACGCTGTAGCGGGCGAAACCCCCGCCGAGCTGGTCGTACAGGCCGCCCCGGGCCATCCGCTCGCCGGTCACCTCGACCAGGCGCAGCGCCTCGGCGTAACCGGTGCGCTCGTGGTGGCGCAGCAGGAACTCCAGCGTCATCGACGGCGGGAACTTGGGCGCGCCGCCGAAACCGCCGTGCGCCGCGTCGAAGTCCCCGGCCAGCATGCCCACCGCCGTCTCCAGCGACTCGGTGCCCAGCGGGGCCGGGGGGAGGGTGGCGTTGGCCGTGTCGGCCAGCCGGGTGGCGATCTGCCCGGCGGCCTCCCGGACCCGCTCGCCGTCCTCCCGCCACGCCCTGGTCACCGCGGCCAGCAGCTGGCGGAACCCGGGCATGCCGCCGCGCGGGGTCGGCGGGTAGTAGGTACCGCACTGGAAGGGCTCGCCGGCCGGGGTGAGGAAGCAGGTCATCGGCCAGCCGCCGGAGCCGGTCATCGCCTGGGTGGCGGTCATGTAGACCGCGTCGATGTCCGGGCGCTCCTCGCGGTCCACCTTGATCGCCACGAAGTCCGCGTTCACCTGGGCGGCGGTGGTTTCGTCCTCGAAGGACTCGTGCGCCATCACGTGGCACCAGTGGCAGGCGGCGTAGCCGACGGACAGCAGCACCGGGACGTCCCGCCGCCGCGCCTCCTCGAACGCCTCCTCGGACCACGGCCACCATTCGATGGGGTTATCCGCGTGCTGCAGCAGGTAGGGACTGGTCGAGTCGGCGAGCCGATTGGGCATGCTCGCGAGGCTAGTCTTTTTGGTCCTTCGCTTCGCCCGACCGGGTGGATTCCGAGGGCTGCTCGTCGAACGAGGCCGGGATCTTGCGCAGGTGTTTGTTCATCGACCGGATGAGGAACACCAGGGCCACCGCCAGCGCCAGGATGACGACCAGCCCGACGGGCGAGGAGCCGCCGAACTCCGGCCCCTGCGGGGGCGCCGGCGGATCCTGGGCCAGCCACACGATCAGGTGATTCATGCGTTTACCCGCTCCCGTACGCCGGCGAACAGGTCGTCCTCCGGGGTGGCCTCGCCGACCAGCGAGCGCACCAGCTCGTAGTCCTCGGTCGGCCACAACCGCTGCTGCATCTCCATGGGAACCGCGAACCACCGGTGGTTCGGGTCGATCTGGGTCGCGTGCGCCTTGAGCGCTGCGTCCCGCACCGGGAAGTACTCCGCGCACTCCACCTTGGTGGTCACCCGGTCGCCCGCATCCGGCGCGCCCTTCTCCCAGTTCTTGATCCACTCGGTGTACGGCGACTCCAGCCCGGCCTCCAGCATAGCGTTGTGGAAGGTCAGCACGCGCGCCCTGGAGAAGCCGTGCGAGTAGTACAGCTTCAGCGGCTGCCACGGCTCGCCGACGCCCGGGTACCGGTCCGGGTCGCCCGCCGCGTCGAACGCGGCCACCGAGATCTCGTGGCAGCGGATGTGGTCGGGGTGCGGGTAGCCACCGTTCTCGTCGTAGGTGACCAGCACGTGCGGCCGGAACTCGCGGATCAGCTTGACCAGCTCTCCGGTCTGTTCCCCCAGGTCACCGACGGCGAAGCAGTCCTCGGGCAGCGGCGGCTTCGGGTCGCCCTCGGGCAGCCCGGAGTCCACGAAGCCCAGCCAGCGGTGCTCCACGCCGAGCAGACGGGCGGCCTCGGCCATCTCGGCGCGCCGGATCTCGGTCATGTTGGACAGCACGTCCGGCCGGTCCATGGCCGGGTTCAGCACGCTGCCGCGCTCGCCTCCGGTGCAGGTCACGACCATGACCTGGTTACCCTCCGCGACGTAGCGGGCGCAGGTCGCCGCGCCCTTGCTCGACTCGTCGTCGGGGTGCGCGTGCACAGTCATCATGCGTAGGGCCTCGGCCATGTTGCCTTCCTCGTCTGAAAACCCGGGGTGCCGAGTCCTATTGTCCCGTCCCCACCGACAAGTCCGAACGACCGGCCGTCGCGGATTCTTCCCGATGGTTCGACTGTGACGGGTGGGAAGATCACCTGAGGCGTGCGGCGTACCAACGACCAGCATCATTACGAGATGCGGGAACTTCTCCGGGAGGTCGACCGTTCGTCGAAAGACTGCGCCGAGCGGTTCGTCTGCGTGTTACCGTATCGACCGCACGGCCCGGTGGCGGGTCGTGTTTTTACTTCTCAGGGCTTCTGGCCCTGGGGCGGACGGCCCGGTTGGTTGGACCGACTGCAGAACGCTAGTCCGGAAGGCTGGAGGAGTGATGACCGTGACCGAGATTCAGGTGACCTGGTTGACCCAGGATGCCTACGACCGGCTCAAGCACGAACTGGATGAGCTGATCGCAAATCGGCCGGTCATCGCGGCAGAGATCAACGCGCGGCGCGAAGAGGGCGACCTCAAGGAGAACGGTGGCTACCACGCCGCGCGCGAGGAGCAGGGCCAGCAGGAGGCCCGGATCCGCCAGCTGCAGGAGCTGCTGCGCACCGCCAAGGTGGGTCAGGCGCCCAAGGAGAGCGACGTCGCGCAGCCCGGCATGGTCCTCACCGTCCGTTACGACGATGACGACGAGACCGAGACCTTCCTGCTCGGCTCCCGGGAAGAGGGCCGCCACGGCGACCTGGAGGTCTACTCGCCGAACTCCCCGCTGGGCGCCGCCATCCTGGGGGCCAAGGTCGGCGAGACCCGCCAGTACCAGCTCCCCGACGGCAGCACCATGAAGGTGACTCTCGAAGGCGCGGAGCCGTTCCGGGGCTAGGCCCGGCAGGCCAGGCGAAGGCTGGCAAGGCCGCACCGAGCGCCGCGTGCCGCGGCACGCAAGCGAGGGAGAATGCCGCCAGCGTTCGCCTGGGCGCCGGGCTAAGCCGGTTCGACCTGGTGACCTGAGGCGCGGAGCTTCTCGATTACCTCGATGCGGTGCCGCGGACCCCTGGTTTCCATGCGCAGCGCCACGTCCACCTCGCCGAGCGCGAGGGCGCCGGAGATGCGGGTGTGCTCCACGTCCAGGATATTGCAGCCGAGCTCGCCGATCAGGGTGAGCAGTTCGGCCAGCGCTCCCGGCTGGTCGGCCAGCCGCACCCGGGTACTCAGGTAGCGCCCGGCGGCGGTCATGCCGTGCTGGATCACGTGCAGCATCAGCAGCGGGTCAACGTTGCCGCCGGACAGCACACACACCACCGGCGGCTCGAACCGCTCGGGGTCGTCCAGCAGCGCGGCGACCCCGGCCGCGCCGGCCGGCTCGACCACCAGCTTGGCCCGCTCCAGGCAGTGCAGCAGCGCCTTGGACAGTGAGTCCTCGCTGACCGTGAGGATCTCCTGGACCCGCTGGTGAACCACCCGGAACGGGGCGTCGCCGGGGCGGCCGACCGCGATCCCGTCGGCGATGGTGGACCGGGCATCGATGGTCACCGGCCGGGCTTGCTCGAGCGAGCCCGGCCAGGCCGCCATGTTCTCCGCCTGCACGCCGATCACCCGCGTCGCCGGGGAAAGCTCGCCCAGCGCGGCCGCCACGCCGGCCAGCAGGCCGCCGCCCCCGGTGGGCACCAGCACGGTGCGCGCCTCCGGGCACTGCTCGTGGAGCTCCAGGCCGACCGTGCCCTGGCCGGCGATCACGTCCGGGTGGTCGAACGGGTGGATCAGCCGCGCGCCGGTCCGTTCGGCGAACTCGTCGGCGGCGGCCAGGGTTTCCGCGAGCACCGCGCCGACCAGGTGTACCTCGGCGCCGTAGCCCCGGGTGGCCGCCACCTTGGGCAGCGCCGCGCGCACCGGCATGAACACCGAAGCCGGCATGCCGAGCAGCCGGGCGCCCAGGGCCACGCCCTGCGCGTGGTTGCCCGCGCTGGCCGCGACCACTCCGGCGGCCCGTTCGCCCTCGCTCAGGCCGTGCATGCGCACGTAGGCGCCCCTGATCTTGAACGAACCGGTGCGCTGCAGGTTCTCGCACTTGAGCGTGACCGGGCCGCCCACCGCGTCGCTCAGCGCGCGGGAATGGGCCATCGGGGTGCGCCGGGTTACGCCGTGCAGCACCTTCGCGGCGGCGCGAACGTCGGAAACATCCACCATGAGGGCATCCTCGCATTAGCGCCGGGTGGCCACCGAGTAGCCTCGAAGGCAACCGGGGGATTTCTGGAGGAACGCATGGCGGGGCCGAGCATCGGCGACACCCGTTGGTCCGTCGCGGTCTCATTGCTCGTGGCCGCCGCCATGGCGACCATCGCGGTGGTCACCGTGCAGCGGGCCGGCTGCGCGGACCCGGGGCACTACGAGGCCCGCCCCGGCGGCTACGAGCTGGTCGGCGGCTGCATCGAGGCGAACGACCTGCCCGTCGCCCCGGAATCCGACCCCACCCCCGCCGCGCCCGCCCCCGACCTCCGCCTCCCCTACCGCCCCTAACCCCCGCCTGATTCAGTCGGTTCAGCAGGCTGATTCAGTCACTTTGGCAGGCTGATTCAGTCAGTTTGGCAGGCTGATTCAGTCGCTTTGGCAGCCCGGTTCAGTCACTTTGGCAGGTTGGGTCGCGGCGCGCCCACTCCCGCGGGCCGTGACGCCGGCCCGGAGCGGCGGGGCGTACCGTCGCTGTGTGAACGGCTTCTCCACGCGCGCGATCCACGCCGGCCAGGACCCCGACCCGACCACCGGTTCGGTCATCCCGCCGATCTACGCCACCTCCACCTACGCCCAGGACGGCGTGGGTGGCACCCGGGGCGGCTACGAGTACTCGCGCACCGCGAACCCCACCCGGACCGCACTGGCGGAGTGCCTGGCCGCGCTGGAGGGCGGCCGGCACGGCTTCGCCTTCGCCTCCGGCATGGCGGCGACCGACACGCTGCTGCGTGTCGCACTGCGCCCCGGGGACCACCTGCTGATCCCGCACGACGCCTACGGCGGCACGTTCCGGCTGGTGGACAAGGTGCTCACGCGGTGGGGCCTTTCCTACGACCCGGTCGACCTCGCCGACCTGGACGCGGCGCGCGCCGCGGTGCGCCCGAACACCCGCATGATCTGGTGCGAGACGCCGACCAACCCGCTGCTCGGCATCGCTGACGTCGCCGGCCTGGCCGACCTGGCCCGCACGGCGGGCGCCCGGCTGGTGGTGGACAACACCTTCGCCTCGCCCTACCTGCAGACGCCGCTCGCGCTCGGTGCGGACGTGGTGCTGCACTCCACCACGAAGTACGTCGGCGGGCACTCCGACGTGGTGGGCGGCGCACTGGTCACCGACGACGAGGAGCTGGCTCAGGGGCTGGCGTTCACCCAGAACACGGTCGGCTCGGTGCCCGGCCCGTTCGACGCCTGGCTGACGCTGCGCGGGGCGAAGACGCTGGCGGTGCGCATGGAGCGGCACTGCGACAACGCCGAGCGGGTGGCGGCGGCCCTGGTGGGCCACCGGAAGGTGACCCGGGTGCTCTACCCGGGCCTGGCGGAGCACCCCGGGCACGAGGTGGCGGCCAAGCAGATGCGCCGGTTCGGCGGGATGGTGTCGTTCCAGGTCGGAACGTCGGCGGACGATGACACGGAGGCGCTGCGGGTGTGCGGCGCGACCCGGTTGTTCACCCTCGCGGAGTCCCTGGGCGGGGTGGAGTCGCTGATCGAGCACCCCGGCCGCATGACGCACGCGTCTACGGCCGGGTCGCCGCTGCAGGTGCCGGCCAACCTGGTCCGGCTGTCGGTCGGCATCGAGGACGCCGAGGACCTGATCGAGGACCTGCTCGCCGCCCTCGACTGAATCACCCTGCCAAACCGACTGAATCACCCTGCCAAACCCACTGAATCACCCTGCCAAACCCACTGAATCAGCCTGCCAAACCCACTGAATCACCCTGCCAAACCCACTGAATCGGGTTGGTGGGGTTAGGACTCGCCGGAGAGAAAGGACAGGAGGTCGTGCCGGGTGATTACGCCGGCCGGCTTGCCGTCCACCAGGACCAGTGCGCCGTCGGCGTGGGAGAGTGCTTCCACGGCCGCGGTGACCGGCTCGCCGGCGCCGATGGTGGGCAGCGGCTTGGACATGTGCTGCTCCACTCGGTCGGCGAGCTTGGCCCGGCCGGTGAACAACGCGTCCAGCAGCTCCCGCTCGTTGACCGCGCCGACCACCTCGGCCGCCATCACCGGCGGTTCGGCGGACACGATGGGCAGTTGGGAGACGCCGAACTCGCGCAGGTAGCCGGCCACGTCGGCGACCGTCTCGTTGGGGTGGCCGTGCACCAGCTGGGGCAGCCGGCCGTCCTTGCCCCGCAGCACGTCCCCGACCGTGGCGCCGGCGTTCTCCAGGGACAGGAAGCCGTATGTGGCCATCCACGAGTCGTCGAACACCTTGGCCAGGTAACCCCGCCCGCCGTCCGGCAGCAGGGTGACCACCACCGCGTCCTCCGCATCCTCGCCGGACAGTGACGCGGCCACCCGCACGGCGGCGAAGGCCGCCATCCCGCAGGAACCGCCGACCAACAGCGCCTCCTCCTTGGCCAGGCGCCTGGTCATGTCGAAGGAGTCGGCGTCCCGCACCGCGATGATCTCGTCGCAGATGTCCCGGTCGTAGGTGGTCGGCCAGAAGTCCTCGCCGACGCCCTCGACCAGATAGGGCCGGCCGGTGCCGCCGGAGTAGACCGAGCCGTCCGGGTCGGCGCCGATCACCCGCACCCGCCCGCCGGAGACCTCCTTGAGGTAGCGGCCGGTGCCGCTGATGGTGCCCCCGGTGCCGATGCCGGCGACGAAATGGGTGATCTTGCCCTCGGTCTGTTCCCAGATCTCCGGGCCGGTGCTGGCGTAGTGGCTGGCCGGGTTGTTCGGGTTGGCGTACTGGTCCGGCTTCCAGGCGCCCTCGATCTCCTTGGCCAGCCGGTCCGAGGTGGAGTAGTAGGAGTCCGGGTGCTCCGGGGCCACGGCGGTGGGGCAGACCACCACCTCGGCGCCGTAGGCGCGCAGCACGTTGCGCTTGTCCTCACTGACCTTGTCCGGGCAGACGAACACGCACTTGTAGCCGCGGCGCTGGGCGAGCATGGCTAGGCCGATGCCGGTGTTGCCGGAGGTGGGCTCCACGATGGTGCCACCGGGACGCAGCGCCCCGCTGGCCTCGGCCGCGTCCACCATGCGCAGCGCGATGCGGTCCTTCACGCTGCCGCCCGGGTTGAGGTACTCGACCTTGGCCAGCACCAGCGGGCGCAGCCCGTCGGTGACCCGGGTGAGCTTCACCAGTGGGGTGTTGCCCACCAGTTCCATGACATGTTCGGCGTAGCGCATGGGTGCATCGTGTCATTGGCCGGGGAGGATGAAGTTCGGTGGCCTGAACTCAGCGCCGGGCGATCCGCCGCAGCCCGGAGTCCGGCCGCCAGACCTCGATCAGCAGGTGGTCGGCCGGCTCGCCGACCCGCACCCGAACCGCTTCCTCGATGTCCACCCGGAAGCGGGGGCCGGGGGCTTCGCCCTCGGTGACCTCGTGGGTGAGCACGGCCTTCCCGGTGATCTTCGCGTCACCCTGCCAGCTCTCCGGGACGTCCTCCGGCGGGTCCAGCGACGGGCTGTGGATCGCCAGCCTCGGGTCTCGCCGCAGGTCGGCGCCCTTGTTCGAGCCGGCCATCGAGCCGAAGGTCAGCTCGCCGTCCACGAACTCCGCCTCTATGCCGCTGATCCGGGGCGAACCGTCGGCCCGAACGGTGGCCATCGTCTTGTGTCTGCCCTTGTCGAAGATGCCTCGGACACCGGCGGCAAACTCCGGCACCGACGCCTGCAGCTCGGCCCAACTCGCCATGCCCTCAGCATGCCGGACCACCCGGACAATTTCTCTTCGGAAGTCCTCCGTGTATGCGTGTAATGTTGTAATCAGACACAGGGAGGTCGTCATGGTGGGACGAGCGCATCGAGGCTGGCCGGGCTCCGGCCGGGGGCCGGGCCGGGGCGGCTGGCAGCAGGCCGATCTGCCGAGGGCGGAGGACGCGGCGGCCTGGTTGCGGGGCCGGTTGCCGGACGGCTGGTACACCGGCGCGCCCGAGGTACGGGTGGACCGGGAGGAGATCCTGGTGATCGGCCAGCTGCCCGAGCTGGCGGAGGAGTTCGCCGATGACGACGCCGGCCGGGCGGAGCGGTCCGCCGCCGTTGCCGGGCGGATCAGCCGGTTCCGCGAGGAGACCCGGGAGCAGCGCATCGACATCGCCCGGCAGGCCGAGCACCGCTACCGGCGCAAGGTGGCCTGGGGCGCACGGCTCGGCGACACCGAGGAGCTGTTCACCACGCTCTCCGTCCCGGTGATGACCCGGCTGCGCCAGCCGGAGCGGATCGTGCTGGACACGCTGGTGGACGCCGGCGTGGCCCGGTCCCGCTCGGACGCCCTGGCCTGGGCGGTGAGGCTGGTCGGCGAGCACGCCGACGACTGGCTGGCCGACCTGCGCGCGGCGATGGCCAAGGTGGACGAGCTGCGCGCCCAGGGCCCGACCGACACTAGTAAGTAGACGCGAGCACGAACCAGATGGCGATGTAGTGGCACAGCGCGGCCAGCACGGTGGCCGCGTGGAAGAACTCGTGGAAGCCGAACACGGTGGGCCACGGGTCCGGCCGGCGGATCGCGTAGCAGACCGCGCCCAGCGTGTAGAGCAGCCCGCCGGCCACCAGCAGCACGAACGCGGCCACGCCGACCTCGCGCAACAGGTCGGGCAGCACGAACACGGCCACCCAGCCGAGCGCGAGGTAGATCGGCACGCCGACCCAGCGGGGGGCGTTGGGCCAGATCATCTGCAGCGCCACCCCGCCGAGCGCCCCGGCCCAGACCACGGCGAGCACCACGGTGCGGGTGGTCCCGGCCAGCGCCATGGCGCACACCGGGGTGTAGGTACCGGCGATGAAGATGAAGATCATCGAGTGGTCCAGGCGGCGCATCCACGCCCGGCCGCGCTCGGAGGCCCAGGGCCAGCGGTGGTACAGCGCACTGACGCCGAATAGGCCGAGCACCGAGGCGGCGTAGATCGCCGTGCTGACCACGGCCACCGCGCCACTGGTGGTCGCGGCGGCGGTGACCAGCGTCGCGCCCGCGGCCATGGCCAGCACGAAGGACGTCTGGTGTAACCGGCCGCGCAGCAGCGGTCGGGGCGGTGGGATGGTCCGGGTGTCGGTGGAGGTCCCACTGGTCACAAGGAAAAGGGTACGGCACACGAGGGGGGCGCAGGTCCGGGTTCGGCGTACCCTCATCCCCCGTGAGCCTGCGCAACGTGCTGTATTCGGTTTATGAGCGAAGGCTGCGTCGGCAGCTGCTCACCGCCCAGCGCCCCCGGCATGTCGGGGTGATCCTGGACGGCAACCGCCGGTGGGCGCGGGAGGCCGGGCTGCTCGACGTGACCGACGGGCACCGGGAGGGTGCCTCCCGGATCACCGACCTGCTCGGCTGGTGCCGGGAGATGGATGTGGAGATCGTCACCCTGTGGCTGCTCTCGACGGACAACCTGAACCGGCCCGACCAGGAGCTGCGGCCCCTGCTGGACATCATCGGGGACGTGGTCGACGAGCTCAGCGCCCCGGGGCGGCCGTGGCGGGTCCGGGTGGTGGGCGCGCTGGACCTGTTGCCCGAGGAGACCACCGGCCGGTTGACCGGCGCCGCCGGCCGCACCGAGCAGCGAGAAGGCATGCAGGTCAACATCGCGGTCGGCTACGGCGGCCGGCGGGAGATCGCCGACGCGGTGCGCAAGCTGCTGCTCAGCCACGCGGAGACCGGTACCTCGATCGAGGAGCTGGCCGAGGTGCTGGATGTGGACCACATCGCCGAGCACCTCTACACCTCCGGCCAGCCGGACCCGGACCTGGTCATCCGGACCTCCGGCGAGCAACGGCTGTCCGGGTTCCTGCTCTGGCAGTCGGCGCACTCGGAGTTCTGGTTCTGCGAGGCCTACTGGCCGGAGTTCCGCCGGGTGGATTTCCTGCGCGCGTTGCGCGACTACGGGGTCCGGCACCGGCGATTCGGCTCCTGATTCGCCTAAAAAGGGTAATGAAAAGGGCGCCGAACCTCGTTGTTCGACGCCCTTTCCTCGCGATTGGCTCAGCTGATCAGGTGTCCTGGTCGCAGTCGCCGTCGTTGTCGTCGTCGTTCGACAGGCCGCTGGACAGCGGGTCGCCGATGGCGCCGGTGAGGATCTGCTTGTTGCAGTGCTTCTCCGGGTGCTCGTACTCGTAGCCGTCCAGGGTGTAGCCGTCGTGGTCCTCGCTGGCGAAGGCCACGGCGCCGGCGGCGAGCATACCGGCGGCGGCGGTCGCCGCGACGATTCCAAGCTTCTTCAGCACAATTACTCTCCTGCTCATGTAGCAGCATGTCGGCGGAGATATGGGGAGCGCCACCGACGATGCGCGCGGTTGAACGCGCCGAAGACTACACCTATTTGGACATCAACTCAGGCCGCTGAATAGGTTGAAGATCCTAGCTCGAATTTGCACGTTAAAATCTGCGGATAGTAGTCACTTGTGCCACAGTCTCGCACGATCGGGTGGCCAGTGCCCATTGGCGTCAACGCAGAGTGTGCACCTGCCGCGCTCGCGAAAAAGGGCGCCAGGCCGATGGCCCGACGCCCCTTCTCTGGCAAAAGCGGGGAGATCAGTTCTCCGCGCTGTTCTCCTGGTCGCACTCGCCGTTGTGCTCGTCCTCGTTCGAGAGGTCCTTGGCCAGGACGCCGACAACGCCCTCAACGACGGAGTTGTTGCAAGCCTGGATCGGCACCTGCACGGCGGTGCCGTTCAGGTTGATGAGCCCCTTCTGGTCGTTGTCCGCAAAAGCGAACGGGCTCAGGGCCAGCAGGCCCGCGGTCGCGGCGACGGCCACGATTCCAGCCTTCTTCAGCACTGTTAACTCTCCTGTTCTGCGGCGGCACCGTCCGACGCCACCATGTTTCGTCAGCGATGATTGGGGAGCCCTCGCTGACATTGACCAATATAGCCGTTCCGCTGAGGGAACGAAAGCCGGCTTGGTCACTTTTCGAATTACTTCGGCACGGATCGATAAACGGCACCGCCACAGCGCGGCCGGCCAGCGGGTACCGCTTATCGGCGGTTTGCTCACGGTCGGCGCAACTAGCGTTACCAAATGGGATGGACCATGCGGTTCAATTACCCGGGAAATAAAAAACCCCGGTGGCGAGCCATTACGGCCCGCCACCGGGGTCTGGTCTTGCTATCCGATCAGTCGATCGCCGCTAGTGCCGCGATCGCATGGGTCGGACTCAGCCGTGGCTGTCCTCGTTGGACAGGTCCTTCGACAGGATGCCGAGCACGCCCTCGATGACGGAGTTGTTGCAAGCCTGGATCGGCACCTGAACGCTGGTGGCGTTCACGTTCACCAGGCCACGCTGCTCGTTGTCGCCGTTCTCGACACTGTTGTCCTGCTCGCAGGCGACCTTCTTGCTGTGGTGGTGGCTCTTCTTGCCGTCGTGGTCACCGTCGTGGTCACCGTCGTAGTCACCCGCGAAAGCCAGCGGGCTCAGGGCCAACAGGCCCGCGGTCGTGGCCGCAACCACGATTCCAGCCTTCTTCAGCACAGTGTTCATCTCCTGATCGAGTCTACCGACGCCGTTAGACGACGGCCCCCTTCACGACGCCAGCGATGGATGCTTGGGGAGCCCGCGCTGACTGGGACGAAACTACTGCCGACTCGGCCTCGATCAAAACCGCGTACCACTATCGTGTGACTTGACGGGTTTTGCGGAGGTTATGCCTCCGTTTGGGTGAGTTTTGAGCTGGCACTTTGACGGGTATGGCGGAGAGTTTCTCACTCTGCGTCGCCATGACTCACCCGTACAGACTAGTAGCTCGCGAGGTGCTCTCAGCTGGGTTTTGGGAATCGCGCCGCTTGGTGAGCGCAACGGTTGACCTGAGCCGGTGCCGGCGTAACGCCGGGCAGGGGTGCGGCCGACTACATCTCCCAGTGCCTTCGGCACTAGCATCCGGCGATCGTGGAGCAGGGCGCGGTTCCCGCCGCCGAGGCGGTGGCCAGGGAGTACGTGCTGCTCGGGCTGCGCTGCGGGCGAGTGCTGCCCGGCCTGGTGGATGCGTACACCGGCCCGGCGGCGGTGCGCCGCCGCGTTGCCGATGAGCCCCCGCCACATGCCGGAGAGCTTGCCAAACGGGCCGCGCTGCTGCGGGCAGAACTACCCGGAAGTGGGTTGGTCCCGGCCCGCCGGGAGTTCCTGGACCGGCAGTTGGCCGCGCTGGAGTGCGCCATGGCCCGGGCCGACGGCCGGCCGGTGGGCTACGCCGAGGAGCTGCGCGCGTACTTCGACCTGCCGGCCTCCTCGGTGCGGCCGGGGGACCAGGAGCGCTACCTGGCCGCGCACGCCGAGCTGGCCGAGGTGCTGCCCGCCGGCGGGCCGCTGGCGGCGCGAATGGCCGTCCAGCGCAAACGCGAGGAGATGCCCTCTTCCCTGGTCGGGCCGGCGATGCAGGCGCTGTCGGCCGAGCTGCGGGCGCTGACCTCGGCGCGGCTGGGACTGCCGCCCGGCGAGGCGGTGTTCTACGAGCTGGCCATCGACCGGCCGTGGAGCGGGTTCAACCACTACGCGGGCGGCTTCCGCTCCCGGGTGGCGCTGGACGCCGAGCAGGCCCGCCGCGCGCCGGCCCTGGCGCGCCTTGTGGCGCACGAGGCGTATCCGGGGCACCACACGGAGCGATGCCGCCGGGAGGCCGTCCTGGTGGCCTCACAGGGCCAGCAAGAGCACACGCTGTTCCTGTTGAACACCCCGCAGTGCCTGATCTCCGAGGGGCTGGCCGAGCTGGCCCTGCCGGCGCTGGTCGGCGCGGAGTGGGGGAGCTGGGTCGAGGGCGTGCTGGCCGGGCTCGGGTTCCGGCTGGACGGCGAGCTGGCCCAGCGGGTGGCCGGCGCCGTCGACGCGCTCGCCCCGGTGCGGCTGGACGCGGCGCTGATGCTTCACCGCGGCCGGGCCGACGCTGA
This sequence comes from Actinospineispora eucalypti, assembly GCF_039543365.1. NCBI lineage: Bacteria > Bacillati > Actinomycetota > Actinomycetes > Pseudonocardiales > Pseudonocardiaceae > Actinospineispora > Actinospineispora eucalypti. The sequence goes on from NZ_BAABJP010000007.1 coordinate 477,428, forward strand.
CGCGGTCGTGAACTACCTGCGCCGCTGGTTGCTGGTGCCCGAGCCGAGGGCGCGCCGGATGCTCCGGTTCATCGGCCACCCACTGTGGCGGGCCTACACCGCGACCTATGTGGCGGGACCGCCCCTGCTGCGCGCGTGGCTGGACGCCCGGCCGGCCGGCCAGCCGTCGACCGACCGGTTCCGCCGGCTGCTGGACGAGCCCCTTACCCCGTCGTTGTTGCGCGCCGAGCTGTCCACCGCGTAAACGCTGGGTGATTTTTGCCGATCTTGAATTCGTCGTGTGGTTGACAGAGAGCGACGAACGGTAGCCCAGAGCGGTTATTGCGCCGGATGAATTACGGAAAGTGTTGACCAGAACCCATCTGGCGCCGGTAGCGTGCATGTCGGCGGCTCCGTATCCGATGCGGACCGCCCGGGAGGCCCTGATCGTGGCTGTCACGAGCACGGGGGGCCGGCACCCGGCCCTCGCGGCCGTGGTGGAGGGCGCTTGGTGACAACGCCGAGTTGTTACCAGCCTGAGGCCACGTCCGGACAGGGCCGGCCGGCCCACCACCAGTGCGGGTGCGGTGCCGTGCCCGCGAGGGAGTAGCCGTGACCGCACGACGCCCCGCCTCAAGCGCCACCCCGAACGCCGCCACCAGCGGTGCGACCGGGCCCGCGAACCGCTGCTACGTCTTGGACACCTCGGTCCTGTTGTCCGACCCCTGGGCCATCACCCGATTCGACGAGCACGACGTGGTGCTTCCGTTGGTCGTCATCTCCGAACTGGAGGGTAAACGGCATCATCCGGAACTTGGCTGGTTCGCCCGCGAGGCGCTGCGCCTGCTCGATGACCTGCGAATAAGGCACGGGCGGCTGGACACTCCGGTGCCGGTCGGGGAGCGCGGCGGAACGGTGCGGGTGGAGCTCAACCACACCGACCCCGAGGTGCTCCCCTCCGGGTTCCGCACGGACGGCAACGACAGCCGGATACTGGCCTGCGCGCTGAACCTGTCACACGAGCTGGCGGGCCGCGTCGTGCTGGTCACCAAGGACATGCCGCTGCGGGTGAAGGCGGCCGCCGTGGGCCTGGTCGCGGACGAGTACCGGGGCCAGGACGTGGTGCCCTCCGGGTGGACCGGGCTGGCTGACGTCGAGGTGACCTCCTCCGAGGTGGTGGACACGCTGTTCCGGGACGGCGTGGTGGACGTGGCCGGCACCGAGCTGGAGTGGGTGCGCGAGCTGCCCTGCCACACCGGGCTGAAGATGGTCGGCGCGGGCACCGCCGCGCTCGGCCGGGTCGGTCCGGACAAGCGGGTGCGCCTGGTGCGCGGGGACCGGGAGGCGTTCGGGCTGCACGGCCGGTCCGCCGAGCAGCGGATCGCGCTGGACCTGCTGCTCGACTCCGAGGTGGGCATCGTGTCGCTGGGCGGACGGGCCGGCACCGGCAAGTCCGCGCTGGCCCTGTGCGCCGGGCTGGAGGCCGTGCTGGAGCGCCAGCAGCACCGCAAGGTGGTGGTGTTCCGGCCGGTGTACGCGGTCGGCGGCCAGGAGCTGGGCTACCTGCCGGGCAGTGAGAGCGAGAAGATGGCGCCCTGGGCGCAGGCGGTGTTCGACACGCTCGGCGCCCTGGTGTCCTCCGAAGTGGTGGAGGAGGTGCTGGCCCGGGGCATGCTCGAGGTGCTGCCCTTGACCCACATCCGGGGCCGCTCCCTGCACGATGCGTTCGTGATCGTGGACGAGGCGCAGTCGCTGGAGCGCAACGTGCTGCTCACCGTGCTGTCCCGGCTGGGCACCGGGTCACGGGTGGTGCTCACGCACGACGTGGCGCAGCGGGACAACCTGCGGGTCGGCCGGCACGACGGCGTCGCGGCGGTGATCGAGAAGCTCAAGGGCCACCCGCTGTTCGCGCACGTCACCCTCACGCGGTCGGAGCGCTCCGCGATCGCCGCACTGGTGACCGAGATGCTCGAGGTGGATGTGGCGTAGCGACCCGTGAGTGGCGAGTGTGGCTATAGCCACACTCGCCACTCACGGGTGGTGTTTCCGCCGCGCGGCTAACTGGCCGCGCGGCCCCAGCGGCCGTTTCACGGCCGGGGCTCGCCCTCGGCGAAGCCGGAGGGGGACTGCACGCCGAGCACGGCATTGGCGTGCAGTTCCTCGATGGTGTGCGCGCCTTCGTAGGTGCAGGCGGAGCGCACGCCGGAGCAGATCTCGTCCAGCAGGTCCTCCACCCCGGGGCGCAGCGGGTCGAGCAGCATCCGGCCGCTGGAGATGCCCTCCTCGAACAGCTCCCGGCGGGCGCGCTCGAAGGCGTCCTCGCCCCGGGACCGGGCGGTCACCGCGCGCTTGGAGGCCATGCCGAAGGACTCCTTGTACAGCCGTCCGGACTGGTCCCGCAGCAGATCACCGGGCGACTCGTAGCTGCCCGCGAACCACGAACCGATCATCACCGCCGACGCGCCGGCGGCCAGCGCCAGCGCCACGTCCCTCGGGTGCCGGACCCCGCCGTCCGCCCACACGTGCCGGCCCAGCTCGCGGGCCGCCGCCGCGCACTCGGCCACGGCGGAGAACTGCGGGCGGCCCACGCCGGTCATCATCCGGGTGGTGCACATCGCCCCCGGGCCGACGCCCACCTTGACGATGTCCGCCCCGGCGTTCACCAGGTCGCGCACGCCCTCGGCGGTGACCACGTTCCCCGCCGCCACCGTCATGTCCTCGCCGACCGTGTCCCGCACGGCGGCCAGTGCGCTGTGCATCTTCTCCTGGTGACCGTGCGCGGTGTCTACCACGAGCAGGTCCACGCCGGCCTTGACCAGGGCTTTCGCCTTGGCCGGGACGTCTCCGTTGACGCCGATCGCGGCGGCCACCCGCAGCTTGTTGTCGGAATCGACGGTCGGCCGGTAGATGTCCGCGCGCAGTGCGCCCAGCTGGGTCAGGATGCCGGCCAGCTGGCCGTCCCCGTCCAGGCCGAGCGCCACGTGCTCCGGCCGGTGGGCCAGCGCGTCGAACACCGCCGTCGGTTCGGTGGCCAGTGGCAGGGTCAGTGGGTCCGGGGCCAGTACGTCGGCCAGCCGGGTGAACCGGTCCACCCCGGCGCACGCCGCTTCGTCCACCGTGCCCAGCGGACGCCCGCCGTCGTCGACCACCACGACGGCGTCGTGCGCCCGCTTGGGCAACAGGTTCAGCGCGTCCGCCACCGCCCGGTCGGCGGTCAGCACCAGCGGGGTGTCCCACACGGTGTGCCGGGACTTCACCCAGGCCACGATGTCCGCCACCGCCTCCGGCGCCACATCCTGGGGCAGCACGGTGAGCGCGCCGCGCCGGGCCAGCGTCTCGGCCATCCGCCGCCCGGCCACCGCCGTCATGTTCGCCGCGACGATCGGCACCTGGGCACCGGAGCCGTCCACGGTGGCCAGGTCCACGTCGAACCGGGAGGCCACCCGGGACCGCCGGGGCACCAGGAACACGTCGGCGTAGGTCAGGTCGCGGGAATGGGCGTCGTGCCCGGGCAGGAAGCGCACAGGTAGCGAGGTTAGCGCGGAACGCGCTGCTGAGCGCGCGCCCAGTTTGGCGCGTGCGGGAGATAGCGCGGAACGCGCTGCTGGGCGCGCGCTAAGTTCGGCGCGTGCGGGAACACTATGGAAGCAGGGCGCGGACGGCGTCGATGGTGTCCGCCTCGGCCGGGGTCTTGTCCGGCCGATAGCGCTGCACCCGGGCGAACCGCAGCGCCACGCCGCCCGGGTAGCGGGTGCTGGCCTGCACCCCGTCCAGCTCGATCTCCACCACGAACTCCGGCGGCAGGGTGACCACGTGCCCGTCGTCGCTGAGTGCGTGTTCCTTGAACTCCCTGGTCTGCCATTCCAGCAGCTGGTCGGTCATGCCCTTGAACGTCTTGCCCACCATCACCGGCGATCCGCCGTCCGGGTCCCGGGCGCCGAGGTGGATGTTGGACAGCTTGCCGGTGCGCCGCCCGTAGCCCCATTCCACGGCCAGCACCACCAGGTCCAGCGTGTGCACCGGCTTGACCTTCTGCCAGGACCGCCCGCGCCGCCCGGCCGCGTAAGGAGCGTCCAGCGCCTTGACCATGACGCCCTCGTGCCCCTCGCCGATCGCCCGGTCCAGCAGCGCGGCGGCGTCCTCGCCGGTGGGGGAGACCAGGCCGGGCATCCGGTGTTCCCCGGCGCACTTTTGCAGCGCGTCGAGGCGCTCGCGCAGCGGCGCGTCCAGCAGGTCGGTGCCGTCCAGGTGCAGGCAGTCGAAGAACTTTGGTCGCAGCAGGCCGGAGCTGGCGTTGCTCATACTCTCCTGGAACGGCCTCGGACGGCCGTCGTCGGTGAGCGCCAGCGACTCGCCGTCCAGTACCACCGACCGGCAGTTCAGTTCCTTGGCCAGCTGGACGAGTTCGGGCACCTTGGCGGTGATGTCCCGCAGGCTGCGGGTGAACACCCGTATGTCGTCGCCGTCCCGGTGGACCTGGATGCGCGCGCCGTCCAGCTTGTACTCGACGGTGGTGTTGGCGGCGCCGCCCAGTTCGGCCAGCGCGGTGTCCAGCGACTCGGCCGGGGAGGCCAGCATGGGCCGCAGGCCCCGGCCCACCTCGAGGCGGAACGCCTCGAGTGCCCGTGAACCGAGGGTGAGCGCCGCGCGAGCGGTCACCGGCAGCGACCCGGAGAGCATCAGCGCGCGCCGGGTGAGGTCGGGCGGGGTGCCGGCGGCGGCCGCCACCGCCTCGGTGAGCACGCCCTCCAGCGCGCCCTGGCGCAGCTCGCCGGTGAGCAGGCGGAGCAGGAAGTGCTGTTCGTCCTGTGTGGCGGCGGACCAGAGGCCGGTCAGAAGCTCGGCGCGTCTTCTGGCCGAGCCCTGGCCGGTGGTGGTGGCCAACCTGTCCAGTGCCGCGTCCACCTCGGTGACCTCGAGTTTCGGCGTGGTGGACGGGGCTACCCGGAGGGCCAGCAAGGTCCGCCAACCGGTGCCCAGCCGCCCCTGCCTCGGCTCGCCGGCCAGCCAGGCCACGGCGGGTTCGATCTCGTCGGCCTCGAGCGCGCGCAGCAATCCCGCCAGCGCCTCCACCTTGGCCTTCCGCGACCGGGTGCCCGCCACCGCCCCCGACCCCGCCACCACCTCCGCGAACCACACGCTCCCGATCCTGACACCACCCCCCGACACTTCCCACCCCCCGGCGAGTCGGGACTTGGGGTACGGCGAGTCGGGGAACTGGGTACGAGGTTGCGGCGGGTTTCGCGTCTTGACTTCGTCGTCGTGGTCGAGCGGGGCGGGCTCGGCGGCTCACCCAACGCGTACCTAGATCCCCGACTCGCCGTACCCAGGTCCCCGACTCGCCGTACCTGGATCCCCGACTCGCGGTACCCCAAGTCCCGACTCGCCGTGCCTAGATCCCCGACTCGCGGGGGTCGGGGAGGCGGAGGGCCAGGGCGCCGATGAGGATGCTGGTGAGGATCTGGATGGTGGAGACCACCGTCAGGGCGTGGGCGAACGCCACTCCACCGGGAGCGCTGAGCACGGCGAACAGGGTGCCGAAGGTGGCCACGCCCAGGGCCAGTGAGGTCTGCTGGGTGGTGGTGAGCACGCCGCTGCCCACGCCGGCGCGGTCGGCGGGCACGCGGGAGAGGATGGACCGGAACAGGGTCGGCGCGGCGAGCCCCTGGCCGATCCCGAACAGCAGGGTGCCGGGGACCAGGTGCCACACGGTCAGCGCCGGCCACGTGGACAGCACCGTGCCGATCAGTACCAGCAGCGACAGCACCAGCACCAGTGACGCGGCGACCATGACCCGGCGGCCGAACCGGTTGACCAGGCGGGCCACCAGCAGCGTGGTCACCAGGAAGGCCACCGCCGTCGGGGTCAGCGCGAGGCCGGAGCCGAGCGGGCTCAGCCGCAGCCCGTTCTGCAGCAGCAACGCGTACACGAACATGAAGCCGCCGAACCCGGCGAAGAACGGCACCGCGATGAACAGGCCGTGCCGCATCGGCGCCATGCGCAGCACCGAGGGCGGCAGCAGCGGAGCCCCGCCCCGCGCCTCGACCCGCCGTTCCACCTGGAAGAACCCCACCAGCAGCACCGGGAACGCGGCGAGCAGCGCCCAGCACCACCACGGCCAGCCCAGCCCGTGCCCCTCCATCAGCGGGACCAGCAGGGCGAGCAGCGTGGCGCCGAGCAGGGGTGTGCCGAGCAGGTCCAGGCCGACCGGGTCGGTCGCGCGGGACTCGTTCAGGGTTCGCCGGGCCAGCCACATCGCCAGTAGCCCGATCGGCACGTTGACCAGGAAGATCGGGCGCCAGCCGAGGCCGGCCAGGTCGGCCGAGACCAGCACGCCGCCGAGCAGCTGACCGATCACCATCGAGATACCGCCGGTGGCGCCGTAGTAGCCGAGCACCCGCGCGCGGCGTTCGCCGGCGGTGCCGGCCTGAATGATGGAAAGCACCTGCGGCACCAGCAGCGCGGCCGCCGCTCCCTGCGCCGCGCGCGCCACCACCAGCGTCAACGCGTTCGGGGCCAGCCCGCAGACCAGGGAGGTCAAGCTGAACGCGGCCAGTCCGACGGAGAACAGCCGGCGCCGGCCGAACGCGTCGCCCAACCGCCCGCCGAGGACCAGCAGCAGCGCGAACCCGATGCCGTAGCCGGCCACCACCCACTCCAGGGTGGCGTTCGAGGCGCGCAGGTCGGCCTGGATGGTGGGCAGCGCGACGTTGACGATGAACAGGTCGATGGGCGCCAGCGCGGCGCCCATCAGCACGGTGAACAGGCCCGCCGTGGTGAGCGTCCGTGCCGAAACTTGCCGAGGGAGGAGTGAGATCGTCACAACACCACGATCCGGGCGCCGCGACACTGGTACCAGTAAGTGTTTATCCAGGTACCAGCCACTACCTGGTAACAGGTTCCGGCCCGTAGCAGAGTGGTCCCATGGACACCGCTATACGCCGCCAGGAGCTGGCCGGTTTCCTGCGCAGCCGCCGTGAGCGGCTCACCCCGGACCAGGTCGGGCTGCCGGCGATCGGGCGCCGCCGCACGCCGGGGCTGCGCCGCGAGGAGGTCGCGCAGCTGGCCGGCGTCGGGGTCACCTGGTACACTTGGCTCGAGCAGGGCCGGGACATCCGCGCCTCGGAGCAGGTGCTCGGCGCCATCGCCGGCACGCTCCGGCTGGACCCCTACGAGCGCACGCACCTGTTCGCCCTGGCCGGCGCGCCCGAGCCGCCGATGCGCAAGGAATGCGCCTCCGTGGAACCCTCGGTGCACGCCATCCTGGCCAAGCTGGAGCCCTATCCGGCGGCGGTGCACAACGCGCGCACCGACATCCTGGCCCACAACCGCGCCTACAACTGGCTGATGGGCGTGGACGACCTGCCGTTCGAGGACCGCAACGCACTGCTGCAGTGCTTCACCAACCCGAGCTGGCGGGTCCGGATGCCGGACTGGGCGGACCGGATGCCAGTGGCGGTGGCCGAGTTCCGCGCGCAGATGGCCGACCACGTCGGCGAGCCGGCGTGGAAGGCGCTGGTCAAGCGGTTGCGGCGGGAGTCGGGCGAGTTCGAGCAGCTGTGGACCCAGCACGAGGTGCGCCCGATGCGCAACCAGACCAAGCGGTTCCTGCACCCCGAGGCCGGCCCGCTGCACTTCGAGTTCACCCACCTGTGGCTGGGCCAGCGCGGCTCGCACCGGCTCACCACCTACACCCCGGCCGACGAACGCACGGCGGCCAGGTTGGGCGGATGATCAGGCGCGCCGGAACACCGGTCTGAGCGGCGGGTCGGCCAACACCGCCGGCGCGTCCTGCCAGCCGCCCGCCACTCCACCCGGCCGGGCTTCGACGTAGATCAACTCACGCACGGCGCCCACCCCATGCGGCCCGTCGCTGAACAAGCCTGCTGAAGTGACTGAACCAGTGTGCTGAAGTCACTGAATCAGGAACGTTGTTGGGGGTTAGGAGCGGTTGCCTTGGGCCATGGCCAGGACGTCCAGTGCGGTGTCCAGTTGGTCGGCGGTGAGTTTGCCGTCCGCCACGTGTCCGCGCTCCAGCACCACCTCGCGGATGGTCCGGCGCTCCTTCAGCGCCTGCTTGGCGATGGACGCGGCCTCCTCGTAGCCCAGGTAGCGGTTCAGCGGGGTGACCACGGACGGGGACGACTCGGCCAGCTCGCGCATCCGGTGCTCGTCGGCCACCGCGCCGGCCACCACCTTGTCCGCCAGCAGCCGGGCCACATTGGCCAGCAGCCGCGCCGACTCCAGCACGTTGCGGGCCATCACCGGCATCATCACGTTGAGCTCGAAGTTGCCCTGCGCCCCGGAGAACGCCACGCAGGCGTCGTTGCCGATCACCTGGGCGGCCACCATCATGGTCGCCTCGCAGATCACCGGGTTGACCTTGCCGGGCATGATCGAGCTGCCCGGCTGCAGGTCCGGCAGGTGCAGCTCGGCCAGGCCGGTGCGCGGCCCCGAACCCAGCCAGCGGATGTCGTTGGCCACCTTGAACAGCGACACCGCCGCCGCGCGCAGTGCGCCGGAGGCCTCGACCAGGCCGTCCCGGGAGGCCTGCGCGGCGATGTGGTCGGCCGCCTCGGTGAGGACGTCCAGGCCGGTCGCGTCGCGCAGCTGGGCCACCACGTCGGCGCCGAAGCCGGTCGGCGCGTTGAGCCCGGTGCCCACCGCGGTCCCGCCGATGGGCAGCTCGGCCAGCCGGGGCATCGCGCCGACCAGCCGGCCCGCCGCGTGCTCCACCTGGGTGGCCCAGCCACCGGCCTCCTGGCCCAGGGTCACCGGCACCGCGTCCATCAGGTGGGTGCGGCCGGCCTTCACCACGTCCTGCCACTCCTCGGCGCGCGCCCGCAGCGCCTCGGCCAGGTACTCCAGCGCCGGGACCACGTCGTTCCACACCGCTTCCGCCGCGGCGAGGTGGATGGTGGTGGGGAACACGTCGTTGGACGACTGGGAGGCGTTCACGTGATCGTTCGGGTGCACGTCCCGGCCCAGTCGCTCGGCGGCCAGCGTGGCGATCACCTCGTTGGCGTTCATGTTGGACGAGGTGCCCGAACCGGTCTGGAACACGTCCACCGGGAAGTTCGCGTCGTGCTTGCCCCCGGCCACCTCGTCGGCGGCGGCCGCGATGGCCTCGGCGAGGTCGGCGGTCAGCGTCCCGGAGTTCCCGTTCACCCGCGCGCAGGCGGCTTTGACCAGGCCCAACGCCCGGATCTGGGCGCGTTCCAGGCCGCGCCCGGAGATCGGGAAGTTTTCCACCGCGCGTTGCGTCTGGGCGCGCCACAGCGCGTCCGCCGGTACCCGCACCTCGCCCATCGTGTCGTGCTCGATCCGAAATTCCGCCATGCCCCCAGTCTCCCTAACGGCCGGAGGGGACGCGCCCGGGGGATCATCACACCGCCACGGCCTCCGGGGTCCGGTCGGCCCGCCACCCCGCCGGCACACGCGCCAAAGGGTGTGTGTGAGTGATCGGTTAGCGCAGCACCTGGACCGGGTCGCCGACGGACAGCGTGTTGAAGAAGCGCTTGGCCACGCCGTCGGACAGGTGGATGCAGCCGCTGGACTCCGCGCGCAGGCTGCCGGTGTGGAACGCGATGCCGCCGGCGGCGAAGAACACCGACCAGGGCATCGGCGCGTCGTCGAACTCCCGGCTCTTGTGGTCGGCGTCCTTCCACATCACCCGGTGCATGCCGACCGGGGTGCGCTCGCCGGACTTGCCGCTGGTGATCGGCACCGGGCCGAGCAGCACCTTGCCGCCCGAGATCAGCCAGGCCTTCTTCGTCGACAGCTTCACGCAGGCGCGCACGTTGCTCATGCAGGGCGTGCCCGCGACCGGCTTGGGCGGGGGTGGCGGAGGCGGTGGGGGAGGTGGCGGGGGCGTCAGGACCAGCGGGTTCTGTGGCGGCTCGGGCTGGCCCGAGGGACGCGGCAGCGGCGGTGCCTGCGGTGGCGCGGAGTTGCCCGGCGCGCGTTTCGCCGCCTCGGCCGCCGCCAACTGCTCGGCCAGTCCCTCCTGCGCCTGCAGGATCGAGCCGGTGATGACCGACGAGGTCATCACCGCGAGCAGCAGAACGGCGAGCACCGTCCGGTTGAGCATGGGGTCCCTCTATCCCGGTGAAGCGCCCGCCGACATCGCGGGGGAGCGGTACACCAGAGATGACGCATGGGACGCGTGACGGATGCGACCACGACCGATTGACCCCCAATTGGGTGAAACGGTGGCCTGATCGGGCGGGATCACGGCAGCGGCGGCGCGCCCTCGTCCTCGATGTCGTAGTTCACCGAGGAGTAGGCGCGCAGCTTGGTCAGGCGGTGGTAGCCGTCGATCATTCGCACCGTGCCGGACTTGGACCGCATCACGATGGACTGGGTGGTGCACCCGCCGGGGGTGTAGTGCACGCCCTTCAGCAGGTCGCCGTTGGTGATCCCGGTGGCGCAGAAGAACACGTTGTCCCCGGAGACCAGGTCGTCGGTGTGCAGCACCCGCTCGAGGTCGTGCCCGGCGTCCAGCGCCTTTTTCCGCTCGGCGTCGTCGCGCGGCCACAACCGGGCCTGGATGGCGCCGCCCATGCACTTGAGCGCGGACGCGGCGATGATGCCCTCCGGCGTGCCGCCGATGCCCAGCAGCATGTCCACACCGGTGCCCAGCCGGGCGGCCGAGATCGCGCCGGCCACGTCCCCGTCGGTGATGAACTGGATACGCGCACCGGTCGCCCGGACCTCATGCACCAGGCCCTCGTGGCGGGGCCGGTCCAGGATGCACACCGTCACGTCGTTGACGTCGATGGACCGGGCCTTGGCCACCCGGCGCACGTTCTCCGCCACCGGCGCGGTGAGGTCGATCGCCTCGGCGGCCTCGGGGCCGACGACCAGCTTCTCCATGTAGAACACCGCGGAGGGGTCGAACATCGCGCCCCGCTCGGACACCGCGAGCACGGCCAGCGCGTTCGACATGCCCTTGGCCATCAGCGTGGTGCCGTCGATCGGGTCCACCGCGACGTCGCACTGCGGGCCGTCCCCGTTGCCCACCTCCTCGCCGTTGTAGAGCATCGGGGCCTCGTCCTTCTCGCCCTCCCCGATGACCACGACGCCGCCCATCGAGACGCTGGAGATGAGCTTGCGCATGGCGTCCACGGCGGCCTGGTCGCCACCGTTCTTGTCGCCCCGGCCGACCCACCGGCCGGCCGCCATCGCGGCCGCCTCGGTGACCCGCACCAACTCCAGAGCCAGGTTGCGATCGGGGGCCTCGCGCCGCCGCTGCGTGGGCTGCCGGTCTGCCTGTGGAGTGTTCATGCCCTAGATCCTCGCAGACCGGGGCGCCGGGACCGCCGGGCATGTGGGGAATACTCCGACGTGATGAGCAGCGCACCCGATCCGCCCGACCCGTCGGAGGCCGAGCGCCAGCCCGCCGGCCAACCCGCCAAACGGCAGAGCCCGCTGGGCGCCCGGCCCCGTGACATGGTCCTCTCGCTGTTGCTGCTCCTGCCGCTGGTCGGGTTCCTGGCGTTCCTCGGGCGGAGTTGTTCGTTCAGCCCGCTGGGACCCAGCGTGGACCCGAACGGCCCGGCCGCCCGGGTGCAGGTGAACCCGCACCCGCCGCTGCAGGCCGCCGCCCGCCGGGTGTCGTTCCCGGTGCGTGAGCCGGCCACCCCGGCCGGCTGGCGGGTCACCTCGGTGGACCAGCGGCCCGCCCCCGGCGGGGCGAGTGCGATACGGGTCAGCTGGCTGACCGCCGGCGGCCGGTACATGCGGCTGGTGCAGACCACCGCCGCCTCGGAGGAAGGTGCGCTGGTCACCGACGAGACGGCCGGGCCGCCGCGCGGGCCGGCCGCACCGGTCACCGCTGCCGGCGGGCAATGGGTCGGCTACCCGGGACACAACGGCGAGCAGGCGTGGACCCGGGTGGTCGACGGCGCGCGCTGGCTGGTCACCGGCTCCGGCACGCCCGAGGAGTTCCAGGCGCTGGCCTCGGCGGTCACCGCCGCCGCGCCGCTGCCCCGCACCGGCTGACCTGCGTCCCCGCGCGCGCCGAACTGTGCGCGCGCTCTCGGCGAGCGCGTTCCGCGCTCGCTACCGTTCCGGTTCGGACTGCTCGTTGAGGACCGCGTCCACCCGGTCGCGCGCCCCCGCCAGCTGGCGCTCGCAGTGCTTGGCCAGCCGCTCGCCGCGCTCCCACAGGGCCAGGGCGTCGTCCAGGCTCAACCCGCCGACCTCGAGCGCGCGGACCACCTCGGCGAGTTCGTCGCGCGCCTGCTCGTAGCCGAGTTTCTCGATGTCGGTCTCGGTGCTCACTCGGCCATCGTGCCGGACGGGGCGCCGGCGGCGGAGGGCAGCCCGGCCGGGCGGCCGCTCGCGGCCACCAGCGCGCGGGCCAGCGCGGCGTCGTACCCGGCGCAGGCCTCCGCGAAGTCCTCGCCGTCGCCCTCGTCGATCGCCTCGGCCACCCACTGCTCGAACTCGGCGACCCGGGCGCCGTGCGGGCGCCACCACTCGCCGGCCGCGTACTCGCCGGCGGCGGCGGAGAGCAGGCGCAACCGGTCCGGCAGCACCCAGCGGTGGGCGCAGGCGCAGTCCCCGAGCAGCGCCTGCCAGCTGTCCGCCGCCGCCCGCTCGGCGCTGATCGCGTGGCTGGCCAGCGCGTCCTCTCCGGCGGCGCGGATCGCCGACAGGGTGAGCGGCAGGAAGGTGGACGCGGCGGGCCCCGGTGGGGTGTGCGCAACCGCCATCGCGTCCTCCGCTCGCCGACCCCCGGTCAGCGCGGGTCGGTCTGGTCCACCACCGAGGAGACCGCTCCGTCGGTGAGCCGGATACGCAGCCGGGTGCCGACCGGCGCCTCGGCCACCGAGCGCAGCACCGGTGATCTGTCGTCATCGGTGATGACCTGCGCTATCGCGTACCCACGCGCCAGGGTGGCCGCTGGTCCGAGGCTCGTCAAGCGCGATTGCAGATGGCTGAGGTCGGTGGCCCGCTCGGCGAGCGCGCGCAACGTGTGGTTCCGCATCACCTGGCGCAACGCGGCGAGCTCGTCGGCGCGCCGGTCCAGCTCGCGGTAGGGCTGGGCGAGCACCGGGCGGCCGCGCAGGTTGTCCAGCAGCCGCCGTTCCCGGTCCACCCAGCCGGACAGTGCGCGGCGTGCCCGGTCGCGCAGCCCGGCGATTCGCGCGGTCTCCTCGGCCAGGTCGGGCACGATCGTCCGCCCGGCCGCCGTCGGCGTGGAACAGCGCAGGTCAGCGACGTGATCGAGCAGGGGAGTGTCCGGTTCGTGGCCGATCGCCGAGATCACCGGTGTGCGCGCGGCGGCGACCGCCCGGCACAGCGCCTCGTCGGAGAACGGCAGCAGATCCTCCACGCTGCCGCCGCCCCGGGCGATCACGATGACATCGGTCTCCGGGTCCCGGTCCAGGGCCTCCAGCGCGTCGATGATCGCCGGCACGGCCAGCGCGCCCTGGGTCGCGGTGTGGCAGATGCGGAACCGGGCGGCCGGCCAACGGTGACGAGCGTTACTCACCACGTCGTGCTCGGCGGCGCTGGACCGCCCGGTGATCAGTCCGACCTGCCGGGGCAGGAACGGCGGGCGCCGCTTGCGCGCCGGGTCGAAGAGGCCCTCGGCGGCGAGCAGCTTGCGCAGCCGTTCGATCCGGGCCAGCAACTCGCCGATGCCCACCGAACGGATCTCGTCCACCCGCAGGCTGAACGTGCCCCGGGAGAGGAAGAACGTGGGCTTGCCGTGCACGATGACCCGGCTGCCCTCGGTGACCGGTGCGGCCGAGTCGCGCACCAGGCCGATCGGGCAGGTCAGGGTCAGGGAAACGTCCGCCGCCGGGTCACGCAGCACCAGGAACGCGGTCCCGGTGCCCGGGCGGGCGTTGACCTGGGTGAGCTGCCCCTCCACCCAGACCGTGCCCAGCCGGTCGATCCAGCCGGCCACCTTGCGGGCGACCGTGCGGACCGGCCAGGGCTGCTCCGGCGTGCTCGGCGGGTTCTTCGGCTTGGTCACCGACCGCTGACGCTGGCGATCCGGTTGCTCAGCATGGTCACGTAGGGCGGCCGGTCCTGGTGCCCGGTCTCCCAGGCCAGCAGCGCCTCCAGCTGCGGCAGGGTCAGGTTGCGGAACCGGGCGCGCAGCTGCGGCAGGCTCCACTGCTCGTACTCCTCCAGCCCGGACGGCCCGCCGGCGGACTTCTCCGCCTTGGCCGCCTTCTCCGGCTCGACCTTCTGGCGCCCGACCTTGCTGGGCTCGGTCTTGCTGGGCTCGGTCTTGCTGGGCTCGGTCTTGCTGGGGTCGGCCTTTTGGCGCTCGGCCTTCCGACGCTCGGCCCGGGCGGGTGCGGTCGGCTTGGAGGCGGGCTTGGCGTCCGGCTGCACAGCGGGCAGGTCGGATGCCTCGGTCGGGGGGCGCGGGGAGGGCAGCGCCTCGGCCGCGTCGTCCTCGTCCGGATCGGGCAGGATCCGCACCGGGGTCACCTTGGGCGGCGTGGACAGCGGCGCGCGCAGGCCGTTGGCCAGCCCGTTCGGCCGGCCGTGCTCCGAGCCGAAGAACCGCGAATCGCCCGCGTCGTCCTCGTCCTCGTCGAACCGCGCCCACTCCGGGGCCTCGGGCACCGGCCGCAGCGAACCCAGCGCGCGGTCGCCCTTGATGGCCAGCTCGGTCACCCGCTGCTGGAGCCGCATGGAGGCCTGCAGCGCCTGGCTCACCGCGGTCACCGGGAACTCGGTGATCTTCCGCGGCAGCTCCTGGGCCTCTTCCAGCGCGGTGACCACCAGGCCGGCGGCGATCCTGATCGGCATGGGCAGCGGTTTCATACCCTGCATTCTTACTCGTTCTGCCTCGTCGTTGCGCAGCGGACACCACAGTAGGCGCATGCCACCACGGTAGAGCGCCTACGCTGGAAGCATGTCTGAAGCAGACAAACGAGTCCTGCTGGCCGCGCCCCGAGGCTACTGCGCCGGGGTGGACCGCGCCGTCGTCGCCGTGGAGAAGGCGCTGGAGACGCACGGCGCCCCGGTTTACGTGCGGAAGGAGATCGTGCACAACCGGCACGTCGTGGAGACGCTGCGGGAGCGCGGCGCGATCTTCGTCAACGAGGCCGACGAGGTCCCGGAGGGCGCCCTGGTGGTGTTCTCCGCGCACGGCGTCGCGCCGGCCGTGCACGCCCAGGCGGCGTCGCGCAGCCTGCGCACCATCGACGCGACCTGCCCGCTGGTCACCAAGGTGCACCACGAGGCCAAGCGCTTCGCCAGGGAGGACTACGACATCCTGCTGGTCGGCCACCACGGGCACGAGGAGGTGGAGGGCACCGCGGGCGAGGCGCCGGACCACGTGCAGCTGGTGGACGGCCCGGACGACGTGGCCAAGGTGACCGTCCGCGACCCGGAGAAGGTGATCTGGCTGTCCCAGACCACGCTGTCCGTGGACGAGACCATGGAGACGGTGCGCCGGCTGCGCGAGCGCTTCCCCTCGCTGCAGGACCCGCCCAGCGACGACATCTGCTACGCCACCCAGAACCGGCAGGTCGCGGTGAAGGCGATGGCCCCGCACTGCGACCTGGTGCTGGTGGTCGGCTCGCGCAACTCGTCGAACTCCGTGCGGCTGGTGGAGGTGGCGCTGAACTCCGGCGCCGGGGCCAGCTACCTCATCGACTTCGCCCGGGAGATCGACGAGGCGTGGCTGTCCGGGGTGCGCACGGTGGGCATCACCAGCGGCGCCTCCGTGCCGGAGATCCTGGTGCGCGGCGTGATCGACTGGCTGGCCGAGCGCGGTTGGACCGACGTCGAGGAGATCACCACCGCCGAGGAGACGCTGAGCTTCTCCCTGCCCCGCGAACTGCGCGCCCGCCGCACCGCCCAAACCGGCTGAGCCCTACTCCGCCGGCTGGTCGAGATCGGGCAAGGACCAGCCGGCGATCATCGTTGGCAGCCCCATGGCCAGCATGAACAGGGGGTAGCAGACGGCTTGGACGATGTCGGAGTCGAGGGGTGGCGCGAACTCCGCGACACTGAAGAGGATGAGAAAGGCCACCGCGCAGCCGCTCGTCAGCATCCGGTACGCGCGCGAATCGTAGCTGTCTTGGACGCGTATCTGGATCTCATCCAGGCCGCTGTCGAGGTGGTCCCCGACGATATCGCTGGCGTTGGCCACGATCAGAACCAGCAGAAGCCCGGCGAACATGCCGATGACACCCATCATCCCGGCAATTCCCGGCAATAGCCGCGCCAGGGGGACCATGGCCACGCACACCAGGAACCCCACCACCAACCACCGCCGGGTCCGGTGGGAAGCGCGACCGCCAAAACCGCGCAGCCCGGCAGCCAGCTCGGCGTCCCTGCGGTCCCAGGCGGCGCGGAATCTCTGCACGAGTCGGTCCCGCTCGGTGGGCATGACGCCTTCTCCGGCGTTCCCCGGAGGGGCGGACATGCGGAGCGGCTGGGACGGAACCGGGCTGCTGAAGATGGCTTCGACCGGAAGCTGGAACAAGCTGGCGATCTTCAGCGCGACCGCGAGGCTGGGCTGGTAGTGGCCTCGCTCGAGATAACCGAGGGTCTGCGGGTGCAGGTCGAGGGCTTTGGCCAGTTGTAGGCGGCTCACGCCCCGCTCGAGCCGCAGCGCGGCCAGCCTCTGATGAATCTGATCCTCGGTGCCGCGCCGACGGGAGTTCATGACTCGCAATGTTATGAGCCCCGCTCTCCAACAGCGCTATAACAAGGCGATCTTAAGGTCGCCGTCCGGTGGCCGATCGGTCGAGGTCGGGCAGGGACCAGGCGACGATCAGGCTGGGCAGCGAGACAACCAGGAACAGCAGGGGGATGCCGACGGCCGACGCGCCGCTGGCGACGTCGCTCAACTCGAACTTCACCCAGCAGAAGAGGAGAATGACCACGGTAGCCACCGAGTAGGCGCGTATCAGCACCAGGTACGCGTATGAGTTGTACCGGTCGTGAACCCGTCGCTGTATTTCGTCCAACGCGCCGTCGTGGCCGGCGCCGAGCTTACGGATCGCGTTGGCCAACATAATGGACAGCGCATAGCCGCCGAACATGGCCAGAATGCTCACCAGTCTCCCGTCCGATTCCGGTAAAAACGCCATCGCCAGGGGCATGGCGGACAGGCACGCCAGGAATCCCACCGTCAACGATCGGCGGGCCCGGCGGGAGGCATCCCCGCCGACACCGCGCAAGCCGGCTCCCCCGGTGCTCATGGCGTCATCGGGGATATTCCCCGGAGGGGTGGCGACCGGGAGGAGCCGGGGTCGGGACGGGGTGCTGAAGATGGCCTCGACCGGAAGATCGAACAGGCGCGCGATCTTCAACGCGACCGCCAGGCTGGGCTCCCACTCGCCCTGCTCGAGGTAGCCGATGGTTCGGGGGTGCAGGCCGAGGGCCTCGGCCAGTTGATGGCGACTCAGGCCGCGCTCGAGCCGGAGCGCCGCCACCCGGTGATGAACCTGGTCCTCGGTGTCCCGCCGGCGGGAGTTCATGACCGGCAATGCTAAGCGGCCCGGCCGCCAACAGTGCCGTAACAAGGAAGGCTTAAGAATTGCCCTCTACGGTGGCGGTCAGGAGCGGCGGGCGGTGCGGTCGGCCGAGCGGGGTTCGGGCGGCTGGGGTTCGCCGGAGCGCTGGCGGCCGGCGGCCGAGGAGCCCCGGGCCGCCCGGCGGTCCCCGGAGGCGCGGTCCGGGGCGGACCGGCTGCTCTTGCGGTCGGCACCCGGCTCGCGGCCGCCGGCCGCGCGCTGCTCGCCCGAGGCGCTGGTCGCGCCGCCCTGCTTCGTCGGGCGCTGCTTCGAGGAGCGTTTCGGCTGGTCACGGCTCTCGCCGGGCACGCCCGAGGTGGTCCTGCGCTCGGTCGTGCCGGCACGCCGCTCGCCGGGCGTCCCGGAGCCCTTGCGCTCGCCCGGCACACCGCTGGTGGTTCGGCGTTCGCCGGGCACGCCACTGGTGGTTCGGCGTTCGCCCGGCGCGCCACGCCGGTCGGCCGTCGCCGCGGCGGCCCGTCGTTCGCCGGGGGTCGCCGCACCTCGTCCGGCGCCCGGGGCCGAGGCCGCGCCCCGGCGGTTGGCCGGGCGGCGGGTTGGCGGTGCCGGCGCCTGCGAGGGGCGTTGCAGGAGGTACCGGATGATGCCGATGCCCACGACGAACGCCGTGGTCACCGCCATGGTGGGGAAGCCGAGCAGCAGTGGGGCGCCGATGGAGAGCAGGTGGTCGGCCAGCCCGGGGGAGCCGTTGGCGCCGCTGTCGCCCGACAGCAGCACGATGCTGGGAATGGCCAGCGCCATCAGCAGCGGTGGCTGCACCATCGGGCCGAACAACGCGCGCCGCTTCACCCAGCACACCGCGAGCACGCAGCCGGCGAAGTAGCAGCCCTTGAAGATCGCGCCGAGGTCGCCGCCCGTGCGGTTCAGGTCGATGAACACCCCGAGGCCGGTGAAGCCGAACGCGATGGCGATCGCGGCGTAACCCGGTAAGCCGAGCACGTTGCTCAGGATCGACCGCTCATAGGTCGGCCATCCGGTGCGCGAGGGGGGCGCGGGCGGGCGCGTCGTCACCCGGTCACGGTAGCCCGTCCGCCGTCGGACACGTCATCGGCCGTGTCCGGTGGGCCGGTCGGGTGCTCGCGCTGGTGCAGCGCGATCAGCGAGTCGGCCGCCGATGCGACCAGCTCAGGGGCCTGCACCTGGCGGGGCGAGCGCTCCACCTGTGAAGGGGCGGGCAGCTCCTCGTCGCTGACCTTGAGATCTGTCAGCTTGCGCGCGGTGACCAGCACGCGCGCCTCCAGCGAGCTGACCGTCTTGTTGTAGCTGTCCACCGCCGAGTCCAGGCTGCGGCCGAGCTTGGCCACGTGGGTGCCCATGGTGGCCAGCCGCCCGTGCAGCTCGCGGCCCAGCGAGTGCACCTTCGCCGCGTTGGCGGCCAGCGCCTCCTGCCGCCACGCGTAGGCGACCGTGCGCAGCAGCGCGATCAGGGTGGTGGGCGTGGCCACGATGACGTTGTGGGTGAAGGCGTGCTCGAGCAGCGCGGGGTCGGAGCGCAGCGCGGCCTCCAGGAACGGGTCGCCCGGCACGAACAGCACCACGAACTCCGGGCTCGGCTCGAACGCCTGCCAGTACGCCTTGGAAGCCAGCGTGTCGATGTGCGAACGCAGCTGGCGGGCGTGCGCGGACAGCCGGTCGGAGTGCACGTCCGGGTCCCGGGACTCCACCGCCTCCAGGTAGGCGGCGAACGGCACCTTGGCGTCCACCACGATCTGCTTGCCGCCCGCCAGGTGCACCACCATGTCCGGCCGGACCCCGCCGTCCTCGGCGGCCGCTACCACCTGCTGGTCGAAGTCGCAGTGCTCCACCATGCCGGCCAGCTGCACGATCCGTTCCAGCTGCAGCTCGCCCCACCGGCCCCGCACCTGCGGCGCGCGCAGCGCGTTCACCAGCTGCTTGGTCTCCTCGTGCAGCCGCTCGGAGCCCTGGCGCATGACCGAAATCTGCTCGCGCAGGCCGGAGTAGGCGGACTCGCGTTCCTTCTCCACGTCGCGCAGTTGGCCCTCGACCCGGCGCAGCGTGCTGGTCATCGGGTCGAGCAGCGCGTTGATGGCGTGCTGGCGGGCGGTGTCGTCGCCCTGGGCCTTGGCGGTGAGGGCCGCCGTGACCTCCTTGAGCCGACCCTCGGCCAATGCCACGAAGGCCTCGTTGTTGCGGGCCAGCGCGTCGGCGGAGAGCGCCTGGAAGGACTCCTTCAGCTCCGCGTCCCGGCGGGCCAGCAGCCGCTCGCGCTCCATCGAGGCGGTGCGCTCGGCGTCCAGCGCGGCGTTCGCGCCCACCGCCTCGGTCTCCGCGCGGCGGGCGCGCAGCTCGGCCGCCGCGGCGTGTTCGGTCTGCTCGTTCAGCCGGCTGAGCAGCGAGTCCCGTTCCACCCGCAGCGCGGCCACTTCCGAGCGCAGCGCGGCGGAGGCGTCGGCCCGGGCCCGAGCCGCCTCGGCGGTGTGCACCCGGTGCCGGGCGGACAGCATTGCCCAGGCTGTACCCGCGCCGATGGCGGCGCCGGCTAACAGCCCGATCAACAGCATGTTCACCGTGGCGATGGAGCTCATGCGGACCAGAGTGCAGGTGACCCTGACAGTTTTTGCCCAGGCGCGCCGATCGATCCCCTGTTCGAATGTGAACGGTGTTACCGGGTAGACGGGCGGTCGGCCGGGGCTGCCCGGCCGGCGACTACCCTGGTTCGTCGTGAGCCTCACCCTCGGCATCGTCGGGCTGCCCAACGTGGGCAAGTCCACCCTGTTCAACGCGCTGACCCACAACGACGCGCTGGCCGCGAACTACCCGTTCGCCACCATCGAGCCGAACGTCGGCGTGGTCCCGCTGCCCGACCCGAGGCTGGACAAGCTGGCCGAGATGTTCGAGTCGGCCAAGGTGGTGCCGGCCGTGGTGTCCTTCGTGGACATCGCGGGCATCGTGAAGGGGGCCTCCGAGGGCGCCGGGCTGGGCAACAAGTTCCTGGCCAACATCCGCGAGTCGGACGCGATCTGCCAGGTGGTCCGGGTGTTCGAGGACGCGGACGTGGTGCACGTGGACGGCCGGGTGGACGCCGCCGCCGACATGGAGACGATCGCCACCGAGCTGATCCTGGCCGACCTGCAGACGCTGGAGAAGGCGGTTCCCCGGATCGCCAAGGAAGCCCGGATGCAGAAGGACCGCCGGCCGGTGCTGGAGGCCGCGGAACGGGCGGTGGAGATCCTCAACGGCGGGAAGACGCTGTTCGCGGCCGGGGTGGACCGGGCGCCGCTGCGCGAGCTGGGCCTGCTCACCACCAAGCCGTTCCTCTACGTGTTCAACGCCGACGAGGCGGTGCTCACCGACGCCACGCGGCGCAAGGAGCTGACCGAGATGGTCGCCCCGGCGCAGGCGGTGTTCCTGGACGCCAAGGTGGAGGCCGAGCTGCTCGAGCTGTCCGAGTCGGACCCGGAGGAGGCCCGCGAGCTGCTCGAGTCCATCGGCCAGGACGAGCCGGGACTGCACGCGCTGGCCCGCGCCGGCTTCGCCACCCTGGGCCTGCAGACCTACCTGACCGCCGGCCCCAAGGAGTCCCGCGCCTGGACCATCAAGGCCGGCGCCACCGCCCCCCAGGCGGCCGGCGTGATCCACACCGACTTCGAACGCGGCTTCATCAAGGCGGAGATCGTGTCCTACGACGACCTGGTCGCGGCCGGCACCATGGCCGCCGCGAAAGCCGCCGGCAAGGTCCGCATGGAGGGCAAGGACTACGTGATGGCCGACGGCGACGTAGTCGAGTTCCGCTTCAACGTGTGACCGACGGCGACCTCGCCAGGCTAACGGGGGCTTAGGCCGCGATCGCTGTTGCCGTTCTAAGGACCTGTTATGCGGAGTTGCGGCTCGAGCGCGCCACCGTCGGCATGGCCGTGACCGTGCGTGAGGACCCGGCTAACTAGTCCGAACGCGATGACCGCGCGTTGCCCATGCCGGTTGGCCTATCGCGGCAAACAAACACCTGTGCGAGCTCGATCACTCTCGTCACCCGATCGAGTGGTAAAAGTGTTGAAGCTGGGGCGTATTCAGCTGTCAGGTTTCAACACAACCAGCGCTACAGTTGAAACTGTGGACGCAGCGGAGTTCGTTGGTAGCCCTACGGGCAGACTGGTGCCGATCCAGGGCAACGATCCACGCTACGGCCCCTGGCAGCATATCGCCTTCTGCGCACACCCCCTTGCTGCTGACTGTCCGTCACTCAAGCCGCAGACGTACAACGCGATCGCAGACGCCCGGGGGGCGCTAGGGGCGCTGGACAGTTCGGCGCGTCAGCTGCCGAGTCCGGACCTCCTGAGCCTGCCTGTCTTGCGCCGAGAGGCGCAGAGCACCTCGGCCTTGGAGGGGACATACGCGCCGCTCGAGGCCGTCCTGGCGGCAGACGAGGAGGTCGAGCAGGGTGACGCGACCATGCGCGAGATCGTTAACTACATGCGTATGGCGCTGCACGCCTACGCCTGGCGGCGCGATGGTCGGCCACTCTCCCTCAACCTCTTGACAGAGCTGCATCGTCTGCTCGTACGTGGCACCGATGCCGACACCGAGCAGGCGGGACGCATCCGGACTATCCAAGTGGTGATCGGCGGAAACCGGGGAGGCCGGGTGAGGGACGCTCGCTTCGTTCCGCATCCCCCGGGCGACGAGCTCGATCGAAGGGTCCGCGACTGGGTGAAGTGGTTTGACGAGTGCAACCATCTGGAGATCGATCCGGTAGTCGCGGCCGGCATGGCTCACTACCAGCTGGAAACGCTGCACCCGTTCAACGATGGGAACGGGCGCATTGGTCGCCTGTTGATCGTCTTGCACTTCCTGTATAGCGGGGTGCTCGACCAGCCGATTCTGACGGTGTCACCGTGGTTCGAAGCGCGCCGCGCCGACTACTACAACGCGCTGATGGGCGTGAGCACTTCGGGCGACTGGGATACCTGGCTTCAGTTCTTCGCCACTGGAATCGCGGCCTCGGCGCGCCAGACGGACCAGCAGCTCAGGGAGCTACTGGGTGTGCAGACCGAGCTCAAGCGGCGAATCCGAGAGAGCAAGATGCGGGCCGAGACCGCCATGCGACTTGTCGACCTCGCACTGGCGCGCCCGATCTTCACCACGAAGCAGGCCGCGCGCGACCTGGGGGTGAGCAATGCCCGCGCTCACAAGCTGATCGGGCAGTTGGAAGAGCTCGGAATTCTGAGGCAACACGAAACGGCCTACCCGCGAGAGTTCAGTGCGCCCGAGCTCCTGGCGGTCGTGCTGCGAGGGGCCTGACGTTGCGCGCCCGTGCAGGCAGGGGACGTCCATCCATGGTGGAGCCTGCTCGACGATGAGCTGGCGGAGGTGGGCATTCGAGGCTCTGAGCGGCCATCACCAAGAGGCGCTCACGGCCGAGACCGAGTGGATCGCGCCACTGCGAGGTTCGTCGTCGATGTCGGTCGAGTTCACGGACTATTGATCGGAGCTGCCGCCGCAATGTTTCCCTGTGCCGGAACGTGTGGTCGAGTTCCGCTTCAACGTGTTGCGCTGCTCAGGCGGCTTGGAGTAGTTCCAGTCCCTGGTGGGTGAGCAGTGCGCGGGGTCCCCGAGTGGTGATCAGGCCGGCCTTCCGGAGCCGCGCGACGGTGAACTGGTCGGAGATGGCGTAGCCGTCGACGGTCAGCGGGGCGCCGAACGCGGCGGAGATCGTGCAACGACCCTCGGCGACCGCGCGCAGGATGGCGCGGTCCCGTCGGCTCAGACCGGCCAATGTGGCGCTCGTCCGGCGACTCATCCGTCTCATCTCCTCGTTGAGTTGACCGATAGGCTTACGCGCTGCGTAATATTATGCACCGCGTAAAACCGCTGACCGCCCGTAAGTGCCGAGGCTCACAATCGGGTGACTTCCGTGCCGGCCGCGCGGGCGGTTCGGTGGGGTCATGACGGCCGAAGAGATTGTCGCCGCGGTGGCGCAGGCCTGGAACGCCGGGGACGGTGCGGCGGTGGCCGCGTGTTTCGCCGAGGGAGTACTGGTGGCCGACGGGGAGCCGCGATGAGCCCGAGGTTCGGGGACTACCAGATCGAGATCTACCTGGGCGGGCTGTCCGGGGTGCTGCCGAGCATGCCGATGACCTACGAGGAGCTGGAGGCCCGGGCGCGGGCGGCGCTCGCTCCGTCGCTGCTCAGCTACATCGCCGGCGGCGCGGGGGACGAGTTCACCCAGCGCGCCAACGTGACGGCGTTCCAGCGGTGGGGGCTGGTGCCCCGGATGATGGTCGGCGCGGCGGAGCGGGACCTGTCCGTGGACCTGTTCGGCCTGCGCCTGCCCACCCCGTTGTTCATGGCCCCGGTCGGCGTCATCGGGCTGTGCCCCCAGGACGGGCACGGCGACCTGGCGACCGCCCGCGCGGCCGCCCGCACCGGCGTGCCGATGGTGGCCTCCACGCTCACCGTGGACCCGATGGAGCGGGTCGCGGCGGAGTTCGGGGAGACCCCGGGCTTCTTCCAGCTCTACACCCCGACCGACCGGGCGTTGGCCGAGAGCCTGGTGCGCCGCGCGGAAGAAGCGGGGTTCAAGGGGATCGTGGTCACCCTGGACACCTGGGTCACCGGCTGGCGCCCGCGCGACCTGGCGGCGAGCAACTTCCCCCAGCTGCGCGGCCACTGCCTGGCCAACTACACCTCCGACCCGGTCTTCCGCGCCCGGCTGGCCAAACCGCCCGAGGAGGACCCCCGGGCCGCCGTGCTGGAGTGGGTCGGGATCTTCGGGAACCCGCTGACCTGGGACGACCTGCCCTGGCTGCGGTCGCTCACCGACCTTCCGCTGATCCTCAAGGGCATCTGTCACCCGGAGGACGCGCGCCGGGCCAGGGACGGCGGCGTGGACGGGATCTACTGCTCCAACCACGGCGGACGCCAGGCCAACGGCGGGCTGGCCGCCCTGGACGCGCTCCCGGAGGTGGTCGAAGCGGCCGACGGCCTGCCCGTGCTCTTCGACTCCGGCGTGCGCACCGGCGCCGACGTGATCAAGGCGTTGGCACTGGGCGCCACCGCCGTCGGCGTGGGCCGCCCCTACGTCTACGGCCTGGCCCTGGAGGGCGCCGACGGTGTCGTGCACGTGCTCCGCTCGCTGCTGGCCGAGGCCGACCTGATCATGGCCGTGGACGGCTACCCCACGCTCGCCGACCTTCGCGCGAAAGGAGCGCTGCGCCACACCCCGCGATGAGTTTTCTCGCGACGCCTGGTCGGTACCTGCATCGACCCCGATGAGCGAGGAGACGGCAATGATCAAGGGATTCACCACCTGCCTGTGGTTCGACGGCAAGGCCGAGGAGGCCGCCGAGTTCTACTGCTCGGTGTTCAAGGACGGCAAGGTCGGCCGGGTCGCCCGGTACACCGAGGCCGGGCCGGGGCCGGTGGGCACGGTGGTCACCGTGGAGTTCGAGATCAACGGCCAGCGGTTCGTGGCGTTGAACGGCGGCCCCGAGTTCAAGTTTGACGAGGCGGTCTCGTTCCAGATCGACTGCGCGGACCAGGCGGAGATCGACTACTACTGGGACCGGCTGACCGACGGCGGCGGGCAGGGCACCGCCTGCGGTTGGTTGCGCGACCGCTACGGCGTCTGCTGGCAGGTGGGGCCGGCGGAGCTGATCGACATGGTCACCGACCCGGATCCGGAGAAGGCGGCCCGGGCTTCCCGGGCGATGCTCGGCATGGTCAAGCTGGACCTCGCGGCGCTGCGCGCCGCCCACGCCGGGTCCTGAGTCACCAGTCCCGGGCCTGCTCGGCGAGCTGCCAGGTGCGGAGCTGCTCCTCGGTGTTGCCCAGGGTGGTCTGGCTGAGCACCAGCTCGGTGGCGCCGGCGTCCCGGTAGGCGCGCAGCTGCTCGGCCACCTGCTCGGCGCTGCCGATCGCGGCCAGCTCGCCGGCCCGCGCCACACCCTCGCGGTCCAGCATCGCCCGGTAGGACGGGATGGTCTCGTAGAACGCCATCTCCTGGACGGCCCGCGCGCGGATCTCCTCGGCCCGGTCGGTGACCACGGTGGCCACCAGTGTGGCGACCCTGGCCGCCGGCCGGCCGGCGGCCGACGCGGCCTCGGTGATCGTGGGCACCACGTGTTCGGCCAGCGTCTTCGGGCCGGCCAGATAGGGGAGCGTGCCGTCGGCCAGCTCGCCGGTGACCCGCAGCGCCTTCGGTCCCATGGCGGCGACCAGCACCGGCGGCGGCTGCGCACCGGGCAGGTGGCCGGACCAGGCCGTGCGGGCGGTCAGCGTCTGTCCGGCGAAATCCACCTCACCGGTGCGCAACAGCGGGTCCAGCACGGTCAGGAACTCGCGCAGCTGGGTGATCGTGCGCGGCTCGGTCACGCCGAACAGCGGCTCGAGGAAGTTCCGCGCGCCGAGGCCCAGGCCCAGCTGGAACCGCCCGCCGGTGGCCGCCTGGGTGGTGCGGGTCTGCGCCGCGACCACCAGCGGGTGCCGTCCGATGATCGGCACCACCGAGGTGCCCACGGTCAGCTCGGGCAACTCCCGGCCGACCAGGCCGGCCAGCGCGATCGCGTCGAAGTCCATCCGCTGGGCGAACCAGGCCGAGCGGACGCCCAGCCCGACGGCCAGCCGGGCCTGCTCGATGGTGGTCTCCACCAGGTTCGCCGGGGTGGGCGCGTCCGAGGCGGGTTGGGGCAGCACGATGCCGAGTTCCATGGACGTGATCAACGGGCCGGCACGGCGGGGCATTCCTGGGAAACCCGCGCGACCCGGCACGGCGGCCGGCCTGGAGTCTCCGCCGACGAGATTGCCGCCCGGGCGCGGCACCTGCTGGCCGACGACGCGGTTCGCGCCGCGACCGCCCGGCTGGCCGCCGAAGTGGCCGAGATGCCCGCTCCGGCCGAGGTCGTGGAGCGGCTGTCCCAGCTAACTCCCTCGCCTTG
This sequence comes from Actinospineispora eucalypti, assembly GCF_039543365.1. Classification (NCBI taxonomy): domain Bacteria; kingdom Bacillati; phylum Actinomycetota; class Actinomycetes; order Pseudonocardiales; family Pseudonocardiaceae; genus Actinospineispora; species Actinospineispora eucalypti. The sequence continues at coordinate 503,826 of NZ_BAABJP010000007.1, forward strand.
AGCGGCCCGGACGGGTAGACATCCGGACGTGGACCTGCTCACCTCCATGCCCGCGTTCGTGTTCGCCTGCCTGATCATTGCCGCTTCGCCGGGTCCGGCCACCGCGCTGGTGCTGCGCCGGGCCGCGCTGCGCGGCTTCCGGCCGACCGTTCCGGTGGTGCTCGGGCTGGAGCTCGGCCTGTACCTGTGGGCGCTGCTGGCGGCCGCCGGGGTGGCCGCGCTGGTCGCCGCGTCCGAGGTGGCGTACCTGGTGCTGCGGGTGGTCGGCGCCGCGGTGCTGGTGTACCTCGGCGGCAAGGCGCTGCTCGCGGCGTGGCGGAGCCGGGGTCGGCTGGTTCCGGACCCGCTCGAGGCGGGCCCGGAACCGACGGCCGGTGGTGGCTGGCGGGCGTTCGGCGAGGGGCTGATGGTGCAGATGGCCAACCCGAAGGCGGCGGTGTTCATGGTCGCCTTCTACCCGCAGTTCGTGCCGGCCGAACGCCCGCTGTTCGCCACCACCGCCGGGCTGGCCGCGCTGCAGATCGTCCTGGACACCGCCGTCTACCTGGCGTTCGCCGCCGGCGTGGCCCGCGCCGGCGAGTGGTTCCGGCGCCCGCGCATCCGCCGCCGGCTGGAGGCGGTCACCGGCACCGTACTGGTCGCCCTCGGCCTCCGCGTCGCGGTAAGCAGCCACTGAGAAAGATGGCGTGGATCGCGGCGCGGTGGTCGCCCTGGCGCGGTTCCCGTTCCGAGCCGCCGGCTTTGCTACGGGGTGTGACCGGTGTCGGTCGGGTTCGGCCCGCTCGGTTCCTCGAGGTCGACACGAGTCTGGTTTTTTCAAGATCGAAGCAGAATGCTGTCGCACTCGATGAGGACCCGCCGTGGAATTGCCCGCGCGGGCTCGGCGGTTGGCGACGCTGCGTGACGAAGGGTGCCACGCATACAGCCGCTTGCCGTGGGCCGGGGTGCGGGCGGGCCCCGAGCCCATTTCCCGAACTCGACGCGACCCACCGTTCTGAAGGGTGAACTTCCGACTGGGCGCGCCGGCGGGGCGGGCCGTCGCGCCGGGACGGTCGTGTTCGTCACGGGCGGCGGCGCCGGGTGCTGGATCCGGCGGGGCGGCTGGGTACGGTGAAGCGGTGCAGCCGGCAACCGTTCTGGTCTTAGATTTCGGGGCGCAGTACGCCCAGCTCATCGCGCGGCGGGTGCGTGAGGCGCAGGTCTTCTCGGAGATCATTCCGTCGGACACGCCGGTGGCCGACATCGTGGCCCGCAAGCCGGCCGCCTTGATCCTCTCCGGCGGTCCGTCCAGCGTGTACGCCGAGGGCGCGCCGAGCGTGGACCCGGAGCTGTTCAACGTGGGCATCCCGGTGCTCGGGCTGTGCTACGGCTTCCAGGCGATGGCCCGCGCGCTGGGCGGCGAGGTGGCGCCGGACGGCACCCGCGAGTACGGCCGCACCGAGCTGACCGTGAGCGCCGAGGCCGGCCGGCTGCACCAGGGCTTGCCCGGCCGGCACCCGGTCTGGATGAGCCACGGCGACTCGGTGGTGCGCGCCCCGGAGGGGTTCACCGTGACCGCCTCCTCGGAGCGGGCCGCCGTGGCCGCGTTCGAGGACCTGGACCGCCGGCTGGCCGGCGTGCAGTACCACCCGGAGGTCGGGCACTCGCCGCACGGCCAGGAGGTGCTGCGCCGGTTCCTGCGCGACGTGGCGGGCGTCTCCCCGTCCTGGACCACGGCGTCGATCATCGAGGACACCGTGGACGCGGTGCGCGCCCAGGTCGGCGACGGGCACGCCATCTGCGCGCTGTCCGGCGGGGTGGACTCCGCCGTGGCCGCCGCACTGGTGCAGCGCGCCATCGGGGACCGGCTGACCTGCGTGTTCGTCGACCACGGGCTGCTGCGCACCGGCGAGCGGGAGCAGGTGGAGCGGGACTTCGTGGCGGCCACCGGCGCCCGGCTGCACACCGTGGACGCGGCGGACCGGTTCCTCGGCGCCCTGGCCGGGGTGACCGAGCCGGAACAGAAGCGCAAGATCATCGGCCGGGAGTTCATCCGGGTGTTCGAGAACGCCACCGCCGAGGTGGCGCGGGCGGAGCATGTCGGGTTTCTCGTGCAGGGCACGCTCTACCCGGACGTGGTGGAGTCCGGTGGCGGCACCGGGACGGCCACGATCAAGAGCCACCACAACGTGGGCGGGCTGCCCGACGACATCGAGTTCGCGCTGGTCGAGCCGCTGCGCACGCTGTTCAAGGACGAGGTGCGCCGGGTCGGCGCGGAGCTGGGGCTGCCGGAGACGATCGTCGGCCGGCAGCCGTTCCCCGGTCCCGGCCTGGGCATCCGGATCATCGGCGAGGTCACCGCGGGACGGCTGGAGACGCTGCGCGCGGCCGACGCGATCGCCCGCGAGGAGCTCACCTCGGCCGGCCTGGACAAGGCGATCTGGCAGTGCCCGGTGGTGCTGCTGGCGGACGTGCGCAGCGTCGGAGTGCAGGGCGACGGGCGCAGCTACGGCCACCCGGTGGTGCTGCGGCCGGTCAGCTCGGAGGACGCCATGACCGCCGACTGGACGCGACTGCCGTATGACGTGCTCGAACGCATCTCCACCCGGATCACCAACGAGGTAGCGGAGGTCAATCGCGTCGTGCTCGACGTCACCAGCAAGCCGCCGGGGACCATCGAATGGGAATGAGAACGCTCCAGGAGATCTACTCCGCGCCCGCCCCAGTGCTCTCGGTGGAGTTCTGGCCGCCGAAGACCGAGGCGGGCGAGGCCGCGTTGCGCCGAGAGGCCAAGTCGATCGTCGGTGACCTGAACCCGGCGTTCTGCTCGATGACCTACGGCGCGGGCGGGTCCACCCGCGAGCGGACGGTGGACCTGGTGAGCGCGCTGCACCGGGAGTTCGGGGTGGACGTGATGTGCCACCTCACCGTGGTCGACCAGTCCCGGGCGCAGGTGCGATCGGTGCTGGACCGGCTGCGTGAGTCACAGGTGCGGAACATCATCGCGCTGGGCGGGGACCCGGCCCCCGGCGTCGAGTGGGCGCCGCACCCGGAGGGCTTCGCGCACGCCGACGAGCTGGTCGCGGACGCGCACCCGGAGTTCTCGGTGGCGGTGGCCGGCTTCCCCGAGGTGCACCCCAGGGCGGAGAGCCGGGAGTCCGACCTGCGCCACCTGAAGCGCAAGGTCGACCTGGGTGCCCGCGTGGTGATCACCCAGCTGTTCTTCGACAACGACGACTACTTCCGGTTCGTGGACGACGCCCGGCGGATCGGCATCGAGGCGCCGATCGTGCCGGGCGTGATGCCGATCGTGTCGGTGTCCGGCATCCGGCGGTTCACCGCGCTGTGCCAGGCGCGCATCCCGGACCGGCTGGCCGGGCGGCTGGACCAGGTCGGCGACGACGCCGAGGCGGCGGTGCGGATGGGCATCGAGTACGCCACCGAGCAGTGCGACGAGCTGCTGCGCGGTGGCGCACCCGGGCTGCACTTCTACGCGCTGAACAAGGCGCGCTCGGTGCTGGAGATCAACGAGCGACTGGGTCTTTCGACCTAGTCCTGGCGCGGGACGCGCTAGCTGGGCGTGCGCCCAGTTCGGCGCGCGCGGGAGACACCGGCCCGGCGGTTCCGCCGGCCGCTGAAGCCGAGCAGCAGTACACCGAGCAGCACCGCCAGCGCGGAGAACAGCCAGCGCGGGTCGAACACCGGGTGCGCGGGCGACCATCCGGCCAGCGCCAGCACGGCGATGGTCAGGCTCACCACGCCCACCACCAGGTTCAGCACGTCGGGTGCGCGCCGGCCGGTGCGCTCCGGGGTCTGTTGCGGCTCAGTCACGCTCCACCTCCACGGATCCGGTACCGACGTTGATGTCCAGCTCCAGCCGGGGGGCGCCCGGCGTCCGCACCGCCGCCACCTCTTCGACCACGGCGTCCGCGGTCGGGCCTCGCTCCTCGCGTCCCTCGTTGCCCAGGCAGTCCACCGAGCCGAGGTCGGTGTGGCAGTGCACGCGGACGTCCATGTTGGGCGGCAGCAGCACGGTCACGTCCCCGACCTCCACGTTCACCGAGGTCCGTAGGGGCTCAGCGTCCTCGGGGTCCAGCGCCCCCGGAGCGGCCGGTACCCCTGGAACCGCCGGTGCCGCCGGGACCGCCGGCCCTGGTGCGGCGGGTCTCGGCGAACCGGGAGGGGTCAGTGCGGTCGAGGGTGACGGCGGGGTCATGCGGGAAGGCGGGGTCGTGGTCGAAGGCGTCCCCGGCGCGCCCGCGTTGAGCTGGCGCAGGTCCAGGGTGACCGAGCCGATGGACAGCGAGTACTGAGGCAGCAGCTCGGTGGCCGAGCGGGGCGCGGCGGACAGGTCGCCCATGCCGTCCCAACGCGGCCCGAGCGGGGCGTTCGCGCTGGTCCAACCGGCCAGCATGAGCGGCAGCGCGGCGACCAGCAGGCCCCGCCCCTGGTGCAGGAACGCGCCGACCAACAGGCCGAGCGCGACCACGGCCAGCATCACACCGACGACCAGGCGGAACCCGCCCGGGCCGGCCAGGGGGAAGGCGATGGATGCCGTGATCACGCCGCCGAGCACGGCCAGCGCCAGGGTGACCAGCGTGACCAGCGGGCGCCGGCGGCGGGCGGGCGGCTCGCTGGGCTGGGGGGACGGGTCGGGCAGGTCCCAGGCGAACGGGGCCACCCCGAGCGGGTCCCAGGCCGGTGGCTGGGCGCTCTCGCCCGCCGACCGGGTTCCCGCCGACAGCGCTCCGGGCGGCGCGGCCGCCAGACCGGCCATGGCGGATGCCGCCGGCCGGGCCGGGTCGTCCAGCGAGGCCGCCGCCTCGGCGGTCAGCCCGCGCTCGCTGCGCGCCTGGTGCAACAGGTAGAGCAGGCCGCCCACCACCGCCAGCCCGACCAACACCCCCGGGTCGCCGGTGAACAGCGAGCTGGCACCGACCAGGGCCGCCACGATCGCCGCGACGAGCAGGACCGGGTGCGCCGACTCGCGGCCGAACAGCGAGCCGGTCGGCGGGTCGGCCGGATCGGGCCGCAGCACGATCCAGGCGCCGAGGTACAGCACTATGCCGATGCCGTAGAAGGCCGCCACCACGAAAGCGATCCGGATCAGCACCGGGTCGATGTCGTAGCGGCGGGCGATCGCGGCGGCCACCCCGGCGAACTTGCGGTCGCTCTGCCGGCGGGTGGGGCGGGTCTGCCAGATCGAGTGCATGGTGGACTGCACCTCGGCTCGTGACCTCGGTAGGGTCCGGCCGGATGGCTCGGGCGGTTCGCTCATGTATCCCACCCTGCGCTCCGGTCGGGTGCCCCGGCATCGGGGCGCAACCCGGAGCCGACCCCGATATCGGGCGGGGTGCGCCGGGCCACGCCCGGGTGCGACTCCGGGTCTACCCCGATGAATCGCCGGCCCGGGCATGTGACGATGTGCGGTATGACTAGCGCGGAAGGCGCTCGCCGAGCCCGCGCCCAGTTAGGCGCGGACGGGAGATGCAGCGCGGAACGGGCTCGCCCGGCGGGCGCCGAGTTGGGCGCGCGTGGGAGAGACAGCCCCACCGTGCCGCTGCGCGAGCTCCGGGAGCCGCTGCGGCGGCACCGGTCGGGCCGAATGCTGGCCGGGGTCGCCGCCGGAATCGCCGACCACCTCGGCGTCCGTGTGCTCTGGGTGCGCACCGGGTTCACCGTACTCGCCGGGCTGTCCGGTGCCGGCGTGCTGGCCTACGGGCTGGCCTGGATGTTCATCCCGCAGGAGGACGTCTCCCGGGAGCGGGAGGTCTCCGCGCGGGAACGGACCCAGGCGCTGGGGCTCGCCGCGCTGGCCCTGGGCGTGGCGATCGCCGCGTCGGCGGCGGACAACGTGCTGGTCGGCTGGGTGGCCGGGCCGCTGGGCGTGGCGGCGGTGGGCGTGGCGCTGGTGTGGCGGGAGGCGGACGAGTCCCGCCGCCGGCGCTGGGCGGCGGCCGGGCGGAACAACCTGCTCGGTGGCGGCCGGATGGCGGCGCTGCGCGCGGCCATCGGTGCGCTGTTCGTGGCCGGCGGGCTGACCGCCTTCCTGATCAGCCAGCTGAACCTGAACCAGCTGCAGTTCGCCCTGCTCGCCGTGCTGGCCACGCTGGTCGGGGTGGCCGTGCTGACCGTGCCGTTCTGGGTGCGGCTCTCCCTCGAGCTGGGCGAGGAGCGGCGGGAACGCATCCGCACCGCCGAGCGCGCGGAGATCGCCGCGCACCTGCACGACTCGGTGTTGCAGACCCTGGCCCTGATCCAGCGGCAGGCGGAGCAGCCGCGGGAGGTGCGCCGGCTGGCCCGGGGCCAGGAACGCGAGCTGCGCACCTGGCTGTACGGGCCGACCGGGTACGGCCGCGCGGACGGTTCGCCGGCCGAGGCCGGCACGCTCAGCGAGGCCATCGCCTCGGCGGCCGCCGAGGTGGAGGACACCTACGCGGTGGCGGTGCGGCCGGTGGTGGTCGGGGACTGCGAGCTGGACGACAAGCTGGCCGCCCTGCTGCAGGCGACCAGGGAGGCCATGGTCAACGCGGCGAAGCACGCCCAGGTCGGCGAGGTCAGCCTGTACGTCGAGGTGGAGCCGGACTCCGTGCACGTGTTCGTCCGGGACCGGGGGATCGGGTTCGACCCCTCGGACATCCCGGACGACCGGCACGGGCTGGTCGACTCGGTGCACGGGCGGATGGACCGGCACGGCGGCAACGTCTCGCTGCGCAGCGCGGCCGGCGAGGGGACCGAGGTGCACCTGGAGATGCCCAGGGCACGAGTACGCGACACCGAAGGAGCGTCATGAGCAAGCAGCCGATCCGGGTGTTCTTGGTCGACGACCACGCACTGTTCCGGTCCGGCGTGCGCGCCGAACTGGACACGGTGGCCGACGACGTCGAGGTGATCGGGGAGGCCGGCTCGGTGGCCGAGGCGGTGGCCGGTGCCCGGCACTACAAGCCGGACGTGGTGCTGCTGGACGTGCACATGCCGGACGGCGGCGGCGCCGAGGTGCTCCGCCAGGTACGGGCCGAGTCGCCGGAGATGGTGTTCCTCGCGCTCAGCGTGTCCGACGCGGCCGACGACGTGATCGCGGTGATCCGGGCCGGCGCCCGGGGCTACGTGACCAAGACGATCTCCGGCCGGGAGCTGGCCGACGCGCTGCGCCGGGTGCACGAGGGCGACGCGGTGTTCTCGCCCCGGCTGGCCGGGTTCGTGCTGGACGCCTTCTCCGACCGGCCGGGAGCGGCGCCGCCGGTGGACCCGGAGCTGGATCTGCTCACCCCGCGCGAGCGGGACGTGTTGCGCCTGCTCGCCCGCGGCTATGCCTACAAGGAGATCGCCGCCGAGCTGTTCATCTCCATCAAGACGGTGGAGACCCACGTGTCCTCGGTGCTGCGCAAGACGCAGCTGTCCAACCGGCACGAGCTGTCCCGCTGGGCCTCCGACCGCCGCCTGGTCTAGCGGACCGGCGCGAGGCGGGATTTCTTGCGGTTGGTCACGACGTGGTCGATCAGCCCGTAATCACGGGCCTGTTCGGCGTCCAGAATGAGTTCCCGTTCTATGTCCGAATGAATTTGCTCGACGGTTTTCCCGGTGTGCTCGGCCAGTGCCGATTCGACCAGTTTGCGCAGCCGGGCCATTTCCTCGGCCTGGATGAACAGGTCGGAATGCTGGCCCCGCACCGGCTCGCGCGCCGGTTGGCGCAGCATCACCCGGGCGTTGCGGACCGCCGCCCGCTTACCCGCCGTGCCGGCGGCGAGCAGCAGCGTGGCCGCCGGTCCCGCCTGACCCAGGCAGAACGTGGCGATGTCCGGGCGGATGTAGCGCATGGTGTCGTACACGGCGGCCATCGCGGTGAGCGAGCCGCCGGGGGAGTTCAGGTAGAGCGAGATGTCCCGGTCCGGGTCGTTGGCCTCCAGGTACATCAGCTGGCTCACCAGATCGTTGGCCGAGGCGTCGTCCAGCGGTGTGCCCAGGAAGATGATGCGTTCGGCGAAAAGCCGGTTGTACGGCGTGGTCTCGATTGCGCCATTACCGGTGTGCTCGACGAACGTGGGCAGAATGCGGCGTTCTCGGTCGGACATTGGCCTACGGTATCGAGGCAATTCCGCGGTGTACCCGGATTCCGCTCCGAGCGGATTTCACCGCGCGCGAAACCGGGTCGGGTCAGGGCGGGAAGGAGTCGATCAGCCAGCCGCCGTTCGGCGCGGGGACCATGCGCAGGCGTTGCGAGCTGGTCCGGGCCCGGTCCTGGCCCTGCATGCGCACCTGCGCGCGGACGGTGCGCTCCGGGCCGGAGGCGGCGATCTCCACCACCCGCACCGAGCTCACCTCTTGCCAGTACTGGGTGTACGCGTCCAGGCCGCCCAGCTGTTCGCGGGCGTGCGGGGTCAACCGGTTCCAGGCCGCGGCCGGGTTCTTGGGCAGCAGCGCGTAGTACGCGCGGGCGGCGGCGACCAGCTCGGCGGAGCTGGCCGGCCGGCCCGGCGCGGCGGCGTTGCGCTGCCCGGCCGGCTCCACGGTGGCGGTGTTTTCCGACGGCCGGGTCAACACGACCGCGCCGGCGGCGACCACGGCCAGCCCGACCAGGGCGGCCGCGGCGGTGACCAGCCGGCGCCGGCCGCGGCCGGACGCGCGCGCCGGCCGGCGGGGCTCGGGCGGGCGGCGGGTCCCGGGGGAGCGGCGGGGTCCGGGTGGGCGGGGTACCTCGTCGCGCAGCCCGGGCATGTAGGAGATCGCGGTGGAGTCCAGCTCGTCGGCGCCGGTCAGCGGGCGCACCCGGGGCGTCGCGGACGAGGTGAGGTGCTCGCCGTTGCGCGGCATCGGGATGGGGTTCGCGCCGGTCCGGGACGGGCCGCCGTGGTCACCGTCCAGGGCGAGCAGCTCCAGCGCCTCGCCGGCGGTCGGCCGCCGCGTGGGTTCCGGGTCCAGCATGCGGGTGAGCAGCGGGGTCAGCCGGCCGGCCCTGGTCGGCGGCTCCACCTGCCCACTGGCCACCACCTCGAGCTGGCTGAGCGGGTCACGGGGGAGGTTGAACGGCGAGCGGCCCTCCACGCTCGCGTAGAGCGTGGCGCCGAGGGCGAACACGTCGGCCGCCGGAGTGGGCGGCCCGCCCCTGGCCACCTCGGGCGCGCAGTAGTCCGGGGTGCCGGTGAGCACCCCGGTCTGGGTCACCGTGATGTCCCCGGAGGCCCGGGCGATGCCGAAGTCGGCCAGCTTGGCCGAGCCGTCCGCGCAGATCAGCACGTTGCCCGGCTTCACGTCCCGGTGCACGATGCCGACCTGGTGCGCGGCGTCCAACGCGTCGGCCAGCTGGGTGCCGATGCGGGCGGCGGTGCGGTCGCTGAGCACGCCGTCGCGGGTGATCACGGTGGCCAGGCTGCGGGCCCGGAGGAACTCCATCACCAGCCACGGTTCGCCGTCCTGCATGGTGGTGTCGTAGACCGCCACCGCGTGCGGGTGCTGCAGCCGAGCCGCGATGCGTCCCTCGCGCAGGATTCGGTGCCGGGCCTCGGCCGCCTGGCGGGGGTCCAGCCCGGCGGCCAGCACCACCTGTTTCAGTGCAACCTGCCGGTTCAGCCGCTGGTCGGTGGCCCGCCACACCGCGCCCATGGCGCCCACGCCGATCTGCGAGAGCAGCCGGTAGCGGCCGGCGACCAGCATTCCGGGTTGGGCCAGTGGCACCGTTGCCGAAGGCCAGCATGGCCAGTCCACGTTTGCCATGTCCGGTTGTCCCCCTGAGGTGTGGGCGGCGCCTAGTTGCCGAGCAGGCCGGAGAGCCCGCCGGAACCGCCTGACTTGGACTTGCCCGAGGACTTGCTCGAAGACTTCTTGCTCGAACGGTCGCCATCCCCGTCGTCGTCCCGATCCGAGCGGGACGACCGGCTCGACTTCTTGTCCGAGTCGCCGAGTAGCGAACGCACGGTGCCGGTGAGCGGATCCGAACCGGACCGCTTTTCCCGGGACTTGCTCTCCGACCGGTTCCCCGACCTGGTCTCTGACCGGTCGGAGGAACGCCGCTCGGAGGCGTCCAGGGAGGTGATCGGCTTGGTCAGGCTGCTGAGCGCCGAGTCGGCCGTGGACCGGGAGTTCTTGCCGGCCGACTTGCCGGTCGAGTGGAGCAGGTTCCTGGTCTGCTTCGCCGTGTCCCGGCCGCCACCCAGCAGTCCCTCGGTGAGGCTGCGCACGGTGGTGTCCGCGGTGCCGGCCAGCGGCTTGAGCGGACCCACCGCGCCGACCACGCCGGTGACCGTGCGAACGCCGGTGCTCGCGGTCGCGCCGACCGTGCCGACCGTCCGGTCCACCGTCTTGCCGAGCACCTGGCTGGTGCCGCTGACCGTCTGGCCGAGGGCGTCCACCGGGGCGCCGACCGGGCCGAGGGTCCGGCCGAGGCTGCTCACCGTGTTGCCGACCGCCGTGCCGCCGCCACCGACCACGCCGTTCGCCGCGCCGCCGACCGCGCCGCCGGAGCCACCGCCGGAGGTGAAGGAAGACACCGGCGCGGCGCCGGGTACCAGGCCGCTCGCGGTGGGGGACGCGATGGCCTGGCCGGGGACCGGCGCCGCGCCGGGCGCGGGAAGCGGGTTCGGGGGGAGCACGGACGGGAAGCCGACCGGGCTGATCGTGCCGTCGGGGTTGACCAGTGGGCCGCCGGGCACCCGGGAGCCCTCCACGCCACCCTGGGGGAAGCCGCCGTCCAGCGCGCTGGATCCGGTGGTCCCCGGCACGGTCTCGCCGAAGAACGCCGCCACTCCGGCCATCGAGCCGAGCGCGACCAGCGCGCCGGCACTGGTGGCCAGCTTCCGCCTGGGGGAGGAGCCGAACCCTGGAACCGCCCGGTCCGGTCGGGGTCCGACCGGGCGGTTCAGGGCTGGGCGGACATGGCCTTCCCGCCGCATCAGTGCGCCGACGGGCACCGCGGTCCGAACACCGGACCGGCCCGTGTCGGTCGCACCGGCGGAACCGTTCCGTCGGCCGAGCAGCTCGGCGACGGTGATGACGGTTCGAATGGGCTGACCACCGCGCTGGGGAGCGAAGTCTGCCACGATCGTGAGTCCTCCTGGGGAATGAGCGGCCCCTCAGTGTTTACCCGACCGTGACTCTCAGTACCAAGTGCTACTCAACCGCTCGTCGTCACTCACTCGTGTGGCGTAATCGCCGCTCGCAGCTCGCTACCGACCGCTCATCTTGAGCGGGCGGGTCGGCGATTCTCAGCTCCGACGGCGGAACCGCGCCCGGGTGGCGCTCAGTGCCCGGTAGCCGGCGACCCCGGCGGCGCCCGCGAGCACCAACCCCAGAAGGTCCGTGAACAGGGCGGATCCGACCGTGCAGAGCAGCCCGAGGACGGCCAGGACGACCAGCCCGGCGGCGAGTTTCCGTTCGCCCCGGACGTAGTCCAGCGTCGGCGCGCCGGGCAGCCCGCGCTTGCCGGCGGCGGAGGACAACAGGGCGAGATAGCCGGCGTTGGCCAACGTGAGGAGTACGCCCAACAGGGCGATCAGGGAGGCGACGACTGCGAACGCGGCGGCCATGCCCCAAGACTACGCGCGGCCGAGCCGCCCCCGGCCCAGGCGGAGCAGCATCATGCCCAGCTCACGCCCCTCCGGCCCCAGCTCGCGGAACCGTGCCAGCACCGCCTGCTCGCGGCTGAGGACGATGCGCGGGCCGCCCTCGGCGCGGCGGATCGCCCCGATCCGCTGGGAGACCTCGGTGCGCCGTTTGATCAGCCGCAGGATCTCGCCGTCCAGGTGGTCGATCTCCTTGCGCAGCGTGCCGATGTCCGCGCCGGGCTCGGTCGGGTCGACGATCGCGATGTCCGGCTGGGCCGGTGTGTCGGGGGTCGGGCTGGTCACGGTTCCTCCTGTGGTGCCACCGAAGCACGGACTCGTGACTGGGCGGAAAAGCACCGCGCCCCGGGTCCGATGACTCCGGGGCGACGTGGATGCTGGTCAGGTATCAGTCGGCAGCGTGATCCACGGGCACCGAAGTCCGGCACCCGTAGCTAAAGTTGTACACAACCGCTGGCACGGGGCCATTCTCTCACACCGGCCGAGCGCCACAACCACCGCAAGGCGAGTCCCAGTACAGCGGGTACCGTGACCCTCACGATGAGTGCGTTGTTCGAACTCCCGCAAACCAAGTCCGACACCGCGCCCGCGCGGGGTGGGCGCCGAGATCCGGACGAGCTGCTGCGCGGGCTGAACGACCGGCAGCGCGAGGCGGTGGTGCACGCCGGATCGCCCCTGCTCATCGTGGCCGGCGCCGGCTCCGGGAAGACCAGCGTGCTCACCCGTCGGATCGCCTATCTGCTGGCCGCCCGGGACGCGCACCCCGGGCAGATCATGGCCATCACGTTCACCAACAAGGCGGCCAAGGAGATGGCCGACCGGGTGGCCGCGCTGGTCGGTCGCCGGTCCGCCGCGATGTGGGTGTCCACCTTCCACTCCATGTGCGTGCGCGTGCTTCGCCGGGAGGCGAAGACGATCGGTCTGGGCTCCAGCTTCTCCATCTACGACGCCGACGACACCCGCCGGCTGATCACCCAGGTGGCCCGTGACCTGGACCTGGACGCCAAGCGGTACCCGGCGCGCGGCCTGGCGGCGCAGATCTCCAACCTGAAGAACGAGCTGCTGGACGCGGTCGATGCCGCCGACCGCGCGGGCAACGACTACGAGCGGCGGGTGGCCGAGGTCTTCACCGTCTACCAGGCGCGGCTGAAGCAGGCCAACGCGCTGGACTTCGACGACCTGATCATGACCACGGTGAACATGATGCAGGCGTTCCCGGACGTCGCCGAGTACTACCACCGGCGGTTCCGGCACGTGCTGGTCGACGAGTACCAGGACACCAACCACGCGCAGTACATGCTGATCCGCGAGCTGGTGGGGCACGGCACGCCGGATGCGGAGCGGCCCGGGCCGGAGCCGGCCGAGCTGTGCGTGGTGGGCGACGCGGACCAGTCGATCTACGCCTTCCGGGGTGCCAGCATCCGCAACATCATCGAGTTCGAGCGGGACTACCCGGACGCCCGCACCATCCTGCTCGAGCAGAACTACCGGTCCACCCAGACCATCCTGTCCGCCGCCAACGGGGTCATCGCCCGCAACACCGACCGCCGGGAGAAGCGCCTGTGGTCGGACGCCGGGGACGGCGAGAAGATCGTCGGCTACGTCGCGGACAACGAGCACGACGAGGCCAGCTTCGTGGCCGGCGAGATCGACCGGCTGGTGGACACGGGTTCGGTGAAGAACTCGGACATCGCGGTGTTCTACCGGACCAACTCGCAGTCCCGAGTGTTCGAGGACGTGTTCCTGCGCGTCGGGATGCCGTACAAGGTCGTCGGCGGGGTGCGGTTCTACGAGCGGCGCGAGGTGCGCGACGCGCTGGCCTACCTGCGGGTGCTCTCCAACCCGGAGGACACGGTCAGCCTGCGGCGCATCCTGAACGTGCCGCGCCGGGGCATCGGCGACCGGGCCGAGGAGTCCGTGTCGCTGTACGCGGAGAAGCACCGGATCTCGTTCGCCACCGCGCTGCGCCGGGCGGCCGCCGGGGAGGTGCCGACCCTGGCCACCCGTTCCCAGCGGTCCATCACCGGGTTCGTCGACCTGATGGACGAGCTGCGCTCGCGGGTCGTCGACGGTGAAGCGGTGGCCGAGCTGCTGGAGGCGGTGCTGGCCCGCACCGGTTACACCGCCGAGCTGGAGGAGAGCGAGGACCCGCAGGACGAGTCCCGCGTGGAGAACCTGGCCGAACTGGTCACCGTGGCGCGCGAGTTCGCTGGTGACGCGGCCGCCGACCCGGACGCGGTGGAGGCGGCGCGGGAGCAGGGCCTGCCCATCCCCGGCTCGCTGGCCGCGTTCCTGGAGCGGGTGGCGCTGGTGGCGGATGCCGACTCCATCCCGGACGGCGGGGACGGCGTGGTCACCCTGATGACCCTGCACACCGCCAAGGGCCTGGAGTTCCCGGTGGTGTTCTGCACCGGCTGGGAGGACGGCGTGTTCCCGCACCAGCGGGCGCTCGGCGACACCAAGGAGCTGGCGGAGGAACGCCGCCTGGCCTACGTGGGCATCACTCGCGCGCGGGAACGGCTGTACCTGTCCCGGGCGATGGTCCGGTCGATGTTCGGCACGCCGTCGTCGAACCCGCAGTCGAGGTTCCTGGACGAGATCCCGGCCGACCTGCTGGACTGGCGGCGGCTGGCCCCGGAGCGCGCCGCCCCGGTGGGCATGGTCGGCTTCGGCCGGCGCGGCGGCTTCGGCGGAGGCGGCGGGGGTGGCATGCGCGGCGCCTCCGACCGGGGGAGCTGGCGCCCCGGCGCCGCGCCGAGCACGGCTCCCACGCTGTCCCTGGCCGTCGGCGACAGGGTCTCCCACGACAAGTACGGCCTGGGCACCGTGGTCGCCACGGAAGGCGCCGGCGTCCGGGCCAACGCAACCATCGACTTCGGCAGCTCCGGCACCGTCCGCCTGATGCTCATCGGCGGCGTCCCCCTCCAAAAGCTCTAACCCGGCCCCCACCCACCGCGAGTCGGGGATCTGGGTACGGCGAGTCGGGGATCCAGGTACGGGTGGGCGTCCACCGCCGCACCGCGCGTCGAGATCTACCTCAGCGGGGTCGTCACCATGATCGAGCCCCGCTCGAGTAGATGTCGGCGAACCACCGGCCGCCGGCGACCATGATCGGAGACGGGGCCAATCCTCCGGCGGCCTGTACCCAGATTCCCGACTCGCCGTACCTGGATCCCCGACTCGCGGGAGGGGAGGGGTGGGGGCGGGGTTAGTGGAGGGCGGGGCCGTTGCCGGTGCCGGTTACGCGGATGCCTCGGGTGGCCAGCCAGCCCAAGGGGTTGATCTTGCGGCCGAGGGCGTCCCAGATCTCCAGGTGCAGGTGCGGGCCGGTGGACTGGCCCCGGTTGCCCATCTCGGCGATCTGCTGGCCGGCCTTGACCCGTTGGCCTTCCCGCACCAGCGATCGGTTGATGTGGCCGTACACGCTGGTGAAGCCGCTCGGGTGCAGCACGCGCACCCAGAGGCCGAAGCCGGAGGCCGGGCCCGAGTCGACCACGATGCCGTCGGTCACCGCGTAGATCGGTGTTCCGATCTTGTTGGCCAGGTCGATCCCGTAGTGCGTGGTGCCCCACCGGGCGCCGAAGCCCGAGGTGAAGGTGCCGACGCAGGGCTTGACGAACTCCACGCCGTCGAACACGGAGGCGGCCGGCGCGCCGTCGGCCAGCGCCTGGCGCACCTTCAGTGCGTCCTTGGCCAGCTCCTCGCCGTACTTGACCGCCTTGGTCAGGCTGGCCACGTCGGCGACGTCCATGTCGTCGTCCATGGCGGCCAGGTCCGGGGTGGCGCGGGCGGCGTGGCCGGTCGCGGCGGCGGTGGGCGCCCGGCGGGGCAGCTCGGGGGCGGACGAGCTCTGGATGAGCGCGCCGGTCGCGGTGTGCCCGACGTTGCGGATCTCCACCGTCGGCTGCTGCTCGAACACGCTGTGCCCGGCAGCCACCGTCGCGCCGGTGGCGACGGCCGCGATTGCGACCCGTCCATGCCACGGCGACACAGGCGCCGGAGCCCGGTGGTGTCCCCGATGCGCACCACCACTGACGCGGGGAGCGCCGTCGCGATGGCGACCGAGGGCCGGTTCGGCGCCGCTTGGGGAGCGGCCTAGCGCCAAGACCTGCCTTTTTCCTCATCATGACCGGATACGCGGGGTGCGGCTTGGGGAGCCACTCGAGTCGTTTCGGGGCGACTCGAGCGTCACCGCCCGTAACCGGTCTGTGATACGGACGCTCGGACGTTAGTCCTCCGGGCACACCCGGCGCAAATCCAACTTCGGCGTGTCTTCGGCGTGTCGTTGCGGCTGTGGTGCTTGGGGCGGGGCGGGCGCTAGTGCCCCGACACGGAACACTAGCTGCCCACCGGGCGCAGGTGCCGGGGGTCGATGTCGTCCTCGGGTTCCAGGGGGGTGGCCGTGTCGTCCCGCCGGGCCAGCGAGCCGGCCACCCAGCTCACCACCCGGGGGTGGATGGCCAGCGAGAGGTGGCCGACGTCGGGCACCTCCAGGGTGCGCACGTCCAGGTCCGGGTGGATCAGGCGGCCGTTGGTCTGGGGCACGATCAGCTGGTCCATCCGGCTCCACGCGACCAGGAACCGGGTCCGGCAGCGCGGCGCGGGCTCGGCCAGCTCGGCGAGCAGCTCGGAACCGGGCAGTACCTGCCGGGTCACCGGGGTGGGCAGCAGGTAGGCGGCGGCCGAGCCGCCGTGCGGGGTGCCCAGGGTGACCAGGTTGTCCACCGTGACGTCCCCGCCCAGACGCTGCACGAAGTAGCGGGCGATCAGCCCGCCGAGCGAGTGGCCGATCACGTGCACCCGGTCCGCCCCGGTGCGCTCGCGCAGCCGCTCCACATGTCGGCGCAGGTCGCGGGCGGCGGCCCGGACGTCCCCGGTGAACAGGCTGTGGTTCACCGCGTGGGTGACGCCGAAACCGCGCTTGTGCAGTGCGCGGCGCAGCGGGGCGAACACCGAGCGGTTGTCCAGGAAGCCGTGGACCAGCAGGATCGGCGTGCCGGTCGGCGCGTCCAGGTCGGCGGTGAGGTCGCCGCGTTCCTCCGGGGACAGCGCGTCGGTCCGGTAGGGCCGCGCGGCCGGGCGGATGTGCTCGCGCCAGAAGCCGAGCGGGTAGCTCGCCGCGTGCGCGGTGCACCACGCGGTCTCCACGGCCAGCCCGCGTAACCCGGCGGCGGTGCCGAACGTGCGCACGGCGTAGCCGGCGGTGCTGGTCATGGCGTCGAGCAGCGAGCTGGCGGCCGGTTCGGCCGCACCCGCCTCCGCTTCGGACATAATCGCGACGGTACGTCAAACTTTCATTCAGTACACCTTGTGGCATTTCGGCAGCTCGGGAGTGACATCGGCCCGGACCGGAGGCGGCCGGGCGGGCCGCGTTCTAAGCTCCCCGGGTGGGCCGCGTGTCGAGGCGGCCGGGCGCAAGGGAGGTATCGGCCGTGACCGAGCGAATTCGGGTCGTGGTGGCCAAGCCGGGCCTGGACGGGCACGACCGGGGCGCCAAGGTGGTCGCCCGTGCCCTGCGCGACGCGGGTATGGAGGTCATCTACACCGGCCTGCACCAGACCCCGGAGCAGATCGTGGAGACCGCGCTCCAGGAGGACGCCGACGTGGTCGGGCTGTCCGTGCTGTCCGGCGCGCACATGACCCTGTTCCCCCGGGTGCTCGAGCTGCTCAAGGAGCGGGACGCGGAGGACGTGATGGTCTTCGGCGGCGGCATCGTGCCGGAGGCGGACATCGCCAAGCTCACCGAGATGGGCGTGGCCAAGGTGTTCACCCCGGGCGCGACCACCCAGGAGATCGTCGAGTGGGTGCGCTCCAACGTGCCCGCCCCCGAGCCGGCCTGAGCCCGGCGGGGCAAACCTCAGCGGGTCACCGCGAGCAGCGCCGCCCGGATGGTCTCCGGCGGGTAGGGGCCGTGCCGTTCGGCCTCGGCGGAAACCAGCTCGCCGGCCCGCACGGCCAGGCACAGCTCGGCGACCGACGCCAGCTCGGCGCGCTGGGCGGCCACGAAGTCCGGTGACACCGGCGAGCCGTGCCCGGGCACGACGGTGGTGGGGGAAAGCTCGAGCAGCGCGCTCACCGCGCCCGGCCAGCGCAGCGGGTCGGCGTCGGAGAAGTCCGGCGGGGCACCCTGTTCCACCAGGTCGCCGGCGAACAGCACGTCCGCGTCCGGCACGTACACCGCGAGGTCGTGGTTGGTGTGCCCGGCGCCGGGGTGGACCAGGCGCACGGTCCGCCCGCCCAGGTCCAGCTCCGCGTACTCGTCCACCGGATGGTCCGGGAACACCACCTGGGCGTCGGCCAGTGCGGCGGCGGTGGCCTGGTCACCGGTCGAGCGGTAGTACTCGGTCCACTCGGCGCGCTGGGCCTCGGCGGTGGCGCGCAGCCAGGACGGGCAGGCCCGGTGCGCGAAGACCGGGAGGGGGCCGAACGCCGCGGTGCCGAAGCAGTGGTCGAAGTGCGCGTGGGTGAGCGCCGCGGCGAGCGGCAGCCGGGTCTTCTCCCGCACCGCGCCGGCCAGCTCGGCGCCCTGCACCTCGTCGCCCCGGGTGTCGATGACCAGCGCCAACCGCTCGCCGACGACCAGCCCGACGGTCAGGTCCAGTTCCGCGTAGCGGCGCGCGAAGACCCCATCACCCAGCCGCACCCACCTCGAGGTCACCCGTCCAGCTTCTCAGGCCGCTCGGCGTTCGTGTGTCTGGTAGCCGACGTCGGCGCCCAGCTCGCGGATCGCCCGTTGCAGCAGCCAGCGCCGGGTGCCGCCGCCCACCCGGTCGCTCAGCTCGGTGGCCCCGGGGAGCACCCGCCGGGCCAGCTCCAGGGCCTGCACGCTGAACGAGGTGGCCAGCACGGCGGCCTGGAACAGCCGGGAGTTCGGCAGCTCCAGGAAGTCCGCGTTGCGCCGGCCCAGCACCATCCGGCTGTACGAGCCGAAGTAGTTGGAGAACGCCCAGTTCACCGCCTTGGGTATCGGGTACTCCCCGTTCGGGGTGAAGGTCTCGGCCAGCGCCCTGGCCAGCCGCAGCGAGTCCTCGTCGGGGATGAACTCGGTGACCGCCTCCAGCCAGAACACCCGCCAGGTGTCCGCCTCGGTGGTGGGCAGTATCTCGGGCACGATGCCCTGCAGGTGGCCGACGTAGCGCCACAGGTGCACCACGGCCTCCCGCTCCCGGGTGGTGTGCCGTACGCCCAGCGCGTGCGTGCCGACCAGGAAGGCCAGGGAGAACAGGGTCAGCGTGCCGACCGTCTGCACCTGGTTGACCGGCAGGTCCCAGGCGGCGTAGTCCCAGTCCGGGCGGCGCCGCATGGCCGCCCGCACCTGGGCGTGCATGACCCGGACCCGGATGGTGTTCTTGAAGCCGGTGCCGAACCGGTTCAGCGCCCCGGCCTCGGTGATGTCCACCCACCAGCTGGCCGTCTCGATCAGCCGGCGCGGCGCGGCGGAGCGCAGGTTCCCGGTGGCCACCAGCGTCTTGCCGGGGCGCGACGCCAGGTAGCCGCCCATGAGCGCCAACCCCTGCAGCGCGTACAGGCCGAGCATGCCGCTGCGCCGGCAGGTCCGGGCGCCCAGCTCCACCTGGTCCATGTCCAGCCAGAACGGGATGTCGTCCACCTGGGCGAAGAACGCGCGGAACGCCTCGGGGGCCTCCGGGACGGCGTCGATGCCCCGCTCGATGGCGCGTTCGAGCAGCTCGCGACCTTGCCGGCCGGGCAGCTCGCGCATCGCCGCCACCACCGCGTCGGCCAGCGGGTCGCCCACGTGCGCGAACTCGCGGAACCGGTCCACCTGTTCCTGGGTGGCCCGGATGTCGCCGGTGGCGAACTTGCGCAGATAACCCGTGTACGGCGCCTCGGTGAGGAACTCGGGGTGCGGCAGCAGCGCCGGCTCCGGAGATGACACCGAACAGCCTCCCTTACTGAGGACACCTGTCATCAGATTGTGGTTATCACGATGCCCGGTTCGGCGCGCCGGTGTCAAGAACGGTTTGGCAGGATGTGCGGCTGTGCGCGTCTACCTGGGTTCCGACCACGCCGGCTTCGAGTTGAAGGCCCGGCTGCTCGATCATCTGCGGGATGCCGGCCACGAGGTGGTGGACGTCGGCGCCAAGGTCTACGACGCGCTGGACGACTACCCGCCGTTCTGCCTGGAGACGGCCCGCCGGGTGGTCGCCGACGCGGGCAGCCTGGGCGTGGTGATCGGCGGCTCGGGCAACGGCGAGCAGATCGCCGCGAACAAGGTGGCCGGATGCCGCGCCGCGCTGGCCTGGAGCACCGAGACCGCCCGATTGGCCCGCGAGCACAACGACGCCCAGGTGGTGGGGGTCGGCGGCCGGATGCACACCGAGGAGGAGGCGCTGGCCATCGTGGACGCGTTCCTCGCCACCCCGTTCTCCGGCGAGGACCGGCACTCCCGGCGGATCGAGCTGCTCGCCGACTACGAGCGGACCGGCAAGATCACCGGTCTGCCGGAGGACTGACCGGGCATGCCGGAGGGGCACACGCTGCACCGGCTGGCCCGGTCCCACCAGCGGCTGTTCGGCAAGGCGCCGGTCGCCGTCTCCAGCCCGCAGGGCCGGTTCGAAGCCTCGGCGAAGCTGCTGGACGGCCTGGTGCTGCAGCGCGCCGAGGCGCACGGCAAGCACCTGTTCCACCGCTACGGCCCGGACCAGGTGGTGCACGTGCACCTGGGCCTTTACGGCACCTTCTCCGAGTCGCCGGTGCCGGCCGCGCCGCCGCGCGGGCAGGTGCGGATGCGGCTGGTCGGCGCCACCCACTACACCGACCTGCGCGGCCCGAACGCCTGTGAGCTGATCACCGGCGCGGAGGTGCGGGCGATCCGCGCCCGGCTGGGTCCCGACCCGCTGCGCCGCGACGCCGACCCGGAGCTCGCCTGGACCCGGATCTCCCGGTCCCGCACCCCGTTGGCCGCCCAGCTGATGGACCAGAAGACGGTCGCCGGCGTGGGCAACGTGTACCGGGCCGAGCTGCTCTACCGGCACGGCATCGACCCGATGCTGCCCGGTCGTTCGTTGCCCAGGGAGCAGTGGGACGCCATGTGGGCCGACCTGGTCGCGCTGATGCGGGACGGGGTGCGCCGAGGCCGGATCGACACGGTGCGCCCCGAACACGAGCCGAAGGCCACCGGCCGGGCCCCGCGCCAGGACCGCCACGGCGGCGAGGTGTACGTCTACCGCCGCCACGACCAGGACTGCCTGGTCTGCGGGGACACGGTGCGCAAGGCCGACCTGGCCGGCCGGAACCTGTACTGGTGCCCCACCTGCCAACCGGCGTTCTAGAGCCGTCCGGGCCGGCGGCGAATCGGCCGGCGACCCACCGGCCGGGCCGCGCGTTATAAGGGCCGTCTCAGCGATCGCGCGGACCGGCCCCCGGGCGCTGCGAGACTGCACGCGTGGGAGTCACCCGCCGACAGTTCCTCACCGCTTCCGCCGCGGCCGCCGCCACCGCGGTGCTGCCGCCCAACCTGCGCCGGGTGGCGCTGACCTCGTCGGCGGCGCCACTGCCTCCACCGCCGGCCGGGCGGCTGGCCGACATCCGGCACGTGGTGCTGATGATGATGGAGAACCGGTCCTTCGACCACTACTTCGGCACGTTGCCCGGGGTGCGCGGGTTCGGCGACCCGAATCCGGGGATGCTGCCCGCCGGCGACCTGACCGTGTTCCACCAGCCGTGCCCCACCAACAACGACGGCTACCTGCTGCCCTTCCGGCTGAACGGCAACACCACCAGCGCGCAGGAGAACCGCTCGCTGAACCACAGCTGGGCCGCCCAGCACGGCTACTTCCGGGACGGCGCGATGGACGGCTTCCTCAGCTGGGAACGGGACCGGGGGCTGTTCTCCTACCTGGTGGACATGGTGCAGGACCTGTTCGGCGACCGGCTGACCCGCCGGGAGATGGCCATGGGCTACTTCACCAGGGAGGACATCCCCTTCCACCACGCGCTCGCCGAGTCGTTCACCATCTGCGACAACTATTTCAGCTCGGTGCTCGGCCCGACCTGGCCGAACCGGCTGATGTGGATGACCGGCACGATCGACCCGGAGGGCCGGTCGGGCGGGCCGGTGAAGGAGAGTGACGACCGGGGTGCCCGGGACGGCCGGCTGAGCTGGACCACCTACGCCGAGCGGCTGGAGCGGGCCGGGGTGAGCTGGCGGGTCTACGACGAGGAGCCCGACTCCTGGTTCAACCCGCTGCGCTTCTTCCGGCAGTTCCGCACCGCCCCGCCGGACTCCCCGCTGGCGGTGCGCGGCCTGGCGAAGGCCGCGCCGGACGAGTTCGAGCGGGACGTGGCCGGCGGCCGGCTGCCCACGGTCAGCTGGATCTGCCCCAGCTACGCGGACAGCGAGCACCCGGACCGGCACCCGGCCGACGGCGCCGCCGCGATCGCCCGCAAGCTGGAGGCCCTGGCCGCGCACCCGGACGTGTGGAACCACACCGTGTTCATCCTCAACTACGACGAGAACGACGGGCTGTTCGACCACGTGCGGCCGACGGTCCCGGCGCCGGGCACGCCCGGCGAGTTCGTCGGCCACCAGCACATCGGCCCGGGATTCCGGGTGCCCTGCCTGGTCATCTCGCCGTGGAGCGCGGGCGGCTGGGTGTCCGGCGAGCCGCTGGACCACACCTCGGTGCTGCGCTTCCTGGAGCGGGTCACCGGGGTGATGGAGCCGAACATCAGCCAGTGGCGCCGGCAGACCTTCGGCGACCTGGTGTCCACGCTGCGCCTCTCCGACCCACCGGCCCCCGGGCTGCCCCCACTCCCCGACGCCGCCGCCCTGGCCCGTCAAACCGACCAGGTGCTGTTGGATAACTCACTACCCGCCCCCGAGCCACCCTCGGTGCAGACAATGCCTACGCAGCAGGCCGCCGCGCGCCCGCACACGCCCGGACCGGCCCGAGGACGTTAGCGGCGGCGTCGGGTTCTAACGACGGCTTGGACGGCGCGGCTGGGGTTGGTCTGCCGCGGAGTGACGGATGGTGCAGTGTCGGCAATCGGCCGCGCCCAGGCCACGGCAGACCAACCCCAGCCGCGCTGTCCAAGCCTGCTTTAGAACTGGCACCGCACCCCGGAGGCGGTCCCGTGGGCTAACGCTAGAAGAAGCCGCCGTCGTTGCCGCCGAACATGTCGAAGCCGCCGCCGTCCGCGGCGCCGCCGTCCCCGAAGAAGTCGCCGCCGTTGCCGGAGTCGGCGTTGCCGGCGTCACCCGCGTCCAGCGCCTGCGCGTCGGCGAAGCCGTCCGCGTACGCCGCGCCGGACATCCCGCTGAACAGCGCGTCGAACAGCAGGAACGACCCGACGCCCCAGGCCCCGGCGACCAGTGCGGTCTTCCACCAGGGCTCGGAGTACCAGCCGGCGGGCACCGGCCGGCCGGCCACGGTGCCGCCCGGGTAGTAGTGCGCGTTGCGGTCCGAGGGGTTCGGCGAGGCGCTGTACTGGTGACCCCGCACATCCACGTCCCGGGCCTCGGTGACCGCGCCGGCCTGCCGCTGGCCGGGCAGCGGGGGAAGTTCCGGGCCGGGGTCCAGGCCCATCGCGGTGCGCGCCGCCCGCACGTAGTAGAGCCCCTCGTAGGCCGACTCCGTGACCTGCCGGTACTGCGCCGGGGTGTGCGCCCGGTCCAGCTGGGAGCCGGCGGCGGTGTACCGCTCGGCGGCGTCGGCCAGGGCCTGCTTGGAGGCTTCGTCGGTGCCCTCCAGGTTGAGCACCGAGCCGCCCAGCCGCTCCACCCAGCGCCTGGCCTCCGACTCCGCGTCGGCCAGCTCCCGGCGCCTGGCCTCGGCCCGCTGCCGGGCCAACCAGACGCCGCCGGCGACCAGCGCCAGCACGATGACCAGGGTGACTATCCCGCCGCTCACCGCATCTCACCTCGCACGCAAAGACCTACCCATATAACGCGCGGCCCGGGCGCAACGTTCCCCCATCAGAAGATGTTGGCGCAGTACGGCTCGGTCTCCCCGGCCATCGCCCGGCACAGCGCGCGCAGTGCGCCGGCCCGCTGCTCGCGCACGCGCCCGGCGCCGGCCAGCGCGGTGAGCCGGACGCCGCCCAGGAACGCCGCGCCCAGGTCGGCCACGCCGCACTCCAGGTCGGCCGGACGGTCGGTGCGGCTCGCCTCGGCGGCGCCCCGCTCGTCCACCCGCAGCCGCCACCGGCCGGCGTTCCACGGGCAGAAGCGGTCGGCGACCTCGAGCACCACGTCGCACGGGGCGGCGTAGCGGCGGGCCGGCAGCGCCCGGTCCAGGTCGACCAGGCGCACCCACAGCAGGTCGCTCACGTCGGTCAGCGCCGCGCGCGGGTTGACCAGCACCAACGGCAGCGGGTCGTCCAGCGGCACGTTGTCGTAGCTGACCTTGCCGACCATGTCCAGGTCCAGCAGCGAACGCCAGAGCGAGGCGTGCGCCTCCGGGTCGGCGCTGATCAGCTCCTTGACGTCCAGCCGGTAGTCCGGGCCGGCCGCCGGCCAGTCGGCCTTGGCCCGGAACACCGCGTAGCCGTCCGGGCGGCCGTCCGAGGCGGCGTGGTGCACGGCGTACCGGAACGAGGTCGAGCCGTACCGGCTGGCCGGGTCGTCGCGGAACCACCAGTCCCAGTTCGCGTCGGACCGGGACACCCAGCCAGGCCGGGTGGGCAGCAGCTCCTCGAACACCCGCCGCATCAGCGGGAGCGCCTCCTCGGCGGAGTACCAGCGGACCGCGCCGCCGGTCGGCGTGCCGGGCCGGAACGGCGCCCGGCCGGGCACGGTGAGCGTGGCGCGCCGGGCGGACAGCCCGTAGCCGAACCGGCCGTAGATGGGTGCCATGGAAGCCCACAGCGCGGCGATCGGTTCCCCGGACCCGTGCAGCCCCTCCAGCAGGTCGCGCATCAGGGTGCTCAGCGCGCCCTGGCCCCGCGAGTCGGGCCGCACGCCCACGAACGTGACCCCGGCCAGCGGGCTCGGCCCGGCACCGGGCAGGGTGATCGTCCTGGTCAGCAGCCCACCGGCACCGATGAGGCGATCCTGCTCGTCGGCCACGCCCCGGTAGCGGTCGCGCTCCAGGAAGCGGTGCAGCAGGCCCGGGTTGACCGGTTCGGGGGTGGGGTCGCCGAGGAACGCGTTGGCGCTGAAGGTGGACATCTCGTCCCACTCCGCGTCGGTCAGCGGGCGGGCGCGCAACGATGGCATGAAACAGTCGTATCGGCCCTGTGCCCGCGCGTCCATCGGTTAACGGATCAATAAGCTGGTCACCGTGACCGAACTTTCCGCTCAGGTGATCGAGTTTCTGTCCGAGGGCACCCGCACCGGCAAGGTGGGCTACCTGGCGGGCGACGGGCGCCCGCTGATCGCGCCCGTGTGGTTCCTGGTCGAGGACGACCGGATCGTGTTCAACACCGGCCGGGAGACGGCCAAGGGCAAGGCGTTCGCCCGCGACCCCCGGGTGGTGTTCTGCGTCGACCTCGAGGAGCCGCCGTACGGGTTCGTCCAGGTGCAGGGCGAGGTGGAGCTGGACGACGACCCGGAGGAGCTGCTGCGCACCGCGACCGCGCTGGGCGGCCGGTACATGGGCGCCGACCGCGCCGAGGAGTTCGGCAAGCGGAACGGGGTGCCGGGGGAGCTGATCGTCCGGATTCGGCCGACCAAGGTCATCTCCGCGTTCAACGCCACCGAGTGATCGGGTTGACCGAGGCGCGCCCGCGCGCGCTGGACCGGGGGCACCTGGCCATCGCGGGGTACTCGCTGGCCGCCGGCTGGTCCCAGCCGTTGACCCTGCCGGCCGCCGCCGCCGTGCTGCTGGCCGGGGTGCCGCTGCTGCTGGTCCGCGTCCGCCGCCCGGTTCGCCCGCTTCCGGCCGGTGCCCGGCCGGGGCCGGCGGTGGCGCTGTGGCTGGGGCTGCTGGCCGCGTTCGGCGTCTGGGAGCTCACCGCCGGGCTGTGGGGCAACGACGCTGACCACCCCACGCTGAGCCTGCTCTGCGACCCGGCCCTGGAGCACTATCCGGTGCGGGTGCTCGGCTACGCGTTGTGGCTGCTCGCCGGGCGCTGGCTGGTGACCCGGTGAGCCCCTACGCGGTCATCGCCGCCGGGTTCGCGGCGATCTTCGGGTCGGCGCTGCTGATCGATCTCGCGGCGCGCCACGGTTGGACGTCGCTGCGCCCGGCCGGCGAGGCGGCGCACGCCATCCTGCGCGGCCGGGTCGGCCGGTGGTTGCTCATGCTCGGCTGGCTCTGGACCGGGTTCCACTTCCTGGCCAGGTGAGTTCCCGCCCTCGAGAGTGACCCGGGGCGTCCGTGGTCGGGGTGGCGGGATTTGAACCCACGGCCCCTCGCTCCCAAAGCGGAGATCCCAGGATGTGAGACGTTGAGTCTCTGGCCAGCGTCTATCACGGGCGGTTCTCTATCGCCTGATGGGAAGGCGGAAGGACACCATTAGGATCAGCAAGATCACGGCATATGACGGCTTGGGCCGTCCGGTGATGCATGCCGGGGGATCGGTGACCTACCGAGTCACCACGCACGACGTAGGGACACCGGGGAACGTGCTCGGAAGCCCTGAGGCGCCCAGGGAACTACGATCCGTCTGACAGGTCGGCAAGGGCGCGGGTGATGAGCGCCCGCGCCTTGGCGCCGAACACGGCCGACCCCTGCAAGTGGGCGAACATGTCCACGTAGAGCTGCACTTCCCGTGGCTGCGTGATCTCCAGTTTGGCGGTTGGGGTCTCTACCCCGACCATCTCACTGTCGTAGATCCAGAACGGGACTTGCGTGAACGTCTTACGAATCTCGGCTTGCGGGACGATTCCGAGGCTAACCCTCGGCAGTGACATCGTGGCTAAGAGCCGATCGAGCTGCCCCGCCATCGTTTCGGGACTGCCGACTCTGACGCGGATTGCGTTCTCCTCCAGGATCACGGAGAAACGGCGATTTCCCGAGTATATGATCTGTTGACGCTCGATACGCGCTTGCAGCGCGCTATCGAGATCGTTGGGTGCACCGAGAAAATCAATAAAGTATCGGAGCACCGCGGCGGAGTACTCAGCGGTTTGGAACAGTCCAGGGATGGCACTGTGCTCGTAGATTCGAAAATGTGAGGTCTGCTCGTAGAGCGGCACCGGCGCTAGCATCAGCTGCTTCATGCCCGCCCGCGTCTGCCGGCGCCACTCGACATACATGGACTCGATAGCCCTAGCGGTGGCGATGAGGTCCGTTACCTGGTCCTCAGCATTGCACGCCCGGCACCACGCCTTGATGTTGTCCTCTGGTGGCGCTTGGTTGCCGTTCTCGATGCGGCTGACCTTGGTGAAGTGGCACCCGATGACCGAGGCAAGCTCACGCCCCGTGAGACCCGCGTCCTTGCGGATCTCACGGAGGCGGAACCCGAGAGAGTCCCGGGCCTGCTGAGCTGGGCTAGTTGGTCTTGTATTCACTGTCAGGTATCGACAGTTCCCACACAGCGTCGAACGCGCTTCGACACAGTTCAATCGCCGCGCGGTCGCCGGTTTTCTGACGGTCAACAACGAGACCGTTGCCGGCGAAGATCAGGAAAACAACGGTCTGGTTGTCGAATAACCAGAAGTCGTTACCTGGCAGAGCAACCGTGGAAACGCGACTGCGCGGTACCCATCGGATATCTTCACCAGCTTCAACAAAATGATGCGAGTCGTTCAGCACCCATCTCTGATAATCGGAGACAGGCTCAGAGATGACCCGTGCCCGTTTGAAGACCTTGCCGGCCTGGACGCCTGTCCGAACTTTGTCGAACCACGGCTTGAGCCATTCTGTATCATCTGGCTCCCCGGCCAGCCACTTGGCTAGGTGCGGTAGTTCGGCGGCAGTGCCGTACGCATCCCGCATCTCCAAATGGAGAGCTTCGGCATCAAACGAGCTGAGCAACTCGCTCAAGGTCTCGTAGGGCACACTTTCCAAGTTAACTCCCGACTAGCGCAGCCATAGCAACGCGCGACACGTGGACACAGGTCTCATGCCCTGGGATGTCCATCTGACTGAGCGTTTCCTGGTCGGTGACCTTCGTTCCGCGAACGATGTAGTTCCCGACCTCGTTCACGTGGACGATCGGCGGAATCAGGTTCACCACGTCCCCCTCCGGCCCGTCATTAGCAAGGTGCACCATCAGCTTCGGCGGAACTTCCACAACGGTCTCATCCTCCGCTACGGGGATCACGGCCAGGATCTTCGGGTCCGTGACGATCCACCCTTGCACCACGTAGGAGTCACTGTCGGTGGCGTACAGGGTCGGGGACTGGTCAGGTACGGACTCCTTGCCCAAGAACGTAAGACGCATGGTCACTCCCGAGTAAGTGTTGCGGTGTGTTGCAGACAGCAAGACGCTCGACAGTGTGACACGGCAACTTCTCGCGTGGGTCTGATTCGACGAATCAGCCTCGTATGACGCCATGTCGATCTCGTTCTGCACCGGCAAGGGGTGCTTCTGCAACTTTCTGCAACATCGTTGATCTCGGACTTACCGGGTCCATAACGTCCTTCCTCATGTGGGCGGAGAGCGGGCGAGAGAGACGACGCGCGAAGCTGCGTAGCGAGTATCGGCGCAACAGCAAGCTGTCCTTACGGGATGACTGGCTCTGGTTTGTGGCGCGATGGGAGCGGAGCCCCCTCGGCCGCCGGCTGTGGCGCACTAAGCCAACCCGAGACATGCAGCTCGTGAAGGTCGGTCGGTGAAGCTGCCCGTGCTCACGGGTCTAACCGCCCTGATGGTTGCGGAGCTGGTGATGACCCGTGTCTGAGCAAGAGCGTCCGCATCTCCAGACTGGCGACCTTGGCCCGTGGGCGGAATGGACCGCCGAAGAGATCTTCAATGAGGCCTGCGGCGAACCGGCCCGAGTCATCCCGGCCCCACCTGAGGCCGAGTGAGTCCCCGTGTCTGACGGCTCAGCCCAGGGGTTTCGCTACGTCACGGCGTACGGCAGCAACGAGACTCACGCTCAGCTCACCGTGGATCTTGCCCGAGGTCGCACGTGTGCGGCCTACCGGCGGGCGACGAGTGGGCTACCGGCCCGGCCGCCGAGCACTGCGCCGAATGCTGGGCGGACTGGCGGGTACGTGGTGATCAGCCCCGATACGTCGGCGCCCGCTTCGGCTCGCCCGGAATCCGTGCGTAAGCCCCGTGCAGTCGGAATCCCCCAGGGTCGGCACGCATCGGGCGTCGCGGCTCTCCCGGCTGCATGGTCCGTCAGCCCCCGGAACCGTCCCCCTCACGGTGCCGGGGGTTGGCTTAGTCCCCGATCACGAACTCGGAGTTGATCCGCTCGTAGCCGAGGGCGAGAGTTGGACGAGTCCGAGACTCGTATCGTCGCCGCCCAGCTCGACGATACCGAGCTGCTGATCACCGGGAGAGTTCCCGACCTTGACGCCAAGATCACCAGTGGCGCCGTCGATGCCGGCGTCGTGGTGATGGTCGAGGCGGATGCGGTCCTCCGCTTGATCCGCAACCCAAACGGCTACCGGACCGAGACTGATGGCAACTACTCCTACGAGATCGATCAACGCGTCGCTTCCGGCCGGCTGATGATCCTGGACGAGGAATGGGCGCTGCTCGGTATCCGAGCCGCTGTGTTCACGATCGTGCCCCGTATGTACGTGCCGGGCGAGTGCTTCGGCGGCACGGCTGCATGGGCACTGACGACGCAGCCGTATGGGCCTGAGCAAGGTGAAGCTGCGCCTTGCACGATCACGCGACAGGTGATCGTGCGTCGGCCCGACCGGAGGGTGAAGGTCGGCCCCGCCGACAACGGCGACGTACGGTCAGTCCGGAGCCAGCCGGCCGGGGCGTTCCTGGCAGACGCGATGGTTCAGGCGGTGATCGGAAGCGGGGGCCGACCCCTGCCTGTGATGGTCCCGGTGGCGATCCCGGTTCCGCGGTACGTGACCTGGGTCAGGAAGATCTCGGCCCGCCGGCCATCTGACAGCCTGATCTTGAGGTCATGATTGAAATCCATCGCGTTGGACAGCTACTGTCAGTGCCGCGAAAGGCACTGACCAGGGCATACGCCCTTCCTGGTCGGGGTGGCGGGATTTGAACCCACGGCCCCTCGCTCCCAAAGCGAGTGCGCTACCAAGCTGCGCCACACCCCGTGACCTGTGCAGCCTAGCGTGTGGCACCGCCGCCGTCGCGCGCTATCCCAGGCGCAGGCCCTCGGTGCCGGCCGGCGGATCGGAGTCGATGCGCAGGGTCACCATCATGCGCGCCAGCATCAGGTAGTGGCCGGCGACCAAGGTCAGCTCCACCAACTCCCGGTCGGGCAGGTGGGCGGCGACGGCGGCGTACCGCGCGTCGTCGACCTCGCCGGCCACCACGCCGTCGACGAAGTCGAGTACCGCCCGGGTCAGCTCGTCGAGCTCGTCCAGCCGGCCGGCCTCCAGCGCCGCGATCTGCCCCTCGGTGACCCCGACGGCCAGCGCGATCGGCACGTGCTGCTCCCACTCGTACCGCGCGGCGAGCAGTCCCACCCGCAGGATGGCCAGCTCGCGCAGCTTGGGGTCCAGCGCCAGGTCGTTGAGCAGCGCGCCGCCGAACTTGAGCCAGGGCCGGAACGCCGTCTCGGCGTGCGCCATCAGGCCGAACACGTGCAGCGGAGCCAGCTTGCCCAGCGTGCCGGCGACGGTCGGCGGGGCATTATCCGGAGTGAGATACGGGACGCGAGCCATGCCACAGGACGCTACCCACGGCGGCTGGGTTACGCTGGGCACCGTCGCACAACGCGTCACGCGGGCGTAGCTCAATGGTAGAGCCCCAGTCTTCCAAACTGGCTACGCGGGTTCGATTCCCGTCGCCCGCTCTGTACCGCCTGAACAGCACAAACGGCACCCGATCCCGATCACGGGAGAGGGTGCCGTCCCGCTTCTCGTGCACCCGGACTCACGCGGTCTGCTCGAGGGTGCTGAGGGTTTCGTGGTCGATGGCGGCGGTGGCGTAGCGGTCGCCCATGACGGTGCAGACCTCGGGCGGCTGCATCTCCGGCCCGCACAGGGCGAACATCAGGCCGTGCAGGTGGTGGCGGCGGTAGGCCAGCCAGGCGTCGTCGAAACCCAGGGAAGGGCCGCCGGCCGCCGCCAGCGCGCCGAGGTAGTGGCGCAACAGCGAGGTCTCGTGTTCGCGCCGGCCGGGGATATCCAGGATGCCGACCAGGAAGTACGCGAGGTCGTCGGCCCATGGCGCCAGGCAGGTGGTCTGCCAGTCCAGGAACCGCAACCGGCCGTCGTCGAGCAGGTAGGTGTTGCGCGGGTGCGGGTCGCCGTGGGAGACCGCGAGCACGTCGGCGTCGTCGAGCCCCCACAGGCGGTACACCGCGCGCTCCACCCGCTCGCGGTCCCGCAGCGCGTCGTCGAAGGAGCGGGTCTGCTCCAGCTCGATGTAGGCCGCCCAGTGCGCGGGGCTCAGGAAGCCGCGGACCACCGGCCGGAACAGCCGCGAGCCGACGCTGAGCCAGCGCAGGGCGCCCGGCCCCGCCCGGTCCCAGCTGGCGCCGTGCAGCCCGGCCAGGGTCTCCAGCGCCGCCGACACCTGGTCCACGCCGTAGTGGTCGTCGGGGCTGCCGAAGCGCGCGCCGGCCGCGCGGAGGTCGTCCACGATCACCAGGCCCTGGTTGCCGGCCTCGTCCTCCTCGGCGTACCAGCACCGGGGGACCGCGTCGCCGAGGGTGGGCGCGATGTCGCGGTAGAACATCGACTCGATGCGGTAGCCCAGCCCGGCCACCGCGCGCATGCCGTCGTCGAAGCCGCCCTTGAGGCACAGCGCCTCCGGCGGGCCGTCCGGGCTCCGGTGCCGGTAGTCCACCCGTAGGAAGGCCTTGGTCGCGGTTCCCCAGATCGGCGCGTCGATCTCCACCGACCGCACCTCGGTCCCCGGCGCTCGCCGGCGCAGGGCCTGGGTGAGCCAGTCGGCGGTGATCTCCTCCAGCCGGGTGGGCAGACGGGCCACCGTCAGGCCCCGAGCAGGCGGTAGGTGTCCAGGTCCAGGGCGGCCTGGGCGAAGCGGTCGGCCAGGGCCGCACGGATCGCGGAGGGCTGCATCTCCTCCGGCGTCAGCGCGTACACCGCGCCGTGCAGCGGGTGGCGGCGGTAGGCGGTCCACGCCTCGTCGAACGTCTCGGCGGTGTCCGCCCGCGCGGCCAGGTAGGCCCGCAGCAGCGGCTGCTCGTGCGCGCGCCGGTCCTCCACGGACAGTGCGCCGATGAGGAACAGGGCGACGTCGTGGTAGGCGTCCCCCAGGCCGGCGAACTGCCAGTCCAGGAACCGGGGTGAGCCGGCCGCGTCCAGGTAGACGTTGGTGAGGTTGGCGTCCCCGTGGGTCAACGACTGGGGGCCGGCGTCCTCGCTGGCCCACAGCGCCCCGAACGCGCGGCCGACCCGCTCGCGGTCGTCGAGCACGTCCAGCACCGGGCCGCCGGTGGTCTGGCCGATGTAGGTGTCCCAGTGCGCCGGGGTGAGCAGTCCTCCGACCATGGCCCGCAGGTGCGGCGCGGCGGTCCGCCACGGCACGGCGATGTCCCGCCGGCGGTGCCAGCTGGCCAGCACCTCCAGCGCGGCCGCCGCCTGGTCCACGGTGAGCGGCTCGCGGGCGTCGCGGAACCGCGCGCCCCGGGCGGCGAGGTCGTCCAGGATGACGACGCCCTGTTCACCGTCCTCGCCGGCGAACCAGCAGCGGGGGAGGCCCTGGTCCAGTTGGGGCGCGATCTCGCGGTAGAACCGGGCCTCGGTGCGGTAACCCGGGGCCATGATCGCGCGAAGCTCGGGGACGAACCCGCCCTTTACGCAGAGCCGCTCGGGGTGGCGGGTCCCACCGGCGGCGTAGTCGGCCCGCAGCAGCACCTTGGTCGCGGTGCCCCAGACGACGCCGGTGACGGCCAGCTCGCGCACGGTTACGTCCGGGTCGCCGCCCGCGCGCAGGGCCCGGGTCAGCCAGCTCGGCGTGATGTCGTCCACCGAGAGCGGGAGATCGGTCGTGGTCCGCATGGTCGCCGATCATGGCGACCCGCGCGAGAACCTGTCAACGTTCGGTTCAGGCCTGTCGCACGCGGGCCAGGCTCTCCCCGGCGATCCGTGCGCCGAGGTCCACCAGGTCGCTCGCCGTGGCGCGGATCTTTTCCGGGTCGTTGGTGCCGGCGGCGGCGATCAGCTCACGCAGCGCCACGATGAGTTCGGTGGGTACCTGCGAGGAGTGGTCGATCTCTCCCCGCCCGGCCCGCACGTAGCGCTCGATGGCCCGAGCGAGCATCTGCGTCACCCGCATCTCCCAGTCGGTGGCCGACGTGCGGAGCAGGTCGAAGTAGATGGCGTGGTACTCGTCATACCGTGCGTCCGGGCTGAGTGCCCGGTCCGTGCACCGCTCCAGCCTCGGCCGCAGCAGGTCGAGATGCGCCTCGTCGACAGCGGAACCGGAGCGCGCGGCCAGTTCCGGTTCGACCCGCTGGCGGAGACCGCAGATCCCGCGCAGCTCGTCGCCGTCCAGCGGAGCCACGGTGGCGCTGCGCCCCCGGCGGGTCATCAGCAGGCCCTCGGCCTCCAGGCTGCGCAGCGCCTCGCGCACCGGGATGAAGCTCACCCCCAGCTGCGCGGCGATGGTGCGCAGCGAGAACTCCTGGCCCGGACGCAACCGGCCGCCGAGGATGGCGCGCCGAATCTCGGACGTCACCCGGTCAGCGACCGACTCGGTCGTGACCTCGTGAACGAACGCGGATTCAGGCATCTCGTCTCCAAGGCGGCATTACGGCAATCATAGTTTGTTATAGCATATGACTGCGCGGGTATCCAGCTATTTGCGCGGCCAAGCCTATTTGGTTTCGATTGGATCCTAACGATGGGCCTCCGGGCGGCGTGGCGCGTGCACCGAATAACGGAAAATGTGGCGCGCAACCCGGTGAGGATCCGTCGGCTAGACCGTGCGACGCAGCCCGTCGTGGGCAACTTCCCAATCGCGCAGATCCAGTTCGAGCGCGGAGGGGGAGAGGTGAGTGAGTGCGATCGCGCCGCAGTCGAATCGTTCGCGGTTTGCGGTAAGGCTCTCCAGGTCGAGGTGCCAGCGCACCGGGCGCGGGCTGTAGCCCTCCGCGAGGAAAAGGTCGGCTCCCGAGGACAGCTCGAGCAGCGCGTCGGTCCACTCGGTGTCTCCGGAGTAGGCGACCGTGCGCCCGCCCAGGCCGACCCGCACCCCGTAGGCGGGGGCACCGGAGGCGTGCCGGACCTCGTGCGCGCTGACCCGCGCGGCGCCGGCGTCGGTCGGACGCGAAGTCCCGTGTGTGCGGACGTGCACCTGGAATCGCCTGGTGACCGCGGTGGAGCCGGGGAAAAGTGTCTCCATCGCGAGGTCCAGCCGCTCGGTCGTGCCGGGTGGCCCGAGCACGGTCAGGTCGCGCGTGCGCCGGCGGAACTGGCCGTCCAGTACTTAGGAACGGCAGGCCGCCGAAGTGGTCTCCGTGCAGGTGGCTGAGCACCACGGTGTCGATCAGGTTCGGGTCGATGCCCTGCTGGCGGAGCGCGGTGAGGCTGGTCGCCCCGCAGTCGATCAGCAGGTTGGGCGGCGCGTCCTCGTCCTCGGCGACCGCGATACAGGTCTGGAACCGCCCGCCCGATCCGAACGCGTCTCCGCTGCCGGCGATGATCAGGTGCATGATGGCCTCGACGATACCCGTCGACCAATCACCCGGCACGCCCGACGAAAGGCAGGAAATGATCTTTATCGTGGTTAAGTTCACGCTCAAGCCGGAGTACAGCGAGAACTGGTTGGAGAGGGTAAACGATTTCACGACGGCCACTCGGGCCGAGCCGGGGAACATCTTCTTTGAATGGTCGAAGAGCGTTGAAGAATCGCACCAGTTCGTTCTCTGTGAAGCTTTCCGGGATGGCGAAGCGGGCAGTGCACACGTGAACTCGGATCATTTCCGGGCCGCGATGTCCTGGTTCCCGGATGCGGTTATCCGCAATCCTCAGATCGTCAATGTGGAGGTGCCGGGGGAGGACTGGATGGAGATGGCGGAGGTCCAGCCGCGTTAACCGCGTTAGCTCCGTGGCTGTTGGGGCTGGAAGGGGTGGTGGGACGAGCCGGCGCGCGGGCGTCCTGCTCCGGTGCCCGGTCGCGGGAGTGCCTGGCCTCGGACGTCCGGTCGCCGGTGGCCGATGACGAGTTGCGTCGGCCGGACGGCCCGGGTCAAGCTGAAATTGCTTTAGGTGTGAGATTGATTGCCCGAGGCCATCCGCGGGAAGCCGAAACGGGCGTTACCGATCTGAAACTTCGGGACGTTCTCCGAGGTTAAGGCGCGACCCAATCGGGTTGGCCGCCGAGCGGCCCGTTCAATCGAATCGACGGCAGATCCAGCGCCTGGTCAATGAGTATCAGGAACCGAGAGGCAAGCTGATGGGCTTCGGCGCGGGTGAGCAGGCCCCGGTTGGCGCCCCGGTGGAGTTCGTCGGCCACCAGGGAGCAGATCCCGGCCGACCATTCTTCGCGCGTCTGAAGCTCCTCGAGCATTGGAGATCATTACCATCGCACACGAGTCTTCACCCGCCCCAGAAGTCACACAACACTCTTTAGGTAACTCAGGTACACCGATGCGTGTCACCAGCCGCCGCCGATCGGGGGAGGCCACCGACGGCGGGCAGGGCGGGGCGGGCAGGG